>JAZLAH010000050.1:0-7527 GCA_045613065.1 Candidatus Fimenecus sp.
TCAGCATTGTATGTTTTACGACAAGCATCAGCCATAGCACAAGCAGTTTCTTTTGAATAAACTGAATATTTATCAATAATTTCTTCCGGTACTCCCTGCATTATTTTTGCTTCATTACTATATGTGACAAAAGCACCTTTCATAATTCCCGATGCACCTTCTGTATCTGTTATAAGAGATGCAAGTTGTCCCGAAGTGCAACTTTCCATAGTTGTGATTGAGATGTTCTTTTCTCTTAATGTTTCAGTAAGCTTGTGGTAATCATTTCTGATTTCCTGTTCATTATATATCTTCACGGTAAATCTCCCCTTTTAGAATATTATACCCATCTTATTTCATTGTATCATCGTACTTTAGTGCAGAAACGAAAAAACCGTGACAGATTTCTCCGTCACGGTGAATAAAAACTATTTAATTATTTGATAACAATTGAACTTAAAATTGCTTCAAAATCAGCCATCGGGAATTCAACATCTGTGTAATAATAACCATTGATGTCAAGTTCAGCACGGACATTGCGATAATCAGCAGCTTCATCAGGAATTAAATAATAACCATAGAAGTTATAATCAACCCAATTTGCAGTATCTTTTGTGAAATATCTACCGTCAAGAATTCCGTATTCTGCAGAAACAGTTTCACCTAAAGTAATTGAACTGCTGTCTTTGTAATAGTCTCTGTCATATTGTACATATTCATCGACATTATCATAAGAACCGGTGTTGCTAATATCAAGCTCACCGATTTTTTTGCCATCTGCGTTCATAATTTCAGCCTCAACCCAAAACTGGCTTTCACCTGCTTCAGTATTCGCATCGGTAATTTTATAACCGTAGCCTTCAGGAATTGAGAATTCAAGATAACTGTTGTAAAGCTTAATCTGTCCCTTGCCTTCGTCTTTTTCAACAATTTCTTTTTCAACAGTTTTTGCCTCTGTTGTAGGTTCAGTTGTCTGCTCTACATCATTACCTGATGGTGTTTCGTCACCATTGTTGTCTTTGTTTCCGCCACATGCTGCAAGTGTTAATAACATTACAAGTGCTAACATAATTGCAAGAATTTTTTTCATAATATCCACTCTCCTATATATTTTTAGAGATATTTGATGCATTGTCTTCTAATACATCAATTGTATTATAAAACCATTTATTTCAAATTACATTGTACTTTAGTGCAAAAATGTAGTTTTTATAATGTTTAAATTGCAACGCTGCTTGTGAAAATGACGAATTGTATCAAATAGCGTAGTTAATGCCAGAAAAGAAAACACTCATCGTAAGATGGGTGTTTTCTTTTACTATGTTATATTGATTTAAACAAATTATATATGTTATAATACACTTAATGATTCAAAATTCCTGAAACACTTAAAACAATAGGAGAAGATTATAATGAAAATATGGCAAAAGGTAGCAAGAATAATTATATCCTTATTAACACCGGCAGTTATCGTCGCACTAATCTTCTCTGGCTACAATTACATAAAAATAAAACATGTCGTTTTGCCTGATGGTTTTACTGTTACGGCTCACACAGGTTGTGAGGAGACCGTGGATAACTCTCTTGATTCAATAAGAAAAGGCTATGAAAGTGGTGCTGATATAGTTGAATTTGACCTTAATTTTACATCTAACGGCGAAGCAGTGCTTTCACACGATGAACCTCATAGTGGCTGTGTTACTCTTGATGAAGCCTTCTCTTTAATAGCAGAGCTTCCTGACCTTAAAGTTAATGTTGACTGTAAAAGTGTGGCTAACCTTAAAGTTGTTACAGAACTTGCTCAAAAGCATGGGATGAGTGACAGAATTTTTTATACAGGTATAGGTGAAGAGGACATAAATGTGGTAAGGGAGCAGACTCCTGATGTTGCTTATTGGCTTAATTTCGATGTTGATGTAGAAAAAAAGACTGATGAGGAGTATCTTCTTTCACTTGCAAAGAAAACTCGTGAAGTTGGTGCAGTGGGAATCAATATAAACTACAAAACTTGTTCAAAGGAGCTTGTTGATGTTTTCCACAGTGAAGGACTTATGGTTTCAATCTGGACCGTCAACAAAAAGTTTGATATGGTAAAAACAGTTCCTTTCGGTGCTGATAATATTACTACACGTCAACCTTCTCAGCTTGTAGAAATTGTTGGGATGAATATGGGCAATCAGTAAGGGCAAAGGATGGTTGTTTTGATTGATTTTTAAGGTGCAGTATGGTAGATTTAACAATAAATTTAATGCAATAAAATGCTTAAAAGGATGATAAATAATGCTTAAAAAAATTACTGAAATAGTAAAAGAAGCAGGAAAGATAATTCTTTCTGCACATAATCAAGAAAATGCTGTAACAGCCAAAGAAGGTAAGAAAAATTTTGTAACGAAGTACGATGTCGCTGTACAGGAATTCTTATTTAGAGAACTTGGCAAGGAATTTCCCGATGCCCAATTTATTGGGGAAGAAGGCGAAAATGACATTTCAACCAATGGTTTGCGTTTTATAATTGACCCAATTGATGGTACTACAAACTTTATGCAAGACTATCGTTGTAGTTGCATTTCTGTTGCACTTTGCAATGGTAATGATGTTGTTGCAGGCGTTGTATATAACCCTTATACCGACGAACTCTTTAGTGCTGAAAAGGATAAGGGTGCGTACTTAAATGGTAACAGAATAAGCGTAAGTGAACGCCCACTTTCAGACGGACTTGCTCTTTTTGGAACTTCTCCATATCACCCTGAAAATACAGATGAAACTTTTTCACTTTTGAGAAAGGTTTTTGATTTTTCTCGTGATATTCGTAGAAGTGGCTCAGCTGCTTACGATATATGTATGATAGCTTGCGGCAGATGTGAGGTATTCTTTGAGAAAAGTTTGCAACCCTGGGATATTGCAGCAGGAACTTTAATCTTAAAAGAAGCTGGTGGTATTGCATTGAACTATCAAGGAAGAGATATTAGTTTTTCTACACCTAATGATGTTGTTTTTGCTAACCCTAAGGCATACAAAGAATTTATAACCTTACTTTAAATTTCTTTTAAGTAAACGAAGTATATAAAGAAATAAGCGTTGCATTTTGGATTATGTTGTCCCTTGTGCAACGCTTAAATTTTTATTTATAATCTGGATATGTTACTGTTCTTCCTGTGATAAACTCAACTATTGATTGATAAATTTCAGTGAATATCTTTTGTGTTCTGCCCTTGACTGCAAGCTCATAAGAGATTTTCTTTGAATACTTATCTCCACTTTCCTTTTGCGCTTTTGCATAGTCGTGGTCAAACACATCATAAAGGCGTTCAACTCTTGTTGTATATGTTGAAGTATCGTTTTCATCAATTTCCACCACACGATAACCATACTGAGTTGTATAAGCCAAACCTTTATATCGTGTCATAGGAGATGTATAAATATCAATATTCTGATTTCTTACACCGAATGCGTTTGTATGGTCGTGACCTGTAAACATTGCAAGCACATCACCTGTTTCAATTAAGGCATCAAACTGACCGTCGTTGTAATATCCCGGGCAAGGATATTCGTTAAGTGTACCGGAGTTTGTATTTTCAGGGTCGAACATATAGTATTCGTTTTCATTGTAAAGATGTTTTTCTGAAAAGAGCTTCTTTGAATCAACCTTTTTAAGAACATCATAAATCTCAGGAACAATAATATGCTGGAAAACAACTGAGTTGACAGTTTCGCCACCATTTTCTTCTTTAAGCTTTGCAGAAGTTTCTTTATACCACTCAATTTGTTCTGTTCTTACTCTATCGTAGTGTCTTGGCTCATCTTCGTCATAATCGCCTGAGTCAAATACCCAAAGATTGAATTTTACCTTGTCACTATCAGAAGCCAAAACAGGAATATTGAATGTTGCACAGTTTTTGAATGTTTCTTCTTCACCTGCAGATATTACACAAGAAAATGTCTTGTAATATTCCATAATATCTTTTCTTAACATTGGTCCTTCTTCTGAATCGTGATTGCCAAAAGTTACAGCAACAGGAATATTTCTTGATTCAAAGATATTCATAAGCGCATTAATAAGTTTCTTTGTTTCTTTTGGGTCCTCGTAAGGCTTTGTATTATCACCTGTAAGCACAACAAGGTCAGGTTTTTCAACATCACAAGCGTTAGCAATAACCCATATTGATGAATCAAAATACTTATCATTATCAAGATGTGGGTCGGCAATATGTAATATTTTGAGTTTTCCTTCGGAATTGAATCTTATTGTTGTGTCCGTTGTTTTATTTGGGTCTGCAGGGGCATAGTTAATATCTGTGTTTTCAGGTTCAATTTCAAAATAAATTATTCCTGCCACAAGATTAACAATACATACTGCTAACACAATAAGAATAATTTTTTTCAACATTTTAACATCTCCCGACTCATTTTTTTACTCTATAAATATTTACTTCATACGCACGAAGTTTATCTGCAGATACAGAATAATTTGAAAGTACACATTCCCATTCTACGGAAACAGGTCTTTCGATAATATTTTCCGTGAGATTCATCTCAATATAGAATTTGCTTTCAGAACTTTCTCTGTAAAAGCAGAATGTTTCATCATTTGTTTCAATTAGGTTGAAATCACCATAAACAAGGGTTGACTTGTTTGCTTTACGAAGATACATAAGGGATTTAAAGTAATTAAAAGTACTTGTTGAATCTTTAAGCTGTGTTTTTGCATTACATTCTTTATAGTCACCATTGACTCTAATCCAAGGCACACCTGTTGTAAACCCTGCGTTTTCGCTATCATCCCAACAGATAGGCGTTCTTGCATTATCTCTTCCACCCGCCAGAATCTCTGCAAAAATTTCTTGAGATTTTCTGCCCATTTCAATATTTTCGTTATATCTGTTGATTGCCTCAACATCACGAATTTCACTCATATTATTGAAATTACAGTTTATCATACCCAATTCCTGACCTTGGTAAATATATGGCGTACCACGAGTTGTCAGCACCATTGCACCGAGAAGTTTTGAAAGTGGTTTTCTGAACTTAGTATCAGGATTAACCTTTGAAACCATTCGCGGATTATCGTGATTTTCAATAACGAATGATGGCCATGATGAGCCACAAAGTGAAAGTTGATATTTTATAAAAGCATCTTTCAAGTATTTAAGGTCATATTTATAATCCTGATATTTTTGTTTACCCGGATTCTCAATATGGTCAAAAAGAAATGCCTGACGAACTTCTTGTCGTGAATCATCTGAAATGAGTTTAACCATTTCAATACCTGTACTGCAAGGCTCTGCAACACAAAAACTTTCAGGGAATTTCTTGAAAGTACTTTCATTAAGTTCTTTAAGATATTCATGAAGTTTTGGACCCCACGAATAATGCTCAGCACCGCAACCAAATAGCTTGCCAATGTGTGGATTGCCGTCAGGAAGACCGTCGACCTTTGAAATAAGGGTGATAACATCCATTCTGAATCCGTCAACACCTTTTTCGAGCCACCAAGAAACCATATCATAGATTTCTTTTCTGAGTTCAGGATTTTCCCAGTTCAAATCCATTTGTTTTGATGAGAAAAGGTGTAAAGCCCATTCGTCCAATTCAGGATAATAATTCCACGCAGAACCTGAGAAAAACGACGTCCAGTTATTTGGTGGAATTCCATCTCCCTTACCTTTACGGAAAATGTAATAATCCTTGTACTTTTCGTCGCCAGACAAAGCCTTTTGAAACCACTCGTGCTCATCAGATGTATGATTCACAACCAAATCCATAATAAGCTTCATTCCACGCTTATGAATTTCATTGAGCATCAAATCAAAGTCTGCCATTGTGCCGAATTCGGTCATAATTTTACGATAATCACGAATATCATAACCCATATCGTCATTAGGTGAATCATAAATCGGGCTCAGCCAAAGCACATCAACACCTAAATCTTTAAGATAATCAAGTGATGAGATAATACCCTGCAAATCACCGATACCATCACCATTTGAGTCCATAAATGAGCGAGGATAAATCTGATAGATAACAGACTCTTTCCACCATTTAGGGTCAACCTCTTTTTTAGCGATAACCTTTTCGGTCGTTAAATTCATAAGGCTAAAAATTTGTTCCATTTCAGAAACAGAAAGCTTATCACCCAAAAGTTCAGCAATAGTTTTTTCTCTGTATAAAGGGTTTACCAATATATCATTTGAAAGATTATTACGATAAACCACCATTTGTGCAACATCATAACCTACAGGGTTATTAAGCACATCACTCAGGGTGCTCATAGGAGTAATTTTCATAAAATTTTCCTTTTCAAAAAAGCCTTAGTAGTATGCACAAGGCTTTTGCTAATTTTTAATAAAACGAAAATATAAATCAATCGTCTATGCTTGTTATTTTACCAATGAAAACATTTGACTCTGTCAATAATTCGTCAGATTCAGGATTTTCAAATATAATTCCGAAATTTGGTGAATCGTTTTTTTCAGGTGCAACAAAGACATTATTCTTTATTTTCACATCATAAACCAAAGGTCTGAAAATTATGTAACCCCTACTTTTATCATATAGCCCTGATTTGCCATCAAAAATATTATTCTCAATCAAAATATTGTGATGACCACAATCTCCGTGATGACCAATAGCAGGAAAGCCTGCACACTTGAAAATATTATTTGAAATTGTTACATTACAACACACGGTGTCATCCTTACAAAAATCAATTAAATCACCACCACAGTTGTAAACAGGGCCATAACTACCCTCATGAGCAAGGTCAAGCTGAATTTGCTCATTAAGGAGATTTCCGGGAATTAATGTGTATGAAGGTCCGTCAAATACACAATTTTCTATAACGGCATTTTCGGTTGAATTAATCTCAATCATATGCCACATTGAGCAATTGCGAAAATGACAACCGACAATTCGTATATTACGACAATGTACTGTATTAACGAGAGTTGATTTTTCAGTCAAATCAGCATTACCATCAAAGATACCACCGGAGATAACAACATCGTGTGTACCTTCGTAACCATTCCACTGTGGCTCTGAATAAGCTGCAAGAAGATATCTTGTTACAGGGATACTCTCTTTACTGCGTAAAATCACAGCATTGTCAGAGAACTTAAAAGTCTGATTTGAATAGAAAATAAGTGTTGAAGAAACAAGATATATACCATCAGGAAAATATATTGTGCCACCGTCTTTCACTTTGTCAATGCATTCCTGCAATGCTTTGGTATCATCATGAACACCGTCAGCAAAAACATTTTCGTTGTCAGTAACCTTTATAAATTCCACAACACATTACCTCTTTTAAATAGTTGTTGCTTTTTTTATGAAATTGCTTCGTTTTCTTCGTGGCGTTTTGCACGCATTTCTTCAAGCTCACGATACATCTGTTCTTTCTTTTCGCCCTCGATATCATAAGATGTTTTAAGGATGATTGCTTTGAGAACATTTGCAAGAGTATAACCGAAGAGAAGGAAACCGAGAATTTTAAGACAGGTGTCAAGATATGTAGGCTGAGCCTGCATAGTTTTAACAAGGTCACCTTCAACA
>JAZLAH010000051.1:0-5990 GCA_045613065.1 Candidatus Fimenecus sp.
TATTACCGATGAAGTTACCAGAAATCAGGGTGGTACAATCGCAAGCAGGTACAGTAGGCTTGAGAGCCGCAGACAGGCTTGCAAGCAAATTAATGAAATGTTTGGTCTGAATATTCAATGCGATTACCGTGAAGATTATCAGGAGATTGTCGACGCTGAAGATTCAGATTCAATCAATGTTGAGAGAAAGGATGAAGTGAATAAATGAGAACTCTTGAAGGTAAAATGCTTGATGGCAATGTTCTTTATGCCAAAATCGCAGGTCTATCAACTGATACAAAACCAACAGGTTTGGCAATGGGTTCTGAGTTCCTTGAAGTTGATACAGGTGATAAATACCTATATAATGAAACTTCTGGCTTATGGGTTGGTGGTTCAAGTGATAGCGGCGGTGATTCTACTCCTGCGGAAACTGTAGAAGCCGGAACTTAAATTTGGCAGGTACTTAATATGAGTAAGTACACAACTGAGGTTCGCTTTTTGTGCGAAAGCCTTACAGGGCATGATGATTCGACAGGGTATGACGATATTGATTCAATCATTCAAGACGCTATTCCTTTAATATTTAGCTTTGACTTTCCAATCTTTGATGAAGAATACAGAAACGTTCTGTGTACAAAAATTCTCAGACATTACTATACAAGGGAAATCGGCTTGGAAACCTATGGCTTGTGGAAGTTAAAACTTCAGACTAAGCTAAATGAAATCATGCCGTATTACAATAAACTGTATGAAACAGAATTGTATAAGTATAATCCGTTGCATGATGTTGATATGACCACAACCAATGTAGGGCAAAAGACAGGCGAGAGAACTGATGTGCAGAACGATGATAGAACGAACACTTTCTCTGGTTCAAGAACAAGTGAAAACGAACAGACGAATGTAGCTTCAAACGAGAATGTGCGGAATGTTGATAGACAGGATAGAGATATGTATTCTGATACACCACAGGGTAGCTTGACAGGTGTTGACACAAATTCTTATCTAACCAACTTCAGAAAAGTCCTTGGCACAAACAACACAACTGACAAGGGTAATGCTACTGATGTTTCCAACGGAAAGCAGACAACGAGTGACCAGAATACTGAATCAAGCACAGGCAGAAACACATCAATCGGTAAAACAAATAATACAGAAGATTATGTTATGCACGTTGTCGGTAAATCCGCAGGTGCGAACTATGCCAAAATGATTAAAGACTTCCGTGATAACTTGCTGAACATTGACATGGATATTATCCGTGATTTAGGTGAGTTGTTCATGCTACTGTGGTGAGGTGATTAATATGATGGAAGTGTGTTTAGTACACAGAGGAAGTTTAGGTGTTGTTGTTATGATTAATTGTGACAGCATCACATTCAATGCTTCAAATAACACTTATACTGTGCATGGTGCTTATGCCACATCCCCAACTACCATTCAAAGTGTAAATGTAAACGCACAGGATTTCTTGGTGCGTATTATGAATAGCTGAGGTGAATAATATGGCAAATAATAGTCTTCATCCCGACCTTAGACCTACTGTAGATTTAACTAAATTTAGGTTCTGGTGTCAAAAAGTGTTGCCGCTTGTCTATGATGATAGCATCAGTTACTATGAAGTTCTTGGCAAGATGGTAACTTATCTTAATCAGGTTATTGATAATGTAAACGCTGATACTGAAAATGTACAAACACTTAAAGAAGCGTTCGATGAGTTGGCAGAATATATTGACGAAATCGGTGAAATTGATATTCGCGAGTTAACTCAATTGATTCGTGAAGGTGTAGAAGCGGCAGAAGAAGCATTGAGTTATGCACAGCAAGCACACACCTCTGCTGAAAATGCAAGTACAAGTGCTACCAATGCCGCAGATGCAGCAATCATCGCAAGCAATAGTGCTGAAAGTGCCGCAGGTTCTGCCCAAAACGCAAGCACAAGTGCTACCAATGCCGCTAACTCTGCTTTGAACGCAATTAATCAGGCTCAATCTGCTTCAGCGAGTGCAACTGCCGCTCAAAGTTCTGCTGCAACAGCAAGTTCCGCTTCAACCTCTGCAAATGAAGATGCTCTTAAGGCAGAGGGATTAGCTGTTGGTCAGCAGAATGGCGTGGATGTTGAAAGTTCCTCACCTTATTACCATAAGAACGCAAAATATTATGCTGAACAGGCAGGGCAGGGCGCAGGTGCTTATCCTCTTTCAGAGTTGCCTGATACTCAGATTACTAATCCAGAGAATGGGCAGATATTAGCATACGATTCTACATCACAGAAATGGGTTAATTCTGATGATGTACAGGGTGTAACATCTCTTGATGCACTTACTGATACTACAATAGAATCACCATCGGCAGGGCAGGTTTTAATGTACGACCCTGTTACAGAAAAATGGGTTAACTCTGATGAGAATGAGGTTGCTATATCTGCTTCCCAACCTTCTAATCCTGATACCAAACTTTGGATTAATGAAGCAAACCAGAATCCAATTCTTATCCCAACAATTGAAGATATTGAAAATATTCAAGGACAAATCATAAATATTAATTCAAATATAGCAGATATTGATAGTGAAGTTGAAACTAAAGCAGATGCAACGTTGGTTAATGCCGCAATTGCATCCAAAGCAGACAAAACTACTGTTGTTACGCAATCTGCTCCTACGGCAATTACTGTTGCTGACAATACAGAATATTATCTGACGAATGTTGCTAACCTCACATTCACATTCCCAACTGAAAACTTTGAATGTTGGATTTCTATTACTACCTCAGGGAGTTTCACAGCAATTAATTTTCCGTCTAACGCAGATTATATTGGGGAAGTTCCTACGTTTGGTGCAGGCGAAAAATGGGAAATCAGCATTAAGAATGGAACTGTTATTGCAGGTAATGTAGAATGAGAAATATTGCGAAAAGAAGAAGGGCATTAATGTCATTTTCTGCGTCACAGCATGGTAGATTACCAACAGGTTTTAAAGAAGTAGAGTGGCTACAGGGGACAGGCACACAATACTGTCTAACTGATATTTACCCTGTTTATAGTTCAAATGACTACACATCTATCAAAGGTGATTTCACAGTTTTAGACCCGCAGAACAGTAAATTTTCTATTGCAACTTACTGGATTCAATCAACAAATGCATATAGATATGGGTGTGCTTTCAGTTATGCGTATAATTCATCGGCAAGCACATACCAATCTACGTTATTCTTTTATTTTGGAAAAACTAATCAGGGAAATGCAACAGCAAATTACTCAAACTATGTGTATCCTCTTGATATGCACTTTGAAATCAACAAGGACAATTTAGTTCATAATGGCGGCACTTCTACTAAACCAACAGGCATGGCAACATACGCATCAACAAGACCGCTTGTAATTGGTGGTATGCAAGGTTCTGATGGTACTGTAAATGTAAGTAATACACAAACACGTTATAAAGAGTTTAAAGTTTATAACAATAACACGCTTCTCTATGAATTTGTACCTTGCTACAGAAAATCTGATAATAAAACAGGATTTATGAAAATAACTGTAGCAGATGGTAGCACAGAGTTCTTCCCTAATCTGGGTACAGATGAATGGATAATCGGTTCTGTAGTATAACACAAAAGGAGAAACTATATGTCGATTGAATTTTACCCTTCCATTGCGAAAGTAAAACGTAATGGCACGTATCAAAATCTTCCGGGATTTGTCCCACCAATCGGCGATGAAAATGCCGAACAAATGATTGCAACAGCCGAAAGCAGTAATACAGCACAGTATGAGCATAATAAAGATTACTATTTCAGATTAAATGGCACTTTGTATAAGGCAACAGAGAAGATTAACGTAGGTGACGAAATTGCGGTTGGTGTAAACTGTGAGGTATCAGTTCTTAGTAATGATGTTGCAGAAATCGGTGAAAGTTACGCAACGCACACAAAAATTGCTGACCCTGCACTTGACGGAAATGATAATTATTTCTTTGTTACTCAAAATTTCGATTCTACTACTAATGGTGTTAGAAGAACTAATGTAGATGGAAAATTAAGATTATCTGGTACGGCAACTGCAACACGATATGCTAACTATTTTAATGGCACAACTTCTAACCTTGCAGCATCAAGTACATTTATAAAAAATGTGCCTGTGGGCATATATAAAGTTAGTCTTAAAGTTACTGGTAAAGTGCCAACAATAGTAATTAGATACAGTTATACCACAGTTACAGGTGGAACAAAAATTAATGACGGTGATACTTTATTCATTACTGAACCTGCGGGTGTCTATGCTGTTATTCAAAATAATACAAACTATGGAAATTTATCGTCGGGTGAATCTACATTAATTGACCTTAAACTCAAAAGAATTACTCCTATTTATGAAATGATACAAGGTATAAAAGATGAAAATAATAACATTAAAGTGTATACGAATTTTGTTAGTGGCTATTATAACACTTCTGGTAGCACAATAGACGTAAATACAATAACACCAAATTCGTCATGGAACTGCATTGCAATCGATTGTGAACCTTTTGATAGATTTATTATTCAGGCTTGGGGTGGCGATAGTTCACAAAGAACTTATCACTTCTTACAAGAAGATGGTACTAAATATCCGTCCAATGTGGACTATTCAAATGATGGTGAATATACTATTTTAGCTTGTAATGCAATGAAGGAAATAATTGCACCACGTAACGCATCAAAGTTAATCGTTAATAATCATATTAGAGGACTTAACGGTTATGACCCTAAAGTTTATAAATTATCTAAAAATGATATTTTAAATAAAATGGGGTATAGAGGCACAGGAGAACTGCCTTACAAAGCTAAATACTTCTGGATGAACAAAGTAGTTTCCGTTTATGAAAATATGATTGCAATTAATGACAATGGTGTTTTGAAACTAAGTAAAGATAATGGTAATACATGGAATCAAGGCATTAATGTGTCTGCTGTTGGCGCAGTACGTAAAGCACATCTTTATGCTAATGGGTGTCTTGGGTTCTTTACTGATACAAAAGCCTACTACATTGAATCTGAATGGACAGGTTATAATGAAGCATCTTGCTATGAAGCAGATGGTAGTGCTTACACCCCAATGGAAACAGGTAACTTCTCGTTCCTTTATGACCATAGAGAAAGAAAGTTCCTTGATTCTCAAGATATGTATGTTTTCAATAATTATAATGAAAATAGTACATTCAGAAAACTTGTTTGGTATAGTATTGATAATGGTCATAGCTATAAAATAGCTTACGAATTTGATATTGAAGATGCTATACCCGCAAGGCATATCCATGAAGCAATCTATTATTCACCAGAAGACACCTATATTGTTTGCACAGGCGACACAAATGCAACAGAATGTAACGTATGCGGTTTTGTTTATGATTCAACAAACGATACATGGACTGTAACTAAAATAGCAGGTTCATCAAGAGATTATAAATGGGGCAACGTTGCAATTTATGCACAAGAAATCTATTACAATTACGATTCAACACCAGGCAAAGTAATGAAGTGCAAATTTGACGATATAGCTGATATTTCAAAGCATATAACAATTCTTGATAATATGGAAAGCGATGCTGTTGGATTAGTTATTGGCAGAAAAGGTGATATGATTGTAACGCAAAGCACTTACAGAAGCACAGGTTCAGACGACCCTATTATTAACATGACGAGATGGAGAGCATCAAGACTTATGTACTACAGTTCTGACGGTAAATCGTTCAATAAGTTTATACTGCCATTGAGCCATATTAATGGAGCGGCTGTGTACAATAAAACATTCGCTGTTTCTAACACAGGTCAGTGCTTTATTAGTGCAGGTGCTGCATACCCTGCTTCTATTAGTGTTGATGATTTCTTGAGTACACAGGGATTCCCAAATGCGTTTAAGGTTTTCTAAAATTTACGCAATAATTAATAAATAAATGTTGTACAAGGTTTGCAAAATATTTTTGTAGACCTTGTACTTTTTATGTTGAAAACTGGTGTAAGCCATTTCCCCT
>JAZLAH010000052.1:0-32493 GCA_045613065.1 Candidatus Fimenecus sp.
GTGATAGAACGGATTCTGTTATCTATTCTTTCAGCATATTCTTTGAATTCCTTGTATGTGAGTTCTTTGCTATCTACAACAAGGCACACTTTATCCTTGTTTTCTTCACTTGTTTCTTCAAACAAACTGTAGATTGTTGAATCTTCTGGAATATCGTATGTGTATTCTGTGTTATTGAAGTCGTTGAGAAGCTTTTCTTTTTCAACATCGCTTAATACAGATATATCCTTGATAAATGTTTCTTCATCAAGTGCTTGTGTAAGAATGCTCATATACGATGCGATAAGCTTGTCGATTGTTTCTGCTTTAAAAAGGTCTGTTAAATATTCTGTTCTGAGTAAAGTATCCTCTTCTCGTGGATGAATATAGAACATAATAGGAGCTCTTGAGGTTGAAATTGTTACCGGAATAAGCTCTGCCTTTTTATCGCCAATAACAGAGTGTGTCATTTTTTCACTCTGATATATAAACATAACATCATAAAGCGGTTTTTTAATGTTTAATTTTTTAAGGAGCTCTTGCTGCGGATAGCTTTGATGAGCGATTGCTTTAAATGATTTGTTCTTAATTTCATTCACAAAATCTTTAAATGTCTTTTCGCTTTCGGGTTTTGTTCTTATGGAAAGCATATTGACAAACATACCCCAGGTATTAAGGAAATTACTGCTTCTACCGTTTGACGTTACGCCGACACAAACATCTTCACTTCCTGAATACTTAGAAAGAAGAATACTTACACACCCCATATAATAAGCATAAGGAGTAATGCCCCACTCCTTACACTTGATAAGTATATTTTCGTGTAAATTCTGGTCAATTTTAGTGTATAGATTTATTCCCTTATCACTTTTTGCTTCTTGTTCAGGAAAATCTGTGTAAAGCTTAAAATCAGGAATTTCCTCAAATTCTTTTAACCAATATTCTTCGTCTTCTTTTGTATATGTGTCATTTGCTGCAAATTCTCTGTACTGTACTGCTTCCGGCAATTCTCTGCCCATATATAATTCATTGATTTCTTCATAGAAAATGCCGAAGGTTGAACCATCAGCTATAATGTGATGGAAATCAACAATTACAGTATTATCAATGTATCCTACACGCATAAGAGGTGCTTTTGTCAAATCGAAAGGTCTGATAAAATCACTTAAATCTGGAGAATCAAGCTTCTCGATTTTTATAGAAGCATTATTATTTATTATCTGGAAAATCTGTCCGTTTTTGTTTTCAAAGCTTGTTCTTAATCCCTCGTGACGAGCGATTAACTGATTTACTGCGTTTTCAAATCTGTCAGCATCAAAATTTTCCATTTTAAATGCAGATGAAAGGTTATAAAGAGTCGGCTCATCACTTGTAAAATGAGCAGTATATATACGCATCTGTGCCGCTGTAGCAGGAAGAACATCTGCATATTCAATATTTTCTTTTGTTACTGCTATTGTTTTTATTTCACTTGCAACATCCCGTAATGTATCAGCCTGCATAATGTCAGCAACATTAATCCCATAGCCCGAATCTTCCAATTCGGAAACGAGATAGATAGCAGTAACCGAGTCACCGCCAATATTGAAGAAATTATCAAGCATACTTACTTCTTCAACATTAAGAACGGCCTTTATTGCATTTGCAAGTGCTTTTTCTTCATCTGTTTCAGGCGCAACATATTCTGTTTCCGTAGAAATGCTTTCAAGGTCAATTTCAGGAAGACTGTTTCTGCTGATTTTACCGCTTGAAGTAAGTGGCATTTCGTCAAGGTGTGTAAATATATGCGGAATCATATATTTTGGCAGGCTTGTTCCCAAAATAGTTCTGAAATCAATAGCTTTTGTTTCTGCTCCTGTATAGAAAGCACAGATGAATTGTTTGTCTTTTTCATCTTGTCTTACAACAACGGCACACTGAAGCACACCATCTATATTTAAGATGGCGTTTTCAATTTCACCCAATTCAATTCTGAGACCATTAATTTTAACTTGGAAATCATTTCTTCCAATAAACATAAGATTTCCATCTTCGCACCAGTAAGCAAGGTCACCGGTTTTATAAAGCTTTCCACTGCCGAACGGATTATCGATAAATTTTTCTGCTGTAAGGTCAGGATTATTGAGATAACCAGCACAGACACCGTCACCCGCAATACAAAGCTCACCTGTTACACCAATCGGCAACAAGTTTGTGTGTTTATCGACAATATATATCTGCACATTGTCAATAGGAGCACCTATAGAAACAATATCATCAGTGTCAATACAAGAGAACAGGTAGTCGACACAGCTAACGGTTGTTTCTGTTGGTCCATATTCGTTATGTATCTCTATATGTTTTCCAAATTTTTCTAAGAACTCAATACAATTAGAACGACGAAGCGATTCACCACCGGATATGAGATATTTCACATTGTGGAGAATTCTTCCCTCAATATGCTGTAACATTATCTGTAAATGTGTAGGTGTTAGCTTGATTGTGTTAATTTCTTCATTGTTGACAATGTCAACCAGATCAACCAACAAATCATTGTCATAGAAATATGTTGTGCCACCTGTTACTAAGGGCAATAAATACGACGGAACTGACAAATCAACACTGATCGAAGTGAAGAACGGCATATTTATAGGCTCCGTGCCATAAATATTCATCAATGCTGACATATACCAGCACAAATTCTTATGCTGAATCATTGCACCCTTTGGAGTTCCTGTACTACCTGATGTATAAATACAATAGCATAAAGCGTCACCCGATACTTTTATATCAGGCTTTTCAGCATTTGATTTATCTTTTAATTCATCAAGGTTTTCTTCAGTAATGCAGAGTTTTGCACTACTGTCCTCAAGAATATTGTTTATTCTGTCTTGCGGATGGTCAGGGTCAAGAGGAAGATATGCTGCACCTGCTTTAAGAATACCGAGAAGAGAAACTAAAAATCTGCTTGTTCTCCCGAGCTTAACGCCGACAATATCACCTGTTTGTATGCCTTTTTTTATAAGACCGTGTGCAACCTTGTTTGCCTCTTCGTTAAGTTCCTTATATGTCAAGGTCTTGTCTGAAGCCACAAGTGCCACCTTGTCAGGTGTTATTTCAACTTGCTCCTCAAACAACTGATGGATATACTTACTCTTTTCATATTCAACCACTGTATTATTGAAATCATTAAGTAATTTCTGCTTATCTTCTGCTGAAACCATTTCAAGATTGCAAATATTCTTATCAGGGTTTTTAACAGCATTTTCAGCAAGAGAAATTATTGATTTCAACATAATCTCAATTTCCTGCACGTTGAATAATGCAGTTCTATAACGAATTTTAAGATTGTAATCTTCACCATTAAAACGATGCAGGTGAATATCTAACGGAACTGAAAGATAGTTGCTATATCTAAAAACAAATTTGTATTCCTCTTTACTATCAAATTCTTGACAGTTGAACACAATATCAAAAAGATTACCTTGTTCTTTACCATTTTCTTTTAGTAGCTCTTTAATATCGTTCTGTGTAAATTTTTGATGTCTAAATAAATTGAGTTGAAAATCTTCGACTTGTTTTGCATTTTCTAAAAAAGTATCATCAGAAAGATTTACAATTAACGGTAAAACATGCATATAAAGACCAACGGTATTGAACTCTACTGCAGAAGTTCTGTTGAGAACCGGTGTACCGATAGTAAACCTTTCCGTCTCATATTTTTGTGATAAATAAATTGACAGAACTGTGTTGAAGAATGTTGTAACTGAAATATCGTTAATTGCACAGAAGTCTTTGATATTATCAATCAATTCTTGTGAAATAGCACTGTTTAATTCTGATGACGAGAAGTCTAATGAGTTTGTAGAAGCTGTTATGATATTGCAATCAGGCTGATTTAAAAATTCTTTAAGCCAGAATTCCTGAGATTTTGCATAACGGCGAGATTGCTTATACTTTTCTTCCGCTTCAACATAATCGGAATATTTTTGTACTTCAGGTGCAAAGTTTTCGTCTTTTAAAAACTCATTCACATGTGAAGCCATGGCTAATGCACTGAATCCGTCAATAACGATATGGTGAGCATTAATCATAATGCCTGAGGTAGTAGGAGTCTGGAAAACGGCACAATTAACCAAAAGACCATAACGGTCTTTTGGCTCATTAAGGAAATCCTGAGCCTTTTTCATAAGTTCTTCTTCTGTTTCAACCTGCCAGAAACGATACTTTATGTATTCGTGGTCTCTGACATCTGCCACAACACCATCTTCTGTTTCTACAAGCTTTACACGCAAACTATCATGACTTTCAACAAGTTTATTATATGCATTGTTTATCTGTTCATAAGAATATACCTTGGGAAAAATCTCCATAACACCCTGGTTCCAAAGTTGTTCGTCCAGAGTGAAATTTTTATTGTAAAAATTCATTTGTGAAGATGTTAACTTAAACTTCATTTTAAGATGCTCCTTAGGTAATGTTTTAGTACACATAATTACCCTATTGTAATTAAATATATATGGCTTAATTATATATTCTTTCATGTATAAAGTCAAGATTTTCACACCACAATACACTTCCAATTGCTGACAATGTAACACCTCTGTGAAATGCTTGTTTTTTTAAAAACAGTATGGTATAATCGTTCAATAATAATGTTATTTCATAAAGAGGTGATTTGGACTTATGAAAAGAGAAAGGAATATCTGGAGTGACAACCACTCACCTGAAAATTTCAGACCTGAATATCCTGAATTTTCGATGGTTTCACTTCTTAAAGAGACTGCAGATAAGCATCCCGATTACTATGCATTGAATTTCCAGAATAAAAAAACTACATTTGCACAGATGATTGCTCAGATTGAACTTGTTGCACAATCTCTCCTTGCAAGTGGTGTAAAAAAGGGTGACTTCGTTTCTGTTGTTGCACCAAATACTCCACAGGCTCTCATTTCCGTTTATGCAATCAACAGAATGGGTGCAGTGGCAAATATGATTCATCCCTTGCTTTCTGCAAATGAGATAAAAAAATTCGTTGAGCATGTTGACAGTAAAGCTATTATCACATTTGATATGCTTTACCCGAAGCTTTCAGAAATCACTTGGGAAACAACAAAGAAACCCGTTATTGTTCTTGCAAGAATTGCTGATGCTCTTCCAATATATTTAAAGCCATTGTATCTTGCGAAGAACAAGCTTAAAATCAATCCAAATACAAATCACAATGTTATTTATTGGAACGATTTCCTCAAAAGAGGTAAACAGAGAAAAGAACCATTACCTGTTGACGACGGAAAAGGTGACGATATTGCAGCAATTCTCTATAGTGGCGGTACAACAGGTATTCCTAAAGGCGTTATGATTCATAACCGTGCATTTAACTGTATGGCTGTTCAGGCAGAGGAAATCAAGCGTGATAACACAAAGGATGCTGCTGGTAAAAAAGCTTTGGCACTTATGCCTGTTTTCCACGGTTTTGGTCTTGCGATGTGTATGCACGTAATGCTTTATTTCGGAATGCAGGTTTTCCTTGTTCCTAAATTCGACTTCAAAGCTTGTACAAAGCTTATTTTCAAAAATAAAATTAATCACGTTTATGCAGTTCCAGCATTATTTGAAGCATTTTCAAGAAGTGAAGAAATCGAAAAGAGTGATTTATCTTTCCTTGAAATGGTGGCTTTTTCAGGTGATAAATGTAGCGACAAACTTCACAATAGAATGAATAAATACCTGAAAAATGGTGGCTCATCTGAACAAATGACAGAAGCTTATGGTCTTACAGAGTGTTTGTCAGCAGCATGTATCAGTCCTTTCTTTGCACACAAGCAAGGTAGCACAGGTCTTCCTCTTCCTGACAATAAAATTAAAATCTGTAAAGTGGGTACACACGAAGAAGTTCCTCGTGGTGAAGATGGCGAAATCTGTATAACAGGTCCAACTCTTATGAAAGGCTATTATAAAAACGAAGCAGAAACAAGGATTGCTTTGCAACAACACGACGATGGCGAAACTTGGTTACATACAGGAGACCTTGGTTGTATGGATGAAGACGGATACTTGTGGTATCGTCAAAGACATTGTAAAATGATAATTACATCCGGCTATAACATTTATCCATCACAGATTGAAGAAGTAATTAATGGTTGTAATGGTGTCACAGTCAGCTGTGTTATAGGCATTGAGGACAGAATTGTCGGACAGCGTGTAGTTGCAGTTGTTCAACCGACAAGTATGGATGCCGACCTTGAATCACTTCGTAAAAGAATTCTTGAAGAATGCAAAAAGAATGTTGCCGAATACGCAATGCCAAGAGAAGTTGTATTCAGAGAAGCAATTCCAAGAACAGCAATGGGTAAGGTTAATTTCAAAGCATTGACCGCTGAAATGAATAGTAAGGAATGATATTTTATGATTAAAAGAATAGAAAAAGTTTTTTCAGAAGTTACAGGCAAGGACGACCTTAACTTTACAGAAAAAACAAGATTTGATAAAAATTTTGAATTTACATCTTTAAGTTTTATTCAATTGATTTGTGGCCTTGAGGATGAATTTGACATTGATATCCCAAATTCAACCGTAAAAAAGATTAAAACAGTAGGGGATATTGTAAAATTTCTTGAAAAAAACATAGATTAATTTCAAAAGACAGTTGTACTATGCAACTGTCTTCTTTTTTTCAAACACACATCACTAACATTGTTGATTTTTATGACATCTTGTGGTATCATAATTAATTATAAATAATTCATTGGAGTAGACAGAATGAGTATCGTAAGAAATATTGAACTTTATGAATCAGGTCAGCAGAAAATTGATTGGGTAAAGGCACATATGCCTGTGCTTCGCAGTATTGAAAAGGATTTCAGCAAAACAAAACCTTTTGCAGGTAAAAAAGTTGCTCTTTCAATTCATCTTGAAGCAAAAACTGCATATCTTTGTACTGTACTTGCAGCAGGTGGTGCCCAGATGTACGTTACAGGGTCAAATCCTCTTTCAACACAGGATGATGTTGCAGCAGCATTAGCGCATAACGGTCTTAATGTTTTTGCATGGTACAATGCAACAGGTGAAGAATATATGTCACATCTTCGTGAAGTTATCAAGGTTGGTCCTGATATTATCATCGACGACGGTGGTGACCTTGTTAACCTTATTCACAACGAGTATCCTGAACTTCTTCCTAATGTTTTAGGTGGTTGTGAAGAAACAACAACAGGTATTATCCGTCTTGTTTCAATGCACAATGATGGTCAACTTAAATTCCCTATGATTGCTGTAAATAATGCGAAGTGCAAATATCTCTTTGACAATCGTTACGGTACAGGTCAGTCTGTATGGGACGGAATTAACCGTACAACAAACCTTATTGTTGCAGGTAAAAAAGTCGTTGTTGCTGGTTACGGATGGTGTGGTAAAGGTGTTGCAATGCGTGCAAATGCTCTTGGTGCACAGGTAATCGTTACAGAAATCGACCCTATTAAAGCTATGGAAGCAAGAATGGATGGTTTTTCTGTTATGGAAATGACTGAGGCTGCAAAAGAAGGCGACTTCTTCGTTACAGTTACAGGATGTAAAGATGTTATTACAGAAAAAGTCTTCAAAAATATGAAAGATGGTGCTATCTGTTGCAATGCAGGTCATTTCAATGTGGAAATCAATCTTCCTGACCTTGAAAAGATGTCAGTCGAAATCAAACCACAGAGAAACAATATTTTAGGTTATGTTCTTCCTGACGGCAGAACAATCAGCATTATTGCAGAAGGCAGACTCGTAAACCTTGCAGCAGGTGACGGTCATCCTGCAGAAATTATGGATATGAGTTTCTCTATTCAGGCTCTTTGTGCTGAATATATTGTTAAAAATAATGGAAACTTACCTGTAGGTGTAGTTGATGTTCCTGAAGAAATCGACAAAAAGGTTGCTTTAAGAAAGCTCAGTAGTTGGGGAACAGAAATCGACAAACTTACAGACGAACAGGAAAAATATATAAATAGTTGGAACGTATAAAATGTCAAATAACAATTTTAGATTTTTAAATGAAAAATGTCTTGTTTGTAACAGCAATTTCAAGGAAGACGATGATATTGTAGTGTGTCCTTATTGTGGCACACCTCATCATCGTGAATGTTACAAAGAAAACACAAATTGTGTTAATTATGAAAAGCACAATGAAGATTACCGTTGGGAGTCAACTTTTGTAACTCCTGAAGAAGTGGAAAATACAACCGAAAATGAAATCAAACCTCCATTTGGTCAGGTTATTGACCTTGACCAGATTCCAATGGAAATTCCTTTTCCATCATTCCCACAAACTCTTCTTTCTACTTTTCCACAAGAATTTGAAGATGGCGTTAAGACAGAAGATGTGGCAGTTTTTGTTCGCCACGAATCTTCTAAATACCTGAAAAAATTCCAGCAGATTAAAGACGGAAAACTTACATGGAACTGGGCAGCGTTTTTCTTTGCTCCTTATTGGTTCTTTTACAGAAAAATGCATAAATTAGGTGTTGTTTTTCTTGCAATATTTATTTTGCTTTCGTCAATGAGTTTTCTTCCTCCTGCAATAAAGTTATCTGAAACAATCTATGATTTTGAATTGCAAGTTGAAGACCTTGCTGAAAACACAGAAGCAGATAATGAATACGAAACAGCACTAATGGACTTGTATAAATCTACTTATGAGAAGTTAAATGAAAATAAAACAGGTCTTACAATTTATATGCTTCAAAGTGTTGCTAATTTTATAATTTCAATTTTCATAGGGCTTAATGCTAACAAGTGGTATTACAAACATACACTTTCGAAGGTGAAAAAGATTTCTGGTGAAAATGAAACAGCAAAACACAAAGAAAAACTTTTCCTCACAGGTGGCGTTGCTTACGGCGCAACATTCCTTGCTATCCTTACTGAAAAAACAATATTTTTTGCATTAGAAATGTTGATAATGTAAATAAGGAGTTATTATTATGAAAATCACAAAAGCCATTATCCCTGCAGCAGGTCTTGGCACAAGAGTTCTTCCTGCATCAAAAGCTGTTCCAAAGGAAATGCTCAATATTGTTGACAAACCTGCAATTCAGTATCTTGTTGAAGAAGCAGTAAAATCAGGCATTACAGATATTCTTATTATCACAAACCGTGGCAAAGGTGTTATCGAAGACCATTTTGACCACGCATATGAACTTGAAGATAAGTTAAGCAAAAATTCTGACAAAAAGGACCTTTACGACTCTGTTCTTGAGTGTTCACAGCTTTGCAACACATATTTCCTTCGTCAGAAAGAAACAAAAGGTTTAGGTCACGCTGTGCTTTGTGCAAAAAACTTTGTTGGTAACGAACCTTTTGCAATCCTTTATGGTGACGATGTTTTCATTTCAGAAAATGAACCTGTTACAAAACAGCTTATTGACGTTTATGAAAAATATGGTAAAGGCGTTGTTGGTGTAAAAGAAGTACCTTCGAAAGACGTCTGCAAATACTGCTCACTGAAGGTTGAAGAAATCGATGAGAAAATATTCAACTGTACAGATATGATTGAAAAACCAAAACCAGAAGAAATTATGTCAAACTATTCAATTTTAGGCCGTGTTGTTATGCCACCTGAAATTTTTGACATACTTGAAGTTACTCCAAGAGGTGCAGGAAACGAACTTCAGCTTACAGATGCTATGAAAACTCTTGCCCAAACAAAAGGCGTTATTGCTCTCGATTACGATGGCGTACGATATGATATGGGCAATAAAATGGGCATTATGAAAGCTAACTGTGAGGTTGCTCTTAAACACCCTGAAATTGGAGAAGACTTCAAAGCTTACATCAAAGAGCTTGCAAAAACTTTATAATATTGCACATAGAAAAAGGACTTGTTCATTGAACAAGTCCTTTGTTTTTTCCCAATTAATATGTAACCGTCCATTCTTCGTAAAAGCCCATTCCAATTTCAACAGCTTTTCCAAGTCCTGTCATATTCATAATCATTATCATTGGACAATCTACGCTATACTCCACCATATTTCCCGTTGTTTTTTCAATCTTTGCTTTAACAACAGCATCTTTGTAATCACAATCTATTGACATTTTTTCCAAATCTTCTGGAGACATATCTGTCTCAAAATCTTCCTTTGTTACAATAGTCGCAACATTACCTACACTTTCATTTCTTGTAGGATTCATTTTACCTTTAACTGTCATTTCAACAATGTAATACTCGCCTGATTCTACAAAGGAGATGTTTGAAACATCACTCAATTTAAGATTACAAGCATTTTCAACAGGAGGAAATGCTGTAGCGATATTTTCACCTACATAAGTTTCATCCACTACTATGAGCTCATCACTGAAATCGGCAGTCACCACTTCTTTTATCGATGGATCACCTGGTTCAAGTGTCATATTGTACATTCCCTCTACTACCGGATGAATATACACATGATTATTGTAATTATATATTTTATTATATTTATGTGTTGCAGTTGCTGCATTTGTTTTAACATCATTAAATGATTTTACAAAATAATCCAACTGCTCTGCTTTTGTGTCAAGTGGTTTATCCTCTACTCCTGGAATTTCTATTAACCCTGCAACAATCTGAAGAACAATTCTTGCATCAACAGCAGAGACACTTCCGTTACCATCCACATCATAAAGAGTAGCATCAACACCTGTTTCCAAACCTGCAACAACCTGTAAAATTTTACGAGCATCAACTGCAGTAATGTTCCCATCACTATTTACATCACCGGGTAATCTCTCTGCAAAAGCTGTAACACCAAGCATTGAACACGCAAATACAACAGCCAAAACAACTGAAATAATCTTTTTCATAAACAATACCTTCTTTCTATTTATGAACATTATTATACCACAATGTCTACCTTTCACACAACTACAAATAATTTACATTACAATTACAAAAGGTGGTA
This sequence comes from Candidatus Fimenecus sp., assembly GCA_045613065.1. Taxonomy (GTDB): domain Bacteria; phylum Bacillota; class Clostridia; order Oscillospirales; family Acutalibacteraceae; genus Fimenecus. Next base: position 10,881 of record JAZLAH010000052.1, read on the forward strand.
TGTTTTATACCACCTTTTTGAAACTTATTTTGCGAAATAGTTTTTGATTCTTTCAACAGCTTTAATTGTATTTTCTGTTGAACCAAATGCAGTAAGTCTGAAATATCCTTCACCACTTGGACCGAAACCTTCACCAGGAGTACCAACAACTTGAATATTCTCAAGAAGCGTATCAAAGAATTCCCAGCTTGACATTCCATCAGGAGTCTTAAGCCATACATAAGGTGAATTTACTGCACCATATACTGTAAAGCCACATTCCTTAAGTCCGTTATAAATAATCTTTGCATTATTCTGATAATATGCGATAATTTCACGAACCTGCTTTTTGCCCTCTTCACTGTAAACAGCTTCAGCAGCTCTCTGTGTAATATAAGAAACACCGTTGAACTTTGTTGCCTGACGACGAGCCCAGAGTGCGTTGAGTTCAACACCATCAATCTTAATGTCATGTGGAACAACTGTGTAACCACAACGAACACCTGTGAAACCTGCAGTTTTTGAGAAGCTTCTGAATTCAATAGCACAGCTCTTTGCACCTTCGATTTCATAAATTGAATGAGGAACATTATCTTCTGTGATAAATGCTTCATAAGCTGAGTCAAAGAGGATTACAGCACCATTTTCGTTTGCATAATCAACCCATTTTTTGAGTTCATCCTTTGTTGCTGCCATACCTGTTGGATTGTTAGGGAAACAAAGATAGATAATATCAACCTTTTCCTTTGGAAGTTCTGGTAAGAAGTTATTTTCAGCATTACAAGGCATATAGTAAATATTACTCCAACCTTCTGCTGTTTTGTCACCTGAACGACCGCTCATAACATTTGTGTCAACATAAACAGGATAAACAGGGTCACAAACAGCAACCTTGTTGTCTGTTGAGAAAATGTCACCGATATTACCACAATCACTCTTTGCACCGTCTGATACAAAAATTTCACTGTTATCGAGCTCAACACCACGTGCCTTATAGTCATTTTCATTAATAGCATCTAAAAGCCATTTGTGACCATATTCAGGTGGATAACCCATAAATGTTTTTTCATTTGCCATTTCGTCAACAGCCTTGTGCATAGCTTCAATACAAGCATCTGCAAGAGGACGAGTTACATCACCGATACCAAGACGAATGATTGGCTTGTCAGGATTAGCTGCAACGTAAGCATTTACCTTTTTTGCAATATTTGAGAAAAGGTATGAACTCTGAATTTTTAAGAAATTGTCATTTATTTTCATATTTGTTCCTCCATGATGGATTTTATATTTCACCATCAAATACTTTAACCGAATCTCCACTTAAATACACATTGTCATTCTCGTGCCATTGAACACTTAAAAAACCACCTTTAGCTTGAATAGTAATTTCATCATTTTTAGAGTAAATCCCATTCACGACTGATGCAACGGCAACTGCACAAGCACCTGTACCACAGGCAAGTGTTTCACCACTACCACGTTCCCAGACACGCATTTTCAGATGTTTTTTATCTAAAACCTCTACAAATTCCGTATTTATTCTTTCAGGAAACATTTCATGGTTTTCAAAAAGTGGCCCGATTGTATTCAAATCGAGTTTTTCTATATCATCACAAAGCACTACACAATGGGGGTTTCCCATTGAAACACAAGTGATTTCATATAGCTTGTTTTCTATATTTAATTTTTCATTTTTTACGATACTCGTACCATATCGTGTAGGAATCTGATGGCCATTAAGTATTGGTTTTCCCATATTTACTCTGCCACCAACAACGCTTCCATCTTTTTTTATTATTTCAACAGCTTTTATCCCGCTGAGAGTCTCAACAAATATTGTTGAATTCTCTATTTTATTATCATATATGTATTTTGCCGTGCATCTGACGGCATTTCCACACATCTGTGCCCTTGAGCCGTCTGCATTATAAATATCCATAAAACAATCAACAATAACAGATGGTTTTATCAGAACAATTCCGTCTGCACCTATTCCAAAATGTCTGTCACTTAATTTTTTAGATAAATCTTTTGGATTTTCAACGTTTTGTGTGAAACAATCAATGTAAATATAATCATTTCCTGCACCGTGCATTTTGGTAAATCTCATATAATTTCCCCCACTGCATTTTTTACATTGTATGCAGTGGGGACATTGTCTTATGAATTATTCATATAATGGATACTTCTTGCAGATTTCTGCAACACCGTTTGTGATGTATTCTTTCTGATTTTCAAAATCAGTTGCTGCAAGATAAATGAATTCAGCTATCTTATCCATTTCCTCAACACCAAGACCTCTTGTTGTTACTGCAGGAGTACCGATTCTTACACCGCTTGTAACAAATGGCTTTTCAGGGTCATTAGGAATAGCATTCTTGTTTGCTGTAATATGAACTTCGTCAAGTCTGTGTTCAAGTTCCTTACCTGTAATACCAACTGAACGAAGGTCAACAAGCATAAGGTGATTATCTGTACCACCAGATACCAAGTTAATTCCTCTCTTTGTAAGACCCTCTGCAAGAGCTTTTGCATTGTCAATAACTCTCTGCTGATATTCTTTGAATTCTTCACTTAAAGCTTCACCGAAGCAAACTGCCTTACCTGCGATAATATGCATTAAAGGACCACCCTGTGTACCTGGGAAAATTGCCTTGTTGAACTGCATTCCGAATTCTTCATCCTTGCAAAGAATGATACCACCACGAGGACCACGAAGAGTCTTGTGTGTTGTTGATGTAACAACATCTGCATATGGCACTGGTGATGGGTGAAGACCTGCTGCAACAAGACCAGCAATATGAGCCATATCAACCATAAAATATGCGCCAACACTATGTGCAATATTTGCCATTTTTTCAAAGTCAATTGTTCTTGGATATGCTGATGCACCTGCTACGATAAGCTTTGGCTGACATTCCCTTGCTTCCTTTTCAAAAGCATCATAATCAAGAAATCCGTTTTCATCAACACCATAAGGTACAAAGTTATAGTATTTACCTGACATATTAACAGGTGAACCGTGAGTTAAATGACCACCTTCAGCAAGGTTCATACCCATAACTGTATCACCTGGCTGGATAAGAGCAAAGTAAACAGCCATGTTTGCCTGAGCCCCTGAATGTGGCTGAACATTAACATAAGCAGCACCGAAAAGCTTCTTAAGTCTGTCACGAGCAATATCTTCTACGATATCAACGTGCTGACAACCACCATAATATCTCTTTCCTGGGTAACCTTCAGCATATTTGTTTGTAAGCACGCTACCCATAGCAGCCATAACAGCAGGTGAAACGATGTTTTCACTTGCAATAAGCTCGAGATTTTCTCTCTGTCTTTTAAGCTCAAGACCCATTGCCGCAGCAACTTCCGGGTCAGTATTATTTATAAATCCAATTGAATCAAATAAATTTTTAAACATAGTTTTTTAATTCCTTAAATTATATATTTCCTGAATAGTTAGGAGCTTCCTTTGTAATGTAAACGTCATGAGGATGGCTTTCCTTAAGACCTGCGTTTGTAATTCTGATAAACTTTGTCTTTGTCTTAAGTTCTTCGATTGTAGCACAACCACAGTAACCCATACCTGCTTTAAGACCACCCATAAGCTGGTAAATTGTATCAGAAAGAAGTCCCTTGTAAGGAACACGTCCTTCAACGCCTTCTGGAACGAGTTTCTTGTTATTAGCCTGGAAGTATCTGTCTTTTGAACCATTGTTCATAGCAGCAATACTACCCATACCACGATAAACCTTGAACTGACGTCCCTGATAGATTTCGCTTTCACCTGGTGACTCTTCACAACCTGCAACAAGTGAACCAACCATAATTGCAGAAGCACCTGCAGCAATAGCCTTAACGATTTCACCTGAATACTTGATACCACCGTCAGCGATTACTGTAATACCATGCTTTGCAGCTTCGTTTGCTGAATCGTAAACAGCTGTAATCTGTGGAACACCGATACCTGCAACAACACGAGTTGTACAAATTGAACCAGGGCCGATACCAACCTTAACACAATCTGCACCTGCATCAATAAGAGCTTTTGTAGCTTCAGCAGTTGCAATATTACCAGCAATAAGAGGAAGGTCAGGATAAGCTGCCTTAACCTTAGCAACAGCATTGATAATACCATGGCTATGACCATGAGCAGAGTCAAGAGTAACCATGTCAACACCTGCTTCAATAAGAGCAGCTACACGGTCAAGTACGTCAGCAGTTGCACCAACAGCAGCACCACAGAGGAGTCTACCCATAGAATCTCTTGCTGAGTTTGGATATTTAACTGCTTTTTCAATATCCTTAATTGTAATAAGACCCTTAAGGAATCCTTCTGCATCAACTAAAGGAAGCTTTTCAATCTTATGTTTCATAAGAATCTTCTTTGCTTCGTCATGATTTGTACCAACAGGAGCAGTTACAAGACCTTCGCTTGTCATAAAATCTTTGATTTTACCACTATAATCAGCGATAAATCTCATATCACGGTTTGTGAGGATACCAACAAGTCTGCCGTTTTCATCACATACAGGAACACCTGAAATCTTATAACGATGCATAAGATTGTCAGCTTCCTGAACTGTATTTTCAGGAGATAAGAAGAATGGGTTATTGATAACGCCGTTTTCACTTCTCTTAACCTTGTCAACCTGTGCTTTCTGAGCTTCGATTGACATATTCTTATGGATAATACCAATACCACCTTCACGAGCAATAGCAATAGCCATATTACTTTCAGTAACTGTATCCATAGCCGCTGTGATAACAGGTGTATTCAATTTAATTGTTTTTGTAAGCTGAGTTGAAATATCAACATCACTTGGAAGAACGTTGCTTTCTGCTGGAATGAGAAGCACGTCATCAAAGGTAAGTCCTTCTTTTACAAACTTGTCTGTCATAATTTATATCTCCTTCACATTTATTTTCATTATAAAATAGAGAGAAACTAATTTGTTTCTCTCTAAAAATAGTCACAATTATTCCGCAGGGAAGAATGCCTTGTGAATAGCACTAACTGCACGGTCAGCATCCTCAAGGTTAATAAGAACTGAAATTTTAATTTCGCTTGTCGCAATCATATCAATGTTGATGTCGCGCTCGTAGAGAGCCTCAAACATTTTTGAAGCTGTTCCTGGGTGAGATTCCATACCTGCACCAACGATTGAAATTTTAGCAACTGATGTATCGCAGATAATATTTTCGTCAGCGATATCGAACAAGTTCTTTATACATTCAACAGTTTCGTCAGCATTACTCTTTCCAACTGTGAATGTAATGTCCTTTGTGCTGTCACGACCAACAGACTGTAAAATAATATCAACATTTATCTTGTGCTTTGCAAGAACATCGAAAAGTTTAAACGCAACACCTGGAGTGTTTGGAATTTGTGTAACTGAAATACGTGCCACATCAGTATCCTTTGTAACACCTCTGATAAGCATTTTTTCCATTTTGGTAACCTCCTTAACAATTGTACCAGGAACTCTCTTAAGGCTTGAGAGAACCTCTAACTCAACATTATACTTTTTAGCCATTTCAACAGAACGGTTATTTAAAACCTGAGCACCAAGAGTTGCAAGTTCAAGCATTTCATCATAAGTGATTTCCTGAAGCTTTTTAGCGTTGTCAACTTTTCTTGGGTCTGCTGTATAAACACCTTCAACGTCTGTGAAAATCTGGCAACGGTCAGCACGAAGAGCTGCAGCAATAGCAACTGCACTTGTATCTGAACCACCACGGCCAAGAGTTGTAAGGTCGTCATATTTGTTAATTCCCTGGAAACCAGCCACAACAACAATATTATGACGGTCGATTTCTGAACGGAGTCTGTCTGCTTTAACATTCTTGATTCTTGCTGCTCCGTAAGCAGAACTTGTGTTAAATCCTGCCTGCCAGCCAAGAAGTGAAACCACAGGGCATCCTAATTTTTCAATAGCCATTGCAAGGAGTGCAATTGAAATCTGTTCACCAGATGCCATAAGCATATCCATTTCTCTCTTTGATGGCTTCCCATTGATTTCATAAGCTTTTGCAATCAAATCATCTGTTGTGTCACCCTGTGCTGAAACTACAACAACAACATCATTACCTGCACGATATGTGTCAGTAACAATCTGGGCAACATTCATAACTCTTTCGGCATCACGAACACTCGAACCACCGAATTTCTGAACTATAAGTCCCATATATGTCCTCCTAAGTGGAATAAATACTATTTAATTAATAATCAGTAACTCTAATAAGTGATTTAATACTGATTGAAGAAATACTGTTAAGCTTTTCTGTAAGCTCACTTTCTGCCATAGCACCTGTTACAAAAGCAAGTTCATTTGATTTACAACCTGCAAACTCAAGCACCTGTACCTTACCAATTGTTGCAACAACATCCTGTAAAGCATTTGCCTTATCTGTAACTTCAGCACGGATATAAAGAGGATTAACCGCTGATTTATAATCAACAACATAGTTTTCCTCTGCTTCACTCCAGCCAAGTGGCTTCTTTCTGTCCATATTTCTTGCACAATCGATAACGTCAGCAACAACTGCAGAAGCAGTAGGCAATTTACCTGCACCTTTACCATAGAATACAACATCACCTGTTGCGTCACCACGAACAAGAATAGCATTGAAAACATCGTTAACCGATGCCAACTGACTGCCATTCATAACGATTGCAGGAGATACGATAGCAAAAATCTTTCCGTCGTCCATTCTCTTTGCACGACCTAAAAGTTTAATTACACCACCAAATGCGCCGATATATGCAACGTCATCAAGAGTAATCTTTGTAATTCCTTCTGTATATACAGAATCAGGATAAACGTGTTTGCCAAAGCAAAGTGAAGCAAGAATACAGATTTTTCTACAAGCATCATGACCTTCAACGTCTGCTGTAGGGTCTTTTTCTGCATAGCCATTATCCTGAGCAAGTTTTAACGCATCTTCAAAACTCATATTCTTTTCAATCATCATTGTAAGAATAAAGTTTGTTGTACCGTTTAAAATACCTGCAATTTCATCAATTTCATTTGCTGCAAGGCACTGTGAAATAGGACGGATAATAGGAATACCACCACCAACAGATGCCTCAAACAAGAAATTAACATTATTCTCAGCTGCATACTGTAAAAGTTCACAACCTTTTGCTGCAACAAGTTCCTTGTTTGATGTTACAACGCTTTTACCTGCCTTAAGGCAAGATGAAACAAATTCGAAAGCCGGATGAAGTCCACCCATTGTTTCAACTACAACCTTGACATCATCATCGTTAAGAATTATATTAAAATCCTTTATCATTTTATCCTCGTGAGGGTCTCCTGGGAAATCCCTTAAATCGAGAATATATTTAACTTCCATTTCTTTTTGTGTGCTTCTTTTTACGATACTATCGTGATTCTTTGTGAGAACTTCAACTACACCTGAACCAACTGTACCATAACCCATTACTGCAACATACATTAATAATTTCACATCCTTACCGCTGACACCTTCAGCGAAAAAAAGGTATAATCAAGCATTATAAAAATACTTTTACATATTCTATCACAATTATTATTATTTATAAAGAGGTAATATACAATATTTTTACATTATTTTTTAATGATTTTTTAGAAAAAATTACACAAAATTTAACTTTTTAATTGATACTTAAGAAAAAATAGTTTATTATATTAGTATTATGATTATTTTGGAGAAAATCTATGACAGGAATTGAAAAGAAAAAGAGATTTATTATCAATACGGTTTATGCGACAATTCTTATTGCGCTTTTTTATATGTTTTTTAAATATGCACTCGGAACGGTATTTCCTATTATCTGTTCTTTAGTAATTGCAACTATTTTACAAAAGCCTGTAAACTTCTTGTGCAAAAAAACTCCGTTAAAGAGGGGAATCATCTCAACTTTTCTTGTTCTTTTAAGTTTTCTTTTTGTGCTTCTTGTTTTAGGTCTCATAGTTGTATGGCTTGGTTCGGAATTCAAAGGCTTTTTCCGTTATTTTATGATTCAACTTGAAGATATTCCTACACTTATTGAAGATGTAAAAAGCTATCTTGCAAATATTCTTGCATTATTGCCTGAAAAAGCAGAAGTAACTGTGCTCAATTTTATCAATGAAAAATTAGATGCATTAACAACAGCTCCTGAAAAGGTTCTTCCCGAATCATCAGGATTTGATTTTTCATTCCTTTCAACTCCTCTTTTGGGCATCTGGAATACAGCAAAACAAATTCCAACAACATTGGTTTCAATTGTTGTTGCGATTGTTTCATGTTGTTTTATGACATCCGATTTTAAGTCTGTAAAAAATCTTATATTAGGCTTTTTTAATGATGAAAGCAGAGAAAAAATAGTAAGGACAAAAAACCTTCTTATTCCATCACTTGGAAAAATGATAAAAGCATATATTATTATCATTACAATAACTTTCTGCGAATTATCATTGGGCTTATCTGTTTTAACTTTCCTTAAAATATACAGTGGAAGCTATATATTTGTTATCGCTGCTCTTACAGCGATTATCGACATTGTGCCTGTTTTAGGTACAGGTACGGTGCTTATTCCTTGGGCAATATACAACCTTATTTCCGGCAACTATCCACTTGCTGTCGGTTTAGTTGTAATATATGTGTGCATAACAGTTATCCGTCAGGTTATTGAGCCTAAACTTGTGGCAGCTCAGTTGGGTATCCCTGCTTTCTTAACCATTGTTTCTATGTTTATTGGCTCACAGATTTTTGGTGTAATAGGTATTTTTATTCTCCCTATTACAATAGTTATGATTAAACTTTTAAATGACGAAGGTATTATAAATATTTTTCATAAAACAGACGAACAGGAGGTTGCTAAATGATTGACATCCACAGTCATGTGCTATTTGACATGGATGACGGCGCAGAAGATATTGAAACATCCGTGGAGCTTTGCCGTGATTCATATATGAATGGCTGTGACTCTCTTGTGCTTACTCCTCATTTCTTTGAATATAGCCAGCTTGAAGATTTTATTGAAGAAAGAGATATGAGAATCACTTTACTTCGTGAAGCATTAGAAAAAGAAAATATCCCTCTTGAGATTCTTCCAGGAGCGGAAGTTTTTCTTTCTGACAGAGTTTTTGGTGCAGACAACCTTGATGAACTTACAATCAATGGTACAAAATATCTACTATGCGAAATGTCTTTAAATCCTTTTGATACACGCAATGTTACTCGTTGGTTTGATGAACTTATTGATAGAAGTTATGTGCCTGTTCTTGCTCATCCTGAAAGATATTATGAATTTCATCAAAATTACAACCTGATTGACGAACTTATCAAACGTGGTATTATTTTCCAAGTGAACCTTGATAGTCTTATTGGTGAAAATGGTTCTTTGGCACAAGATATGTCAATTGATATGGTTCGAAGAGGCATAGCACAAATAATTTCAAGTGACGCACACGACCTTGATTATCGTCACACACGACTTATAGAAAAACTCAACCAACTTCCCGATGCAATTGCAGAAGAACTTGTTGAAAAATGTTTAATTGACAACCCAAGGAAAATTATAACCAACCAGAATATATAAAAAATAACGGCAGTTTACAAACAAACTGCCGTTATTTTTTATTTATAACTTACTTTGCAATGTCGCCCCAAGAAATGCTGTCGTTACCGCCACCATTACCAATACCTGGAGGTGTTGATGTTGTCATTTCTTCTACAGGAATCAATTCTGCAACAACCTGTAAAATTTTACGAGCATCAATTGCAGAAACTTTTCCGTCTTTATTATAGTCAGCTCTCTTCTGTTGATCTGCAGTAAGAGTTCTTAATCCTGCTGATGCCTGTAATACGAGAAGAGCATCTGCCGCTGCAACCTTACCATCGCCATTCACATCACCCAACTTTGCTGCGAATGCAACAACTGAAAGTGAAAATACCATAACAGCAACTAAAACCAATGAGATAATTTTCTTCATATTATTTTCTCCTTTTCATAATAGTCTTATAGTGTAATTAAATCATATTATTAGACATTTGTCAAGCAATGATAAACCTCATCTTTTGACAATTCTTTCCTTAAAAAACTTCGCTATTTCCTCATTTGCCTTATCACCATAGACAGAAAATGGGTCAACAACGTTGAATACATGCTGAAGACTTTTTCCATCAAGTTTCTCTGTAAAATCACTGAAACTATATTCCACACCAATATTATTAAAGATTTCCTTTAATCTATATACCTGTGTTCTTAAAAAGTCACCTGATGAGGTAAGAATATAAAAAGGTGGGAATTTCTTGGATGCAATTCTATTTACATCAAGATATTTTCTATATGGACTTTTACGAGGTTTATTACCCAATAGAATAGGTACATTCACGTTCATAAGGAAATTACGACTTAACAAATCAACTGCAGGACAAATTGCCGCAACGGCTTTGAAATCATATCCTATGTAATCAACACCAAAATCTTTTTGCATATCTTTATTAAGGTTTACTGCAGTTGTTACACAAGCAAAATGTCCACCTGCCGAATCACCTGCAAGGAAAATATTTTCCATATCAGCAGGGTAGTCCTTAAGGTTTTTACCAAGCCATTTTAACGCTGCAAAAATATCACGAATCTGGTCATCAAAAAGAACATCACCTGCAAGACGATAGTTTATTGATGCCACAAGAAAACCTTTCTGTGCAAGTTTTAAGCAAAAATACTTGTTGATTTCTTTATATCCATACATCCATCCACCACCGTGAATATCAATTATTACAGGAAGTTTCTCTGTTGTACCTTGTGGATAATAAATATCAAGAAGGTGTGCTTTTTGCCCATCGTTAATATATGGAATATCGAGAAATTGCTTAAGTCCATCAGGCTCTGTCTGTGACGCAATTCTCTTGGCATCCATTTTTTCTGTGTTTTTCCAATTAGCTTTTAAAATAGATTTTAAGATATACATTGTAATTCTCCCTTAAAATTATGGACAATATTTTTGCGAACATTACTAAATTGTATTTGCAGTGTTAGATACTTGTAAGCTACTGATTTTTTTGTTCACAAGTTTTGCAATCTGCATATATTCAGCTTTTTCAAAGCTATTTTCTTCCATTATTTCTCTCGCAAGCTCTTGAGTCTGCATAAGAATTTTTGTATCTGTCATAATATCAGCAATTCTCAGCTTTGGAAGTCCATGCTGACGAGTACCAAAGAAATCACCAGGTCCTCTCAACTTTAAATCCTCATCAGCAATTTTAAATCCATCAGTAGTGTCGCACATTATCTTCATTCTTGCTGTTGCCTCATCACCTGTAGCATCTGTCACAAGAATACAATGTGATTTTGCCTTTCCTCTACCAACTCGTCCTCTGAGCTGATGAAGTTGTGACAAACCAAATCGTTCTGCATTTTCGATTATCATAATAACTGCATTCGGCACATCAACGCCAACCTCAATAACGACTGTGGATATAAGCAACTGCGTTTCACCACTTTTGAACTTCATCATTACTTCGTCTTTTTTCTTTGGCGTCATTTTCCCGTGAAGCAAATCAAGTTTATAGCCATTAAACGGCACCTGTGCTTTTTCATAGTACTCTTCAGCGGAAATAACGCCTTGAATCAGTTCGCTTTCTTCTACAAGAGGGCAAACAATATATGCCTGATAACCCATATCAAGATGTTTTCGCACGAATTCAAACATTGAACCTCTTTTATTTGTCCTTACAGCATACGTATCAATTTTTTGTCTTCCCGGTGGTAATTCGTCAAGAATTGAAACCTTCAAATCTCCAAAGAAAATCAATGCTAATGTTCTTGGAATAGGCGTTGCCGACATAACGTAAACATGAGGATTATCACCTTTACTGCAAAGACCTGTCCTTTGTTTGACTCCAAAACGGTGTTGCTCATCAGTAATAACAAGTCCTAATTTTACAAACTCAACATCTTCCTGAATAATAGCATGAGTTCCGATAATAAAGTCTATTTCGCCCTTTTTAAGTCTTTCCTTAATTTCTTTCTTATCTTTTGCCTTTGTACTACCGACAAGCAATTCACATTTTATTCCCGTATCCTTAAAAAGCTTTGTGAATGTTTCAAAATGCTGTGTTGCCAACACTTCCGTTGGTGCCATCAAAGCTGATTGCATACCATTTTTTGATGCAGTATAAACTATCGCAGCAGCAACTGCTGTTTTACCACTACCAACATCACCCTGTAAGAGTCTATTCATCTGCTTACCACTTTGCATATCCAAAACAGCTTCTTCTACTGCTCGTTTTTGAGCATTTGTAGGATTAAAAGGTAAGATGCTGAAAAATTCTTCTGTATAATTTTTCTTTATAATATTTTTTGTTATTATTTCCGTATTTTCGTTTTTCAAACAGAGCAGACTTAACTGCAAAATGAACAATTCATCAAAAATTAATCTGTCTCTTACTTGTTGTAAATCCTCATCATTTTCAGGAAAATGAATATTTCTTATAGCTGTATCAAGAGGAACAAGATTATATCGTTCAAGAATACTCTGTGGCAGATATTCAGGAACTGCATCAATATTTTCTAATGCGTTCTGTACTGCAGACTGAATATTTCTTGAAGTCAAATTCTTATTTTGAGGATAAATAGGACGAATGTCCATTTTCTGTGATGCCTTAATGAACATTGGTGAAATCATTTCACGAGCAGAAAATTTACCAAGAGTCATTTTCCCGTAAAAAAGATATTCCTCGCCACTTTTTAACATTTTATCAATATATTTATTATTGAAAAATGTTGCTGTAAAAACGTCGTCACCATCTGTTATGGTCGCCTTTGCAATAAGCATACCACCTCTGACACGTTCATTTTTCACAGGAAACATTACAGTCCCTTTTATACATACACTTTCACCTATAATGCATTGAGAAATAGGTATTATCTTGCTCCAATCTTCATAAGCACGAGGATAAAAACGAAGAAGTTCTCCGACAGTTGACACACCAATAGAACGAAACGCCGTTGCACGGGCTTCGCCGACACCTTTGATGTTCTTAATGTCATCGGAGAACCTCATAAATTTTCACCCTATAAGTTTTTTTAACTTACATTCCACCATACAAATTATATGGCATTTGTTTTAAATTTAATTTTACATCATCTGATGTAGCTACAAAACCTTTTTTGAAAACAACAGGCACAAATGGATAATATTCAATAAATATTTCATAATATTCCTCTGCAGTAATTTCTCCTGCACGATATCTAAAATATTCTGTGGCAACAAGTTCGTTTGTGTTAATTCCTGACGAAAGCATATTGTCTTCACGGAAAAACCCACTAATATCCATTGTGTTATCAAGTTTTACTTCACCAAGGTACATATCAAAGTTGCCTGACTCTATTCGCTGTTTATATTCACCATAAGAAACAGGCTGAACTTTCACCAAAAATCCACATTCATTTAAAGAGTCTGCAATACTATATGCTGCTGCAACCCTAAATTTGTTATCTTTATTTACCATAAGATATAAAGATAGGGTATACGCACCATTTGTTTTTGTCTTGCCGGAATATCTTGTATATCCACATCTATCAATAATGTCATTGGCAAGGTTAATATCACCTTCAGTTTTGATTTCTGTAATCTGACCTGCAAGGTCACTTTCAGGATTAACAGGCAATTTCATGGCAGTAGCATGACCCTGATAAGAAGATAATACAAGTTTTTCACTATCTATTTTTGCTGCAATAGCATTTCGTATATAATTATTCAATGCACCTCTTGACCTGTTAAGTCCAAGATACACCATATTATTCAACAAAACATCTCTCGTTGTTCCCGCAACAGCAGAATACTCACAATTTGACAAATCATTGAAATACACATCTGTTTCACCAATATTAAATGCATTTTCAGCACTATCATTTGTACCAATAGGGGAGAGGACTATTCTTTTTTGCTTGTTAAACACACTGATGAGTTTTCCTTTTGAATAATAGTAATCTCCACTGCCTTTTGGTACTGATGTCTGTTTATCTGCCGTACCAACTTTTACAATAGGGAAATCAAGTTTTCCTGCTACATATATATCTTTATAATCAAGAATGAAATCCACAGCATACTGTCCAACAGCCTCAGCAGAAACAACACTTTTAAGTGTTGTGCTCCAACTATGAGACGCTTTTGCCATATTAAACGAATAAACAACATCTTCTGCCGTTATTTCACTTGAACCACGACATGAAACTCCGTGTCGCAATCTTACCGTTGCCACATTATCAATTATATTAATCGTTTCAGCAATAACAGGTGATACCGTGTATGAGTTATCGGTTGAATACAATGGTTCAAACATCAGTTTACTCAAATAGAGATTTTCATAACTCTTAGCAAAAAACGGATTAAGACCATCTGTTTCGTTATATGGGAGAACAACTTTTCCATCACCCATTTTATTTGCTTTTTCAGTAGTTGTTTCAACATCAACTACATCTTCGACAGGTACTGTTGTTTCTTCAGGTTCTTTTTCTCCTGTACAAGCAGAAAAAAGTATGCAAAGGCATAAAAGCAATGAAATTATTTTTGTTATTTTTTTCATTTGCTCACCTCACAGTAACTGCACTTATTTCAACTGTTTTTCCACTATCCTTATCAACAGTAAATACACAACCCTGCATAAAACAAGGTGTATCTGCAGTTTCAAACATTGTTGAAAATCCTTTTCTAAACCTATCTATAATTATTTCTTTCTTTACTCCTAATACAGACTCTTCAGGACCAGTCATACCTAAATCAGTAATGTATCCTGCACCATCTGCAAGAATCTGAGCATCGGATGTCTGAACATGAGTATGTGTACCAAAAACACCACTCACTCTTCCATCAAGAAAATATCCTAAAGCTTTCTTTTCTGCAGTTGCTTCAGCATGAAAGTCTACAAAAATAATACTTGTTTCTTTCTTCAATATTTCAATAATCTTTTCAGCTGTTTCAAAAGGGTCTGTGTGTCCTTCAAGCCATACTCTACCAAGAAGGTTAATTACACCAATTCTATAAGCACCTTTATCAATTATTCCAAAACCTTTTCCCCAGACTCCTTCACCGAAGTTTGCAGGACGAATAACATTTTCTGCATGGTCAAGATATTCATAAATTTCTCTTCTTTTAAGAGAATGATTTCCTCCTGTAATCAAATCTGCACCACTTGTAAAAATATGTTCACAAGAATTTGGCAACATGCCGTTACCAACAGCAGAATTTTCACCATTTACAATACATACATCAATATTATTTTTTTGTTTGAATTCAGGAAGTTTTTTGCGTAAGAAATCACAGCCTGGTTGAGCAACAACATCTCCTACACATAAAATTTTAATTTTGCGTGACATAAGCACACCGTTTCTATATATAGATTTAATTTATTTTGCCCCGAAGCCTTTTATGACATCGGGGCATTTCTCAATTATTTTTTTATTACGAGCAAAGCAAGTAACAAGGTTCTCTGAAACAAATAAATCTATGATTTTTTTCAAAGTTCTTATTTAGCAAAGTCAATTACTCGATTTTCACGTACTATATTAACCTTAATCTGACCTGGATATTCAAGCTCCTCTTCAATCTTCTTTGCAATATCACGAGCAATAATAACCATCTTTTCATCAGATACTTTATCAGGATTAACCATAATTCTAACTTCACGACCTGCCTGAATAGCAAAAGATTTTTCAACACCTTCAAATGATGTTGCGATTTCTTCAAGCTTTTCAAGACGTTTAATATAGTTCTGAACATTTTCACGACGAGCACCAGGACGAGCTGCAGAAATAGCATCTGCTGCCTGTACAAGTACAGCAACAACTGTTTTTGCTTCAATTTCACCATGGTGAGCCTGAATAGCATGAACAATCTTGTCATTTTCTTTATATTTCTTTGCAGCTTCTACACCAAGTTCGATATGTGTACCCTCGAACTCACGGTCAAGTGCCTTACCAATATCGTGAAGAAGACCTGCTCGCTTAGCCTGTTTAACATCAGCACCAAGTTCCTGTGCCATAAGACCTGCTATGTAAGAAACTTCAAGCGAGTGGTTGAGTACATTCTGACCAAAGCTTGTACGATACTTAAGTTTACCGAGAAGCTTAACAAGTTCAGGATGAACACCATTGACACCAGCGTCAACAACTGCTCTTTCACCTGTCTGCTTAATTGTCTGTTCAACTTCACGCTTTGATTTCTCATACATTTCTTCAATTCGTGCTGGATGAACACGACCGTCCTGAATAAGTTTTTCAAGAGTAAGTCTTGCGATTTCGCGACGAACAGGGTCAAAACTTGAAACAGTAATTGCTTCAGGCGTATCATCGATTATAAGGTCAACACCTGTTATTGTTTCAAGTGTTCTGATATTTCGACCTTCACGACCAATGATTCTACCCTTCATTTCATCGTTTGGAAGTGCTACAACTGAAACTGTTGCTTCTGAAACATGGTCAGCAGCACATCTCTGAATAGCACCAGTGATAATTTCACGTGCAAGATTATCACTTTCGTCACGTGTTCTCTGTTCAAAATCAAGGATTTTAAGAGCTTTTTCGTGAGTAAGTGAATCGTCAAGTTCTTGCATGAGCATTGCTTTTGCCTGCTCCTTGCTATAGCCACTGATTTTTTCCAACATTTCAAGTTGACTACGTTTAAGCATTTCAACTTCTTCAAGTTTCTGGTCAGCAAGCTTAATCTTTTCAGCAAGTGTTTCTTCTTTCTTTTCAAGATTTTCAGTTTTCTTGTCAAGATTTTCTTCTTTTTGTACGATTCTTCGTTCTTGTCTTTGAACCTCTGCGCGTCTTTCACGAAGTTCTTTATCAACTTCGTTTCTTAACTTGTGTATTTCATCTTTAGCCTCAAGAATAGCTTCTTTTTTCTTACTTTCAGCAGTCTGAACAGCCTGATTAACGATTCTTAATGCTTCTTCATTTGCGGAGCCGATTTTAGCCTCTGCAACCTTTTTGCGATAAACACCGCCAATTACAAAGCCCAATGCCCCAAATACAACAGCAGAGACGACGGCAATAACGACAGCCACACCTACAGTAATCATAGGTTTGTCCCTCCTAATAATAAATATTTAATTTCACAATATATATAAAAAATATGAAATGAAATTAAGTTTAAACAGTATTTGGAAATTATTTCCCCATACTATCTTTATTATTTTACACAAAAAAAGACATTGTGTCAAGAATTTATACAGCAAATATATGTAAATGAAAAATATTTAATTATATATTTTCTTAAAATGAAAAACAGGGAAGATATTTAAATCTCCCCTGCACATTTATTTAATTTGTTCTAATCAAAACAACTAAAATCTTAACCCATAATAAGGCTCATAATGAAAGCCAAAAGCTTATCCCAAAGGCTTGTGATAGTAGCAATAAGCTTTGTTAAGAAGTCTGGTTCTGCTGTCATCTTAATTGTATCTGAACCATATTTGTTACCATCTTCGTCAACAAGTTCAACTACAAATGTTGCTTCACCATCACCAACAGCTGTGATTTCAAACTTACCATCTTCTGTCTGTACACATTCGAAGATGCCTTCGCCTTCTACTACTGTCCATACGAGTGACAAACCTGTGTATTCGCCACCAGTTACTTCAGCTTCAAGAACAACTGTAGCGCTATTTGCAACTGTTGTGCTTTCTGGAACTTTAACAGCAACTGTGAAGTTAGCTTCTAACTTATCTGTATAATCCTTTTTGAATGTCTTGTCACAGTCAGGGCAATAGAATTCTGTGTAGCCCTTATCCTGGTATGTAGGAGCAACTACAACAACGTTTGTTTCTGTGTGACCCTTTGCTGGAATTTCAGCACCTGTTTTTATTTTTGCGTAACATTTGCTGCACTCTATGCCTGCTTCACGACCAGGATCAGTACATGTTGGTTCAACTGCTGGAACTGCTACTTCAGTGTGAGGCACCATTGGAATAGGTTCACTAGTTCTCTTATCACATACTGAGCATTTAAATTTAATCACACCATCTGCCCAACATGTCGCGTCACTTCTAGTAATTTCAACATATGAATGGTCTGCAAGTGGGAGTTCTTCACCACCCTCAGTCTTACCACATCCGTTTTCACATGTAAGAATTGCTGTCATACCAGCTTCTTTACATGTTGATTCTTTTGCAGCAGTTGTTTCAACCATTTTGTGTTTTAAAGCATCAATAGTCTTTGGTGTACGGCTGATTTCGTCGTTACAAACTGTACAGTAAACAACTTCATCATATGAACCGTCTTCTTCACATTTAGCTTCTACTTTATTTTCTATAACTACTTCACCTGGAGTATGTCCAAGAGCTGTAACTGTAACTTTTTTACGACTGATTTCGCCTTTACAAACTGTACAATAAACAACGTTATCATATGTCTTATCTGTTATGCAGTCACCTAATTCTTCGTTTTCTATAACAACTTCATCTGGTGTATGGTTACCTGTAGCAGGAACAACATCGTTTCTTACAGCTTTACATACTGTACATTCAAATACTTTTGCACCATCTTTAGCGCATGTTTCTTCTACTTTAACAACACCATCATTCCATGTGTGTTCTGCACATTGTTCAGCAGCAGTTACTCGAGCAGTTGCGAAAACTGTTTCTGATTCAGCTGCTGTTGTCTTTCCAGCTGTTGTTGCATTACCTGGATCTTTGATATAAGTCATAACTGTGTATGAACCAAATGTACCTGTTGGGATACCAACATTGATATCTGTACCAGCAGCGATATCATCTTTGAGTTTAAGCTGGAATGTGAAGAAAGCAGTTCCCTTTGCTGCATCAGCATTAACCTCTGATGCTGGAAGACCTCTAGTCTTATCACTAAAATTAGGATGAGTACCACTTGTAGCCTTTGCAATTTTATTAATCTGTACATACTGATTAAACATTGCATTTTCTTCTGCTGTATTTGCTTTTGCAATGTTATTCACAACAGTAGCTACTGGCCAAACGACATTTGCTTGACTAACAGGCTTATACCAAGAAGACATAGTTGCACTACTTGTACTTGAACTCTTGATATTAGCTACAGCGTTTGCTGACTGATCGAAATGAGCTGAATTTGTACCAATAAACATAGCACAATTAGTAGCATATTCCATGCCATCCTTACCATACACAAAAACGCTTACTGTCACTGTGTCACCTGGCTTATAATTGTCTTTGTCAAGCTTGATTTCGTATGCTACTTTTGAGTTCTCTCCCAATTCATATGCTGTTACTGGCATAACAACAATGCCCAAACAGAGTACAATTGCAAGAACAATAGCACTAATTTTTTTAACCATAATTTTTTCTCCTTTTATTTTTTATATTAATGAGTTTTATTTTGATAAAACCCATACATAAACAAAATCAATATACTTCCGCAAAACCTGCAGCGATTTCAGCCTGTTCTGGAAGCAATACAATGTACCAGTCATGAGCTTCAATATCACCTGCGTCTGCAGAGTCTGTAAATCCATCATAGTTAACGTCACCAGCATAAAGAGCTGCTGAGTCATCCTCGAATGGTACGAGATACCAGTCGTGAGCTTCAATGTCACCTGCGTCTGCAGAGTCAACAAATTCGTCACCGTTAACGTCGCCGAAGTAAATGAATACGTATGTTTCGACAATATTACCGTCAGCATCAAGACGATTTACAGTTGCGCCTGTTGAGAATACACCGTTTTCGTTTTCTACTATTTCAATTGAACCTACCGGTGTCTCGAAGTAATCTTCAAGAGTTTCACCACCAAGTGTGTCGATACCGTAAACAGCACCTGTATATTCTGTTGTACAGATGTCTGTATCAATGATTGCACCCATTTCCACACCATATTCAGAAAGTTGAAGTTGCGGAACGGCTTTTTCATTAATTATACTTATATTTTTTTCTGCTTCTGTAACGTCAATTTTTTCTACATTTTCAGGAACAGAATTTATAGTTTTACCACTTGTAGGTGAACCAAAATAAAGCATTCCTGCAACATTATCACTTGTTTTGGCAGATTCTGGGACACACTTAACCAATGCATCACCTTCAACATCTGCTTTTGCAGTAACTTTGAAAGTAAGAACTGTTCCATCTATTTTTTCAGCTACATCTGTACCTGCTGCACCAATATATGTAACTAAAACAAAACTATAATCATCTTCACTGAATCCTGTATTTGCATAAACTTTTGAAGAATTAACACTTTCTGAATCAGTTGTTGTATTCATTACAGAATAATTAGTCAAAGTTGCGGTTGCGTCACTTACTGTCACTAATGACTTATTATAAAATACTGGAATAGACATAGTAGCTACTGGGAAATTAGTAGTAACATCAACAAAAACTATTGCAGACTCACCTGCATTAAGTTCTGATTTATCAATTGTTATTTCAATAAAGGCTTCCTTGGTGTTTGCAGTTGCTACAAAAATTGTTGTAGTGAAACAGAGCACGATAACCAATATTAAACTGATTATTTTGTTCTTTCTCATTTATAAACACCTCTCTTTGTAAGGTTATTCCAATTTTATCACATTTAATTTATAGAGTCAACACCAATTTTACTTTTTCTTTTTGATTCTTTGATAGTATTTACACAATAACAAAAACCCCGGTGGGGTTAACCACCGGGGAAGATTTAAGCATTATGCTCTATTCTTTTTAGTTGTTTGGCTTATTAACCGTGCCAGTCGTCTCCACCTGGTGCAGGTGGGTCAACTTCACCTTCTTTGACACTAAATGTGATTACATCTTCGATTTCGTAGATTGTCACATCAAATTCTGGTTTTACGTATTTCATGTCTCTTTTGCTCCTTTCAAAAAATTAGTTATAATTTTTCTCATTTAAGCGTTTGGAAATACATCTTCGAAGTAAGTATTATACAAGCCTTCGAACTCAACTTCCTGAACTGCTGGATAGTATGCGAAGCATGTGTTGCCATCTGCATCTACCCATTCAATGTAACCAACAGCGATAAGGCTATCTGTCTTTGCATCATCTGGAATATCAGTTATTGTACATGCAAATGCATATTCACCAGGTACAATAGTTGTACTAATCTTTGAGATATCTTTTCTTGTGTACTTACCATCAAATGTTTCACCAGATGCTACGAGATCCTTTTCAATGATTTCCTTAATAACTTCCATATCAACTGCGTCAGCGCTCATTACACTACCCTTGCTGAATACGAAACCTGCATTCTTAATCATTGCAGATGCATTTTCAACTGTACCAAATACTGCTTCGAAGTCTGCTGCACTGATTGTTGCAAGTGCACGAACATCGAACTTGCCTGCATATGAACCATCAGCATTCTTATGGAATCTGATCTGGCCCTTCTTAGCGCTAACGAGTGTAAGAGCGTTTGTTTTAATTGTTTCTGAAGAAATTACTTCGCCACATACTGTACATTTAACAACTTTATCGTATGAACCAGCTGCTGTATATGAAGGAGCTACTTCGTTTTCACGAACTGCTTCACCTTTTGTATGGTTACCTGTTGCTGGGTCTACCTGTGCTTCACGGCTAAGTTCTTCGTTACATACTGAACAGTAAACTACTGCATCGTATGAACCATCTTTACCACATGTAGGAGCTACTTCGTTTTCACGAACTGCTTCTGCTGCTGT
>JAZLAH010000053.1:0-14896 GCA_045613065.1 Candidatus Fimenecus sp.
AGGTGGGGTGATTTTTTGTTCGAAATCTTTTGGAAAATCTGCTCATAATTTCTACAAAAAGTGTGATACTAATATCACATTTAATTTGTAAAAAAGAGGAGATTAATATATGAAAGCAACTGGGATTGTGAGAAGAATTGATGATTTGGGAAGGGTTGTTATTCCTAAAGAGATTCGTAGGACTATGAGAATCCGTGAAGGAGGTCTCGGTTGCCGCCTCGGTCAGTGCTTCTGCTTCGCAGAGGTGTCCACTGGGTACCCGCACCCCGTCACTGACAACATTGACACAAATTGACATATTTTGTATTGCGATAACAAGTATTTACCTACGGATACAAGATACATAATCAAACAAAAACACCTTTGTAGTAAGCACTTGCCTATTACAAAGGTGTTTTTCAATTAGTTTTAACAAAAATAACTGTTAACTCAATTTTATGATGGAACATTGTCCATAGTAAAAGTAATTTTTCCACCCGCCATAAGTTGAGCATGAGTGATGTAAGGCCCCTTCAATTCTGTTCCGTTAAGTTTTACAGAACTTACATAAATATTGTCCTTGCTCTGATTTGCAGCTTCAATATTAAGAATTCTTCCGTTTCCAAGGTTTACTGTTGCTGAATCTATATTTGGTGAGCCTATCCAATATTTATCTGTCCCTGCAAGAGGATAGAAACCCATTGCAGAGAATACATACCATGAACTAAGAGTACCTCCATCATCGTTACCGTCAAGACCATCTATATCGGTACTGAAACGGTTTTCCAATGACCAACGAACCCATTTCTGTGTAAGGTCAGCCCTGTTTGCATTGCTGAAAAGATATGGTGTGTGGATATCATGCTGGTTTCCAAGCCAGAATCCGTGACCCGGGTCAATTGCCGCACGGGATATGGAAGCATCCTTCATAAAGTTTTCAAGTTCGGAAACAAAATATTCTTCACTTGAGAAAAGTTCTATCATACCATCAATATCCTGTAATGCATTCCAGCGCCACTGTCTTGCGCTGCCTTCGCAGTAACAGTCGGCAAATTTCTCAATCATAACAGCATCATAAAAGGTGGTTATATAAGGACTAAAGTTGGTGACAAACTCTCCGTCGGAATTTTTTGCCTGAAAATATTGTGTTTTTGGATTGAATACATTTTTATAATACATGGACTTCTGATAATATTTATCTGCATCCTGCTTGTATCCGAGAGCATCAGCAAGAAGGGCAATGGCACCATCTTCCCAGGAATATTCAATTGTTCTTGAAACAGATTTATCTCCTATAGCAAGATCGTTAGGAACATATCCGTATTCGTTGTACAAGTCAATGTAATCTCTACCTGCTTTTGTGGTTTTTACATCAGAAGATTTCTTCATATATTCATATGCTGTTTTAACATCAAAATCAGTGAAACCTTTGAGGTAACTTTCGGTGATAACAATATTAGCAGGGTCACCAATCATAGAGTTAGAATAACCTGCACCCATAGGCCAACGTGGCAGACGGCCACCGGTCTTAGCCATTTCTACTAAGGAGTTCAGACAGTCGTTCTGAATTTCAGGAGCAATGAGAGTGTAAAGGGAATGGGTGGTTCTGGCGGTATCCCATAAGGACATATCTGTTCGGTAGGTATATCCATCTGCAGTATGTATTTTTTTATCAAATCCAAGGTATTCTCCGTTGACATCGGTGAAGTTTGTGGGCATTATCATACTGTGATAAAGAGAAGTATAGAAAATTGTTTTAATGTCCCTGTCAGTGCTGTTTATATCAATAACAGAAAGAGCATTCTCCCAATTATTGAGAGCCTTAATTCTCACATCATCAAAGGTAAGTTCATCAGTTTCTGTAATAAGATTTTCAAGAGCGTTATCAGTGCTGACAAAACTTATGCCAACCTTGATTTCCAAGGGCTGATTTTTGATATTACCGAAATTAAGGTCAATTCCCAAGTTGGACTCATCACCAGTGATTTCATAAGACATAATTGGCTTATCGGCAATAGCTGCAAAATAAACAGGAAGGCCGTTCTGTCTTCTTGAAAATGAACCGTTAAGAACTGACGAACCCCTTATTACACCACTTTTGTCAACTTCAACGGCACCTTTTGTCGATGAATAGTTGCCTGCTGCACTTGTAATATCAATGAACAAACGTGCATCGTTAGTGTTGTTGAAAGTGTATCTGTGAACGCCAGTATGTATATCTGCAGTCATTTCTGCAAGGCAGTCAAGTGATTCAAGATAAACAGCATAATACCCTGGAACAGCACTTTCATATTTATGTGAATAAGGAATTACTCCCGCCTCTTTAGAGCCGATAGCAGGGGTTATACGGAACATCTGGTAATCCTCTGCACCCGTTCCCGAAAGTCTGGAATGACTGAAACCTTTTATATGGGCGTGTTCGTAATAATATCCTGATGTGTTAGTTTTTACTATATAGGAACCGCCAAGAAAGGTTGTGTCTGGACCAAGACGCACAGCACCGAAAGGGATAGTTGCTGCTGGACTGAGCATACCTGTTGCCCATGGAGTGCCTCCAGTTCCAATAAAGGGATCAACATATTGGGTGTGTTGTTTTACTTCAATTTCTGGCATTTCAACAGGCTTAATTATTATACCGTTGAAAAGTCCCGTAAAGCTTGTTTCAATAATGATAACTAATGAAACAATTTTTCTGATAACTTGCCACATATCAATCATTCCTTTGTATTTTATATGCACATTTTATATTATTCTAAAATAAAAGTCAATTAATTATGGGCTAGACTTGAAAGTTCTATACGAGTGGGATAGCTTTTTAATTTTAATTCTTTTGGAAAATCTACTCA
This sequence comes from Candidatus Fimenecus sp., assembly GCA_045613065.1. Classification (GTDB taxonomy): domain Bacteria; phylum Bacillota; class Clostridia; order Oscillospirales; family Acutalibacteraceae; genus Fimenecus. Next base: position 2,826 of record JAZLAH010000053.1, read on the forward strand.
TAATTTCTACAAAAAGTGTGATACTAATATCACATTTAATTTGTAAAAAAGAGGAGATTAATATATGAAAGCAACTGGGATTGTGAGAAGAATAGATGATTTGGGAAGGGTTGTTATTCCTAAAGAGATTAGAAGGACTATGAGGATACGTGAAGGAGACCCTTTACTGACAACATTGACACCTTTCGACAAATTCTGTTGGGCAATACATAGCGTGGTGCAGAGATATAAAAGAATGGCGGAGTGAAACCACTCCGCTCTTGCTTATATGAGTTACTTTTCCTTCTGGTTATCGCCACTAATTAGTGCAAACAAAGCAATCCACGCACCGCCTACTATAGCAAAAATCCCCAATAAATTATATGGAACTATCAATTGGCTAATCGCACCAACACCAACAAAAATCAATGCTATTTTATAAGCTGTTGCCCGATTTTTACGAGAACGTTCCTTCTCTTTTTCCTCAATTTCTAATTCTTTCAAACGAATAATTCTGTCTGTTTCAGTTTCTTTAATTCTTGCCTCATCAACCACTCGATGGGTACTCCGATAATCGTCTAACATTATTTTTGTACCACAGTACTGACAGAACCCAAAATCTCGACTATCATCCAAAGAAATTTGTGCCCCACAATTTGGGCAATGGAAAGTCTTCATTTTATACACCACCTTAAACTATAAAACTAGTTTTTTCTATTATATCACAGGCAATCCAAAAAGTAAATCTTCACAGTATAAATTCACTTGTTTGACAGATACTAGAATTACATTGAAAATTTTGTATTGAAACAAGGAGAATGATATATGAAAGCAACTGGGATTGTGAGAAGAATTGACGATTTGGGAAGGGTTGTTATTCCGAAAGAGATTCGTAGGACTATGCGAATCCGTGAAGGAGACCCATTGGAAATTTTTACCGCTTCTGATGGTGAAGTTATTTTCAAGAAATATTCACCTATTGGTGAATTGTCAGAATTTGCAAGTCAATATACTGATGTATTATATAGGGCTACTAATCTTCCTGTATTGATTACTGACCGAGACCATGTAATTGCTGTTGCGGGTATGCCGAAAAAAGATGCTATGGACAAACGAATTTCCGCTGAACTTGAAACCCTTATGGAAAACAGAGAAAATTATGTTGCATCACCTGAAATCACAGCACTTTATCCTTTAGCCGACAAGGACAAAGAAGCGGGACTTGCATTTCCTATTATCGGTGGTGGTGATGTTGCTGGTTCGGTTGTTTTAATGCTTAATACCGATGGTAGTATGCCATCACAAACAGAGGTTAAACTTGTATCCGTTGCAGCATCATTCTTAGGTAAGCAAACTGAAGAATAACAACAAGTGCAAAATGCAAAATTAAAAGTCATACTGAGGAATGAAATGACGAAGAATCTCTTGCAAAAGAAGAACCAGAGATTCTTCTCTATGCTCAGAAAGACAAATATCAGTACACAAAAAAAGGACCTGACGATTAAGTCAAGTCCTTTACTTTTTAGTTTTAATTAGTAAGAAATCTTGTATTCTGTGATAACTTCGATACCAACTTTTGCACCATTCATTGTAATAACAGCAAGTTTTGCATCAAGACCAAGAACGCAAGGAGCATCGATGTCAAGAGCAATAAGGTTACCTGTTGCCTTATCAATTGTAGCAACTGCAGTTACATTTTCATAAGCAATGTTGATGTTGCTGAGTGAAAGACCAGGAACTGAGCTGATTGAACCTGTAATCTGGCTTTCTTCGATAACACCTGCGATAGAACCAACGCCGTCACCATTTGCCTTTGGATTTACTGCATTCTTTGCAACAACTGTAATAACATATGTATTACCTTTTTCTACACGAGTGATTTTCTGAACACCGTTAAGTGTAAGAGCACTTGCATCAGGAAGCTTTGTCTTATCCCATTCTTCATTCTTAACTTCAATTGAAGCAGCATCCTTAGCCATAAACATACCCATAAGAGAAGATGCAGCACCTGAAAGTCCACCTGCTTCAACGATACCCTTATAGTTAATAGCACCGTCTTTTACACGGATAACTGACTTTGACTTTGTTCTTGCAGCTGCAACAGCCTTCTTATACATATCAAGATATTCCTGTTCTGCATTTACTGCACCTGCTGGAGCATCAGGAGTTTCATCACCTGCTGGAGCATCTGTTGGTTCGTCGCCAGCTGGAACGTCTGTCATTTCATCACCTGATGGTACATCTGTCATTTCGTCACCTGATGGTACATCTGCTGTATAATCATCAGAAACGCTGTTGTCAACGTTTGTTGAACCACCGTTATTAGTTGCAGGACCTGTAACAACTGTTGTCTGACCTGCTTTACCCACAAAAGTATATGCGAGTGTTACTGTGCTGAATGTGATTACTAAAGCAAGCATAACTGCAATAGATGACATAAACACCTTTGCAAAGTTTGCTTTGTTAGCTGCACCTTTTTCAGCTTTTGCCTTATATTCTTCAATAGTTAACTGCTTTTTAGCCATTTTTTGAACCCCTTTCAAAAGTTGTATACTTACCTTATTACTTTACAACAAATCGCAAAAAAAGTCAATAAGAATATATAGTATTATTGCATACAGTCAAAATAATATTTTAGTTGTTTTATTTTCCCATTTATGGTATAATATTTTTCATAAAAAGGAGGTTGTACAATGGCTAAAAGAAAAAATCAGTCTGTTTCACAACAAAAAAAGCTGAATTCTACCATTGGAGTTGTCATAACCTGTCTTGTTATTTTCATAATTCTTTTTGTGGGTATCACAATTAATTTTAACAAGGATACACCAATTTCTCCTGAAACTAGCAGTTCGGAAATTCAAAAAACTACAGAAAGCACAACATTTGAAGAACAGACTTCTGAAACAACTGAGTCTCAGACAAGCACAACAGAAACAGAGCCTTCAACTGAAACACAAACTACTGAAAACATAACTAAAGAAACTGAAACAATAGTGATAACAACAAAACCTGTTCTTACAGGTTCGTTCTATGATACAGTAAAATATCGTTCACCGGATGCTGTTCCTGCTGATATTTTTAAACATGGCAGAAATCTTATGCTTTTGAATCGTCAGTATGAATTACCTGAAGATTTCAAATGGGATTTAGTATATTGGTCAAATGGTCAGTATGTTGACGCCATGTATCTTAACTGTGAAGAAAAAAATTCTGTTAAAGCAGTGGACAGAGCAGCGTATCAGCCACTTAAAGATATGTTTGCTGCTGCTGAGGAAGCAGGGGTTCCACTTCAACTTGTTTCTGCATATAGAAGCATTCACCTTCAGGACAAACTCTTTACCCGTTCTGTAAATTCATACATTAGTCAGGGTTATTCTGAAGCTGATGCTATTAACAAGGCAAATTATTCCCGTACTTTTTCCGGAACAAGCGAACATAACACAGGCTTAGGTTTCGATATTCTTGAAAAAGGCAACTATTCTCTTTCAACTTCATTTGAAAACACCGACCAATTTAGATGGCTTATGGAAAATGCTGAAGATTACGGTTTTATTCTTCGCTATGCTGCAGATAAGACAACACAAACAGGCATTATGTATGAGCCTTGGCATTTCAGATATGTTGGTGTAGAGCATGCAAAGAAGATTAACGAATTAGGTATGTGTTTAGAAGAATATATTGATTATTTAGAGGAATGAGAAAATGGAAAATTTTAAGAAAAAACTTTTTAGCTATGCTACTTTCGGAAAAGTCTTTGGCCACATTTTTGTTGTAATGGAGCCAAAAATTTTCTACCATAAGCTTTTAGAAAAACATGGCAAACAGGAAAAAGCAGATAAATTCGGATATGCAGCTGTAAAAAAATGGGCAAAATTTGTTATTAAAGCTGCCAAGGTAGATGTAACCGTTGAAGGTGTTGAAAAAATACCTACTGACCGTCCTGTTCTTTTCACTCCTAATCACCAGAGTTATGCTGATGTTCCTGTTTTGTTATATGCTTTAAAGGATTTCAATTTTGGATTCCTTATGAGAATGCAGCTTAACAAGCTTTTTGCCATTGAACAGATAAGTCACATTCTCCATTGTGTTTCAATTAACCAGGAAAATCCTCGTGAAGGCATTAAAGCACTTAATAAAACTGCTGAACAAATTAAAGATGGTCTTTCTATGCTCGTCTTTCCTGAAGGCAAACGAGGCTTTAGCAACACTCCGGATGTTTTCAAAAATGGTGCATTTAAAATTGTACAGAAAACTGGTGTAACTGTTGTTCCAATCTACATAAGAAACGTATTTAAAATTCTTGAAGGTAGTGGTGGTGTTATTACCCCAACTGCTGTTTCTGTTACTGTTCTTGACCCAATCGAAACAAGTGAAATGAATCGAGAACAGGTAAAAGAACTTAATGAAAAGGTATACAACATCATTCTTGAGGAATCAAAAAAATATAACGACTAAAATTTTAGGCAGTCTGATTTATAGACTGCCTTTACTATTGATTGTAGAGTCTTTTTAGTGTATAATCATTATAATTCATATTGGTAGGAGGAAAGAAAATGAAAAAAGGAATTGTTTATGATAATTCAAAAAAACCTTTTCCGATAATTATTATGTTTGCTGGAATTGTTTTAGCTCTTGCATTAAATATAATGCGACTTAACATTCTTGCTGTTGTAAATGTTGGATTCATGTGTATTGTTTCAGCACTTATTATTCTCGGATTACTTATATTCAAGAAGTTGTATCTTGGACTTTTTGCAGGATACGGATTTTCAGGTCTTGGAATTGTTCTTTACTATACAATCTGGGGTGCTGATGCAGGTTTTGGAGCATTCTCATCAGGTAAAGCTGGTTGGAGTTCAGTTGAAAATGCACTTTTCTCAGGCACTGACAACTATAACATTCTTGTAAGATTAGGTGGTAATCTTTTACTCATTCTTCCTTGTATTATTGCTCTTTTTGCACTTTTCTTCGTTGGCAAAAAGCAGTTTGACAAAAAAGGTGCTCACTTTGTTGTGACAACACTTCTTAGTATTTTCCTTGCAGGAACATCTGTTTTCTATGTTCTCACAATGAATCTTCGTTCACAGCCTAATGTTGACAGACTCTGGGAAGGTCACGACGATTATCTTAACAAAGTTGATAAAAATACCGAAAGCAAACCAAATGTGCTTTTCATTATGATGGACGATTTAGGTTGGGGTGATATCTCACTTAATGGTGCAATTTATGACACTCCAAATATCGACAGCATCGGTGAAGATGGCGTTAATTTCGACAATTTCTATTCAAGCTATTCAGTTTGCTCACCTGCTCGTTTCAGCCTTATGACAGGTCGTTATCCATTCAGAGGATATGCAGATAATGTTATTTATCCAACAGTTGATACTCTTTCACCATTTGCGTCAACAAGAATTTTCAACTCAATTGAAATGGGTAATAATGCTGATGGTATGCTCGGTGACGAAATCACCATTGCTGAAGTTTTCCAGAATGCAGGATACAACACAGGAGCATTCGGTAAATGGCACCTTGGTGATTATGGTGAATATCTTCCTACAAATCAGGGATTTGACTACTTCTATGGTAGCCATCACGTTAACGATATGACACCATTCTATTATGCTGAAGAAGAAAATGGTGAATATGAAATCGTTCATGGTACTGACGAATTCTTCAAAGATGGTAAAAAAGACCAAAGCAAGGCAAGTGAATGGATTCACGAATCAATCAATGATTGGATTACTGATGCTGTTACAAATTCTGACGAACCATTCTTTGCATACTATGCAACTCCTTGGCCACATGGTCCTGTTTTTGCAGGTGACGATTTTGACGGCACAAGTGGTATGGGCACTTATGTTGACTGTGTAACAGAGTTTGACTATTATCTTGGTGAACTCTTCAATACACTTGAAGAATTAGATGTTATGGACGATACAATCATCATTTTCACAAGTGATAATGGTCCTGCACTTGAGGGGTCAACAGGTGAACTCCGTGGTGGTAAATACCTTGCATACGAAGCTGGTCAGAAAGTTCCATTTATGATTAAATGGACTAACAATGATGGCATCTGGGATGCAGGTACAACACGAGAGCAGAGTGCTGTTCTTGCTGATATGTTCCCTACACTTATTGAACTTTGTGGAATTACAGGTGATGATGGTAAAGAGAATTATCTCCCAACTGACAGAACAATTGACGGTGTTTCACTTCTTTCTGTTTTAAAAGACGACACAGCAGTTCATACAGAAGAACATCCTATTCTTCATATGAAACGTGAAAAACTCAAGGCACTTCAATACACAATGACAACTGACGAAGTTCTTAATCGTGAAGAATATAAAGATTATACATATCCTGTTCTTACAGAAAATGAATACATAACATTCAAATATTTCCGTAAGATGCAGAATGATAACCCTGCTTTCTTCGACAAGACAAGAAAAAATTGGTTATATGTGCTTACAGACGATAAAGGTGAAAACTATAACAGAACAAGCACATATCCTACTATTGCAGAAGAACTTAATCAGAAAATGACTGACGTTATGGATGATTTCAAAGCAAATCGTAGAGGAATTAACCACAACTATTATGAAAACTTATAAATAATAATTGCCCATTGAAGTTGCTTTTTCAATGGGCTTTGTTATATAATGATATGAACGCTAGGCTCCACCCTTGAGGGGGAAGGCAATCAGCAAATAAGGAGTGAAAAGCTATGCCACCACTTTCAATAATGATTAAACCTGCATCAAGTCTTTGTAATATGCGTTGCAGATACTGTTTCTATCACAATGTTACAGAGCTTCGTGAGGTTTCATCTTTTGGTATTATGACAGAAGAAACTGCCGACAAATTAATAGAAAAAGCACTCCACTTTGCAAATGGTGAAAGTGTTGCATTTGCATTTCAGGGTGGTGAGCCACTTTTAGCAGGACTCCCTTATTTTCAGCATTTTGTAGAAAAGGTTAAAGCCTCTAACAAGCTTAACAGTCAGATTCATTTCAGCACACAGACAAATGGTACTCTTGTAACTGATGAATGGTGTGATTTTTTTCACAAGAATAATTTTCTTGTGGGACTCAGTCTTGACGGCAACTTTGAGCATAACAAATTTCGTGTTGACGACAAAAGAGAAAATACTTTTTACAGAATTCTTTCAGCTGCTGAAAAATTTAAAAAGCACAATGTTGAATTCAATATTCTGACGGTTCTTACAGGCTATTGTGCTGACCATATTGATGAAATTTATAAGTATTTCAGAGAAAAAGGGTTCCGATACTTACAGTTCATCCCTTGTCTCCGACCTTTTGACGATAGTAGTGAAAGTGAATTATATATGACTCCGGAGCAGTATGGTGATTTCCTTATAAAAGGTTTTAATTACTATGTTAAAGACTATGTAAGAGGTCAATATACAAGTATCCGTTGGTTTGATAACATTGTTCATCAGTTTCTTGGAAATCCTACAGAACAATGTGGAATGTGTGGTCATTGTATGCACCAATTCGTTGTTGAAGGAAATGGGAATGTTTATCCTTGCGACTTTTACTGTACAGACAAATGGAATTTAGGGAACATCAATGATGAAAACGAGAATTTTGATACTCTGGCACATTGCGACAAGGCTATTGAGTTTTTAAGAGAAAGTCTTTCAGTACCCGAGAAATGCAAACAATGTAAGTTCTATCCTGTGTGTCGTGCAGGTGGTTGCAAACGTACAAGAGCTGACAGAGATTACTGCGAAAGTTATAAAAAGTTCTTCTCATCATGTCTGCCTTTATTCCGTGTATTCATAAATGAACGAAAATGATTTCATCCTGACAAATTCTGATTTGCATTATAAAAAAACATCCCATCATTCGTTTTGAACAATGGGATGTTTTTATTTATTTGTTCTTTTCAGTTTTTCTTTTATCAAAAAACTTTTTTGTTTCTTTTGCAACAACACCTGAAAGTGCAAAAAGTGCAATCATATTTGGAATTGCCATAAGTCCATTGAAGATATCTGCAATTGTCCATACTGCAGAAATTGTCATATATGGTCCAATAAACACAGCAAGGATATAAAGATATCTGAATGCCTTTACAATTTTCTTATTACCCTTTGTAAGGTATTTAAGACAACTTTCAGAATAATAATCCCAACCAAGAATTGTAGTAAATGCGAAGAACACAAGACAAACCATAAGTACAAAAGATGTTACTCTTTCAGGTAAAAATGCAATACCTTCACCAAAAGCATAAGATGTAACGCCAACACCTTCAAGTCCTTCTACTTTCCAAGCACCTGTTATGATGATTGAAAGACCAGTCATAGTACAAATTACAATTGTATCAAGGAAGGTTCCTGTCATTGTAACAAGACCCTGACGAACAGGCTCTTTTGTTTTAGCTGCAGCAGATGCGATTGGTGCTGAACCAAGACCTGATTCGTTTGAGAAAATACCTCTTGCAACACCTTTCTGCATTGCAATAAACATTGTACCAACAACACCACCTGTTACTGCAGATGGATTGAATGCACCTTTGACAACAAGTTCAACAGCCATTGGAATTTTATCAATATTTGTGAAAATAAGAATAAGTGCAAAAACAACGTAAGCAATCGCCATAAATGGAACAACAACTGTTGCTACTTTTGATATTCTCTGGATACCACCAATAATAACGAGACCCACACAAACAGCGAGAACAATTGATGCAATTACAACTGACCAGGAATATTCACCGATAAATGGAATATCAACAGTGTTTGTATTACTTGCATCAAAAAATGAGTTGATTGCTGATGAAATACCATTTACCTGTGTAAATGTACCGATACCCATAAGACCTGCACAAACTCCAAAGATTGCAAACGCTTTTGCAAGCCATTTCCAGTTTTTTCCCATACCTTTTTCGATATAGTAGAAAGGTCCACCCCATGTATGACCATCTTCATCAGTAACACGATATTTTACAGCAAGAAGACCTTCAGCATATTTTGTTGCCATGCCAAAGGAAGCAGCAACAAGCATCCAGAAAAGTGCTCCTGGTCCACCTGCACAAATCGCAGTAGCAACACCAACAATATTACCTGTACCAATTGTAGCAGATAGCGCTGTACATAATGCACCGAATGATGATACATCTCCCTGTCCACCCTCTTCTTCCTGTACCATCCACTTTAAAGCCAATGGCAAATGGAAAACCTGAACAAGCTTCGTTCTGCAGGTGAGCAACAGACCACCTACAATAATAAGCACCATAAGAGGCACACCCCAGACAAAATCGTCAATTGCAACTAAAACATCATTAAAATTCATATCCATTCTCCTTCTTAAATATAATGAAAAAAGCTGAGCGCAAAAACACTCAGCCCTGAAAAAAATCATAAAAATTTTTCCGTCCTTTGACCTGAGAGATTAGCTTTACGCCTTGCACCTTCGGTATCCACATTTCGTGGAATTCTCCGGAATACCATCAACAGACAGTCAGTTTAACTTTCAATCTGCATCATCTGGTTATTTAGTTGTTTAACCTATTAAACTGATTATATTACAAAGTAATTGTGTTGTCAATAAAAATTACGAAACTTTTATGACAAAATGTATGTAAGTGCCATTATGAGTGATTCATCAGCTTTTTCACTTTTTAACAGCATTATAAGGCCTAAAAGCAAGGCTTTATCCGGTTCATCAAAAAAAGTCTGTATAGTACTTTGATTTGAATTATTATCCTGTTTTGATGACTTTTCTTTTTCTTGTTTCTTTTCTTGTTCGGCTTTGAAATACTCCTTAAAATCAGGATAAATATCTTCTTTTGGAAAATTTGGAGGCATATTTGTAACCTTTGCCGTTATTGTTGGTTTGTAACTACTTGGTTGTGTATTTTTATATTGATAATCCAATTCCTTTTGAACTACTTTTGTTATTTCATCCGAAGTTCGTTTCATTTCACGGACTCTTGCCATTGCTTTCTGTTGCATATTCTGTATTTCCGAATATGAATATCCACTCATAATTAAAACAAACCTTTCAATAAAGGTAATACTTCCATAAGTTGCAAAAATTTTACTGCTTCATCAGCCTTTTGTTTTCGTTCATCACTTAACATTGGTTTCAAATCTTCAATTAACCGAGTTCTGTAATCCGCTTTATTAAACTGCCCCATAAGTCCCATTATTTTCTTCATCATATCTGCATCTATTGGTAAATTCGGAATAATTTCTGACTTTTTGGGTGTTTCTTTTGGTTGTGGATTATCCTTTTCCATCAAAGAATCTGCAATTCCTTTTATTTTTGCCATATCCTCATCACTTATTGACGACAAGAGGTTTTCAATATCAATCATTTTTCTCCTCCCTCAATTTCTTCAGTAATTCCTGTGCCTTTGGTGTAGAAAGAAGTTTTTTGATTGCTTCTTTGTCATTTAAAACCTCTTTCAGTTTCTTGTTTTGCTCTGAAGAAAGATTTTTCATTAAATATTCCTGTGTTTCTTCGTTTGACTTTTTTGATTTGATATTATTAATTATTTCATCAAAATTTTTGTTACTCATTGAAACCACCACCATAATATTATATAATTATATTATGATTATAAAGTTGGTGATATGATTGAGAATACTTGTTTTGTCCGATTCCCACGGTGATTATTTTTCCATAAAAAAAGCTATTGAATCTCAACCAACAGCAGAGGTTGTTGTGTTTTTAGGTGATGGTCATACGGATTTTGAACGTTACAAACCTCTTTTAGATGGTAAAAAAGTGTACTGTGTAAAAGGTAATAACGATTTTTATTGTAACTACCCTAAAAATGCCATCATTGAAGAAGGTGGACTTAAAATCTACATCACTCATGGTCATTATGAATATGTAAAAAGCGGTCTTGGTGGTCTTTTGTCAGTTTCAAGAAGAAATAATTGTAAATTAGCCCTTTATGGTCATACACATACTCAACAAGAGGATAATTACGACGGAATCAAGATGTTCAATCCTGGGTCAATACGAAATGATGAATATGGAGTTATTGATATTGTTGACAATGGGTTTATTTGCATTGGAATTAAGTTAAAATGACATAACTGTATCATTTTTTACACCCGACGGTAAAGAAATTTTACTTGACCGGTAAAATAATTTTTACCTAATAGTATAATAATATAAATAAAGAATATAAATTAATACTTATAAACTTGGGTAAACAACTTTACCCGATGATATGTCCACTAATGTGGACTGAATAGGATACGAAAAGATTGACTACATAAAAATATCATTTTACAATAGAATTAGGGATAAAAAACAAAAACACCTTGGATTTCTCCAAGGTGTTAATTTATTGGTCTATTAAAGCCTTACCGCATTATTCAGCGATGAGTTCGATGATGCACATTTCAGCAGCATCGCCTCTTCTTGGGCCGGTCTTGATAACACGAGTGTAACCACCATTTCTGCTTGCATACTTTGGAGCTACTTCTTCAATCAACTTCTTAGCAACAGACTCTTTTGTGATGTAAGAGTAAACCTGTCTCTTTGAGTGAAGACTGCTATCTTTAGCGATTGTAATCATTTTTTCAGCCATAGCCTTAACTTCTTTGGCTCTTGTTACAGTTGTTTCAATCTGACCGTTCTCGATAAGATATGTTACCATACCTCTGAGCATAGCCTTGCGGTGATCGCTTGTTCTGCCGAGTTTTCTTGTTCCTGGCATTCAAAATCACTCCTTTATTATTCGTCGTCCTTACGCAATGTGAAGTTCAATGATTCGAGCTTTGCGATAACCTCTTCAAGAGATTTTCTACCAAGGTTTCTTACTCTCATCATATCTTCTTCAGTTCTGTTTGTCAAATCTTCAACAGTATTGATGCCTGCACGTTTGAGGCAGTTGAAAGAACGAACTGAAAGGTCAAGTTCTTCAATAGTCATTTCAAGAATCTTACCCTTGCTGTCGTCATTCTTGACAATCATTGTCTCTGTTTCTCTTGCTTCATCAGAAAGGTCAACAAAGAGGTCTAAGTGGTCTGTAAGGATTTTTGCGCCGAGAGAAACGGCCTCCTGCGCTGAAATTGTTCCGTCTGTCCAAGCTTCAAGTGAAAGCTTGTC
>JAZLAH010000054.1:0-56774 GCA_045613065.1 Candidatus Fimenecus sp.
TTTCGGTGTCCATTAATTCTTTGGCTTTTTCGGCACTAATCTGCTCATATTGTGGTGTTGTTTTTTGACTTTCTCCCCCACAAGCACAAAGTCCGAAAAGTGATAATGAAATTGTGAGCATTATAATCAGTCCTTTTTTCATAGTATCACCTGTATATTTAAGTTTATGTGGTAATTATACTACCCAAATACAACAAAAACAATACTAAACATTTTTAGGTAAATAAAAAGGAGCCGTAAATACGACTCTTTTTCTTTTTGGCAGGGGCAGTAGGATTCGAACCCACGGCACGCGGTTTTGGAGACCGCTGCTCTACCAACTGAGCTATACCCCTATGTATAAGCAACCGAAAATGGTGGGCCAACAGGGACTCGAACCCCGGACCGTCCGGTTATGAGCCGGATGCTCTAACCAACTGAGCTATTGGCCCTTAACACGGTTGCTAAAATATTATATATTCTTTTGTTCGTGTTGTCAAGAGTAATTTAATTATTTTTATTCGTTTTTTGATTTATTTATGCTTGAAATTTCTTCAGATACATATTTAAAAGCAGGAGCACAGTCCGTCGAGCCTGATTTACCATCGTCCTTGAAGATAACAACTGTGTAGGTAGTGTCATTTGCTGTCAAATATCCACAAAACCAGGTGTGATTGACCTCTCTGCCATTTTCATACCATCCACTTTGTGCTGTTGCAGTTTTTCCGTGATTAATAGTGGAGTCGGAATATGCCTTTTTTCCGTTACCATTCACTACAACATTCATAAGAATTTCATCAGTCTTGGTTACCGTACTTTTATTTAAAATCTGATAACTATCAGGTATTTTTACTTTCTGAATTATTTTACCATTCTCATCAATAATTGCTTTCATAAGTGTAGGAGCTCTGTAATATCCACCATTTGCAAAGCAGGAATATGCAACTGCAAGTTGAAGGGGACTTGCAAGTAAATCACCTTGACCAAAGGAAACATTTGCTAATGACTGAGGTGAACTAATTGAATCAAAAGACGGAAGGGTTCCTGATTTTGTGGTGAAATTATCTGCTAATTCTAAACTTTTACCAAAACCAAAATCATTACAAAGATTTAAAAAGTTTTCTACATTCAACTTTTGTCCTAATGCTATAAAGTAACAGTTACAAGACTCCTCCATAGCTGTACACATATCAACAGTGCCATGTGCAATATTGTTATTGCATTTAAAGGTTATGCCATTTATCTCTATACTTCCATTACAATTATAGGTTAGTTGAATATTGTTTTCTAAAGCACAAGCAGAAACGATTGGTTTAAAAACTGAACCGATGCTGTATGGAGTTATTGCCCGATTTATAAATGGTGAGTTTTGGTTTTCTATATCAACAGAAAGGTCATTTGGATTGAAATTTGGGAAAGATGCCATTGCAAGGATTTCATTTGTAAATGAGTTGAGTATAACAACAGCGCCCTTTTCTATGTTATTGTAAATAAGTGCATTTTCTGCAATTTTTTGAATATCAAGGTCTATTGTAAGTTGAATTCCGGCAGGAGAGAGATAACCATTGCTCTCGAATTTTATTCCATCACCTAAAAGGATATTACCAATAGCATCGGTGCTCCATAATGTTTTCAGTTCACCACCATATCGGGACAAGTAACTGTTATACGCTTTTTCAAGTCCCATAACGCCCTGACCATTTTCGTCAAGATGACCTACAAGATGGGTACAAGTCTGATTATCGGAATATCGTTCAACTATTGTTACAGATTTTACATAAGAATTATTAAATGTGTCAGTGGTCTCAAAAATGCTTATTTTACCGCTTTTTATATTGTCGTAAAGCTCTTTTGACTGATTGACATTTAAACTGTTTTCAAGGTCGTTGAGGGCTTTTTGTGTGGGTAAGCAAACTGTTATGCTTTTTGTATCTGTATTAACAATTTTTTTCATATTTGTATCATAAATCATTCCTCTTGAGCTTGAAAGTACAACATTTTTCTTACTTGTGTTTTGTGACGATGGAGAAATACCCGTTTTAAGCATTATGATTCCCATATTAGATACTAAAAGTCCAAAGATAAAAATAAGAGAGAAAAATGCAACAGAAATTCTTTTATACATAAAAAATCACCTGTGCAGAGTTTTGACACAGGTGATATCTTTTAATCGTATTTATGCTTTTTTCTTTTTAAGCTTTTCTGCTAAATCGAATTCAGCAATTTTTGTGTTTTTCATAAGTGCTGTCATAATAACATAACCCATAATACCAGCAAATGTACCGATAACCACGCCGCCAAGAACATCAGTTACATAGTGAACCATAAGATAGATTCTTGAAAGGCCAACAAGTACAGAGAATACAGGGAAAATCCAGCTGTATTTCTTGTTAAGTACAAGGAAGAGTGCAACGCCGATTTCAAATGCTGCAGTTGTGTGACCTGATGGGAATGACTTGTCACTTTCAACATGTGCACCTGCAAATTCATACCAGCTCATAAAGAGAGGGTTTTCAGCATAGTAAACATAAGGACGAGGACGGTCAAACATTGGCTTGAAAATAACGTTAGTGAGAAGTGTTCCCACAAGAACTGCAAAAAGAACAGCCATACCGAATTTACGAGTTCTCTTGAAGAAACTCAACACAAGACCTAAAACTGCCATTGGCATAACAAATTCAGAACCACCGAAGAAAGTGATGAATTCAGCAACGATATTCATTGCTGCACTTTGAATCTGTTCACCGAAAAATGTGAATACGCTCATATCAAATGAGTCAAAAATTGAAAAATCCATTTCCATTCTCCTTTATTTAATTTAGTGCAGATATTTTACAACACTTTTATATAAATTTCAAGTATATCGAACTGTTATTAGCTCCAATTGATTTTTAACTCACCGATGTTATTACCCTGGTTTGTTGGATACCATTTGTTACCGAGTGTCATATTATCCTCAGAGTTATCAACATTGATTGTTAAAAGATTTGTACAGTTGTAAAAAGCATATTCGTCAATCTGTGTTACGTTACTTGGAATATCCAACTCCTTAAGTCCGTAACAGTATGAGAAAGCGTCCTTTCCGATAAACTTAAGTGCCTGAGGTAACTTAAGGTCTGTTATTGCTTCACAACGGAAGAAGGCTTTTTCTTCAATTCTCTTGACTGATGAAGGGATTTCAATTTTAGTTAATGAATAGCATTTGTAAAAGGCTTTTGTACGGATTGTTTCAACACCATCAGGAATTGTGTATTGGGATACCTTGATTGTTTTACCCTCATCATTTTTTTCGTCAACTAAATCCTTTGCAAGAGGGTAGAAGAGTAATGTTTTCATATCCTTTGTGTAAATAACACCATCAACATCACAAAGGTATTCATTTTCATCATCAACATCATATGCTGTGATGTGCTGATTGTTTTCAAGTGCCCAGTTACCGATTTCCTTTACATTTTTACCAATGGAAAAATCAGTAACATATTCAAGATTTGTTGCAGAGAAATCAGCAATCTTTGTAACTGGTACACCTTCGTATTCATCAGGAATAACTATCTTTTTAACAGTTGATTTATTAGGTACGCTTACAACAGTTGCCTCACCATTTTCGATTTTATACTTTATACTTGCATCAGTATCGCCTAAAATGGAAGTTACTGATTCACAACCTGAAAAAAGCATACAAACACAGAGAATAACGGCAACAACAGAGATTATTTTTTTACTCATACGCTTGCAACCTCACTTTCTGCTTCTTCAATAGCTTTAACTCTTTCCTGTAATTCTTTAACACACATATCGTGCTTTTCTTTTGTAAGGTCATAGAAAATGAAAGGAACAGTAAGAAGAACAAGACCGACAACAGAACCCCATGTGTATAAGCTGAATACATTGTTGAGAATCTGTGAATCGAAAAGAACGTCCCAGTCAGATGTAAAGCCAATCATTGAGAGCAACCAAGGCATAATGTAACCAATTGCCACGTTAACAGGGTTTAAGAACCATCCAAATACACCTGCCATAGCATCTGCTCGCTCACCGTATTTCCACTGATGGTATGTAAGAATATCAGCATTAAGACCAACGTTGACACCATCAACAACAGGAGCAATAGTGTTTTTGAGGAACATTGCAATCATAAAGATTACGATGTTTTCCATTTTAACTGCAAGAGCAATACCGAGAACAGTAAGGATTGTAACACCTCGGAAAGAAATGAGGATGTTTCTTTTCTGGAAGCGTTTTGTAAGGATAGGACAAAGAATATTACCGAAAGTCATACCCATAACAACTATGTTTGCAGCAATACCTGAGAACCATTCCATTCGTAAGGAATAAACAAACCACCAGCTGAGAAGATTTCCTACAAGTCCATGCCATTGACCGATTACATTGGAAATATTGGTAATCCAGAAATATTTGTTTTTAAGAACATTTTTAGCACCCTTAAAGAAGGTAACTCTCTGGCGTTTTTCCATAGGTGGTTCAATGATTCTTTCTTTACAGAAAATTGCCAACAAAGACAAAGTTGCACCTGAAATTGTGAAAATAGGAATAAATACTTTGTATGTCTGAAGACTTAAATATCCACCAGTTGAATCAATGAGGATAGGGAGAAGTGCACCTACAACAGAAGAAAAGAATCCTGAAATGATAGGAACGATTGAATGGAGCTTTTGTCTTTCCTGTGAGTTTGGTGTCATAAATGTAACAAGAGTGTTTACACCAGTGTAGTTATTATAGAAATATGACATGAGAGTAAAAGCAAAGTGGAGAACAACAAGCTTGTTGGTGTATGTCATGTTCTGCACAGGAAGATAAGGAATTGCAGAAATCATAAGTGCACATGGAATACCACAAAGAAGAATAAACGGTTTAAATCTTCCGTGTTTTTCACAGAATTTTCTACGAACAAACCAATGAAAATAGTCCCAGATTGCACCTGTTACAAGCATGTTTCCTACAAGTTGAGGCAATCCGTTAATGACAGATTCAAACATTCCTTGTGGTAGGAAATAGCAACCAATACCTATTATTAGTTTACCTGCAAAAGAAAGGTGAGCGAAAATTTTCATTTTGTTGGTTAATCTGCCGTGATTTTCATAAATCAGAACATTGATAGGATTCATAAACATAAGAACGTATCCTACAATTGTGCTGATAATATTGATAATTGAAAAGTCGATGGCAGCAATACCCATAACTGCACCACAAAAATAACCTGCAGAGAATGAAATGATACCTGAAGCAGTTAGGAAAACATAAGAACCTGCCTGAGTCAGCATATAGGCAGTAGATTCTTTAAGTGTCAAGTATTCACCCTCATTAGGTGTGTTCCAATGGTCTTTAATATATCCTGGCAATTCTTTTACTTTGCCAATGATTTCATCCTTTGTCATTTAATCATTCCTTTCCTCAAATATACAATAATTATACAATATAACATACTCAAAATAAAGGAATAAATAAGCAAAAAACTTTTTTGTGAATAATGCTGATATTTGTATCAATTATCTGTTATAAATGACGAAAAAACATTTATCCATATGATGAGTATAAACAATTTGACGATTTGGAGAATATGGGGATAATTTGCAATTTGTAATGCATAGTTGAGGCGCTGTGACGCAGGTTGTAAGCAAAATTAACATGGTTATACTGCTTTCCTTACACCCAAAAGAGCCTTTTGCATTTTACAATTCTTCAGGATATTTCATATCCCATTGATTGCGTAGTGTTGTCATAATGTTCATTACATCAATTGTGTAACCGAGTCGCATTGTATTTTTACCATATTGAACAGCGTTTTCCATATTTTCGATTTCATAGCAGAGGGCATTTTCGATGTTTCCTGCTTTTATAGTTTCTTTTTTATCGTCCTCTGTATAATAAATTGTCGCTTCGTCAGCTCTTGGGTACTCAAAAATTTCAATATACCCTTTATCGTAACAGATTGTTGCTCGTTTCGGTTGTTTTGCGTGTAATGAAAGTGTCACACTTGCCAATTCTTCTTTTGGATTTTTGAGAATAATATTTGACTGTTCATCTGCACCTGTAACAGCAAATTTCACCTGTGAATTAATATCATCAGGATATTCTGTCATAAACATTCTCACACAAGAAAGAGCATAAACACCAATATCCAGTAAAGCACCGCCAGCTAAATCCATATTAAAGAAACGATTTGTCATATCGTATTCCTTGAAACTACCGAAATTTACCTGTGCTAAACGGAAATTGCCCAACTTTCCTGAAATGATTATTTTTTCAAGTTCATTGTAAAGTGGCATATTGTAGATAGTCATTGCTTCAGCTAAAATGAGATTTTTTTCATTTGCAAGGTTTACAGCCTTATTGAGTTCATCTGAATTTAATGTGATTGCTTTTTCACAAAGTACGTGTTTACCATTTTCCAATGCTTTTAAAATATACTGGATATGCTTGTTATGAGGTGTTGCAATATAGACTATTTGGACATTTTCATCTGTGAAAATATCGTCAATATTCTCATACACTCTTTCGATTCCGTACTTCTGGGCAAAATCCACTGCTTTTTCATAAGTTCTGTTTGCAACGGAATAAACTTTGCCACCCATTTTATTCATTTCTCGTGCAAAATCGTTTGCGATATTTCCACAACCAAGTATTGCCCAGTTATATTTATTTAACACATTTATCACCCTTTGTATTATATCATAAAAACGAATTGACAATCAATATTTTTTTATATACTATGAACACGTAACCATAGAACATATAACCATATTATGGAGGGGATTTTATGAAGAAAAGATTATTGAAAACACTTTCTGTTTTAATGGTAATCACAATTTTTTTCACTTGTACAATAAGCGTCTTTGCTTATAGTGGCAGAATTGACCCTGATATTATTGCCGAAACCTCAAAAACCGCATTAAAAATTGAGACTGAAGGCATTGTTCTTCTTAAAAATGAAGAAAACATCTTACCTCTTGACGGCAAAAAACTGAACGTTTTTGGTGTTGGTTCAGTTTGTCCTTTCTTTGGTGGTGCAGGTTCAGGTTGTATTACATCTGAAAATCCGGTAAGCTTTTATAACGCCCTTGACGAAAGAGGCATTGAATATAACTCTGAACTTCGTGCATTATATGAAGACGAATGTGGCACAAGTGCAATTCCAACAACAAGTCATCCTGTTGTAAACAATGCGTTGGGACTTATTCTTACAAAGAGTCAGCTTCCTGAAATGCCTGTTTCACTTCTTACTGACGATATAATGAATAATGCAAAAGCATATTCTGACACAGCTCTTGTTATGATTAGCAGAACAAGTGCAGAGGGTGCTGACCTTACCGAAGATGTTCTTCGAATCAGTGATGAAGAAAGAGCACTTATTGAAAAACTCAATGCTAATTTTGAAAACATTATTGTTCTCTTCAATATTTCAAATATCATTGAAATGGGATTTGTTGACGAATATGAAAACATAAAAGCTGCAGCAATAATCTGGATTCCTGGTGAATTTGGGATGCTTTCTGTTGCAGATATGCTCAAAGGTGACATAAACCCATCAGGTCGTCTTGCAGACACCGTTGCTTATAGCGTTAATGACCATCCTTCAGGTGTGTGCTTTGGCACAAACGAATATGAAGGTGGAGAATATTATGTTGAATATCTTGAAGGTATTTATGTAGGATATCGTTATTTTGAAACATTTGCAAAGGATAAGGTTCAGTATCCATTCGGTTACGGACTTTCATACACAAGCTTTAGTCAGGAGCTTGTAGGTTATGATATTTCTGACGGTAAAATCACTGCAAATGTAAAAGTAACTAACACAGGCAATGTGGCAGGTAAAGAAACTGTTCAGATTTATTATAGTGCACCATATTATAAGGGTGGCATTGAAAAGAGTGCAATCTGTCTCGGTGCTTATGATAAGACAGACCTTTTAAAACCACAGGAAAGCCAGACTCTTTCTGTAACCTTTGACATTGATGATATGGCTTCATATGACCATAAGAATCATGAAGCATGGGTTCTTGAAAAGGGTACATATGAAATAATTGTAGGTAAAAATGTAAGAGAACATATTGATACATTCAACTTTGTTCAGGCCGAAGACAAGATTATAAAGACTGATAGTAAGACAGGCGTTGAAATCACAAATAAATTCGATGATGTTTATAATGATTTCCCTGTTCTTTCCCGTGCCGATTATGAAGGTACATATCCTGTTTTCAGAGAATTGACTGCAACAGATGAAATCAAGAATGTTGACATAATACCTGAAAAAACAACAGAAGGTACTGCTCCTATTACAGGTGCAGTATATGATGAAACCATAATGTTTGAGGATGTTTATGAAAATCCTGAACTTATGGATAAATTCCTTGATCAGCTTACAGTAAACGAAATGGTTATGATGGTTATTGATGGTGGTTATGGTACTCGTGGTGTTGAAAGACTTGGTATTCCTAAGACTTGGGATAATGATGCTCCATCAAGTGTTAAAGGACAGAATGGTATCGCTTTTACTGACAGTGGTACTGCATATCCTTGCGAAGTGGCTGTTGCTTGTACATGGAATGTGGATTTAGCTGAAGAAATGGGTAAATGTGTAGGTATTGAAGCACGTGACATTGGTACAGACATCTGGTATGCTCCTGGTGTTAACATCCACAGAAACCCTGCAGGTGGAAGAAATTACGAATATTATTCAGAAGACCCTATCCTTTCAGCTACAATGGCATCTGCTCTTATTACAGGTTGTTATTCAGAAGGTCTTGTTGTTACAATCAAGCACTTTGTTATGAATGACCAGGAATCTCACAGAGAAGGCGTTTTCACTTGGGCTGATGAACAGACAATGCGTGAAATCTATCTTAAGGCTTTTGAAATTCCTATTAAGGAATCACCTTGCCTTGGCGTTATGTCTGCATTTAACCGTATCGGTACAAACTGGTGTGGCGGTAGCTCTGCACTTCTTAATGACCTCCTTCGTGGTGAGTGGGGCTTTAATGGATTTGTAGTTTCTGACTATTCATGGAACTTTACAGGAATTGGATATATGAGTCCTATTATTGCAGTTTACAATGGTAATGATACATTGCTTACAGGTCTTTGGGCAATTAATCTACCATCTCACGTTATAGCAGTTACAGCACAATATTATGCAGACCCTATAGGCTTTGGTACTGCTCTGCGTGAGGCTTGCAAAAATCTTATTACCGTTAAGATGCACACAAAAGCATTTAAAGAGCCTTATGAATATGATGGTTCATTAATGGGTTCACTCCTGAAACCTGAAGAGTGGGTATTTGAAGAACCATACACACTTTCAAATATTGAATATCTCCTTAACAATGTACTAAATATAATTATTTTCGTTGTAAGACATATCCTCTAATAAAAAAACTGATGCTCGGCAGTTTTGTCGGGCATTTCCTTTACTTTTATAGAAATATATGATATTATCAGCTTGGTGATTTTTATGAATATTAAAATGGCAAAACATTCAAATCCACAGTTCCAGAGAGAGAATTTCCAGAACCTTGACGGAAAATGGGATTTTGGATTTCAGAAAGCAAAATTCGGCTTTAAATTTTCAACTGATGAAAAAAGAGCAGTTGAAATAAGAGATAAAAAGACTTACACACATAAAATCAATGTGCCTTTCTGTGTTGAAAGTGAACTTTCAGGAATACAGTACAAGGATTTTATTAATATGGTGTGGTATAGAAGAACTACTCTCATTAAAAAAGATGGTAATAGAGTTTTTCTTTGCCTTGGTGCTGCTGATCATTTGACAACTGTTCTTGTAAACGGAGAACTTGCAGGTCGTCATAAGGGTGGTTACACATCATTTAAGTTTGATATTACTGACCTCATTGTTGACGGTGAAAACGAGATTTTTGTACTTTGTGAAGACGACGTTAAAAATCCATTCGTAATCCGTGGTAAGCAGAGTGAATGGAAAAAGAGTCACGCTTGTGACTACACTCGTACAACAGGTATATGGCAATCAGTTTACATTGAATATGTGCCTGAAAATTATGTGAAGAACTTTAAAATTTATCCTGACCACAAAAATGGTCTTGTTACAATCAACTTTGACCTTAAGGGTAAAGAGAATCTTGTCTGTGAAGCATTTTATGATGGTAATAGTGTTGGTAAAACAGTCATTGAAAATGCTTGTGATAACGAAGTATTACAGATTAAATTAGATGAAACTCACCTTTGGGAAGTTGGTAATGGTCGTATTTATGACCTTGAAATCACATATGGTGAAGATAAAGTTAAGTCTTATTTTGGTCTTCGTAATGTTCGTCTTGACGGATATAAATTCCTTATTAATGAAAAGAGCGTTTTCCAGCGTCTTGTCCTTGACCAAGGGTTTTATAAAAAAGGTATTTATACAGCACCTTGTGATGAAGATTTAATTAAAGACATTACTCTTTCAATGGAGCTGGGGTTTAACGGAGCAAGACTTCACCAAAAAGTATTTGACCCTAAATTCCTTTATTATGCTGATCAATTAGGATATCTCGTATGGGGTGAATACGCTAACTGGGGACTTGATTACTCAAATCCAAAAAGCGTTGATGTTTTCTTAAATGAGTGGAAAGAAGCAGTTGAACGAGACTTTAATCATCCTTCGATTATCGGCTGGTGTCCATTCAACGAAACATGGGACTATAAAAAGAGAAAGCAGTATGACCCATTACTTGCAACAGTTTATGACTTTACAAAGGCTGTTGACTCCACTCGTCCTTGCATTGACACAAGTGGTAACTATCACGTTAAAACTGATATTTATGACCTACACGATTACAGCTATGATGTTGAATTTTTCAAAAATAACTACGATAGGTTTATGACAGAAAATTACCTTTATGAGCACGTTTTAGTTGACAATCCGGGTCGTCAGACATATGGTGGTGAACCTGTATTTATCAGTGAATACGGTGGAATCAAATGGGTTAGTGACGAGTCAATCAAATCATGGGGCTATGGTGAGGACGTTAAGACTCCTGAAGAATTTGCCGATAGATATGTGGGGCTTACTGATGCAATTGTAAGCAACTACAAGATGTTCGGTTTCTGCTATACTCAGCTTTATGATATTGAACAGGAACAGAATGGCCTTTACACTTATGACAGAGAAAAGAAATTTGACGAAAAGATTTATGACAGAATAAGAGCAATTAATACCAAGGTTGCTTCTATTGAGAAAGAATAATGAACAAAGATACAATAAAAGAATTTTTTAATGGTTTTGCTTCTCTTTGGGATAGTGAGCCAATTGCTGACAGAGAAATCATAAACACAATTTTAGACAATGCAGAGGTAAAAGATAACATAGATATACTTGATATCGGTTGTGGTACAGGTGTTATGTTTCCTTTTTATCTTGAAAGAAACGTGAATAGCATTACTGCAGTTGACCTATCTCCTGAAATGGTAAAAATTGCAAAGTCTAAATTTCCACAAGTAGATGTAATCTGTGGTGATGCTGAAAATATAACATTTGAAAAGCAATTTGATATGATTATGATTTATAATGCGTTTCCTCATTTTCCAAACCCTGAATTGCTTATTGACAATCTTTCAAAAGTCTTAAAAATAGGTGGTAGAATCAGTATTGCTCACGGATTAAGCAAAAAAGAACTTGATGAAATCCATATGAAATCGGCAGGTAAAGTTTCGAACATTTTGCCTGAATGTGATGAGTTAGCAGAAGTGCTTCAACCATATTTCAATGTGGATATTATGATTTCAAACAATAAAATGTATCAGGTAACAGGTACTAAAAAATAAGGAGTTACTTATGAACAACTATTTTCCTGAAGTAAAAAAGAATTTTGGCTTTGGTTGTATGCGACTTCCTCGTAAAGGTCCGCTTATTGATATTGAACAGTCAAAAAAGATGATTGACACTTTTTTAGAGGCTGGTTTTAACTATTTTGATACAGCTCACGGATATATGGAAATGAGAAATGAGGCTACTCTCAAAAAATGTCTTACTTCTCGACACTCAAGAGATAGCTATATTCTTGCTGACAAATTATCTGATGGATTTTTCAAGAAAGAAAGTCAAATCCGACCTCTTTTTGAAAAACAGTTGAAAAATTGTGGCGTTGAATATTTTGACTTTTATTTAATGCACGCACAAAATGCCTCAAACTTTGAAAAATACAAGAAATGTAGAGCATATGAAACGGCATTTGACCTGAAAAAAGAAGGTAAAATTCGTCACGTTGGGCTTTCATTCCATGATAAAGCAGATGTGCTTGACCAGATTCTTACAGAATACCCTGATGTTGAGTTTGTACAGATTCAATTCAACTATCTCGACTACAATGACGAGTCAGTTGAAGGTAGAAAATGCTATGAGGTATGTCGTAAACATAACAAACCAATTATCGTTATGGAGCCGGTTAAAGGAGGTAGTCTTGTAAAACTTCCTGATGAGGCTAAAAAAGTTCTCGACGACCTTAATGGTGGTTCTCCAGCAAGTTATGCAATACGTTTCACTGCAAGTTTTGATGGTATCTTTATGGTGCTTTCAGGTATGAGTGATATGGACCAGATGAATGATAATATCAGTTTTATGAAAGACTTTGTTCCATTTGATGAAAAGGAATATGAAGCAGTTAATAAGGTTTGTCAGATTATGAATGCGCAACACCTTATCCCTTGTACTGCTTGTCGATATTGTGTTGACGGTTGTCCTAAAAACATTCCTATTCCTGAAATATTTGCTTGTATGAATGATAGAAAACAGTTCAAAGACTGGAATGCAGAATATTATTATGAAGATGTTCATACTGCAGGAAAAGGTAAAGCTTCTGACTGTATTGAATGCGGATTATGTGAAAAAGCTTGTCCACAACATCTTGAAATCAGAAAATTACTTAAAGATGTAGCAAAAGAGTTCGGCAAATAAGTAAAATAGATAATAAAAAGAGAAGTCACTAACAATGACTTCTCTTTTTTATGCACTAATTAATTTTTACTGAATGAGTTTTTGATTAACTCTCTTGCTTTTGTTAAGTCGAGTTCTTTATCAAGATACATTAACTGTACCATAATATTTCCAGCTGCAGTAGCCTCAACAGGACCTGCAATTACTTTTTTACCTGTAATTTTTTCAGTAAGAGAGTTAAGGTAAGTGTCCCTACATCCACCACCAACAATGTTAATAACATCAATTTTCTTATTGCTTATTTCTTCAATAACTTTTACAGCATCATCATAAGCCTTTGCAAGAGAATGATAAACACAGTTAATAACATCACCGATTGGTAATTCAGGTTTACTCAAGTAATTTCTGATTGCTTCAATCATACTTTCAGGAGCTAAAAAGTCCTCAGCATTAGGATTGACCGTTTCAGTGAAATCACTTTCCATTGCCATCTTCATCATTTCGTCATATGTGTATTTTTTATCAAGATTTTTACGAATACTCTGTAAAAGCCACATACCCATAATATTTTCAAGGAAACGATAGCGATGCTCAATTCCACCTTCGTTTGTAAAGCCTGAATTCATAGCTTTTTCACAAGTAACAGGCTGTGAATTCTCAGTACCGATAAGGCTCCATGTACCTGATGAGATGTAAATTCCATTATCACCAACTGAACAGGATGCCACAGCAGATGCAGTATCATGAGAAGCACAGAGAATAACAGTAGTGTCAAATCCAACTTCTGATTTTACTTCTTCACTTAAATTGCCAATAACAGTTCCAGGAAGTGAGAGGGGAGTGAAGATTTTAGAATCAATACCTAATTTGTTAAGGATTTCTTCATCTCGTTCATATGTACTTGTGTTTACAAGCCCACCTGTTGTTGCAAGAGTGTATTCGTTTCGGATATTTCCTGTAAGCTTAAATGAGAAATATTCAGGCATCATAAGGAAGTATTCAGCATTTTCCAGCTTTCCTGATTTTTTGTCGCAATAAAGCTGATAAATTGAATTGTAATTCGTTGCTTGAATACCTGTTCGTTCATATAACTCTTTACGAGGAATTATATTGTCGATTTCTTCAGGGATACCAAGTGTTCTGTTGTCACGGTATGAAACAGCAGGTAAAATCTCCTTCTTATCCTTGTCAAGAAGCACATAGTCAACGCCCCATGTGTCAATAGCAACTGTTTCAGGTACAATTCCTCTTTTGTGACACTCTTTAAGTCCATTTTTGATTTCTGTAAAGAGTTTATCAATGTCCCAACAAAGAGTACCATCAATATCAACTATTCCATTTTCAAATCGATATATTTCCTGAAGCTGTAATTTGCCGTTTTCAACATATCCGAGAATATGACGACCACTTGAAGCTCCCATATCAATAGCTAAACAATATTTCATAATTATATAACACCTTTTTGTAAAATAAGGTTAGCATAAAGTGCTGATTCACCTGTTGCAATAATTGCATAGCAGTTTTTAGCCTGTTCATAGAACTCAAATCGTTCATATTCACCGAAAGCATCAGCACCTCTGTTATCGTGTTTTGCAACGATTTCCTTGTATTCATCCCAAATTGGAGTTTCCACAGTGTCACCAGCCATAACCTGCATAAGACAAACAGGTGAGTCAACATAAGTATCAAGTGGAAATACTGTAAGAATAGCATCAAGGAGGTCAGTAGCCTTGTGTCCGTCAGCACGGATTACGATTGCATTTTTACCCATACTTTCAGCAGGGAAATTAGCATCAGCAATAACAATTCTGTCACTATGTCCCATTTCACAAAGAACTTTAAGCAATTCAGGTGATAAGATTTTTGGTATATTTTTAAGCATTAGTCATCATCCCTATTGTAGTGTTTATATCCAGGATGTTTACCTGTAACACCGTAATAATTTTCTCTTAAATATAAGAGTTTATCTATTTTTGGTTTTGGAATTTCCTGTGCACCACCTAAAAGATGTGCAGTAAGTGAAATTTTTGCAAACAATTCAAGAGTTTCCATTCTGTAATATGCAGTAATCAAGTCGCATCCTACTGCTAAAGCACCATGGTTCTGTAAAAGCATAACATCATGATTAGGAAGGTATGGTGCAATAGCCTCAGGTACTTCGGTTGTACTTGGTGTACCATAAGGAGTCAACGGAATTGAACCAATTGCAATAACTGTTTCAATCATTGAATATTCATCAAGACTCTTTCCTGCAACTGCATATCCTGTTGCTGTTGGTGGGTGTGCGTGTACAACTGCACCTACATCTTCACGTTCTTTATAGCAACGGAGATGCATTTTGATTTCACTTGATGGTTTGTATGGTGCACCTTCAAGTACTTCACCATCAGCATTTATAACAACAAGCTTTTCAGGTGTAATAAAGCTTTTGCTGATACCTGTTGGTGTAGCCATAAAGTTGCCGTCAGGCAATTTTACAGAAACATTACCATCATTTGCAGCAACCCAACCGAGTTGCCACATTTTATGACAGACATCACATATCTGCTCACGAATTTCCATATATGATAAATTTTCCATTGTGTGTATTGCTCCTTAATTATTTTTTGAAAAGTGGACCAAAGTTTTCACAAGCTCTGTAATCAGCACTTTCTTTGTCCATACCGAATGCATTCCAAGCAGCAGGACGGAAGATTTTATCTTCAGGAACATTGTGCATACAAACAGGAATACGAAGCATTGAACAAAGAGTGATAAGGTCAGCACCGATATGACCGTATGAAATAGCACCGTGGTTAGCACCCCAGTTGTTCATAACATCATATGCAGTCTTAAATGCACCTTCACCTGTTGTTCTTGGAGCAAACCAAGTGCAAGGCCATGTATAGTCGGTTCTCTTCCAAAGTTTATCAGAAACATCTTCTGGGAGTTCAACTGTCCAACCTTCAGCAATCTGAAGAACAGGACCAAGCCCCTTAACAAGGTTAAGTCTAATCATAGTTGCAGGCATTTCTGCTCTTGTTTCAAATCTTGATGAATATCCGCCACCACGGAAATAGCCAAGGTCAGCATAGTTCCAAGTTGCATTTTCCATAATTGCTTTCTGGTCAGCTTCAGTAACCTCATACCAAGGCTTGATTACAGCATTACCGTTTTCATCTTTTGCAGCACCGTTAGCATCAAGACAGCAAGCACCTGAGTTGATAAGGTGAATAATACCATCACTATCTTTTGCTTTGCCTTCAATGTTATAATCTGTAACTCTCTTGATTGCGTCGCCACTCCAATATGTACGAACATCAGCAAACATCTGTGCACGGTTTGTAAGTAATTTCATAAAGAGCATACCAAGACCGTTAAGAACATCATTTTCAGTAGCAAGGATATAAGGTTCTCTTGCACCGTTCCAGTCGAATGATGTGTTGAGCAATGATTCAGGGAAGTCACAGTTAGGATAGAAGTCTGTCCACTGACGCTGACCCTGGAAGCCTGCTGCGATAGCGTTGTGACCAACCATTTCTTCTTCACAACCCTTAGGAAGCTTGTCGTTACCGTTCATAAGGTCTTTGATAATAACCATCATCTTAACAACAAATTCCCAGTCTGCATCCTTTTCTTCTCTTGTTTTCTGAAGATTTTCAGGGTTCTTGTCAAAGCCTTCGATACAGTTTTCCTTTGCCCATTTGAGTGCCTTTTCATATTCGTCTTTATCATAGATTTCTTCTGTCATTCGACGGATAATTTCAACCTCGTCAACAGATTCAACTCTCATACCGAGATAATCTTCGATAAAATCACAGTCGATGATTGAACCACCGATACCCATACAGATTGAACCAATCTGAAGATATGACTTGCCACGCATTGTAGCAGCAGCAACAGCAGCACGACCGAAACGAAGAAGCTTTTCTTCTACGTCAGCAGGAATTGTTTCGTCATCAAGGTCCTGAACATCGTGGCCATAAATACCAAAAGCAGGAAGACCTTTCTGTGCATGAGTAGCAAGAACTGATGCAAGATAAACAGCACCAGGACGTTCTGT
This sequence comes from Candidatus Fimenecus sp., assembly GCA_045613065.1. GTDB lineage: Bacteria > Bacillota > Clostridia > Oscillospirales > Acutalibacteraceae > Fimenecus. The sequence goes on from JAZLAH010000054.1 coordinate 16,926, forward strand.
ACCATTAAATCCCCAAACAGCTTTGATTGTGTGTGGGTCCATATCCATAGTTTCAGCACCGTAGCACCAACAAGGTGTAACAGTAACAGTAATGTCAACGCCTTCTTTACGGAATTTGTCAGCACAAGCAGCAGCTTCAGCTACTCTACCGATAGTTGTATCTGCAATTACAACTTTAACAGGTTCACCGTTTGAGTATTTAAGATTATCAGTAAAAAGTTTAGCAGCACGTTTAGCCATATTCATTGTCTGAACTTCAAGAGATTCACGAACACCAAGAACACCACGTCTGCCGTCAATAGTAGGACGAATACCAATAACAGGATAATCGCCGATAAGTCTGTTTTTAGCCATAATAATTTCTCCTTATATTATATTGTGAATATATCTTTAGAATTTTAGTATAGCAAATCTATAATTTTAAGTCAATAAAAAAGAAAAAAGAGAGCACACAAATGTGTACTCTCTTTTCGTGGCACGCCGGAAGGGATTCGAACCCCCGACCTTTTGGTTCGTAGCCAAACACTCTATCCAGCTGAGCTACCGGCGCATATGCGACTTTTTATCGCCCGAATATAATACCATTACAAGACTAAAAAGTCAACACTTTTTTTTAAATTTATTTAATTATTAGTATTTTATCAATATTGTATTTCTTAAATAATTCAATATGCCTTTCTGTAATCCTTTCACCACTTACTGCAATTGGGATAGCAGGAGGGCAGGAAACAGTAGGACTTGCACAGATTTTTTTCAAAGCATCCTCTACATTTACTTCCTTATTTTCTGTGAAAACAGCTTCACGGATTGTTGTAACTCTTTCTGCCACAGGGAAATCAATGTGAGTGACATCTGTTTTTTCAATTTTACCTATTTTTTCGAAAAGCTTCTTTAAGTTTAAGAAATCATTGTCACAATTTTGTGGGGTGAGCATAAACACTGCAAAGTCACCGTCAAAATACTCATATTCAATGTTGTTTTCAGTAAAAATACACTCTGAGCCCAAATTTGCACCACGAAAATCTGCAGTAATTTTCAATGGTTCAGAGGAAATATTCGGAATACCAAGCACATTCATATAATCCTTGATTTCATTACATTTTTCAGTACAAGAAATTATATCTGTCTTGATTTTCTCGTCAATGTATTTATTGCAGAGGTCAAGGGATTGAAGAATGAGATATGAGGGACTTGTTGAGCCGAAAATTGCCATAGCATTTATAACATTTTTCGAAAATCCGTATTTATCACTCTTTGCAATATGAAGATATCCGCCACCTGTAAGCACAGGCAATGTTTTATGAGCAGAATCGCAACACATATCAGCACCAAGGCTGATGGGGTGTAAATCTTGTGGGCAGAATTTAAGATAACTGCCGTGAGCATTATCGACAAGCAAAGGAATATCGTGTTTTTTGCACACATCAGAAAGACTTCTAATATCACTCATTCCACCTAAATAATCAGGACTTGTGATGTAAACAGCGAAAGGCTTGTAGGTAAACTCTTTCAGTTTGTTTTCAAGATTTTCTGCAGTAACAATACAACTGCAAAGACTATGGGATGCATCGGGATAAAGCCATTCAACATCAGCGTCAAGCTTTGCAAGTGCATATATAAATGACTTGTGTGCATTTCTTCCTGCAAGCACAAAAGGTCTGTTTGGCTTGTCTGCCTTTAAGTATGCGAGATAAAGCATAGCGTTGATGCTCTGACTTGAACCGCCTGCAGAATAAACTGTTTTTGCAGTACCGAAAAGGTGAGTGGCATTTTCTTCACTTTCACGGATAATGCCTGTTGGTGCATAAAGCTCGTCAGCACCACGAATTTCGGTAATATCGGACTGTTCCGGACCTAAAAAAGACACACCCTTATGACCCGGCATATGCAGTCGAGTTGTATTACTTTTAATGTAATTCTGCACAAAGTCATAAATAGGTGTGTTCATTTTATTATTCCTTATTTGTCGTAATTTTCTGCTACCTGAATCATTACTGCACATTCAATTCTCTTCTTAAAGAGTTCACAGCCATATTCGTAAAGTCCTGTGATTTTTCCTGATGCGTGATATGAGTTAGCAGCGCAACCACCTGAGCAATAAAGCTTTGCCCAGCAGTCGTTACATTCAGGTCTTGCATAAGCGTTACAGAGCTTGAATTCATTCTGAATTTCAGTGTTTGAAACACCATCCCAGATGTTACCAAGAAGATATTTTGTGTCACCAACAAACTGATGACAAGGATAAAGGTCACCTGTTGGAGTAACAGCCATATATTCAGTACCTGAACCACAACCTGAAATTCTCTTATAAATACAAGGACCATGTGTAAGGTCGAGCATATAGTGGTAGAAAGTGAACCCATTTCCCTCTTTTTTACGCTTAATCATTTCCTTTGCAAGGATTTCGTACTGCTCAAAAAGAATTGGCAAGTCAGCCTCTGTAAGTGCACTTGCATCGTCAGGTGAGCAGACAACAGGCTCCATACTAAGTTCAGTAAAGCCTAAATCAGCCATATGGAAGATGTCCTTTGTAAAGTCTACATTGTTATGAGTGAAAGTACCTCTCATATAGTAATTTTTACCATTACGACGCTTAACGAATTCCTGGAATTTAGGAACGATAATATCGTAGCTTCCACGACCCTGATAATCAACTCGGAGTCTGTCGTGAACTTCCTTACGACCGTCAAGACTGAGGACAACGTTACTCATTTCCTTGTTGCAGAACTCGATAACATCATCATCAACTAAAATACCGTTTGTTGTAAGTGTGAAACGGAAATTCTTGTTGTGAATCTTTTCCTGAACTCGTGCATATGACACAAGTTCCTTCACAACATCCCAGTTCATAAGTGGTTCGCCACCGAAGAAGTCAACTTCAAGATTTCTTCTTGTTCCTGAATTTTCAATGAGGAAATCGAGGGCACGTTTACCAACCTCAAAGCTCATCAAAGCTCGTTCACCGTGATATTTACCCTGACTTGCAAAGCAGTATTCACAGTTAAGGTTACAAGTGTGAGCAACGTGAAGACAAAGTGCCTTAATAACAGTATTTCTGTTCTTGAAATCAAATGCCATACCCTCATAAGTGTCAGGAGTATAAAGCTTACCTGCAGCTTCAAGGCTCTTCACATCTTCGATACAGTCGAGAACATCCTTTTCTGTGATTTCTTCATCTTTGTATGTACTGAGAATATATTTTACAATTTCATCTGTGCTTTTTTTCTTGAACATAGCGATAATATCGTAGGCTACTTCGTCAACAACGTGAACAGAACCTGAACACATATCAAGCACAATATTATATCCGTTTAATCTATACTGATGTACCATAATTTATCCTTTTCAACAAAAAACAGGTAATACAAATGCATTACCTGCTTTAAGCAATTGTTTTTAATTCTTATTTGCTCTCAACGTTTTCGCACTGCTGATTAGCAACACCGCAAGATGTCTTGCAAGCTGACTGGCAAGATGTCTGGCATTCGCCACAACCGCCCTTAACTGCGCTTTCTTTGAGGTCTCTTGTTTCGATTGTCTTAATTCTTTCCATTTGAATATCTCCTAACTGAATAATTTCAAATAATTACATAAAAGAGTATAACACAAGGCATATTTACTGTCAAGATATTTAATTGACAACTTTTGTTCAAAGTGCTATATTTTATCTCAGAAAAAACACAGAGGTGTAATAGGATGAAATCGAAAGAAAATATAAAGAAAAATGTGCCTGAATTTTTGCGTATGACTATACTCAGCTTGATTGTAGGAATTTTCTGTGGACTTATTGGTTCGGTTTTTGTAAATGCTATTTCATTTGTGACAGGACTGAGAGAAAATAACGGATGGATTCTTTATTTGTTACCTGTTTTTGGCTTGATTTTAACATTTATATATAACAAATTGAATGTAAAGGGTGTCGGAACAAACCATATTATAAAAAGTGTACGAACAGAAGAAAAGGTTTCACCATTGTTGAGCGTTGCTGTATTCTGTGGTACTGTATTTTCTCATTTTGGTGGTGCATCTGTCGGTCGTGAGGGCGCTGCACTTCAGCTTGGTGGAAGTATCGGAGGTCTTTTTGCAAAGATATTCAAAGTGCCTGAGGATACAAGAAGAATCCTTGTGATGAGTGGTATGAGTGGCTTGTTTGCAGCACTTTTCGGAACACCTTTTGCTGCATTTCTCTTTGTGCTTGAGGTCAGCCGTATTGGTAAGCGTTGTTTTACTGCAATTATTCCTGCTTTTCTTTCAAGCATTACAGCATTTTTAATTGCAAATAATCTTGGTGTTGAGCCTGAACATTTTCCTGTAAACGAGATTCCAGCTCTTTCACTTGAAATTTCGTGGAAATTTGTCTTGATTGCAATTGTAGGTGCATTTGTAAGCTGGATTTTCGTTAACACTCTTCACAAAACTGAAAAAATCTTTGCAAAGGTGTTGAAAAACGAATATATCCGAGTAATTGTTGGTGGTGTCATCATAATTGCTCTTACAAAAATCCTCCAGACAACTGACTATAACGGTGGTGGAATCGGTGTTGTGCACCACGTGTTTACCCACGGTGAAGTGCATTATGAAGCATTCTTTTTGAAGATTATTTTTACAGCACTCTCCATTGGTGCAGGGTATAAAGGTGGCGAAATTGTTCCAACAATTTTTATTGGTGGCACATTAGGTGGAGCAGGAGCATTGTTGCTTGGAATTAATCCTGCTTTTGGTGGAGCAATCGGCATAACTGCACTTTTTGCAGGTGTTACAAACGCTCCTTTTGCAACTGTTGTTTTATCTTGTGAAATGTTCGGAATAGAAGGCATAGGCTACTATTTAATTGCTTCTGCAATCGGCTTTGCACTTTCAGGGAAAGCGTGTCTTTATAAAGGCAGAAAAACACCATTTGTGCAGGATAAATTATAATTTGTCATAATTGCAGGCGTGGAAGCCTGCCACTACGTGTAAATGGATATCCCATAAACTCCAATTTGCACATAAATCAAATATTTTTTGGTCTCTCTTTTGTAAGGGAGACTTTTTGTTTTTTATTGCAATTATTCCATAAAATATTGAAAAAACATCTGTTAATTTTTAGAAATATATGGTATTATAGTATCTGTATAAATGTAACTATTCATTTTTGAAAGTAGATGAAGTTAAAATGACAAAAAAATGTGATGTCCTTATAGTTGGTTGTGGTGTTGCTGGACTTAATACAGCACTTTCATTACCCGAAAACCTGAATATCATTATCCTTGCAAAAAAGAGTAATACAGACTCAAATTCTTCACTTGCACAGGGTGGTGTTGCTGCAGTTCTTGACAAAGAAAATGATAGCTTTGAACTGCATATAAACGATACTATGATTGCAGGAAAACACGCTAATGATATTGATGCTGTTACAACTTTAGTGGAAGAAGGACCTGCAGAGATTTATAAAATTATCGAATATGGTGTTGAATTTGATAAACAACCTGACGGTGAACTTAATATGACTCTTGAGGGTGGACACAGCAGACGAAGAATCGTTCATCATAAAGATACAACTGGTGCTGAGATGGTTCGTGCCATGGTTGCTGAAGCTCAGAAAAGAGATAATATTACCATAATAGAAAATGCTCCTGTTTTTAAATTGACAAGAGTAAAAAGTGGTATTTGTGCTCATGTGTTGACTCGTGATGGTCAGGATGAAATCTTTGCAAGCTATTGTGTACTTGCAACAGGTGGTATAGGTCGTGTTTATAAATACACAACAAACCCAAAAGTTGCAACAGGTGACGGAATCCGTCTTGCATTTGAACTCGGTGCTCGTATTAAGGATTTAAGTTTTGTTCAGTTCCATCCTACAGCATTTAATTCTGAAGATAATGAACAGTTCTTAATCAGTGAAGCTGTTCGTGGTGAAGGTGCTTATCTTCTTAATTGTAATAAAGAAAGATTTATGCATCGATATGATGAAAGACTTGAACTTGCTCCTCGAGATGTTGTTTCAAAGTCAATTATTATCGAATCACGAAGAACAGGTAGTAATAACTTCTATCTTGATATTACTCATCGTGACGAAGAATATCTTCTTAATCGTTTCCCTGGTATTCACGAAGGTTGTTTGAAGTACAATGTTGATATTACAAAGGATTTGATTCCTATTTTCCCTTGTCAGCATTATCTTATGGGTGGTATTGAGGTTGACCTTAATTCCCGAACAACAGTTTCACGACTTTATGCAGTTGGTGAATGTTCAAATACAGGTGTTCACGGAAGAAACCGTCTTGCAAGCAACTCACTTTTAGAAGCACTTGTATTCGGTAAACGCTGTGCTGATGATATTGTTCGTTGTATCGATATGAAATATCCTGAGGTACAGATTACCGAAATTGAAAAACAAGACCTTGACGGTGCACCATTACTTAAAGGTGTCTGTGATGAAATCCGTAACATTATGCAGCGTTCATATTTTGTAATGCCTGCTAATGATGATGCAGTAAGAAATGGTTATAAACGAGTTCGTGAAATCCTGACTCGTCTTAAAAATGGTAAATTCAAAATTACTCCTGACTATTGTGAAGCGTTAAGCCTTGCAACAGTTGCCAATATAATTCTTAAGGAGGTCAATGACCAATGAAATTAAATCAGTTTTATGTAGATAATCTTATCAAAGAAGCAATCAGCGAAGATATTAACTATATCGACGTTTCTGCTGATTACCTTATTCCTGAAGACCAGAGAAATGACTCTTACTTTGTTGCGAAGGCTGATGGTGTGCTCTGTGGTCTCGATATTGCAATGCGAGTTTTCACTCTTCTTGATGATACTTTCACATATACAGTTCATAAGAATGATGGTGACGATGTAAAAGCAGGTGATTTGATTGTTGAGTTCAATGGTAAGACAGCTTGCCTTTTAAAGGGTGAAAGAACAGCTCTTAACATCATTCAGCATATGTCAGGTATCGCAACTGCAACAAATAAGGCAGTAAAACTCGTTGAGGGCACAAAAGCATCTGTAACAGATACAAGAAAGACACTTCCTGGACTTCGTGCATTACAGAAATATGCAGTTGTCTGTGGTGGTGGTAAAAACCACAGATACAACCTTTCTGATGGTGCAATGCTTAAGGACAACCACATTGATGCAGGTGGCGGAATTACAAACGCAGTAAACATTCTTCGTAGCAAGCTTGGTCATATGGTTAAAATTGAAGTTGAAACAAGAAACTTTGACGAGGTTAAGGAAGCAGTTGCAGCCGGTGCTGATATCATTATGCTTGACAATATGAATAATGAGCAGATGGCTGAATGTGTGAAATATATTGATGGCAGAGCAAAAGCAGAGGCATCAGGTAACATTACACTCGATAATATTGCAGAGGTTGCAAAAACAGGTGTTGACATTATCTCTCTTGGTGCTTTGACTCACTCTGTAAAAGCATTTGATATTTCAATGAAAATGAAATAAACCCTATGAATTTTAACGAATCAGTAGAATATATCCATTCCTTATTGGCATTTGGTATAAAACCAGGACTTGAGCGTATCAGTTTGCTTCTTGACCTGCTTGGTAATCCTCAGGATAAGCTGAAAATTGTCCATATAGCAGGTACAAACGGAAAAGGCTCAACATCCACAATGATTTCCAATATGCTCATAGCAGATGGGTACAGAATAGGGCTTTTCACTTCACCTTATGTTATCGACTTCTGCGAAAGAATACAGATTGATGGTAAAAATGTCAGTAAAAATCTTTTTGCAGAGTGTGTAACAGAGGTCCGTGAAAAAATAGAAGAATTAAATAAAAAAGATATTATCATAACAGAATTTGAAGCTATTACAGTTTCTGCATTTCTCTGCTTTCAAAAGGCAGAATGTGAATATGTTGTGCTTGAGGTTGGTCTTGGTGGTCGTTTTGATGCAACAAATGTTGTGAAAAAGCCTGAAGCAGTGGTTATAACTTCGATTTCACTTGACCATATAGCAATTCTTGGTGACACAATTGAGAAAATTGCCTTTGAAAAATGTGGAATTATCAAGGAAAATACAACTGTAATCACATCTTCTAATCAGCATAAGGATGCTTTGAGTGTGATAGAAGAAACTTGCAAAGAAAAGAATTGCAATCTTATTGTTTCAGAGCCTTTTAAAGCAGAAATTATTGATGACACAATTTTTGGTACAGAATTTGTTTTTGATGATAATACTTACAGAACGAAGCTTACGGGTAATCATCAAATTGAAAATACTGTCAATGCTATTGAGTGTGCAAATGTCCTTGGAATTTCAAAGGAAGCAGTAAAGCAGGGTATTTTCAATACACGTATGATTGCAAGAATGGAAATTATCGGCACAAAGCCTTTGATTATCCGTGATGGTGGTCATAACGAGGGCTGTGCAGAAGCTTTACACAACTTTTTGGTAAAGTATGATGTGAAGAATATCAATATGCTGATAGGTCTTATGGCTGATAAGGATGTTGAGGGATATGTGCAGAAAATAGCACCTCTTTGCAAGTCAGTTGTAACAGTAACACCAAGTAATCCAAGAGCTTTGAATGGCGCTGACCTTGAAAAAATCACAGAAAAATACTGTGATGCTTGTAAATTTATAAATAATCCTAAAGTGGGTTATAAATATATCCTTTCAAATTCAAAGGAAGATGAAACAATACTCATTTGTGGCTCATTTTATATGATGAGTGATATTTTCAGTGAGTAAGGGGGCAAAAACTTATGTACAGAGATTTTATTGAAGACAGAATTAACGTGTTTCTTGAGGAATTTGAGAAACTTGTAATTAAAGAAAATATTCCTGTAACAGATTTTCTTTACAAGGAATGTGACTATAAACTTGATAACACTTTACCTGAAATTGACGATAGCTTTACTCTTTTTGCACCATATCTTAACCGTTGGGGTGGCAAAAAGGATAAACACGCTTGGTTTTATAACGAAATACAGGTGCCTGAAAACTGGAATGGCGAAATTCAGTTAGCAGTAGCTTCTGATGCTCGTCTTGGTTGGTGTGACATTAATCCTCAGTTTATCGCTTATGTTGACGGTAAGCTTCAGCAGGGTATTGATAAAAACCATCGTGAAGTGTTCTTAACAAATGGTACTCATAAGGTTTATCTTTATGCGTATTCAGGTAGTGTTCACGACGAATATGTTGATTTTGTAACAAATCTTCAGCTTGTGGATAGCAAAACAAAACAACTTTATTATGATATAAAAGTGCCTTTTGAAATTTTAGCTTATGAGGATGAAAATTCAAGAAATTATTTTGAAATCAAAAAGCATCTTAATAATGCTCTCAATTTCATTGATATGAGAAGTCCTTATTCAGAGGAATATTACGCATCACTCGATAAGGCTATTGATTATCTTAAAACAGAATTTTACGGTAAATACTGTCACAAGGGTGATGTGTTTGCATTCTGTATCGGTCATACTCATATTGACGTGGCTTGGGAATGGACTCTTGCACAGACTCGTGAAAAGATTCTTCGTTCATTCTCTACAGTTCTGGCACTTATGAAGAAGTATCCTGAATACAAGTTTATGTCAAGCCAGCCACAGCTTTACAAGTACCTTAAAATGGACGCACCTGAACTTTATGAAGAAGTTAAGGAAATGGTTCGTCTTGGTCGTTGGGAAGTTGAAGGCGGTATGTGGGTTGAAGCTGACTGTAACCTTTGTTCAGGTGAAAGCCTTGTTCGTCAGTTCGTTTACGGTAAACGCTTTATGAAGGATGAGTTCGGTGTTGACAGTAAAATTCTTTGGTTGCCTGACGTTTTCGGTTATTCAGCAGCATTGCCACAGATTTTACAGAAATGTGGTGTTGATAAGTTCGTAACATCAAAAATCGGTTGGAACGAAATGAACAAAATGCCTTATGATACATTTATCTGGCATGGTATCGACAACACACCTGTATTCACTCACTTTATGACAGCACAGGATAAGGTTAAGGGTAGAGAGCCTGCAACAAACGTTACATATAACGGAAAACTCAACGCAAGTCAGCTTCGTGGTGCTTATGATCGTTATCAGCAGAAAGACCTTTATGATAATGTTCTTATGACATTCGGTTTCGGTGATGGTGGTGGCGGACCATACGCTAAGGATTTAGAGTATTTCCGTCGATTGGAACACGGTATTCCAGGAACAAGCACACCAAAAATGGCATTTTCAGGTGAGTTCTTTGACGATATTAAGTCAAAGACAGAGAATAATCCAAGAATTCCACATTGGAATGGTGAGCTTTATCTTGAATTCCACCGTGGTACATATACTTCACAGGCAAAGAACAAGAGATATAATCGTAAGAGTGAATTTATGTTCCAGCGTGCTGAAACTCTTTCACTTATCAACGAACACCTTAACGGATATAAATATCGTAAGGAAGATATGATGAGTGCATGGGAAATTATTCTTCTCAATCAGTTCCACGATATTATTCCTGGTTCATCAATCAACGAGGTTTATGTTGACTCTGTTGCACAGTATGAAGAAATCGGTGCAGTTGGTAATGAAATCATCAACGAAACAACAACTGAAATTGCAAATAATGTTGAGGCAACAGACGGATATGTTGTATTCAACCCTCATTCATTCGTAAACAGTGGTGCAGTAGAGGTTGACGGCAAGTGGATTTATGCTGAAAATGTTCCTGCAAAGGGATATAAGGTGATTAATCCTGTTGAAACAGACAGTAAAGTAAAAGTTACTGAAAATTCAATGGAAAATGACTTCTTCCGTTTGACCCTTGATGAAAAAGGAACATTCACAAGCATTTTTGATAAAAGAAATAATCGTGAAGTTCTCAAAAATGGTCAGCGTGGTAATGTGATTACTGCCTATGAAGACTACCCAAGAGAATATGATAACTGGGAAATGAGCAGTTATTATACAGAAAAGCATTGGGAAGCAGATAGTGTAGAAAGTGTTGAAATCCTTAACGAGGGTGAACGTGCAGGCCTTAAGATTACAAAGAAATTCAAGAAAAGCACTATCACTCAGAATATTTACCTTTATAACAATGTTGATAAGATTGATTTCGAGACTTATATGGACTGGAAGGAATCACATCTTATTCTTAAAACTGCATTCCCTGTGGATGTTAACACAAACAAGGCAACTTATGATATTCAGTTTGGTTCAGTTGAAAGACCAACTCATAAGAATACAAGCTGGGATGCTGCTCGTTTTGAGGTTTGTGCTCATAAGTATTGTGATTTATCAGAATATGGCTATGGTGTCAGCCTCATGAACGATTGTAAGTATGGTCATGCTATCCATGATGGAGTAATGAGTCTTACAATGCTTAAGTGTGGTACATTCCCTGACCCTGAAGCAGACAAGTGTGAACATTACTTTACATATTCACTTTATCCACATGCAGGAGATTTCCGTGAAGCAGGAACAATTCAGAAGTCATACGACCTTAATATCCCAATGACTTGTGTAAAAGCAGGTGAGAATAAGGGTACTCTTGCAAACGAATTCTCACTCTTCACAGTTGATTGTGATAATGTAATCTTTGAAACAGCAAAGAAAGCAGAAACAGAGGATAGCATTATTCTTCGTGGTTGCGAATACTTTAATAAGCGAACAACAGCAAATATTAAGTTCGGTTTCGAAGTTAAAAAAGTATACCTTTGCGATATGCTTGAAAACAACATTCAGGAATTGGATGTTCAGGACAACTCGGTTGCAGTTGATTTCAGACCATTTGAAATCAATACAATAAAAATCATTAAATAAGGTAAAAGGAGAATTATTATGAAAAAGATTTTATCCGTAGCGTTAATCCTTATTATGATGTTATCAGCATTTTCTGTAACTGCATCAGCTGAAGAAGTAGTATGGGGTGGATATTACGATAAAGAAATCAATGACCTCTATTACGCTATTTATGATGACGAAGCTTATGTTGTAGGTTATGATGCAGATATCCAGAATCCTGCACCTGCAGGAGCAATTACTGTGCCTGAAACAATTACTTATCGTGCAAAAAAATACACAGTAACAGGTATTGAAACACAGGCTTTTTATCAGTCAATGTTCACATCAATCACACTTCCATCAACAATCAATTATATTGGTGACTACGCTTTTTCAACATGTGATTATCTTGAAAAGGTAATTATTCCTAATAATTGTAATTTCGATTATTTTGGAATGAATGTTTTTACAACAACACCTTTTGAAGCAGAAATTTATTCAAAGGATGAAGCGGTTTTCGGTAAAAACGTTCTTTATTCATACATAGGTGACGCTGATGAATATGTAATTCCTGAAGAAATTAATATTCTTGCTAACAATTGCTTCTTTATGTCAGGTGTAAAGAGTGTTGTGATTAATAGCAATATTACTGAAATCCCTTATTATGCATTTGCATCTTGCAGAAACCTTACTGCAATCAACATCCCTGATACAGTTGAATACATAAGTGAGGGTGCTTTTAAGGATTGTTCAGCACTTACAACAGTAACACTTGGTGAAAATGTTAATTATATTGGTTATGAAGCTTTTGCAAGCACAAAAATCAAGTCAATTCATTTAGGACCAAATGTAGCTACCATCAATGGTGCATTTGTGGGTTGTAACGATTTGGAAGCTATTACAGTGGACCCTGCTAATAAAACATATGTTGTAAAAGGTGATGCTGTTTATTCGGATTTGTCATCCTTGATTGATATGGGTGTATCTGTTGTAGGTTATTTGCTTGAATATTATATTCCAAGCAAAACACCGGCTGATTTGGCACTTGACAATACTGTAATGGGTATTGGTGCATTTGCTTTCTATAACAATAAAAATATCAAGTCAGTTACAGGACAGAATCTCATATACGTTGACGCATACGCTTTTGCTAACAGTAGTATTGAAGAATTCAAGTCAACAATGCTTATGTATGTATGGACAAACGCATTCCGTAATTGCAGCAAGTTGAAGTCAGTTGATTTACATAATACATTTGCAATTGAAGATGGTGCTTTCCAGAATTGCACATCACTTACAGAAGTAAGATTTAATGAAACAATCTCATATATCGGTTGTGAAGCTTTTTCAAATACAGGCCTTAAAAATGTAACAATTTATGGTGACGATTGTTATATTTATGAAGGTGCGTTCAAGGGTTGTAAAGAACTTGAAACTGTAAGACTTGAAGAAGGCGTTTCTTATGTTGGTATGAATGCATTCCTTGATTGTCCAAAACTTAAGACAATCTATCTTTCGAAGACAGTTAAGTATTTTGAAGATAATGCTTTCAATGGTTGTGATAATGTTACTTTTGAATTAATTAAGAATACAACAGCATATAAGTATATCAATAACAATACAGATTTTGACTTTGAAGTAGTTGGTAATTACTCATTATGGCAGAGAATCATTGATTTCTTCAGAGCACTTTTCGGTTTAGATTAATTATATTTTTTTAGGAGTAGAAGGATAAATGAATTTTGAACAATTAAAAACAGAACTTGCAGAAATTGTTAAGGGCGTAGGTTTTGAACAGTTAATAAATAAACTTATAGATTTTGCTACAACTTCAGGATTTAAACTTCTTGCAGTAATTGTCCTTGTGATTGTTGGACTTAAAGCAATTAAATGGCTTAAAAAGTGGATAAGAACATCTTCTGCACTCGATAAGGTTGATACAAGCCTTCGTTCATTCGCAGTAAGCTTTGTAAGCGTTGTGCTTTATGCACTTCTCTTTGTGACAGTGCTTATGATTCTTGGCGTTCCTGCAACATCATTCATTGCAGTGCTTACAACATGTGCTGCTGCAATCGGTCTTGCTTTACAAGGTTCACTTTCAAACTTTGCAGGTGGAATTATGATTCTCCTTTTCAAACCTTTTAAGGTTGGAGATTATATAGAAGCAGCAGGGGAATCAGGTACTGTAAGTGAAATTTCAGTTGTTTATACAGAACTCCTTACAGTTGATAACAAGCGAATCACAATTCCAAACGGTACACTCACAAATTCTGTAATTGAAAATTATTCATCAGAGGAACTTCGTAGAGTTGACCTTACATTTAATACATCATATGACTGCGATATAGAAACAGTAAAATTAGTAATCAGTAAAGTTATTGAAAATAATCCGATGGTACTTAAGAATCCTGAACCATTTGTAAGACTTTCAGCACATAATGACAGTGCACTTACATATACAGTTCGTATCTGGTGTAAAAATGCTGATTATTGGGATGTTAACTTCGATACAATTGAGAACGTGAAAAAGGCATTTGATGAAAACGGGATTACGATTCCATATAACCAGATTGATGTACATATCGACAATAAATAAAAATAAAGGTGAGGATTTCCTCACCTTTATTTTTAATATAAACGTATTTTGCACTTTGCGTTTTGCATTTGAAAAAGCACCCGTGAGGGTGCTTTTTATATTGTATTTATTATTTTTTTGGTGCTTTAACTTTATTAAGTTTAGCATTGATTTCAAGAATCTGTTCTTTTGTCAATGCACCACCAAGCATTGAACAAGCACGTTTGATTGTGAATCCCTTTGCCATACCATAGATGTTCTTAAGCATTGCAGGTGTAACCTTGAATCCACCGATTACGCCACCGCCGCCTTTCTTTTCTTCACCATCTTTATCCTTGCCACCGGCCATAGCATTCTTGAGCATCATAACAAACTTGAGCATTACGATTTTACCACCAAATGTGCTCATAATGTCACCAATTGTATTGTTGATTGAAAGGCGTCCGTCAGGAGTACTGATTTCAAACCAGTTGATAACCTGACCTTCTTCTTTCATAATGTATGCCTCGTTTGGAGTATCAACCTTGTTGATTGTAGCAGTATCTGTAAGGTCACCTGCAACAACTTTAAGTTCAGTTGTGCCTTCATTCTTAACATCAAAGTAGAAGAAAGGATATTTACCCTTTGTCTGTTTGCCAACGCTTACGCCATTTGCAAAGAGTTCGATTTCAGGCTGGTTAGAATAAACAGTAACCTTTGTTACATCTTCAACTCTGTCAACATATCTCTTTGAGCAAAGGTGAAGTACAGGTTCGCTTGAAAGCCATGCTTTGTATGCATAGAATGAGTCTTTCTTATACTTTCTGTCGAAAGTTACAAGACCCTTGTGGTTCATACCATTTTCGCCACCCTCTGAACGAGCATCAGCAGCAAAGTCGAACATATTCCAAACGTGAGTTGCCCAGAGATACGGTCTTTCAGCAATCTGCTTGATGAGTTCTTCGTGGTAGTATGACTGATATTCTTCTGTATAGTCACCCTGAGTAGGTGTTGATGTGTGCCAGTCAAGTGCTTCACAACCATATTCAGAAAGACCGATTGGTTTCTTTGGATATTTCTTATGGAAATCATCAAACCAAGGGCCGTTCATTTCTGTTGAACCACCGTACCAACCGAAATAGTGGTTGTATGAAAGAACATCAGAAATATGAACATATTCATCGTTGATATCGCACATTGAAACTGCTGCGATAGTTGTAAGACGAGTCTTATCCATTTCGTGAACCATATCGTTAAGGTCTTTATGATTCTTGATAAGATTTGGATTTGAACCTGCAATTGTAATCTCGTTTGAAAGACCCCATACAACGATTGATGGGTGATTGTAGTTTTGAATAACAAGCTCTTTCATCTGTGAAATTGTGTTATCATAGCCTGTTGGCATATGGCTTGAAATATATGGAATTTCAGCCCAGAGAACAAGACCAGCTTCGTCACAAAGGTCATAGAAAACCTGTGAATGCTGATAGTGTGCAAGACGGATTGTGTTAGCACCCATTTCAAGAATAAGTTCAAGGTCTTCCTTGTGCATTTCAGGTGTAAGAGCATTACCAACATCAGGTCTGTCCTGATGACGAGAAACACCACGAAGAGGATATTCACGACCGTTGAGGAAGAAACCTTTTTCAGGGTCTATTTTAAATGTACGGCAACCAAAACGAGTTGAAACTTCATCAACTTCAACTCCATTACAGATAAGAGTTGCCTTTGCTGTATAAAGATATGGGTCTTTGAGACCATCCCAGAGATGAACATTCTTGACTTCGAAATCTACATCGTCATCATCTTCTTTAGATGCGATAACTTCGCCATCAGCGATGATTTCATAACGAACTTTGCATTTATCATTCTTGAAGAAAGTTTTAATCTCGATTTCAGCGTCTGCACCCTTGATTTCAGGTGTTACCATAATAGCAGGTGAGCCATAGTAATCAAGGTCAAAGTGACATTCAGGAACACCGATAACACTTACATCACGATAAATACCACCGTAGAATGTAAAGTCAGCATTCTGTGGGTAAACTCTGTCGTTTGCAGAGTTATCAACTGCAACAACAAGTAAGTTAGCATCTTTTATGTCTTTGATTTGTACTCTAAATGTTGAATAGCCACCATCATGTTTTGTGATGCTCTTACCATTCCAGAAAACTTCGCAAGATGAGTTAACACCATCAAACTGAAGATATTTAACTGCACCCTCAGGTAACTCGTCAGCCTTAATTTCCTTTGCAAAGTAGCAAGTGCCTCTGTAATAGTCATTACCACCGTCCTGACCATCCTTACCATTCCATGTAAAAGGAAGATTGAGAGCTTCCCAATCAGCAGGAAGAGTAGCAGGAGCAGATTTAGCTTCTTTTGTAAAGAGCCAGTTGCTATTAATTACTTTGATATTTCTCATAATAACCTCCATAAAAAGAACTCAAATTATTTTCATTATATATTATACAATATTGTTATCAATATTTTCAACTGTTAATAGATAACTTATTAACTATTTTTTGCTTTATTTCATTATTGTTTCTACAATTTTTTTAAGTTGAAATTTGGTGAAACAAGCCATCTTGTTGCTTTCATAACAGGTGCTGAAACAAGCAAATAACTTACAGGAACTGTAAAAATAAGTAAAAGTATTGCGAAAGTTTCATCAACACAAAAATCAAGAATATGATGAGATTTATTAAGTGCAGTTAAAGCAACTACAATAAATAAGTGTAATATGTAAATGTAAGTTGAATTCGTACCTAATTTTGTACCCACATATTTCTTAACAGGACTGATACCCATTACAAAAAGGAAAAACAGAAAACCTGCAAGGTATCTTACAATAGTTATTATTAAAAGTTCAGGTTTGCTTATACCTAAAAGAGAATAATATTGGGAATAAATTCTTTTACCTGAAAGAAGTGCAACCTCAATTACCGAATCATAATTTATAGCAACAAAAAGACCGATAAATACAAATGCACTCAATACTCTAAAAATTGTTTTTTTACAGAAATCAAAACTGTAACCTGCAGTAAGATAACCAAAAATGAAAAATGGGTAAAAATTGATAATTCTTGGAATCGGAGTTGGGAAAGCATATTTTTGATACTGCAATATTATTAAAATGATAAGTGATGCAGGTAGGAGTAACCATTTGTGACGGAATATCTTAAGCAAGTGTGGAGTTATCATCTGATATATTCCAAGTACGAAAATATACCAAAGTCCATATCCTGGATTAAAAAAGGATGTGGCTGTAACTTTTGAATATCCAACAACACAGTAAAACAGCATCATAAAAAACTGAACTACCATATATGGAACAATCAGCTTGTTGATTGAAGTAACCCAATCGTTGCGGTCAACTCTTCCTTTAGCAAATCTACCTGAAATAATCATAAATACAGGCATATGAAAAACATAAATAAACTTAAAGAGGTTGTTGAGCCACATTGGTGTTCCACCTTCAAATGGCACTGTTTTAATAAGACATTCACAAATATGTCCCACAAATACGCACAAAATTAAAAACGCTTTAGCGTTATCAAACCAAAAATCTCGTTGCTTTTGTGATGAGAGTATAGTGTTATTAGCCATAACTTATCTCCTGATTGTGTCAATATTGAATACAGTATATCATATATACCTTGTTTTTACAACAAAAAACCCCTTGTGATTAAAACAAGGGGTATGTGAATTATTTAATACCAGCTTTTTTAAGAAGTACATCAATTTTGTCAGAAGGATTAAGAAGTTTGCTAACTGACTTATCGTGATTGAGTGTATCAATAATATATGAAAGATATTTTGAAAGTTCAACTTCACAATACCATTCACGCTTCTTAAGTTCAGGCATACGATAAACAAGGTTTGTTGTGAATACCTTATCAAAAAGACCATCACGATATGCCTTGTCAAAGCTATCAAGACCTGCATTGAAAAGACCGAAAGCAGAGAAAATGAATACTCTGTTTGCACCAAGTGATTTAAGCTTCTTTGAAACATCAAGCATTGATTCACCTGAAGAAATCATATCGTCAATAATCATAACATCTTTTCCTTCGATGTTTGAACCAAGGAACTGATGTTCAATAATTGGGTTTCTACCGTCAACGATTCTTGAATAGTCACGACGTTTGTAGAACATACCAAGGTCAAGACCTAAATAGTTTGAATATTGCATACAACGGCCCATAGCACCCTCGTCAGGAGAGATAATCATTGTATGTTCCTTATCAAGCTTAAGGTTATCAACATTGTTAACAAGAGCCTTAATCATCTGATAAGCAGGAGAAATGCTTTCAAAACCATGAAGAGGAATTGCATTTTGAACACGAGCATCGTGAGCATCAAAAGTAATGATGTTGTCAACGCCCATTGAGAGGCAAAGTTCCTGAAGCATTACAGCACAGTCAAGAGATTCTCTTGAAGAACGCTTGTGCTGTCTGCCTTCGTAAAGCATAGGCATAATAACTGTGATTGTCTTTGCCTTACCACCGATAGCAGAAATTGCTCTTTTAAGGTTAGCATAGTGGTCATCAGGACTCATAGGAACTGTATGACCATACATTTTGTATGTAACACCGTGGTTAAACGCATCGATGAGAATATAGATGTCATATCCACGAACTGATTCGTGAAGTGAACACTTACCTTCACCTGTACCAAAACGAGGGAATGTAGCATTAAGGATATAAGTATCTCTTTCATAACCTGAAAAAGCGATTGTTGCCTTGTGTTCTGAATCCTGCTGTTTACGCCATTTTACAAGATAACGGTCGATTTTTTCAGCCATTTCTTCGCATCCCGGTAAAGCAATAATACCGAGAGGCCCATTTGGTATTGTGGTAATTTCTCTGTCTGCCATAATTTAACCTCCGCATAGTAAATATCATAATATATATTCTACTATATTTTGTGTCTTTTGCAATAGTAAATCGACAAAAAAATAATTTTTAGTTAAAAGAGTGTTCAATAGTGATTACAACAAAATATCTTTCGTCTATTTTGCTCAACTTATCTTCAATTGTTTTGCGAATTTCATCGTTTGTCATATGAAATTTATGGGGAGCAATCAAATCAAAGATAAGATTAGTATGAGTCGGACCATCAACAACCCTAAAATCGTGGATAGACATTTCGTCAGAAATTTCCTTTACAATGGTAACGGTCATTTCTTTAAGTGAATTGATTCTTTCGTCATCTGTTACAATCGGGTCAGTATGTATTGAAATAACAATGCCGTATTCGTTGAGAATGTCACGTTCAGCAAGGTCGATTACGTCGTGAATTTCCATAATATCATCTTGAGAAGACACTTCAGCGTGTGCTGATGCGAATTTTCGACCAGGACCATAATCGTGGATAATCATATCGTGAACACCGACTATTTTATCATAAGAGAGAATCTTGTTTTCAATTTCTTCTGTAAAAGCTTTGTCAGCAGGTTTACCTAAAAGGTCTGCCATTGTTTCTTTTAAAATATTAAAACCGGCAAGGAAAATAAATCCTGCAACAATAACACCTAAATATCCGTCAATGCTTATATCTGAAAATGCAGAAACAACAATAGCAATAAGAGCAACGCCTGTTGCAAGGCAATCGCTGAAACTGTCTTTCATAACAGCTATCATTGGTGCAGAATCAATTTTTTCACCAAGCTTTTTATTGAAAAATCCAAGCCAAAGTTTTGCCAAAATACTGACAGCAAGAATAATAAGAGAAATAATATTAAATTTTACGGGAACAGGATTAACAATCTTATCAACAGAGCTTTTAAATAATTCAATACCCATAAGCAAAACAACAAAAGAAACTGCAAGGGCAGAAATGTATTCAACTCGGCCGTGACCATAAGGATGGTCTTTATCAGCAGGTTTTGCAGAAAGTTTTACACCAACAAGTGAAATTATTGATGAACCCGCATCGGACAAGTTGTTTATCGCATCAGCAGTAACAGAAATACTGCCGGAAACGATTCCGGCAAAGTATTTTGCTATTGCAAGTATAATATTGACAATTATTCCTGTAACACTGCCTAATGTTCCGTAGGCTTCACGTACTTTAAGATTGCTTGTATTTTCACTATCTTTAATAAATTGTTTAACGAGAAATGTGTGCATTTATAAGAACCTCTTTACCCTCATCACCAAGAATACCCCAGATGCCTAATGTTGTAAGGCTGAGCCACAATTCAGCCACTTTACGAGGTGTCCATTCAGGGTGCTCAGTAAACCAACAATAGGTAAGACCAACAAGACCGAATTTGCCATAACTGTATGCAAAATCATATTTTGTGTTATTCATATTTGGAAAAATTGATTTGAAAATTGAATGAACCTTTTCATTTAAAAGTTCACCGATTTTATATGAGAACTTTGCATCACCATTTTCACTGAGAAGAGCAGTGTAAATGTCTTTGTGCTCATAAAAGTGAGTACAGAAATCTTCGCATACATCAACAGGTGTTCTTAATAATTGTTCACTTGTATATGATGAAAGTTTTGCATTGAATTCATCATATAGCTCTTTTTCAATACATTCTACAAGATGAAAAACATCTTTATAGTGGAGGTAAAATGTGCCTCTGTTAATCTCAACACAATCAGTTAATTCTTTAACAGTAATTTTATTTATACTTTTTTCCTTAATTAAGGATACAAGACCTTGTCGGATGAGTTTTTTAGTTCGTCTTACACGACTATCGTTTTCATTAATACTCATATTATCATCTCCATGTCTATTATTTTTGCATATTGTAATAATTTTGTAATCATTGTAGCATTTTTTTGCAAGATAATCAACACTTGTTAATTATTTTCTACAATTATTAACAAAAAATTAACAATTTATTATTTCAATAATGATATAGCATTATTGAACATTATATGGTATAATAATACGATTTAAAATATTCATGAGCCGTAGGCTATTTTAAGGAGTAAATAATAATGTCTTTTATCGAATTTAAAAATGTCAGCAAAATATATCAAACAGGCGAGATAGAAATAAAAGCAGTTGATAATATAAGTTTTCCTATAAATAGAGGAGAATTTGTTGTTATCGTTGGTCCGTCTGGTGCAGGTAAAACAACTGTTCTTAATATGCTTGGTGGAATGGATGTGCCTACATCAGGTGTTATAAATGTTGATGGTATTGATGTTGCTCAGTTTAATGAAAGGGAACTCACAACATATCGTCGTGATGATGTGGGATTTGTTTTCCAGTTCTACAATCTTGTTCCAAATCTTACAGCTTATGAGAATGTTGAACTTGCAACACAGATTTGCAAAAATCCTGTTGATGCTGAAATAATGCTTGCTGAAGTTGGTCTTGCAAGTAGAAAGGATAATTTTCCTTCACAGCTTTCAGGTGGTGAACAACAGCGTGTATCAATAGCACGTGCTTTGGCAAAAAATCCTAAGCTTTTGCTTTGTGATGAACCTACAGGTGCACTTGACTACATAACTGGTAAGTCAATTCTTAAACTTTTACAGGATATGTGTCGTGAAAGAGGTATGACAGTAATTGTTATTACTCATAACTCAGCACTTATGCCAATGGCTGATAAAATCATTAAAATCAATGACGGTAAAGTTGAAAGAATTCTTTTGAATGAACAGCCAACACCTGTTGAACAGATAGAATGGTAAAAGGATAGTAACAGATATGACAAAATCACTTATAAAAGATTTCCGAAGAGAAATTAAAAAAAGTATGAATCGATTTATTTCGATTATGCTCATAGTTGCCCTTGGCGTTGCCTTTTATTCAGGTGTCCGTTCAACTATGCCTGCCATGCATATGACTGCAGATGCAGCTTATGATAAAGAGGATTTAATGGATATCCGTGTTGTGGGCACACTGGGACTTACACAGTCAGATATGGATGCCTTAAAAAATATTGAAGGTGTTAAGGATATCGAGGGTTCATATACAACGGATTTTCTTTGTATCGTAAATTCAAAGGAAATTGTTACACGTGCTATTTCAATGGCAGAGAAGATAAACGGTATCAAAATTCTTGAGGGTAGATATCCGGAAAAATATACTGAATGTGTTGTCAGCCGAGAATTTCTCACAGAATCAGGACTTGAGGTTGGTGGAACACTTACATTGTCGACTGGTACTGATACACCTGTTTCTGATACATTAATTACTGACACATACCAGATTGTTGGTGTTTGCTCATCAACATATTTCCTCAATGGTGAAGTGGGTACAAGTAACATCGGTGACGGTATCGGTGACGGATATGTAGTTATCCCAAGACAAGCATTTGTTACAGATGTATTCACATCCATTTACATTACGGTCGAGGGAGCAAAAGAGCTTAATTGTTACGGTGATGAGTATGACGAGCTTGTTGATAATGTTGTGGACAGAATTGAAGAAATTGCAGGAACACAGTGCGATATTCGTTACGATGATATCCGTTCAACAAGTAACACAACTCTCGAAAAGGCAAGGGCTGATTATGCAGAAGCCCAGCTTGTAGTTCAAGAAGAAATTCAGAATGCTGCTGACGAACTTGCAGCACAGGAACAGCTTATACAACAGAGTAAGCAGGAAATTCAGGATAATAAGGAACTTCTTGAAAATGCAGAAATAAATCTTCCTATATATGAACAGCAGGTGGCAGATGCAGAAAAACAGATTGCAGATGGTGAAGCACAGATTGCCACAATCAAGCAGACTCTTGAAGAAAGCAAATCTACTCTTGATAATGCTGTAAAAGCTCTTGAGGAGTTACAGAGTGACCCTGATGCTGACCCTAATCAGGTCGAAAGTATGACATATACGGTAACAACTTTGCAGAGCACATACAGTTATGTTCAGCAGGAATTGATTGCCAAGGAGCAGGAGCTTGAAAACGGTAAAAAAGAACTTGTTCAGGCAAAGGTTACCTTAGGCCAGCTCCAGTCTGCAGTAGCAAACAAAGGTCAGCTTGATAGTGCTGAACAGGAAATCCTTGACGCTGATGCAATGCTTCAGGATGCTCGTGCAGAATACGAAACATATAAGCAGGATGCCCTTGCTGAATTAGCTGATGCAGAAGCAGAACTTAAGGAAGCAGAAAGAAAAGTCAATGAAATGGAAGTTCCTGTGTGGCATGTTCTTGACCGTAATAGTATAGAGGCTTATGTAAGCTATATTACTGACTCTGACAGTATCGGTGCAATCGGTACTGTGTTCCCTATGATTTTCTTCTTTGTTGCTGCACTTGTTTGTCTTACAACAATGACACGAATGGTTGAAGAAGAAAGAATGCAGATTGGTACACTTAAAGCCTTAGGTTACAGTAAAATGGCAATCGCTTCAAAGTATCTTTTATATTCAGCAACAGCAAGTGTTCTTGGTAGTGTTGTTGGTGTTTTTGTAGGTGAACTTTCAATCCCACCGTTGATTATTACTGCATACAGAGCAGTTTATTATAATTTAGGTGACAATATTATTCATCTTAATGCGTGGTATGCTATAAGTGCAGGTCTTGTGGCAACACTTTGTACGACTATGGCAGCATTCTTTGCTTGTTATTATTCAATGCGAAGCGTTCCAGCGTCACTTATGCGACCTGTTGCACCAAAAGCAGGTAAACGTACTTTTGTAGAAAAGATTACTTTTATCTGGCAACGACTTGATTTCGGACAGAAGTCAGCAGTAAGAAATCTTTTTAGATATAAAAAGCGTTTCTTTATGACACTTTTCGGTGTTGGTGGATGTATGGCACTTCTCATTGTGGGACTTGGTATCCGTGATTCTGTTTCAATGATGACAGAAAAGCAATATGGCGAGATCTTTAAATATACAAGTATCGTCAGTGTGGATTCAAGTATTACAAGAGCAGAACGCAGAGCAATGCTTTCAAAAATCAATGCAGTTCCTAATGTTGAAGGCTGTATTCAGGCTAATCGTACAATGATTTCTGCTTCAGCAGTTTCATCAACGGAAATTGATGATGAAAAGAGAGCATATCTTGTTGTTCCGACAGACGTGGACCAGTTCCCTGATTTTATAACACTTCAGGAAAGAACAGGAAAGCGGAACTCAATAAGTCTTACAGGTGATGGTGTTGTTATTACAGAAAAATATGCAGATTTGCTTGATGTTCAAGCAGGAGATAATATTTATCTTAGAATTGACGAAACAACTGTAACACCGAAGGAAGTTAAGATTATAGGCGTTGCTGAAAATTATATTTTCAACTATATTTATATGACACCTGGTCTTTACCAGTCCCTTTACAATGTTGAACCTGAAATTAATGTTCTATTTGTAAAAAATAACGGTTTGCTTAATGATATGAACTTTAAAACAGTACTTTCTCGTATTGATGGTGTTAATTCTGTTATCACAAGTTCTGATGAACTTGAAAGTATAAATAAGGTTATTAAGAATCTTTACTTTATCATTATTCTTATGGTTGTTTCAGCGGCAATTCTTGCTTTTGTTGTTCTTTATAATCTTAATAACATCAACATTACAGAACGAAGACGAGAACTTGCAACATTCAGGCTTATTGGATTCTATAATAATGAACTTGCATCATATATCTTCCGAGAAAATATCGTGCTAACAGTTTTAGGTATTGTTGTAGGTATTGTAATGGGTGTTGTGCTTCATAAATTCGTTATGATTACTGTGGAAACGGATGTTTATATGTTTGGTAGAGAATTGGAACTTGTAAGTATCCTTATAGCAATTGTCCTCACAATAATCTTTACAGTTATGGTTAATGCAATTACATATTTTAGTCTTAAAAAGATTGATATGGTAGAATCACTTAAGAGCGTTGAATAAGTTTGTAGGGGTCGGCGTTCTCGATGACCTGAAAATATAAATTAAGGAGTTAAAATTATGTTTCATCAGTTAAATGCACCTGTTGCAGGTGATATGATTGCAACAGTAAAAACAAATATGGGAGAAATCAAAATCAAGCTTTTCCCTGAATTCGCACCAAAGGCAGTTGAGAATTTCTCAACTCACGCTAAAAACGGATATTACGACGGACTTATTTTCCACCGTGTTATCAATGACTTTATGATTCAGGGTGGTGACCCTAATGGTACAGGTACAGGTGGACAGAGTATCTGGGGACACGCATTTGAAGACGAGTTCACAGGTGAACTTCACAATCTTCGTGGTGCACTTTGTATGGCAAACGCAGGTCCTAATACAAATGGCAGTCAGTTCTTTATTGTTCAGGCTAAACAGTGTCCTGAAGACTTGATTGAACAGATGCGAATGGCTGACGAAAGAGTGTTCCCAACAGAGTGTATCGAAGCTTACGAAGAAATCGGTGGAACACCTTGGCTTGACTTCCGTCATACAGTTTTTGGTCAGGTGTTTGAGGGCATGGATGTTGTTGATGCTATCGCAAAAGTTCCTTCAGATTATTTCAGCAATAAACCAAACGAAGACGTAGTAATCGAAACAATTATTATTGAATAAAACCTTATCCGCCTTCCTCTGACGAGAAAGGTGGCAACGCTTTAGCGTTGACGGAGGGAGAGACAAGTAATATGTTATTAAAAAACATCTCAATCATCAATGAAAACCTTGAAATACAAAACAATATGTTTGTTGGTATCAAAGGTGACAAAATTGCATATATAGGTACAGAAAAACCACAGGAAAACTATGGTGAAGAATATGACGGAAAAGGCAAAATCCTTTCATCAGGATTTGTTAATCTTCATACCCATTCACCAATGACTCTGCTTCGTGGATATGCTGAAAATCTGCCTTTGGATCGTTGGCTCAATGAAAAGGTTTTTCCATTCGAAGACCGACTTAATTGTGACAGAGCCTATTACGGAACAATGCTTTCAATAGCAGAAATGTTAGCTTGCGGCACAACATCATTTACTGATATGTATTTCTTCGGTGATGGTGTTATGAAAGCTGTAATTGACAGTAAGGCAAAGACTAATTTCGGTCGTTCAATTGTGTCTTTTGTTGATGAGGACATTACTGCAAATGACAGATTTCAGGAGGGGATTTACCTTGCTGAAAAGTATCATAATACAGAAAACGGCAGAATAAAGATTGATATGAGTCTTCATGCTGAATACACAAACCGACTTTCAATTATTGAACAGTTTGGTGAGTTTACAAACGGTAAGGACTATATAAATCATATTCATTTATCAGAATCAAAAGCAGAACACGAAAACTGTAAAGCAAAATATGGCAAAACTCCTGCAAGACTTTTTTATGATGCAAAGGTTTTCAACAGCCCTACAATTCTTGCTCATTGTGTGTGGGTAGAGGATGAGGATATGGATATCTTCAAGGAAATGGGTGTAACTGTTGCTCATTGTCCTGCAAGTAACCTTAAACTTGGTAGCGGTGTTTGTAACACATACAGAATGCTTCAGAAAGGTGTCAATATCGGTATCGGTACTGACTCAGCTGCAAGTAATAACGGACTTGATATTATGCGTGAAATGTATTTAGCAGCACTTTTACCAAAAGGCGTTAATAATCAGGCAGATATCGTAACACCACAGGATGTTTATAAAATGGTAACTGTCAATGGCTATAAGGCACAGGGAAGAAATGATTGTGGTATAATAAAAGTAGGCAATAAAGCCGATTTAATTGTAATTGATATGACAACACCAAATATGTATCCTGACTTTGATGTTCTCAATAATTTCGTTTACTCTGCAAACAAGAGTAATGTTGTGCTTACTATGGTTGATGGTGAAGTTCTCTACAAAAATGGTGAGTTTACAACTATTGATGTGGAAAGAATGGGATACGAGGTAAGTAAATTAGTTCGTGAAGTTGTAAACGAGGTGAATGCAGGATGATAGAGAAGGCAGTTGAATATATTAAATCTAAAATTACAGATAATTATGAAATCGGTATTATCTTAGGTAGTGGATTAGGCACGCTTGGTGAAAAAATTGAAAATCCATATTTTGTTGACTATGCTGATATCCCTGATTTTCCAGTTTCAACAGCACCGGGACACGTTGGTAGATTTGTTTTTGGTACACTTAATGGTAAAAAGGTTATGTGTATGCAAGGCAGAATACACCTGTACGAGGGTTATCCTGTGGAAAATGTTGTAATGCCAATCCGTGTTATGAAGATGATGGGTGTCAATAAGCTTATCGTCACAAATGCAGCAGGTGGCATCAACGAAAGCTTTGACGTTGGTGACATTATGGTTATTACTGACCACATTAATTTTACAGGTAAAAATTGCCTTATCGGTAAAAATGATGACCGTTTTGGTGTGCGTTTTCCTGATATGAGCTTCGGTTATTCACCTGAACTTTCAAAAATTGCGTTCAACTGTGCTGAAAAGTTAGGAATGAAACTCCAAAAGGGTGTATATATTGGCTGTACAGGACCAAGTTATGAAACACCTGCTGAAATCCGTGCATTCAGAGTTCTTGGTGCAGATGCTGTAGGTATGTCAACTGTTCAGGAAGTAATTGCTGCAAATCATTGTGGAATAGATGTGCTTGGTTTTTCACTTATTTCCAATAAAGCAGCAGGACTTTCAGGAGAAAGACTTACTGAAGAAGAAGTACTTATAATCGGCAGACAAAAGAGTGAAGAAATGCAAAGACTTATTACTGAAATAGTAGGTGAATTTTGATGTCATTTTTGAATGGCGCAACAGTTGGCTTTGATACTGTCAATAATAAAGCAGTATTTATTGACCAGACACTTTTACCAAATGAATATAAAGAAGTTTTCACAGATGATTATCAGGAGATTTTTGATGCAATAAAACTTTTGAAAGTCCGTGGTGCACCTGCTATAGGGGTTTTTACTGCTGTTTCATTGGCTGTGCTTATGAATAAAAGCAAAGCTGATACATACGAAAATCTTCTTGCAGAATTAAAAAAGCATTCGGAAAATCTGATTTTGTGCAGACCAACTGCAGTAAACCTTAAATGGGCAACAGAGGAAATGCTGAAAACTGCCGAAACTTGTAACGCAGAGAATTTCAAAGAAACTCTTACAAATAAAGCTCTTAAGATGATTGAGGATGATATTGCAATTTGTCGGAAAATCGGTGAATACGGTGCAGAAGTCCTTAAAAACTGCAATTCAATCCTCACTCATTGTAATGCAGGTCGTCTTGCTACTGTAAAATATGGCACAGCACTTTCACCTGTATATGTTGCAAAAGAAAATGGTCATGATATAAAGGTTTTTGCAGACGAAACACGTCCACTTCTGCAGGGTGCAAGGCTTACTGCCTTTGAGCTTTGTGATGCAGGAATCGATACAACTGTTATCTGTGACAATATGGCGTCATTTGTTATGAAAAATAAACTTGTGGATGCCGTTTTGGTAGGTTGTGACCGAGTTGCCTTAAATGGTGATACAGCAAATAAAATAGGAACAAGTGGTATCGCAATTCTTGCAAAACATTATAATATTCCATTTTATGTGTGTATGCCATTTTCAACATTCGATAAGAATATAAAAACAGGTGATGATATCGAAATCGAAATGCGTGATGGTGACGAGATAGGGAAAATGTGGTATGAAAAAACAATGATTCCACAAAATGCAAAAACCTTGAATCCTGCATTTGATGTTACCGACCATTCATTAATAACAGCATTTATTACCGAAAAAGGTGTAATCACACCTGAACAAATAAAAAATATCTTTTAAATGTAAAATCCCCATATTTCTATTGAAATAACAGGGGATTTATTGTATAATATTATTGTTAAAATTTTGTCAGACTTTTTCTGACTATGGAGGTAAATTATTATGGCAAATCGTTTTGTACTTAACGAAACATCTTATCACGGCAAAGGTGCTATTGTTGCTATTGCTGATGAAATCAAGGCAAGAGGCTTTAAAAAGGCTTTCGTATGTTCTGACCCTGATCTTATCAAATTCGGAGTTACTAAAAAGGTAACAGATATTCTTGATGGTGCAGAAATTCCATATGAAATCTATTCAAATATCAAGCCAAACCCAACTATTGAAAATGTTCAGTCAGGTGTTGAGGCTTTTAAGAATGCAGGTACAGATTGCATCGTAGCAATCGGTGGCGGTTCTTCAATGGATACAGCAAAGGCTATTGGTATCATCATTACAAACCCAGAATTTGCTGATGTTCGTTCACTTGAAGGTGTTGCACCTACAAAGAATCCTTGTGTTCCAATTATCGCAGTTCCTACAACAGCAGGCACAGCAGCAGAAGTTACAATCAACTATGTTATTACAGACGTTGAAAAGGATAGAAAAATGGTTTGTGTTGACGTTCACGACATTCCTGTGGTTGCAGTTGTTGACCCTGATATGATGGCTTCAATGCCAAAGGGACTTACAGCAGCAACAGGTATGGATGCCCTTACTCACGCTATTGAAGGTTACATCACAAAGGGTGCTTGGGAACTTTCTGATATGTTCCATATCAAGGCTATTGAAATTATTGCAAAATCACTTCGTGGTGCAGTTGAAAACACAGATGAAGGCAGAGAGGGAATGGCTCTCGGTCAGTATGTTGCAGGTATGGGCTTCTCTAACGTAGGTCTTGGTATTGTACACTCAATGGCTCATCCTCTTGGTGCTCTTTATGACACACCTCACGGTGTTGCAAATGCAATTATTCTTCCAACAGTTATGGAATATAATGCTCCTGCAACAGGTGAAAAGTACAGAGATATTGCAAAGGCTATGGGTGTAGATGGTGTTGACGCTATGAGCCTTGAAGATGCAAGAAAGGCTGCAATCGATGCTGTTAAACAGCTTTCAGTTGATGTTGGTATTCCAACAGACCTTAAGGAAATTGTGAAAGCAGAAGATGTTGGCTTCCTTTCACAGTCAGCATTTGATGATGCTTGTCGTCCTGGTAACCCAAGAGATACAAGTGTTGCAGAAATCAAAGAACTTTATCTTTCACTCATGTAATTGAATATTTATACAGTATGGCGGGGTCTTGACCCCGCCGTCTTTTATATTCATCTTGACAAGAATAAATAATAATGCTACAATACATTTAACATTTAAGTTAAATGTTAAAGGAGTGAACCTATGGGAATTCAGAATACATTAAAAGCCCTTTCTGACCCTGTTCGTCGTGAAATACTCAATATGCTTAAAAACGGACAAATGACAGCAGGGGAAATAACAGAGAAATTCGATATAACAGGTGCTGCAATATCACGACACCTTTCTGTACTTAAAGAAGCCGACCTTGTACGTGATAAAAGAGATGGAAAATTCATAATATATGAATTGAACGCATCTGTCCTCGAAGAAATTATGCTTTGGATAAAAGACTTGAAAGGAGATAATTATGATTAAGAAGAATTTACCAAAACTGATAATTACATCAATAATAACTCTTATACCAATAATTATTGGTCTCATAATCTGGGATAAATTACCCGACCAGGTACCTGTTCATTGGGATATAAATGGTGCTGTTGACAGTTATGCTACAAAGCCACAAGCAGTATTTGCAATGCCATTAGTGTTAGTAGCGTTTCATTGGATTTGTGTTTTAGGAACATCACTTGACCCTAAAAAGCAGAATATCAACGACAAAATGTTTACTCTTGTTCTGTGGATTATTCCTGTTATATCATTGCTTTGCAACTCAATGGTGTTTGCAACAGCATTAGGTCATAAAGTTAGCGTTGAAATAATTATGCCACTTTTTATGGGTGCATTGTTTGTTATAATCGGCAATTATATGCCAAAATGCAAACAGAGTTATACAATGGGAATTAAATTGCCTTGGACTCTCAATGACGAAGATAACTGGAATAAAACACATCGTATGGCAGGTTTCCTTTGGGTAATCGGTGGCATTGTGATAATGGCAACAGCATTTTTAGGCATATTCTGGCTTTTCTTTATTGTCCTTATACCAATGGTTGTTGTTCCATTTGTTTATTCCTATACTCTTTACAAGAAGAAGCAAAAATAATATTTTTAGCAAGTGCGGTAGAAGCTGTCTTCTGCCGTACTATTTTTATTGACAACTTTAAAATCAATGGTATAATATTACTATTAAACTGGGTGCATATATATTAGTATCTATACCTGAAAGGTGGTAACTCCAATGAGCTACACAGTTGAAGACATTCTCAAAATAGCAAAAGAAAAAAATATTAAGTTCTTGCGTTTACAGTTTATTGACATTTTTGGTCAGATGAAAAATATCGCAATTACTGAAAATATGTTTGAAAAAGTACTTACTGATGGTCAAATGTTTGACGGTTCATCAATTGAAGGTTTCGTTCGTATTGATGAGTCTGATATGTATTTGAAACCTGACCTTGATACATTTACAATTCTTCCTTGGAAAGAGGGTACAGCACGAGTAATCTGTGATGTTTATGGTGCTGATAAAGTTACTCCTTTCACAGGTGACCCACGTCAGGTGCTTCGTTCAGTAATTAAGGAAGCAGCAGATATGGGATATACAGTAAACGTTGGCCCTGAATGTGAGTTCTTCCTTTTCAAACTTGATGAACAGGGCAGAGCAACAACAAAGACAAATGACGCAGTTGGATATTTTGATATTGGTCCTGCTGACGACGGTGAACAGTGCAGAAATGATATCTGTATTGCACTTCAGCATATGGGATACGAAATCGAAGCATCTCATCATGAATGTGCAGAAGGTCAGCACGAAATTGACTTTAAGTTTGCAGAAGCACTTGAAGCAGCTGACAAAGTTGTTACATTCAAGCACGTTGTTAAGACTTATGCTCGTCGTAATGGTCTTCATGCAACATTTATGCCAAAACCTATTTATGGTGCAGCAGGTAACGGTATGCACACAAATCTTTCTCTTGTGAAAGATGGTGAAAATGCGTTCTATGACCCTGATGATCAGTATGGTTTGAGTGAAACTGCATATCAGTTCATTGCAGGTGTTCTTCACCATGTAAGAGCAATTACAGCAGTTGCAAATCCACTTGTAAACTCATATAAGAGACTTGTTCCTGGATTTGAAGCACCTGTTTATATTTCCTGGTCAGCATCAAACCGTTCAGCTCTTATCCGTGTTCCTGCAGCAAGAGGAATGGCAACTCGTGTTGAACTTCGTTCAGCAGACCCATCATGTAACCCATACCTTGAAATGGCACTTTGTATTGCTGCAGGTCTTGATGGTATCAAAAAAGGTATGAAAGCACCTGAGGGAATTACAACAAATATTTATGATATGACAAGAGCAGAACGTAAAGCACAGGGAATAAAAAATCTTCCTGGTACTTTACAGGAAGCCGTTCGTGAACTTGAAGCAAGTGAATGGGCAAAAGATGTTCTTGGTGACCACATTTTCAATAAATATCTTGAAGGTAAAAAGAAAGAATGGGTTGATTATACCACAAAAGTTACACAGTGGGAAATCGACGAATATCTTACAAAGTATTAATAATCATGATAGGGCAGGGTATTTACTCTGTCCTATTTTATTTATTGACTTATATGTCATATTGTGTTATCATTTATTCATATCTTGGTACATAAAAGGAGAATGTAATTATGGCAAAATTAAAAGATATTGACAAGGCTGCTGCTGCAAAAGGTAAAGGTGTTGAAACTTTTTGGCAGTTTATCAAATTTATTGTTGTTAGTTTAGGTGCATTTGTTATTCAGCTTTTCTTACCATATCTTGTTAAATTACCTATGACAGACGAATTTCTTGCAAGACCTTATGACCTTTTTAATTTAGGTATCTGGTCATCTGAAAAAGCTGCATCAGCAGGTATGGAAACAACAGGACTTGGACTCTTTATTGCTCTTACAGCATGTAACATTCTTGCACAAATCTTTTCTTTCTTTGTAAACAGAGAAAAGACATTTAACTCTTGTGCAAACATTAAGGTTGTTTTCCCAATCTATCTCGTTGTTACTATTGCTCTTATCGCTTTCTCAGCTTGGTTACAGCCATTCTTAGTAAACTTCCTTACATTAAAGGGATTAGCTGGTTCAGCAATTGCAATTTCAGGTGCAATTTGTGCTTGTATCCAATTCTTCCTTTACTTCCCAATTCAGATGATTCTTTTCCGCAAGAAGAAGGAAGACTAAGCTGAATGATTATTTCAGTACATTGAAAATCTGCCCTGTGTCTATTGTTGATACAGGGCTATTTTTGTAGGTGAAGATATGAATAAGAATTTTAAGTTAATTTCAGTTGGACTTTCTGTTGTAATAAGTGTTATTCTCGTTTTTACTTCTATGACTGCTATTCTTTTAAATGCAACAAGAGAACATTTCATTTCAAGTGAATTTCAGACACAAATCGAAAATACTGATTTAGCCTCTCTTACATTCAATCATAATGGCAATAAAATAACACTTGAAGATTATGTGAAAGACTATGTGAACACAAATATTGATAATCACGTCCTTGATAAAGCATCTCCATATTATTCTGACCTCTGGTTTCCTTTTGCAGATGCTTTGACAGACTTTACTGTTGATAAGGTGTTTTCATCTGAATATGTAAACAGACTTGTTAAAGACGAAGTTAAAGAAATCTTTGACTATTTTCTTTACAGTAGCGTTGTTGAGGCAAAACAACGAATTAAAGCTGGTGTGACTCTCGACGAAAATCCACAGTTAAATCCTGAAAACGCTTCAAATTATGAAGAAAAAATCAGTGCACAGGTAAAACTTGCAGTCCTTAAATCAATTGAAGAGGAATCAGGAACAAGTTGTGACAAATTTATTGTGCTGTTTTCTGAAAAAACTGCTTCAACATTCAAAACAATTTCAATTATATTGGGAATATTATTGCTGTTGCTCAATATAAAGAATTTCCTTAATGTATTTATTTATCTTGGTGCTGTTTTCTGTGGTTGTGGTGGCATAATCACATATATCCAGAATAGCTTTGAAACGCATTTCGAGGGTATGAAAGACCTGATTACTTATGAATTCTTAAAACCTGTTGTAGTGGCATATTCTCAATACGCAGACAAGGGAATAACATACGGTATAATATGCTTTGTTGTTTTTGTAGTTTTGACAGTTGCCTTCCGTGTAATAAAAAAGACTAAATAATATAATTTCTTTATAAATCACAAAAACCACCTGATTAGGAAAATCCTTTTCAAGTGGTTTATTTTTTATCTTCTTATTAACTTTCTCAATTTTGAATACATCTTTTTAAGGATTGGTAAACCTTTTTCCATAAGGTTGTATTTAATATTATTGACCTTTAAATCAAATTCACCTGCATATTCAATGATAATCGGATTGAACTGATTTTTGAATTCGTAAAGGCCATCATCAAGCGTACCTGAAAGACCACCAAGGTCAAGGAAATCGCAACCATTTTCCGTTGTGAGAACACATTGCTCACAAAGTCCGCAAAGTGTTGCGCAGAATGATGGGAAAATGTGAAGATCAGAACCTGCATATAAGTATTCTGCAATTCTTACACCATTTTTGTTAGGTGGATAAACAGTAAGTAATGCAGCAAGTGGAACGATTTCACCTTTTTCATTGAGAACTTTTTTAGCATCCTCAATCTGCTCGGTGATTTTTTCACGCATATCTGGTTCTTTCTCATATCTCTTTTCAAGATTTGAAATATAGTCTGTTACCTTGCATTTTTCAAATGCAAAAAATGCTTTATCACCGAAAGCTTCAGCAAGTAATGTGAAATAATCCTCATTACGAAGTGAAATATTCTGTCTTTCTTCAGTATTGCTTAAAATCTTTTTGAAAAGTGCAATATTTTCAGGTGTGTGTTCAGCACCTTCATAGAAAAGACCTCTTGCAGGCTGGAAATTACCAAGATACTTTCTTATCTTCTGCTTGTAATTCTTCTTGAATTCAGGTGCAGTAAGTGGCTTTCCACTTGCATCTTTTAATGGAATTAAAGCATTGAAACGAGGCTGAATAGCATCGCCAAGATTTTTCACAAATCCCTTATGCTCAAAACCATTGTTTACAAGATTATCAAACTCAATTTTACCTCTTTCCAAATCAAATGGGTCAAAGAATTTGTCAGTAGGAATGTCCGGTAAAATCTTATTAACCACAATAGCAGGGTCAGTTTTAAGTAAGTAAATATTATTCTTTTTACAGAAATCCTTTGCACCGTCACAGAATGCCTTGATTGCTTCCACATCTGTTAAATCCATTACAGGACCTCTTGGACAGTAAGCATAGTTGAATCCTGGCATAAGTGTACGGATAAGAATAAGTGCAACACCGACGATTGTGTCGTCCTTGTAAATACCACAAAAACGATTTTTCCAGTTGTTTTTAAGCTTTGTCCATTCAACAGTCTGCTGAATAGGTGCAAATGACGCATTTTCAATAAATTCAGTAAATTCCTTTACAGGAATGTCTGCTTTAAATTTATACATATTTTTCAAACCTTAATTATTTAATAAACTTCTTCTGAACTGTTTTCATTATTTTATATGCCTTGAAAATTGACTCATAAAGAGCAAATTTACTCTTATTTATAACCAAATCGAATTCGCCGATTAATTCGTGAACATCAGCATTAAAACCACGCTTGAAATCAAACAAACCATAGTTTTTTGAATCCTCATTGAAGTTTCCGTCAATACCATAGAAATTGAATTTGTCATAACCATTTTCAGTAGCATACTTAATCATTTCATATTGTAAAAGATATTGTGAATTGTATTTCATAAATGGCTTGTAACTTGCACCAAAGAGATATACAACCTCTCTGCCATAAAGCATATACCAGCCACCAGCAATAATTTTCTTATCACCATATTCTTTTACGTCCTCAGCCATTATCTGAAGCTTCTTTGAAATACTTTCTTGTTCAGATTTGATTTCATTGTATTCATTTATCTTTTTAGGGTTACCCTCAATGACAGTTAAACGTTTTGCATTCTTATCAAATCTTGCTTGAGTAAAATCAAGTAATTCTTTAAGATTAACCTCTGCTAAAAGCACTTTAACAGCATTTTCCTTGTCAAGTACCTTGAACATATTCTGGTAATAGGAGAGTGGACGGTCAATGAATTCTCGTCTTTCGGCAGTATGCTTCATAAGGTTTTTAAATTCTTCAAGATTATTTTCATCAGCTTCAATAAGTGTGATAAAGTTTTTCTTGCTATTATTTATTCCCCATTTTGTACCGCTGCGGAAATTTTTGAAAAGCTCGTCAATAGTCATGTCTTTAAGATCAAGAACAGAAATCCATCTTGGCTCTAAATCTTTCTTTTCATCCATATCCACATAAAAACCATAGTGGATATATCCTAAAGATTTGAGTTTTTCCATTAAGGCATCGTTTTTAGTACCTTCGATTATGTTTCCGTGAATATCACGAAGCTGATAGTCAACGTAAGGGTTTATTTTCAGAAATGCAATATTCTTTTTCTTAAGATAATCTTTGATTTCCTTTGTGAATTCCTCGAGTAATTGGAAATTAGAATAATCAATCAAAAATCCTCGTGGAGCATATGCAAATGTAACAATACCTTTAATGCTTTTGTATAACAAAACAGTAGCGATAATGATTTTACCATTTTCTTTAACGCCTAAAATCTCGCCTGACCATTGATTCTGCTTCTTGATATCAATCCAATATGGAGACTGAAAGAAAGAAGTTTGTGAATTATCATTACAAAAATCAATAAATTCCTGTTTTTCTAATTTAACTATTTTCATTTGCTGATTTGTCCTTTAACTTTCTTTAAAAGCTTGTATACATCATAGAATGGAGTGATTTTCAGTTCAAACTGACCGATATATTCGGTAACATCAGGTTTGAATCCTTTTTTGAATTCATAAATTCCGTAGTATTCATTATCAGGATTAAAATCACCTGTGATGCCATAGAAATTACAATATTTGAAGCCCTCTTTATATGCCTCTTTGATGTGATGCTCATACATAAGGTATTTTGGTGTAAACTGACGATATTCCATTAAAACACCACTTGAAAGAGTAAGGTATTCGTTACCGCTACGTAGAGAAAGAAGACATCCGATAGCTTTAGCATCAGGATTATCTTTTTTGAATTGTTCTGCTTTTTCCAATTCTTTCTCATATTTTGCAACTTGTCGTTCTGCTTCTTCTTTTTGATTTAAAAGACGTTCGCCTGCAGTGAGTTTTTCTATTTTCTGAAGTACACTGTCATAATTTTTCTTTGCGTTCTGGAGTAAGCCTTGTGTGTGTTCATAATAAATATCAGGGTCAAGATAAGCAACATAAATTGTCATTAAATCTTTCATATGCTTATACATCTTCTGATAATATTCAAGACTTCTGTAAAAGAAATTACGACGTTTTGATGTTGTTTCAAAGATTTCAGCCATAACCTGAAGGTCATCAATTGTGCCTTCTTTAACTAAAAGACCTTTTTTGATACAGGAATTGATGTTTTTTCTTGTCTGCTTTGAAAACTTTGCTTTTTTAGTTTCATAGTCTTCGTCAAGGTCGAGACGACAACACCATCTTACTTGCAGTGCATCAAGATAAATATTGAAACCATAATGCTTGAAGCCTAAGTCAAGAAGATTATTGACGGCCTCATCATTTGGTTTGTCATCCTCTAACAAATCACCGTCATTTGTACGGATTCTGTAAAGTACGTTAGGGTCGATTGTAAGAATAAATCCACCGTGTTTTTTAATGTATTTCTTTAATTCTTCTGTAAAGAACTTAAGTAATTCCTTATTATGATAATCAACAATAAGACCACGAGGAGCATAAAACTGCTTTTGATTTAAAATAGACTTATCCTCCAAAAGCATTGAACCTGCAATGATAATTCCATTTTCCTTTATACCAACAAAATGAATTTTGCTTCCGCTTTCTTTTTTAAGTTCGGATAACTCAACTGTCTGCATAAAAGAAGCCTGTGGATTGCCCTTTAAAAACTCTCTGTATTCGTCTGCAGTTAAAACGCAGAATTTCATTAAATCACCTTAATTCAATATATTAAAAATGAATTTTTCTCTTTTATTATCAACTAAAAATTTTATCATATTACCAATATTTTGTCAACGATACAAGGTTTTTAGAAATGCTTTTCTAAGAGTAGGTGAACTTGAGTTTTTTATTTAAAATAATCGGCTAAAAACGACAAAAAATAACAAGAAAATAAAAAAATTAAAAAAAAATAAAAAAATTATAAAAAATACTTGACTTTTTATTTTGTACGTGTTATTATAATCGAGCGTTGAGACGCTGGTGTAGCTCAGTTGGTAGAGCAGCTGATTTGTAATCAGCAGGTCGGGGGTTCGAGTCCGTCCACCAGCTCCATTTTTTTGTAATTTAATTTGGGTAGGTTCCCGAGTGGCCAAAGGGAGCAGACTGTAAATCTGCCGTCGACGACTTCGGTGGTTCGAATCCACCCCTGCCCACCAAAAAGAGACTTGCAATAGCAGGTCTTTTTTGTTTCTTATTTTACTATTTTTACTTATCGGTGGATTCGAAAGCCCGTTAAGAAAACGATTCGGTGAATCGTTTTTAGGGCGTGGGTCTGCTGAAAAGCTCGAATACTAACTCAACTAATTTCGGGGGATACACTGAATTTGATCATCAATGTAACCCCTGCCCACCAAATAAAACAGATACTCATTCGAGTATCTGTTTTATTTTTTTTGTTTTGTTGACAGCAAGGGGTGGATTCGAAAGCCCGTTAAGAAAACGATTCAGTGAATCGTTTTTAGGGCGTGGGTCTGCTGTTACTTATTCATTACGTTCAACAAACAGCGAAGTTAAAACTAATGCCAGAGACAAACAGCACCCCTGCTCACCAAAAATTAGAAATTTCCAAAAGGAAAACTCTTTTTGTGCTCATATTTTTCGTCGTTGCCAAATGAGCGTTTTTGTGTTATAATATTTGCCATTCTATTAATAAGTGAGGCAGTTTTTTATGTATCCGATTATTTTAACTATTAAGGAAGCAATTTGTAAAATTCTTGCAGTTATTTTGCTTCTTCCTACAGGCTATTGTTTAAGTGATTCAAACAACACAATAACAGCGGCTAATCCTTTTGAATCAATTGAAAATCCATATATTGTTGAATATCTTAATCCTGATATTGCAGCACATCGTTCGGGTGCCGGTAATGCACCTCAGAATACACTTATGGCATTTGAAAACATAATAGAAAAAGGTGACGACTGTTGCGTTGACACACTTGAATTTGATGTTCAAATTACAGCTGACGGGGAATTGGTTTTGCAACATGACCTGACTTACGATAGTACATCAAATGCTGTTGAGGCATTCGGTAAAAAGAATGTTTACGTTTCATCTCTTACCTTTGAGGAGGCTCAGGTTCTTAACCTTGGTGAGAATTTTGAGGTTGATGGTGAATACCCGTACAGAGGATTGCGTGGTGATGAAATCCCTGAAAATTTAAGAGTTGTAACATGTGACAGCATAATTGACTATGTTGAAGCGAATTGTGGTGACAAGAAGTATAATTATCTTATTGAAGTAAAGAGTATCGGTGCTGACGGAAAACGTGCAGTTGACAAGCTTTATTCAATAATTTCCGAAAGAAATCTCACGGACAGAACTGTCTGGTCAACATTTGCACCTGATGTGTCTTCATATATGAAATCTGATTATCCCGAAATACCACGTACTGCAGATGCAATTGAA
>JAZLAH010000055.1:0-40568 GCA_045613065.1 Candidatus Fimenecus sp.
AACGAGGTATGCGTTTCTGTTGCCACCAACCATACCTGTCATTGTGGTGTAGAAGAATACACCCATTAAATACAGAACAAATTCACTTTTACCAACGTGTTTTTGTTCATTGGTTTTTGTAACTGTGTTACTCATATAATCCCACCTTAAATAAAGTATATATAATTATACCATATAAATATATAATAAAAAAGACCATTTATTTCACGAAAAAACAAATGGTCTGTTGGTTATAATGACTATGTGATTTTGCGTTTTTCAACACATTGGATTATTTAAGTTTAGCAACGACTCTATAAATAGGTAATCCTTGATTTACAAATTTCTGTTCATATTCTGTAACGATATTGTCTTCGAAATCGCTTTTATGTAAGTCAAGTGAAATTTCAGAAAGCTGGAATCCGTTTTGTGAAAAACTCTCAAGTGAATATTCAAATAAACATTGGCTATCAGTTTTCTGTGCAATAAATCCGTCGTCACAAAGAAGTTTTTTATAGATATCTAAGAATCCTTTACTTGTAAGTCTGTGACTTTCATGACGTGACTTTGGATACGGTGTGCTGAAATTAAGGTAAAGCTCACAAATTGTCTTTTCTTCCATAAATAATGGAAGGTATTCTGCTTTCATTTCAAGAAAGCGGATGTTTTCAATGTTTTCTTTTTTTACTCTTTCACAAGCTTCAACTAAAACTGTTGGCACACATTCAACTGCGATAATATTCTTGTCAGGATTGCGCTTTGCATATTCGCAAACGAACTGTCCTTTACCACAACCGATTTCCATTACAAGTGGAGCTTTTCTTCCGAAAATTTCGTCAATGTTAAAAAGGTTTTCGTTTTTTTCATTTGTTCGGAAATCGAAAGATTCAAGAGTATATGGTATTCTTAAATCTGTACAGTTTTCACGTCTTGTTGTAAGGTTTCTGATTTTTCTTGGTCTCATATATTTTTCATCCTATGCTTTGATAAATAAAATTGATGTTGATAAAAGTAACTGTGCAAAAAAGTATGTATATAGACTTAATGATTTAATGAATTTGCTGTCTTTTCTTCCACCTAAAAGTCTTATTCCAAGAGTTAGGTCGGAAACAAAGAAACTGATACCTGCTACTATAATAATTATCATACTTATAAGGTTGTTTTCTGTGCCATTTTGGAAATATGTAATAGCAAATCCAATTGCTTTAAACAACATACCAATAAGGAAACTTCCGTAAAGGTATAAGCCGTATTGCAAAAACTTAGAATCAAAATTGAATTTGAAAACAGGCTTAAGCATAAGTAGGAATGCAATATAAACAACAAGAAATACTATAAATTCAGGAATGGTGAAGAATTTATAATTTGTCACCATAGATGCAGTAGCATTCACAAAAGCATATACATAGAAAATATGACCTACAAGGAAGCCTGCAGCACCGATATAAAGGCAAATCATATTTTTCTTTGATGGTATGTGCATCAGTATGTCACCAAACCAACCACACATAAGTCCGATTATCATTACTTTTGAAAAATCGGACACATTACCACTTATAAACATACCGATAACACCGATTGCAACGAACATTGTTGCAGCAACTATCTTGTTAGCAAGTGACTGTTTTGTTGGCTCAGGCCAATATGCTTTGTCATAACGTGGTAAAAATATAAAGAACAGAACATAACAAATTGCTAATAATATTTTTAATCCCATAATACAACTTTATTTCTCTTTTCTTAAAAGTGTTCCTTTTGGGAATACCAAATCACTCTTGATTTTAACCGTCATCATTGGATGTGGTGCAGACTCGATTTCGTTGTCATTACCATCGAAAAGCTCATCTGCTGTGAAAACAACAGGTTCGGTTGATGGCTGAAGTGCATCAAGAACATCACCACGAGAGAATTTATTTCTCTGTTCTGCAATAATATACCCGTCTTTACATTCCTTTACTTCTGCCATAACATCATAATGGCGTTTGTATCCACCTTCGAAGCTGATGTTTGCGTCTTCGTTCGGTGCATTGAAGTAAAATCCTGTACAATAGTCACGATAACTTACCTTATAAACCTCGTCAATAACCCACCCGGATGGTTTAAAGTCGTCTGATGGATTTTTAAGATATTCATCAATAGCAACTCGATAAGCATTTGTAACAACTGCAGCGTAGTATGCTGACTTTGCTCTGCCTTCAATTTTAAAGCTGCTTATACCTGCTTTCACCATTTCAGGAATATGTTCAATCATACACATATCCT
Source organism: Candidatus Fimenecus sp. (assembly GCA_045613065.1). Lineage (GTDB taxonomy): Bacteria > Bacillota > Clostridia > Oscillospirales > Acutalibacteraceae > Fimenecus. Next base: position 2,242 of record JAZLAH010000055.1, read on the forward strand.
TTGAGTTGAGAATATATGTGCCTTCTTTTGAATCTTGAATAGGGAAATACATACCGTCACGTTTAACTTCCATAATAGCATATTCCCAACGACATGGCTGAGCACATTCACCACGGTTTGCGTCACGATTTACAAGATAGTTTGAAAGCAAACATCTGCCAGAGAATGACACGCACATAGCACCGTGGACAAAACATTCGATTTCAAGGTCTTTTGGTACTTTTGCTCTGATTTCTGCAATTTCTGTCATTGAAAGCTCACGTGCAGTAACAACTCGTGAAGCACCCATATTATAGAACTCATTTGCAGTAACGTAGTTTACAATACCAGCCTGAGTTGAAATATGAACCTGTACATCAGGTGCATATTTTTTACAAAGTGACAATACACCGATGTCTGCAACGATAAATGCATCAACACCGATTTCAGCCCATCTTTCCAGATAATGAGGTAATTTTAAAATCTCGTCATTACGTGCTAATGTGTTGCAGGTAAGATAAACCTTAACGCCTTTTTCGTGGCAAAGTTTAACAGCCTGTTCAAGTTGTTCAAAATTAAAATTCTGTGGTGCTGCACGCATACCAAAAGCGTCACCACCGAGGTAAACAGCATCTGCACCGTACATTAAAGCGGCTTCAAGTCGCTCTCTGTCACCGGCAGGCGCTAAAAGTTCAGGTATATTCATTTTAACCTCCTGAATTCACTTGCTGTACTTTTCTGCCGTTTGCATTATGCTCTTCGATAGTTTCAGCAAGGTAAATGTCGTTATTTTTATCGTGTCTGAAGAAATAATTTTTTGATGGAGTAGGGAAGAGTGCTGATTCAATAGCGTCTAATCCCGGATTGCAGATAGCACTTGGTGGCAAACCTGCAACTTCATAAGTGTTATAGCTTACAACATATTTGTTAATTTCAGGTGTTGTAATACGCTTTGCAACTGTATTTTTTACATAATCCTTTGTTGAGTTACAGTCAAGTGTAGGATAAAGTCCTGAACGATTAAGTCTGTTATGAAGGACAGAAGAAATCTGTAAGAATTGACCTTCACCTGTACCTTCTTTTTCAAGGATAGAAGCAAGAGTAACGATTTCGTCAACGCTCATTCCAAGTTCTGTTGCCTTTGCAGCAAATTCCTCTGACCAACGAGATTTGAAAGCATCAAGGAATTTACGGATAACAGAAGCTGGTTCAGCACCTTGTTCAAATTCGTATGTTGCAGGGAAAAGATAACCCTCAAGAACGCAGTATCTTTCGTCTTTATTTTGGATTTTTGCAATAAAGTCATATTCGTTACCAAAATCAACGGTACTGAGAACTCTGTAAAGAGATTCTTTTGTACAAACATTGTTCTTTTCCAGTCTTTCAAATACCTGGTCAACAGTATAGCCTTCAGGGATTGTGATACTGATAATAGTACCTCTTGTGCTACTTGTCTTAAAACGAGTGAGCATTTTTTCAACACCCATATCGTCGGTGAAATAGTAAATACCTGCAAGGTAATCGTCGTCACTAACACCCATAACCTTTGCAAACAGATTACAGAAAAGACTGTTTTTGATAAGTCCTGCTTTATCAAGAACTCTGATTGCTTCAGCGGTATCTGCATTGTCAGGCAAAACGACTTCTATTGTTTCATTACCATCACGATTAATTGCAAGGACATCATTGACACAACTGATAGCAAAACCTGCAAGTATAAATGACACAAGAAGACAACAGCAGAAAACGGTGAATTGTTCTTTATTTTCACGGACAGAATTTACTGTGTGACCAACAATGTCGTTGAATGTGAGTTTCTTTCTTTTTTTGTTTTCAGCTGTTTCTGTTGCTTCTTGCTCTTTAACATGTTCAGCAGCTGCATTTGCATTTTCTCTCACATTTTCGGCAACTGTTCTCACTTTATTTGCAACACCGATTGCAAAAGTTTTTGCATAATCAATGTTTACGGTGAATTTGCCTTTATTCTGTGGTACTTCCTTTTTAACAACACGTCTTTGAACAGGTTCTTCGTATGCCTTTAACAAATCAATGTCAAAAGATTGAGCTTTCTTCTTTTCTGCATCAGGAAAGTTCTCACTAAATGAAGATATGTCACGACCTGAATTCTGTGGTTCACGGTAAACAGGTGTTGGTTTTCTTTCTTCAGTGTTTTTGATTGGTTTACTTGTAATAGAGTCACCTGCGTATTCATTTAAAAGGTCTTCGTAAGAATTGTTTGAAAATTCATCTTGAAATTTATTCACAGGATTACCTCCTTTGTGGAATTTTGTGTCACTATAATATTTACTTTAATATCATATTCATCGGTGGGTAAAGTGTCTGTCAAAAGCTCTTCATAGCACGGACAGATGCTCACACCGTTAAAATCCTTTAAAAATCTGTCATAATAGCCTTTGCCATAACCGATACGATAGCCGTTTTCGTCAACGGAGAGACAGGGCACAATGACAATGTCGTTTTTTTCTGGTTTGTATTCCTCACAATAAGGCTTCGGTTCAAAAATACCGTACATTCCAATTTGCAAATCATCATCTGAATCAGCTTTAAAGAATTTCATAATCCCATTATTATCAATGCAAACGGGATAAAACACACGCTTGTTTTCTATATGACAACCCTCGATTATGTATCGGGTGTCAAATTCGTCGTCGGATGAGGAGAAAACAAGAACTTGTTGAGCCTCTTCAAAATATTTGGAACGGATTATCTTCTGACTGATTTCCTTATCGTATATTACCTTTTTTTCTTTCAGGATACTTTTACGCTTTTCTTTCAGCGTTTTTCTTAAATCTTTTTTATCCATTATAAATCTGCAATGACGCACGGATTTTCTTTACTTCATGAGGATTTGTAAGAACTTCTGCAATCTGCAGACCAAATTCAATGGCACTACCCATTCCTTTTGCAGTAATGACTTTGCCGTCTTTTACAACAAAATCCTTTGAAACCTCTGCGCCAAAAAGTTCTTCTTCAAATCCAGGAAAACAAGTTGCCTTTTTGCCATCTAAAAGACCTTTGTGACCTAAAATTGACGGAGCAGCACAAATTGCACAGATTAATTTATCATTCTCCAAAGCCCAGTCAATAGCTTTCTGTACAACATTACTTTTTTCAAGATTTAATGTTCCTGGCATACCACCAGGGAGAACAATAGCTTCTACTTTTTCGTCTAGAACTAAATTTCTTTCATAAATATCAGCAGCAACAGGAATCTGATGTGAACCAATCACAAAATCTTCACCCACACCAACGGTTATAACGTCAAGTTCAGCTCGTCTTAATACGTCAACAACTGCCAATGCTTCAATTTCTTCAAATCCTGGTGCTAAAAAAACATAAATCATAATTTTGCTCCTACTCTAATGTAATTCCGATATAACAATCAATATTTTTAAGTTTTGTATTTTTAGTTTTTATCATAGCAGGTGAGTAATCCTCACCAAAACTTATGTTGCCTTTTATAACTGTTCCTGATTTTTTGTAGTTTTCAGGAATATCATTATAGTGTCCTCTTGCATTTCTTATAATAATTTCTTCATCGTCGAAAATGAGTCCGAAACTGTTAACTTCACCACCATAAACTATACAGGAATTTTCCCAATGCTTTACAACACAATCGTCAAACTCAATATGATTTTCACATTTCAACAATTCTCTTTGTGATGGTACAGTATCATTTATAGTATGAACTCGGCTGATACCAAATGTGACGAATCCGCAAGTTTCATAATAGTTAAAAAGAGATTTTTCAGCAGGGACAAGAAAGAGAAAATCAAAGCCGTTTTCTTTACAGTAGTCATATGAAAAATCAAGGAGTTTTTTCATATAACCTTTGCCTCTGTGAGCATATTTCGTCATTGCACAGTAAACACATTTGCCGTTAAAATCACCGATTTTACAATCAAGTAAGAATAATGATGAAACGATTTCACCATCAATTTTTATAACAGGTGTTACTGTATTGTCAAAAACACTTTCGAAAAATCTTTCTACAACCTGAGTGTCTTCAAGAAAAATGCTTTGCCACATTTTTTCTAATTGAGTTTTGTCATTTCTGTCAGCAAAAGTAATCATAAACTATCCTTTATAAACTGCCGAGTATTTAATTACCAACTTGTGAGGATGATAAGAGAGTTTTGCTCGTCGGAGTCCCTCGCTACCTGTATCTTCTTCACGATTTATAAATTCATATCTGTCCTGAAGCTGTCTTGCAAATTCACGGTTTATCATCTGATAAGCACCACGGACGTTTCCGTATGCTTTTTCAACGTGAGTACAGAATGTATTGTTATTAAGTCTTTCACCAAAAGTGAATGCAACAATTTCACCCTGAATTGTAAGCACTCCACCTTCAAATCCTATATTGAAATAATCTTTCAATGCTTTTTGAATAGCAAGACTTTCCTCAGAAATTTCCTCAGGATTTTTCTGTAAATTCAAGCCTTTCCAATGGCTGTTAAGAAGTAAGCATTGCTCAATATTATTCTCATTTATAGGTTCATATTTCCAATCAAAATTTTTCTCGAAATATGAAACGTGGTTTTTCTTGCTGTGATATTTTCGTCCCTGTAAATTTGCCAAATCTTCCGATTTGTATACATAGTCAAAAAAATCTCGTGTTTCTTCTATGTGGAATTGGTCAGGGAAAAGGAGGTTCAATTCGTCCTTATCCTTTTCAGTCATACCGAAAAATTCCAACTGGGTATTATTCTTTTTTGTATATTCAATGAGTTTTTCAATAGTTGCTTTTTTGTCACCATCACCAATGGGATAACAGAAAATAGGTTTGTCCGTAAAATCGGCAGAAACAAAAATTCCGTTGTCATTGAATATTTTATTATCATATATATCAGACCACATATAAATATTGCCGAAACAGTATTCACAGCAATCTGTATTTCCTTTTAAAAATGCTTCTTTAACCCAATTTTTATCGGATAAAGCAGGGGAGTGAAACTCCATTATAAAATCTCCTCAACAATATTGTAGATAGTATTTCCAATTTCTTCGATTGAAAGTGGTTCATCACCCTGAAAGCATTTCACTACATTCCAACCGAATTTTTCAGCAGTATAAAGTGCGGCCTCACGACAAGATTTAAGGTAGCCCACATTAGCCTCGTGAACATCCTTTTTAGTTTCTTCGCCGTTATATCTTTTTGACATAAGACGCTGTGAAATATCAACATCCATATCAAGGTAAATTACTGCATCAGGTTTTGGAATTTCCATCATTTCATATTCTGTGTGGAAAAGCCATTCAAGATACTTATCCCAGTCTTCTTTTGGAAGTTTTACTGTTTGATGAACAGCATTTGATGTTGTATATCTGTCAGCAAGGATAAGTGTTCCGTTGTTGTAATCATCACCCCAGATATTTTTGTAACTTGCATATCTGTCAACTGCATAAAAAAGAGATGCAGAGTAAATATTTACATCAGCAGGATTGTTGCCGAATTCACCGTTGAGATACATCTTTACAAGTGTACTTGACTTATTGTCATAATCAGGGAGTTTAATCTGACGAAGACTTATGTTATTTTCAAGAAGTTTCTTTTTAAGAAGTTCAACCTGAGTTGATTTTCCACTTCCGTCAAGACCTTCAATTACAATCATTTTTCTGTTCATAATATAATGCACCACTATTCATAATTATACAAAGTACATTATATCAAAAAAACTTTTATAATACAATATATAACATGATAAAAATGCGAAATTTTAATTGCAACGCAGTTCAGCCCCTCAGTCTGCTTTGCAGACAGCTCCCCATCAAGTGAGGAGCTGAATTTTGCGCTTTGCATTTTTGCGTTTTGCTCTCTTAGAATGTATTGCATTATGATTTTTTTTGTGATAAAATGAATTCAATTATGGAGTAAAGAGGGATAACTATGGCATACGATTACAATAAAAGCACAGCGTTGATTATCGGTATGACAGATACAGATGAGAAAGTTACTGCTGCAAGTGGCAGAATTTCAACTCAGGAAGGTACTGCATTATCAATATGGGATAAATCTCAGGACAAAGAGAAAAATGCAAATCTTATTGGAAAGGTAACTGCTTCAGGACATACAAGTACAGTTGAACATACATATTTCCAACTTGCTTTTCAGAATGTTACGGCCGTTGTGGAACAGTTTATTATTGAGTTCCGTCTTGCTTCATATACAGTTAAGTCAAGACGATATGTAAACTTTAGTGATGCAGGATTCTATGTTCCTGAATTTAATGATGTAGAAATCGAAAAGTCATATAAAGAGCATATGAGTAAGATGTTCTCACTTTATGATGAACTTTGTGAAAATGGCGTTCTTCGTGAGGATGCTCGTTTTGTGTTGCCATATTGTCTTTACAGTAATTTCTTCTGTTCAGTAAATGGCAGAGAATTCCTCAATATGCTTACTGCTATGATTTGTGGCAGAGGTGCTCGTTATCCTGAAATCAAGAAATTAGGTCTTGAACTTTATGAACAGGCTATGAAAAAAGCTCCTGGAATTATGTCAAGTTTCAATCCTGAAAAGCAGGTAAACGACGTTCCTGACCTTTCATTTATCGACGTTAAACCTGAACATACAGATACTCCTGTTGAGTTGTTATCATATACTCCCGATGCAGCAAAATGTGTTGCAAGAAATGCTCTTATTTCAGGTAAAAACTATAGAACAGAGCAGATTGAAAAGATTATTTCAGATGAGGATACAACAAAGAAAATTGTGGAAGCAGTTGTTAAATGCAAACGACCAAGAGCTTTGGAATGTGCAAATTATACACTCAGATTCAACAATGTTTCACTTTCATGTATCACTCATTTTGCTCGTCACAGAATTCAGTCAATCGAAATCCCTGAACTTATTAAAACTGACAGAATGAGCTATATTATTCCTCCTGTTTTAAAGGATAAGCCTGAACTTTTAGAGAAATATAAAAATGCATTTAAGGAAACTGCAGATGAGTATGAAAGACTCAAGAAACTTGGTATTCCTGAAGAACTTTTGGTATATTATCAGCTTTCAGGTAATACACTTGATATTGTAACAACTATGAATGCAAGACAACTTATGTTATTTATGCGACTTCGTTCATGTACACGTGCTCAATGGGAAATTCAGGAATATGCTGTTGATGCACTTAAAAAACTTCGTGAAATCGAGCCTGTGATTTTCAATTTCTATGGTCCAAGCTGTTTTGTAAGTGCTTGTCCTGAAGGTCGAATGACTTGTGGCAGAGCTGCAGAAATAAAAGAGAGATTTTCAAACCTTTAATTACAAAATATGAAAAAAATCAGAAAGAAACATAACAACCGAAAAACTTTTCTTTTTCCGATAGTTGCTTTGTTTTCACTTGCAATTTGTGTGATTTTTGCACTGATTGTTGTAGGTGGAGACGAAACGGTTTACTATCTTAATCAACTGAATTTTATACCTGATAAAAAAACTGTCTGCATTGACCCTGGTCACGGTGGAAGCAGTTCAGGTGCAGTTCTTGGGAAAAGATTTGAAAAAGACGATACCTTACGTCTTTCACTTCTTGTGAGAGATATTCTTGAGGATAGGGGATATACGGTTGTTATGACTCGTGATGATGACAGCGACGTGTCCCTTGCCGAAAGATGCAAAATTGCAAATAAGGCAAGAGCGTCGCTTTTTGTTTCTATTCACAGAAATTCAAGTAGTTCACCGTCTGCAACAGGTGTTGAAATGTGGGTTCATTCTTCTAACCCAACTGACGATAACCTTTTAGCACAAAATATTCTCGATTGCTTTGATGCCCTTGATATTATGAAAAATCGAGGAATCTATATAGGCTATCGTGATGGCGAAACTATGAATTATTACATAAATAGAAATACAAAAATGCCGTCAGTTTTGGCTGAAATCGGGTTTATTTCAAGTAAAGAGGACAACAAGAAATATGATGAAAATATTGAAAAATATGCAGAATCCATAGCTGACGGAATTGAAATGACATTAAAAGAAATGAATGGTGAATAATTTGAGGATTTATAACGCTTTAGATTTCGGTGTAAAACCTTATGCATACTGTGAAACAGAACTTGAAAAATTTCTTTCTTCTATTCCACAGGATGAGGAAGAAAAAATCATTGTTTTTGAGAATGGTACATATTTAATTGATGCCACAAAACTTCGTACAGAAAAATTGTATATTACAAATACAGTAGGTGATAAGGAATTTTCAAGTGACGAAACACCTCACCTTAATCGTGCACCATTGTGGTTTAATGGTCTTAAAAATGTAACTGTTGAGGGTAATGGTGCAAAATTTATTATTCACGGAAAATCAACCAATGCAGTAATAGATAATTGTGAAAACATAAAAATTCAGAATCTTACAATTACAGCAGATAACCCTGAAATGCACGAGCTAAAGGTTGTGGGTAAAGGGCTGTTTTATGTTGATTATGAGATTGATGAACAGTCCCGATATGTAAATGAAAACGGAAAACTGTACTTTATTGGTCATGATTATAAGCGTAGTTTTAAAGACCATTCAAGAAATGCATGGTGGATTGCACATTTCCCAGAAGACAAGCCTCATTTTTGTCAGCGTACATATCATCCATTAAGAGATACTTTTAAAGTTTCAGAAATAGGGAAAAGAAGAATTAGGGCATATGACTTTACTGCAAGTAAATTCAAGGTAGGAGATAAGTACTATTTTTATGATGTCCGTCGTCAATATGCAGGTATTTTTGTTCAGGATAGTAAAAATGTAGTTCTCCAAAATGTTAAACAGCATTTTAATTACTCACTTGCATTTGTAGCACAGAATACGGAAAATATTAAATTGACAAATCTTGATTTTACACCTGAAAATGACAGAGTTATGTGTTCCGTTGCTGATTTTATACAGATTTGTATGTGTCGTGGACAACTTATCGTAAAAGACAGTAAATTCAGCGGTGCAGGTGACGACTGTATGAATGTTCACGGATTCCATTTTAAAATTGTGGATAAAAATGGTGATAAAATCATAGTAAGATTTATGCATCCACAATCTCACGGATACAACGCTTTTGAAATCGGTGACGAAATCGAATTTATTCATCCCGAAACATTGTTGCCAAAAGGTAGTGCAAGAATTGTTGATTCAATAATGCTCAACGAGTATGACATTGAATTGACACTTGATACAGTTGAAAATGCTGTTGTCGGTGAGTTTGTGGAAAATGTAACAGCTTGTCCACAAGTTGAGTTCGTCAATAACGAAATTGACAGGATAATAACACGAGGACTTCTTTTGACTACAAGAGGTAAAACAAATATTGAAAACAATCTTTTTTATAGTACAACTATGAGTGGAATTCTTCTTTCAGACGATGCTGATAGCTGGTATGAAAGTGGAATGTGCCTTGATATGACAATCAAAGATAATGTTTTTGATTATTGTGGTGAAAATGGTGTGCTTATTAAACCTGAAAATAAGAAATATGACGGTGCAGTGCATAAAAATATCACAATATGTGGCAACACATTCAAAAAGTGTGAAAAAGTGTGTTTTGATATAAAGGATAGTGACAACATAATCATACAAAATAACGTTATAGGTGACTGTCCTGAAACAATTCGTACTAAAAACACCACCAATATTAAAAAAGATTTCTAATTTTTTCAAAAAAACACTTGACAATTCCAAAACATTGATATATAATTGCTTTTGCTCGTTGGGGAATAGTGTAACGGTAGCACGACAGACTCTGACTCTGTTTGTTGGGGTTCGAATCCCTATTCCCCAGCCATAAAGACCACTGGAAATATCCGGTGGTTTTTTATTTTCTGTTATTAATTGGATTCGAACCCGAGAGGGTCTGAGCGTTAAGAAAACGATATAGTATATCGTTTTTAGCGAAGAGCACAATGCGAATTCCCCATTCGCATTGTGAGTTTATAGTTCGAATCCCTATTCCCCAGCCATAAGAACCACTGGAAATATCCGGTGGTTTTTTATTTTCTGTTATTAATTGGATTCGAACCCGAGAGGGTCTGAGCGTTAAGAAAACGATATAGTATATCGTTTTTAGCGAAGAGCACAATGCGAATTTCCCATTCGCATTGTGAGTCTATAATTCGAATCCCTATTCCCCAGCCATAAAGACCACTGGAAATATCCGGTGGTCTTATTTTTTTGTTTACATATCCGTTTGTAATTGATATAATCAAGAAAAGACTTTTCATAAGGTAGGGATATTATGAAAATAGATTTAAGGGAAATGAAAAAATTACAGACGCTCAAAGGATGGGGAACTTCTGCTTGTTGGTGGAGTCAGTATTGTGCTGACGAAAAAGTAGCAGAAGAAATTGCAGAACTTTTATATGGCGATACAGGTCTTGGACTTAATATTTACCGTTACAATATCGGTGGTGGCACAGACCCGGATAATTGTCGTGTCAGCAACCCATGGAGAGTAACTGAGAGTTTTTATAAATATGACCGTGAAAAAGCAGAGGGTGAATATGACTTTACAGCAGACAAAACTGCAGTAGATATGATGAAACGATGCCTTAATAAGGGTAATGTTGATACACTTATCGTATTTGCAAATTCTCCTCATTATGCTCATACTTCAACAGGTCAGGCGTCAGGCAGTCTTATAAATCACACTTGCAATCTGCCAATGGCGAATTACAGAAAATTTGCTGATTATTTTCTCACTTGTACACAGGCACTTATTGATATGGGATTTCCTGTTAAATATGTAAGTCCAATCAATGAACCTCAGTGGAAATGGGGCGGAAGTTATGTGTGGCAAGAAGGATGCCACTATGAAACTGAAGAAATGGTTGCAGTTTATCACATTTTTGCAGAGGAAATTATTAAAAGAGGAATGGATGTTAAGCTCTATGGTCCTGAAAGTGGCCAAATGATGGGACTTACTCCTGAATACATAAAGGCAATAACAGAAGACGAAACAATTATGAAAGTGATGGACATTTTTGCGTATCATTCATATCACGATGATAATAATCCAAAGATTCGTCTTGAGTTCAAAAAAGAACTTGTGGAGAAATATCCTCAGTTCCGTTTTGATATGAGTGAATGGTGCGAGTTGCCAAATAAGAGTCATACAAAGAATTTTAAAGGTGCATTGATAACTGCACGAATTATCGGTCAGGATTTAATCTATGCTGGAGCAGAAAGTTGGACATCATGGGTTGCAGTTAATCAGTTTTCAATCAAAGAAGATGGAAACGATTATGCAGACGCAACAATCACTGCAACAAATGATTTTAGTGAGTGGTATGTTGCACGTCGTTACTGGGGATTTGCACATTTTGCCAAGTGTATTCCTGTAGGTTCAGTTTGTCTTGATAATGGCTTTTTTCCTGATGAAAACAATGATTTTAATGCATTTTCGTTCTTAACACCAAGTGGTGAAACAGTAACTGTTGTTGTAAATGAGGGTGAAGAAAGAGCGTTCACAATCGACGGAAACTTTGCTGAGATGAAAGTTATACAGTCTGTTGATGAGGATTATCTTAACGAGATTTATAACGGTGAATTTAAAGAAACAATCACAGTAAAAGAGAACAGTATTTTGACTGTAATCTGTAAACAATAAGGAGTACTTATTATGAATTATCCTAATCCATTTATACCTGAAAGAGCAGACCCTTATGTTACTAAAGGTCCTGATGGAAACTATTATTTTACTGCAAGTTATCCTGCTTTTATGAACGTTGATGCAGGATATGACAGAATAATTTTACGAAAAAGTGAAACTGTAATAGGTCTTGCAGACGCAGAAGAAGTCACAATATGGAATGCACATAATGAGGGTGTTATGTCAAAGCATATATGGGCACCTGAAATCCATTATATAGCAGGGAAATGGTATGTTTTCTTTGCTGCCGGTGAAAAAGAAGCAATATGGAATATCCGTCCTTTTGTGCTTATGTGTGAAGGTCAGGATCCTGTAAATGACAAGTGGGTAGAAATGGGCAAAATGCAATCAACTGATGACGATAACTACTCATTTACTGAATTTTCACTTGATATGACATATTTTGAGAATGATGGTAAGCATTATCTTGTGTGGGCAGAAAAGCTTGGTGATTCATCACTCTTTATGGCAGAAATTAATCCAAATGAGCCTTGGAAACTTATAAGTAAACCAATTCTTCTTACAAAGCCTGAATACGATTGGGAAAAAGTGCGTTTTAGCGTTAATGAAGGCCCTGCTGTGCTTAAAACAGAGGATAAAATTTATGTTTTCTTTTCTGCATCAGGTACAGGTGAGGAGTATTGTATGGGAAAGGTTTTCGCTGACAGAAACGCTGATTTGATGGATATAAACAGCTGGACGAAAGATTCTGAACCTGCTTTGCAGACAAGTGATTTGGTTGACCAGGCAGGTCCTGGACATAACAGCTTTGTTGTTGACGAAAACGGCAATTTGTTAATTGTGTACCACGCAAGACCGTTTTCACATTTTGACAAAGAATGTGGAACATATTGCGATGAACCTCTTTATGACCCATGTCGTCACGCAAGGATAAAATTAGTCAATTTTGACGAAAATGGAACTCCAATTCTCAAGTAATTTTACTTGACATTTTTCGTGTAAATAGAGTATAATTTTACTGTAAAGAATAACTTGAAAATTAAGTTTACATAACTGACGGAATCGTGGATAACCACAAGGGAATGTAAACTGAATGTGAGCCGACCGTCTGGGCAATTCTATTTTGTTTACAAAGTGGGATTGCCCAGTTTTGTTTTTTCGGCAAACTGGCAATCGTAAGGAGGAAAAATAATGGAACACATTAATTGGAATGGCTTTAAAAAAGGTACTTGGCAGGATGAAATCAATGTTCGTGATTTCATTCAGTGTAACTATAAGGAATACAAGGGGGATGACAGCTTCCTTGCTGAAGCAACTCCTCGTACAAAAGATTTGATGGATAAGGTTAATTCACTTTTTGCTCTTGAAAGACAGTATGGTGGAGTTCTTGACATTGATACATCAACAGTTTCTTCACTTACAAGCTATAAGCCTGGTTATGTTGACAAGGCAAACGAGCTTATTGTCGGACTTCAGACTAACAGACCATTAAAAAGAGGCGTTAATCCTTTTGGTGGTATGAGAATGGTTCGTCAGGCTTGTGAGGCTTATGGTTATGAATTAAGTGATAAGGTTGAACAGGAATTTAAGTTCAGAACAACTCATAATGACGGTGTTTTCCGTGCATATACTGACGAAATGCGTGCTGCTCGTAAATGTCACGTAATTACAGGTCTTCCTGATGCTTATGGTCGTGGAAGAATTATCGGTGACTATCGTCGAGTAGCTCTTTATGGTGTGGATAAGCTTATTGAAGAAAAGAAAAAGGACAAGGCAGCAAGAGATAACGGTAATTTCAATACAGACCAGATTCGTTTGTTTGAAGAACTTTATCAGCAGATTGCTTTCTTAGGTTTCCTTAAAGAAATGGCTGCATCTTACGGATACGATATCAGTCAGCCTGCAAAAAATGCTCGTGAAGCAATTCAGTGGACATATTTTGCTTACCTTGGTGCAATCAAGGAACAGAATGGTGCTGCAATGTCACTTGGTAGAGTAAGCACATTCTTTGATATTTATATTGAACGTGATATCGCAAGAGGTATCCTTGATGAAAAGGGTGCTCAGGAACTTATGGACGATTTTGTTATTAAACTTCGTCTTGCAAGACATTTAAGAACTCCTGAATACAACGAACTTTTCGGTGGTGACCCAATGTGGATTACTGAAGCAGTTGGCGGTATGGGTGAAGACGGCAGAACTCTTGTAACAAAGAACTGTTTCCGTATGCTTCATACTCTTTATACTCTCGGTTCATCTCCTGAACCAAACCTTACTATTCTTTGGTCAACTCAGCTTCCTGAAAACTTTAAGAAATATTGTGCAAAGGTTTCAAAGGATACAGACTCAATTCAGTATGAAAACGACGATGTAATGCGTCCTGATTACGGTGATGACTACGCTATTGCTTGTTGTGTTTCTGCAATGAAAGTCGGTAAGCAGATGCAGTTCTTCGGTGCTCGTTGTAACCTTGCAAAACTCTTACTTATTGCTATTAACGGTGGTTATGATACTACAAGCAAAATGCATATCGGACCACAGATGCCTGTAATGGATGTTGAAAAACTTGACTTTGACCAGGTTGTGGAACGTTTCCAGGTTTATATTGAATGGCTCAGCCATCTTTATGTAAACACAATGAACGTTATCCATTATATGCACGATAAATATGCTTACGAAAAAATTCAGATGGCTCTTCACGATACTGATGTTGAACGCTTTATGGCATTTGGTATTGCGGGTCTTTCAGTTGTTGCTGACTCACTCAGTGCTATTAAGTTTGCAGATGTAAAACCTGTTAAAGATAGTGAAGGCTTTATCGTGGAATTCGAAACAACAGGTGAATTCCCTAAATATGGTAATGACGATGACCGTGTTGACCTTATTGCAAAGGATATGTCACATCGTGTAATTACTGAACTTCGCAAGACTCCTGCATATAAGAATGCAACTCACACTCTTTCTGTTCTTACTATCACATCAAACGTTATGTATGGTAAGAATACAGGTGCTACTCCTGATGGAAGAAAGAACGGTGAACCATTTGCTCCTGGTGCTAATCCAATGCACAATCGTGAAGAAAATGGTGCTCTTGCTTCTCTTAACTCTGTTGCAAAACTCAGTTATGATGACTGTCGTGACGGTATTTCAAATACATTCTCAATCACTCCTGAAGCATTAGGCCGTGATGATGACGAAAGAATTGATAACCTTGTAGCAATTCTTGATGGATATTTTGCAAAAATGGCTCACCATATTAACGTAAATGTTCTTAATCGTGAGACACTTGTGGATGCTTACGAAAACCCTGAAAAATATCCTAACCTTACAATCCGTGTTTCAGGATATGCTGTTAACTTTAATAAACTTTCAAAGGCTCAGCAGAGAGAAGTTATCAGCCGTACATTCCACGAGGCAATGTAATTATGGACCCTATCAAAGGACAAGTTCACTCAATACAGAGTCTTGGTACAGTTGACGGACCTGGTTTGCGGTTTGTAGTTTTCCTTCAAGGCTGTAATCTTCGTTGTAAATGTTGCCATAATCCTGATACTTGGGATATGCACGGAACAAAAACTTTTACAGCAGAAGAAATTGTGGAAAAGGCTACAAAATATCGTGAATATTTCGGTGAAAAAGGTGGAATTACACTTTCAGGTGGTGAACCACTTCTGCAACCTGACTTTGCTTATGAGATTTTTAAGCTCTGTCACGAAAATGGTATTAATACTTGTCTTGATACATCAGGCTGTATATTGACTGATTCTGTGAAAAATCTCTTAACAGAAACTGACAGAGTTTTGCTTGATATAAAATATACAGATGATGATTTGTATGTACAGAATGTTGGTTGTTCACTCAGTAAACCAATGGAATTTTTAGCATATCTTAGTGAACAAAAAATTCCAACAACAATAAGACAAGTGATTATCCCAACACTCAACGACAATGAGGAAAATATAGAAAAACTCAATGCAATAGTTGAAAAATACACTTGTATTGATAAGGTTGAACTTTTACCATTCAAAAAAATCTGTCAGACAAAATATGACAGTATGAATATTGAGTTTCCTTTTGCAAATATGGACACACCAACAAAGGAAACGATGGATAAGTTGAATAATTTATTGATTATATAAATTGGGAGGAAAATTATTATGCTTTCAGACATTCAAATCGCACAGCAAACACCTTGTGAACCAATTACAGAAATCGCAAAAAAACTCAACATTGACGCAGATGACCTTGAACTTTATGGTAAGTATAAGGCAAAGCTTCCACTTTCTCTTAATAAGAAATATGCAGACAGAGAAAACGGAAAACTTATCCTTGTAACTGCTATTAATCCTACTCCTGCAGGTGAAGGTAAAACTACTATCACAGTAGGTCTTGGTCAGGCTATGAACAAAATCGGCAAAAATGCTTGTATTGCACTTCGTGAACCATCAATGGGACCTGTTTTCGGTGTTAAAGGTGGTGCTGCAGGTGGTGGATATTCACAGGTTATTCCTATGGAAGACATTAACCTTCATTTCACAGGTGATATGCACGCTATTACTGCTGCAAACAACCTTCTTTGTGCTATTATTGATAACCATATGCAGCAGGGTAATGACCTTCGTATTGACCAGAGAAGAATTCTATTTAAGCGTTGTCTTGATATGAATGACCGTGCTCTTCGTAATGTAATCATTGGTCTTGGTGGCAAGGTTAACGGTGTTCCTCGTGAAGACGGATTTATGATTACTGTTGCAAGTGAAATTATGGCTATTCTTTGTCTTGCAACTGATATGGACGACCTTAAAACAAGACTTGGTAACATTCTTGTTGCATACACACTTGATAACACTCCTGTTTATGCAAAGGATTTGAATGCTGTTGGTGCAATGGCAGCACTTTTAAAGGATGCAATCAAACCAAATCTTGTTCAGACTCTTGAAAATACTCCTGCAATCATGCATGGTGGTCCATTTGCAAATATTGCTCATGGCTGTAACTCTGTTACTGCTACAAAACTTGCACTTAAACTTGCTGATTACTGTATTACAGAAGCTGGTTTCGGTGCTGACCTCGGTGCTGAAAAATTCCTTGATATTAACTGCCGTTATGCAGGTCTTAAGCCTGAATGTATCGTTGTTGTTGCTACAATCCGTGCTCTTAAATACAACGGTGGCGTTGCTCGTGCTGATTTACAGGAAGAAAATGTTGAAGCACTCAAAGCTGGTATCGTAAACCTTAAAACTCATATCGAAAATATGAGAAAGTACAATGTTCCTGTTGTTGTTGCAATTAACAAATTCCACACAGGCAGTGACGCTGAAATTGCTTACATCAAGGAATTCTGTGAAGAAATGAAAGTGCCTGTTTCTCTTGCTGAGGTTTTCGCTAAAGGTGGCGAAGGCGGTATGGACTTGGCAAGTAAGGTTTGTGCAGTTATCGACGAAGGCAAAGCAGATTTCAAGCCTCTTTATGACGAAAAACTTTCAATCAAAGAAAAACTTAACACAATTGCAAAGGAAATTTACCGTGCAGATGGCGTAATCTTCACAGCAGCTGCTGAAAAAGCAATCAAGGATATTGAATCTCTTGGTCAGGACAAACTTCCTGTTTGTGTTGCAAAGACACAGTATTCATTGTCAGACGACCCAACAAAACTTGGTAAACCTGAAAACTTTATGATGACAGTCCGTGAAGTTAAGCTCAGTGCAGGTGCTGGTTTCATTGTTTGTCTTACAGGTGACATTATGACAATGCCTGGACTTCCAAAAGCACCAGCAGCATATAAAATCGACGTGGATAGCGACGGCAAAATCGACGGACTCTTTTAAGCGCAAAATGCAAAGTGCAAAGTTCAAAATGAATTTAATATAACAGTAGGGCGGGGTTTTGACTCCGCCTTTATTGTTTTGCATTTTTTATTGACATTCAACCCATATAATTGTATAATTTATAGGATAATTTTTATAAAATAGGAGTAGTCTGTATGAAATGGACAGGACTTAATGAATTAAGAGAAAAATACCTTGCGTTCTTTGAAAGTAAGGAACATTTGCGACTTCCAAGTTTTTCACTCGTACCTCAGGGAGATAAGAGTATTCTTCTTATCAACGCAGGTATGACACCAATGAAAAAATACTTTACAGGTGAGGTTACACCTCCTAAAAATCGTGTAACAACTTGCCAGAAATGTATCCGTACACCTGATATTGAGAATGTTGGTAAAACGGCTCGTCACGGAACATATTTCGAGATGCTCGGTAACTTCTCATTCGGTGATTATTTCAAACACGAAGCAACTGCATGGGCTTGGGAATTCTTTACAAAGGTTCTTGAAATCCCTGAAGAACTTCTTTATGTCAGCGTTTATCTTGAAGATGATGAAGCTTATGATATCTGGACTAAAGAAGTAGGTATTGACCCATCACATATGGTTCGTTTCGGTAAGGAAGACAACTTCTGGGAACATGGTGCAGGTCCTTGTGGCCCTTGTTCAGAAATCTACTTTGACCGTGGCCCTGAGAAGGGTTGTGGCAGTCCTGACTGTAAAGTAGGTTGCGAATGTGACAGATTTATCGAAGTTTGGAACCTTGTTTTCACACAGTTTGAAAATGATGGTAACAACAACTATACTCGTCTTGCAAATCCTAATATTGATACAGGTATGGGTCTTGAAAGACTTGCTTGTATTATGCAGGATGTTGACAATCTCTTTGAGGTTGACACAGTTCAGAATATTATGAAGCATATTATTGATATTTCAGGTATCGAGTATCATAAGGATGCTAAAAAGGACATTTCACTTCGTGTTATTACTGACCATATCCGTAGTACAACATTTATGGTTTCGGACGGTGTTCTTCCATCAAACAGTGGTCGTGGTTATGTTTTAAGAAGATTGCTTCGTCGTGCTGCTCGTCACGGAAGACTTATCGGTATCGACAGACCATTCCTTAGTGAAGTTTGCGAAACAGTAATCAAGGAAAATGCAAACGCATATCCAAACCTTGTTGAAAAGCAGGATTATATCAAGAAAGTTATTGCTATGGAAGAAGAAAGCTTCTATAAGACAATTGACTCTGGTCTTGGTCTTCTTAATGAAATGATGGCAAATTCAAAAGACGGTGTTCTTTCAGGTGAAGATGCTTTCAAACTTCAGGACACATTTGGTTTCCCAATCGACCTTACAAAAGAAATTGTTGCTGAAAACAATATGACAGTAGATGAAGAATCATTTAAGAAATTTGTTGAAGAAGCAAGAATGAAGGCAAAGTCAGTTAAGCGTGACGGTGCTGAAACTGACTGGAGAAATAGTGGTGTTTCATTTAAAGATATCGCAAAGACAGAATTTACAGGATACAAAGAAAATAATACAGAAGCAACCGTTGTGGCTCTTGTAAATGATGGTGAAAGAAAAGACTTTGTTGAAGCTGGAGATGCAATCCTTGTTCTCGACAAGACTTCTTTCTATGCTGAAAGTGGTGGACAGGTAGGCGATACTGGTGTTATCACAATCGGTGACAGCACATTCAATGTAACTAATACAACAAAAGATGCTGACGGTGTTGTTCTTCATCACGGTGTACTCAACGGTGATGCTATTAAGATTGGTGACGCTGTTGTTACAACATATAATGAAGAAAACAGAAAAGCAATTATGAGAAATCATACTGCTGCTCATCTTCTTCAGGCTGCACTTCGTACAGTTCTTGGCACTCACGTTGAACAGGCTGGTCAGCTTGTAGACGGAAACGAAGTTCGTTTTGACTTTACTCACTTTACAGGTATGACAGGTGAAGAACTCAAAGCAGTTGAAGACCTTGTTAACGAAGAAATCCTTAATGCAACAGAAATGCTTATTAAGGAAATGCCTATTGACGAGGCAAAAGCTATGGGTGCTATGGCACTTTTCGGTGAAAAGTACGGTGACGTTGTTCGTGTTGTTAAAGCAGGTGACTTCTCAACAGAACTTTGTGGTGGTACTCACGTTGATAATACAGGCAAAATCGGTCTTTTCAAGATTGTTTCTGAATCATCAGTTGCAGCAGGTGTTCGTAGAATTCAGGCTGTAACAGGTAAGAATGTTCTTAGATATATTGATGAAAAGAATGAACTTCTTTTTGCTACTGCAGAATGTTTCAAAGTTGGTAACGTTTCTGCACTTCCACAGAAAGCAGTTGCTATTGCAAATGACATTAAAGCAAAGGAAAAAGAAATTGCAGCACTTAAAGCAGAAATTAACTCATTCAAGACTGCAGATATTATGTCAAACGCAGTAGAGGTAAACGGTGTTAAGCTTGTTGTGAATTATGCAGGCGAACTTGATGCCAACTCTCTTCGTTCAATGGCTGAAACTGCAAGAGATTCTGCACCAAACGCAGTTGCTGTTATCGCAGCTTCAAATCAGGAAAAGGGAACTGCTTCATTTGCTTGTGCTTGTAGCAAAGATGCGATCGCAAACGGTGCTCACGCAGGTAACATTGTTCGTGAAGTTGCTAAAATAGCAGGTGGTTCAGGTGGCGGTAAACCTGATATGGCTATGGCTGGTGGTAAGGATATTTCAAAGATTGACGACGCTTTGATGTCAGCAAAAGAAATCCTTGAATCAATGGTTAAATAAGAGGTGTAAATATGGATTGTCTTTTTTGTAAAATAGCAAACGGTGAAATCCCATCAAACAAGGTTTATGAGGATGATAAAATCCTTGCATTCCGTGATATTGCTCCTCAGGCTGAAACTCACGTGCTTGTAATTCCAAAGGAACATGTGGCTTCTTCTGCTAACGATATAAATACAGAAAACTGTGAAATCGTGGGCTATATTTTTGCTAAAATTCCTGAAATTGCAAATCTCGCAGGTGTTGATAGTTACAGAATAATCAACAACTGTGGTGACAAAGCTGGACAGACTGTAAAGCATATTCATTTCCACATTTTAAGTGGTGACAATTTATCAGAAAGATTAGTGTGAGGGAGTGTTAGTATTGAAAAGACCATTGGCTGTAATTGGTTTTTCAATGCTCATAACTTTCCTTGTTGTCACAAATATTACTCACAAGATGACTATTGCTCTTTTAACGGGAGCAGTAGTCATTTTTTCTTGTTTTCTATTGTTCAAAAGATTAAGAAAATATCTTTCTGTGATTTTTGCATTATCAGGTGTGATTTTATTCACCTGCTTTTTTGTTTCTGCAGAAAAGCATTATCTTAATGAAATGAAAGAAATTGAAAATGAGCAGACGTTGACAGGTGTGGTGTGTCAGATTCCCACAGAGTCGGATTATGCCTTTTCTTACATAGTGAAACCTGATGGTAAAAACTATAAAATTCGTTTTGTGACACAGAACGATGCTTTTATCCGTGAAGGTGATTATGTAAAAATGTCCTTGACGGGTTATGACGAATATGAAGAAGTTGATTTTTTTGAACATTCTCTTTCCTCAAAAGTCTATTTCACATTTTTCCAGAGTGATGAATGCGAAATAGAGAAAACAGGTGAAATAAATCCCTATTACCAGAAGATTGGTGTATTCAAAAGAGGCTTTTCGGAAATTGTTATGAATTATCTCCCGGGAGATAATGGGATTTTAGCAACTGCTATGACAATAGGTGATAGTGAGGAAATTGATGACAGAACAATTGACTATTTTAATTATTCGGGAACATCACATCTTCTTGTTATTTCGGGACTTCACTTATCTCTCTGGTCTTTTGGAATTATGGAATATCTCAATAAATTTTCAAAGACAAGAAAGTATTCTCATTTAATCGGACTATTGTGTTTATTTGCATTTTCTTCAATAGCAGGGTTCAGCGTATCTGTAATAAGAGCAGGTGCTATGGTTGCGTTTGTGCTTGTTTCAAGATTTTTTAATCGTAATGCTGACAACCTTAATTCCATAGGTGCTGCAGTTACATTTATTCTTATTGAGAATCCTTTTGCACCATTTTCGGTGTCACTGTGGCTTTCAGTTTTGTCAACGATTGGAATGATTGTATTTGCAAGTAAAGTGGGAAGTTGGTTTGAAGAAAAACTGAATAATAAACCAATTTCTAGAATTCCATTTTACTCTGCTTTAATGACGGCTGTTGCTATTAGTTTTTCAGTTTCAGTTTTCACACTACCTGTTTTTATCCATAAAATTAAAATAATGCCAATGCTGAATATTCCTGCAAACTTCATTATGGTCACTCCTGCAATGCTTATGATGGTAGCAACTGTTTTTGGTGTGATTGGTCACATTTGTTATCTTTTTCCATTATCAAGAATATGCTTTTTCATAACAGGTGCTGTTGGTCAACTTTTGACATTTACTGCTGAAAAAATCGGTATGTGGGATTGGTCAACAATATCACTTAATCATAAGTATTACAAATATTTCCTTGTTTTACTAGTTGTAGGAATAGGTGTTTATTTAATTTTAAAAAAGTATGGAATAAACATATTGAAGCATTTAAGTGTTGGTTTAACACTTGTCTTTTGTGTTGTTGCAGTTTATTGTTCAGCCTATGAATACAATACACCGTCTGTTGAAGTGTTGTTTACATCGGATAAGCCTGTAATAACAGTCTTTTCAGAAGGTAAAAGTGTCCTTGTTGATGTGCAGAAAAAGAAATATGCCATGACAATTAAAGATATGCTTCGTAAACACAACGAAAAGCAACTTGATAATATTATCGTAACTGAAAATAAATCAGCAACCGTGTCACAACTTATATACTTATATAAGAATTTTGGAAAAGCAGATACATATTACATAAATGAAGCCTATGGTATTTTTAAGGATAATTCAATAAGCTATGCAAGTGATCTTAAACTGTCTAAAGAAGTGAATATTGACTTTTGTGATGCTGATTTAATAGAAATCAATGCTGGTGATAAAAGCATATTGTCAGTTGATTGTAAAAAAATAGAAAATGTCTATGAAAATGGGAAAGATTATGATATAATACTTCTATATGGAAAGAATTTATATGAAATTGAAGAATTATTAAAAGAAAGATTTGAGTCTTCACAGATTATTGTGTCTGATGAGGGTAAAATGGTGTCTATATCATAAAAGGGAGGTAGCGTATGGCGTTAATTTATGAAGCTGACTTAAAAAGACAGATAAAAGAAAAGAATATGTCAAACTGTTACCTTTTTTACGGTAGTGAGGATTATCTTAAGCAGTTCTATACAGAAAAAATCTGTAAAACATTTGTGACAGATGGTAGTGAAACATTCTGTCTGCGAAAATATGATGGCAAAGAAAACACTCTGGACGATGTTCTTGAGGGTGCTTCATCAATGCCGTTTATGAGTGAATACTGTGTGGTTGTTGCTCGTGATTTTCCTCTTGATTCTTTAAATAATGACGATAAAAACAAATTGACAGTATATCTTGAAAATCAGCCTGACACATCAATTACAATCTTCTGGTTTGACAGTATCGAGGTTCAACCAAAGGTTGCTAAGTGGAAATGGGTAATGGAGAATTTTACAAACCTTGCAACTGTTGTGAATTTTGAAAAACCTGTTGGAAGAAATCTTCTTAAACTTATATGTGCTTATGCTTCAAAGCAAGGTTGTATGATGAGTGAAAGTACAGCATCATACCTTGTGGAAACTGCAGGTGATAGCCTTAACGTTCTCTTTAATGAGATTCAAAAAGCAGCTAACTTTGCAGGTCAGGGTAATGAGATTACAAAGGAATGTGTTGATAGTGTTGCTGTCCGTTCTCTTGAAGCAAAAGTTTTTGATTTGTCAAAGTATATTTTGAACCATAACCCACAAGGTGCTTTGGAACTTTTGCATATCCTTATGATGCAGAAAGCAGAGCCTATTGATATTTTTGGTGTGATTTTAACTGCTTTTGTGGATATTTATCGTGTAAAAGTTTCCACATCAGGTGGCGAAAGTGTCACTTATGCTGCAAAGATTTTTGATTATAGAAATAAGGATTTCCGTCTTAAAAATGCAGGTGGATATGCGAAAAATCTTTCTATGGAGCAGATTCGTCAATGTTTCGATTGCTTTGCAGAAGCTGACAGAGCATTAAAAAGTACAGCTCAGTCAGGTGAACTTATACTTGAAAAACTTATAGTGAAAATTTCACTTATAATTGCAAGGTGACCGCTGTGATTAAGATAAAAGAAGCTGTAATAGTCGAAGGCAAATACGATAAAATCAAACTTTCAGGTATCCTTGATACGGTAATTGTTGAAACAGAGGGTTTTGCGATTTTTAAGGACAAGGAAAAACAACACCTGATTCGTTTTCTTGCAGAAAAACGTGGAATTATCATTATGACAGATAGTGATTCTGCAGGTTTTAAAATCCGTTCCTTTATAAAAGGAATAACAAAAAATGATAATGTGAAAAATGTTTACATACCTGATGTTTATGGTAAAGAAAAACGAAAAACTGAAATGTCAAAAGAAGGCAAATTAGGTGTTGAGGGTATGGAAACAAAGGTCATTATGGAAGCCCTCCAGAAAGCTGGTGTTCTGTATAATGAAAACAGCAAAAAAGAGGGTAGAGAAATAACCCATACTGACTTTTTTGAAGATGGAATAAGTGGTGGAGAAAATAGTAGCGAAATCCGTAAGGCCTTTGCAAAACATCTTGGACTTCCTGAAAGGATAAGTTCGTCTGCACTTCTTAAAATCATAAACTCATATATGACTTATGATGAATATAAGGAAATAATCAAAAATATTTCTTATTTGTAATTTTTTTAAAAATTCTATTTCCAAATTGAGGAAAATATGATATAATGTTTAGTCCACACACGAAATTAACGAATATGAGGTAAATATAAATGCAAGTACAAAGTAAATTTCCTGTAAATAAACCTTTTTATGAGGTTCGTCAAATCAGAGATTTCAAAGATTTGATTGACCAAAGTGCAAAACTCTTTTCAACAAGACCTGCATATAAACTCAGAAAAAAAGATAAGACTTATTATGAGGTGACTCATAGTCAGTTCCGTGATGATATATATAGTCTTGCAAACAGCCTTTTAAAAGATGGTTGTAACAGAGCACATATTGCTGTTGTGGGTGCTAACTCATATAATTGGTCAGTAACATATCTTGCTGTAACTTGTAGTGATAATGTCATTGTTCCTATTGATAAGGAACTTACTGCTGATAATATGATGGATGTTATCAGAGATTCTGATTCAACAGTTCTTTTCGGTGATAAGAAGCAGATTAAGGAAATTTCTGCAAGGAAAGACCAGTTGCCTGAAGGATATCGTTTAATCTGTTTTGATGATGTGGAAATAGAGGGCGTTGAACTCTTTAAAGACTACATTGAAGTTGGTAAAAAGCTTTATAATAATGGTGAAAAGCTTCTTGATAATGTAACTGTTGACCCTGAGGCTATTACTGCAATTCTCTTTACATCAGGTACAACTGGTGTTTCAAAGGGTGTTTGCTTAAGCCAGAAGAATATCTGTGCAGTTATTATGGGTGCTGCAGGATGTATTAAAATTACAGAAGAAGACCAGCTTCTTTCAATTCTTCCTATTCATCATACTTATGAATGTACAGTTGGTTTCCTTTATATCATTTATTGTGGTGCTTGTATCGGATTTAATCAGGGACTTCGTTATATTACAAGAGATTTTAAAGAAATCAGACCAACTGCATTTATCACAGTTCCACTTCTTATTGAAAAAGTTCATGCAAAGATTATAAAGAAGATGGATGAGAAAAAAGGTGGCAAATTCATCTTTAAATTTGGTAAAACTGTTTCTGCTTTAACTAAAGCAATCGGTATCGAAGGCGTTGGCAGAAAACTCTTTGCAGAGGTTATCGAAACATTCGGTGGCAGACTTAAACTTATTGTAACAGGTGCTGCAGCTCTTGACCCAAAGGTTGCAAAGGACTTTATGGATATGGGTATTAACCTTTATATCGGTTATGGTCTTACTGAATGTGCTCCGCTTGTTGCTTGTAATAATGATAAGGTTATGCTTCCTGACTCAATCGGTGTTCCAATGCCTGGTGCAGAAGTTGCTATTTACAACCCTGACAATAAAGGCGTTGGTGAAATCTGGGTAAAAGGTCCTATGGTTATGAGTGGATACTACAAAAACCCTGAAGCAACAGCTGAGGTTATCACTCCTGATGGTTGGTTCAAAACAGGTGACCTTGGCACTTGTGATAAAAACAACTGTTACAGAATTACAGGTAGAAGTAAGAATGTTATCGTTACAAGAAATGGTAAAAATATCTTCCCTGAAGAAGTTGAGCTTTACCTTAATACAAGTCCTGCAGTTGCAGAAAGTATTGTTTTCGGTGATGATATAGGTGAAGAGACACTTGTAAGTGCTGCCGTTTATCCTGATATTGAGTCTCTTCAGGGTATTCTTAATCGTGAAGAAATTACAAAGGATGACATCAAAAAAGCTGTCAGCGAAGCAGTTAAGGATACAAATAGAAAGCTCCCTAACTATAAGAAAATCAGAAGTTATTACATTAGTGACGAAGAATTTATAAAAACTACAACAAAGAAAATCAAGCGTCAAGTAAATATTGATAAAATTAAACAAGATGCAAAAAACAAGATAAATACAGAGGAATAAATAAAATGATTTTAGGTCACGATAATACAGAAAACTATTCAAACGGTCTTTCCGTAATGGCTATTATGGCATCTCCAAGAAAGACAGGCTATACAGCAAAACTTTTAGGAAGCCTTTTGCGAGAATTCCCCAAAGGAACAAATATTGAAATAGTGAATCTCTATGAGCTTAATCCAACACCTTGCAATGCATGTGGTTATTGTAAGGCTGGTAATGGTTGTTCAAAAAAAGACCTTGAAGATTTTTTCAAAAAATTTGAGACGGTAGATATTATCGTGTTTGCAACACCGATTTATTTTATGGGTGTTCCTGCTCCGTTCAAAGCACTTATTGACCGTTTTCAGCGTTATTACGAGGCTCGTTTCCGTCGCAATATGCAAAAGCCAATTGCAAAACACAGAAAGGCTGCTCTTATTGTTACAAGTGGTAGTGATGGCGAAATCGGTTACGAGGTAATCAAACATCAGCTTTTACAGGCATTTTCTGTACTTAACATTGAACTTTGTGGTGTAACACTTGCAAAGAATACAGATAAATGTGGCGTTGACAATACAGACGTTGACCGTGCAAGAGCTTTATATTGGAAGGTGAGATAAATGGCAGTTGTTAAACTTAATCTTGAAAACTTTGCACAGGAAGTTTTAAAATCAGAAAAACCTGTTCTTGT
The DNA here is from genome assembly GCA_045613065.1 of Candidatus Fimenecus sp. Lineage (GTDB taxonomy): Bacteria > Bacillota > Clostridia > Oscillospirales > Acutalibacteraceae > Fimenecus. Next base: position 29,064 of record JAZLAH010000055.1, read on the forward strand.
TGATATGTATGCTGATTGGTGTGGTCCATGTATGATGATGGCTCCTGAAATCGAAGCATATTCAGAAGAAACAGATAAGGTAAAAGTCTGCAAACTTGATGTTGACGAGGCAACAGACCTTGCATTGACATTCGGTGTAATGAGCATCCCAACAGTAATCCTCTTTGAAAACGGACAAGAGGTAAAACGATTTGTAGGTGCAAAAGAAAAACACCAGATAGCAGAATTTGTAGGTGAATAATAAAAAAGAGGACTGATTAAGAAATCAGTCCTTTTTTGCATATAAGTTACTTCTACTTTACAATTACTTTTACAATTTCTCCGATATAAACTCTGTGGAAATCATTGTTTGCATAGTTATTCATAATTGTTTCGTCGATGAATCCGTCAGGCTTCATATCCTGATAAGCTAACTTTTTAAGAACAACATTAACTTCTGCTTGTTCATATCCCACAGCATTTTGGAGGTCAACAGGTGTAAAACCGGTCTCTGCGATTTTGTCAATATCACGACCTGATTTGCTACCACAGATTCCGAGTTCCTTTTTGTATTCACCACCGAAAAATGAAAGTGAAAAGTAGTCATTCTTTTCCATAAATTCATATGTGTATCTCTGTGGTCTTACGAAAACAAAACAAACATCTTTGTTCCAAAGTTCACCGATTCCACCCCAACTGACTGTCATTGTATTGAAGTCGTCCATTGTACCTGCTGTAAGTAAAGCCCAGTCGTTACTAATCATTTTAACGAAATTTTCTTTTAATTCTCTTACATTTATTTCTTTTTGCATAGTAATCATTCCTTTAAATTTGTTACATTAATTATATACCTTTGAAGCCTGAAATACAACCAAAAAGCGTGATAAATGGCCATTTTGTTCAAATTGTTGAAAACCTTTGTGAAACTTCACAAAAAAATCATATAAAGTTTGTATAGTTATTTTTATTCTATGTCTTTTCAGAAAAAAACTTTTATGATAATATAATAAGGCTAATTTGGTGTCACGTAAGCGGTGTGACGGTTTGAAGGATGTAGAAAAATGGAATTTAGTGAAAGACTTAAATATTTAAGATGTGCAAAAATCCCAACAATAACTCAGAAAGATTTAGCAAATGCTATTGGTGTTACACAAAGAAAAATTTCCTTTATGGAAACAGGGACTACTGAACCTTCTTTAAAGGATATCAAGGCACTTTGCAAATATTTCAATGTGTCTGCGGATTATCTTTTAGGATTACCTAAAAATATGAACTATCCGGAGTAATTTATGACTAAAAAAGAACGTGCAAAACTTCTTGTGGAAGGACTTAAAAAGGAATATCCCGATGCTTTGTGTTCTCTTGTGGCTGATAACCCTTTTGAGTTGCTTGTAGCAACAAGGCTTTCTGCACAATGTACCGATGCCAGGGTGAATATGGTAACTCCTGCACTTTTTGAGAAATATAGAACTCTTGACGATTATGTGAATGCTGATGTTAAGGACATTGAGGATATAATTCATTCTTGTGGATTTTATCACGGGAAAGCAAGAGATATTGTTGAAATGGCACGAGGTGTCAGGGATAGATTCCAAGGAGTTGTTCCCGATAATATTGATGATTTGACTTCACTTCAAGGTGTTGGCAGAAAAACTGCCAATCTTATTGTAGGTGATGTGTATAAAAAACCTGCTGTTGTTGCAGATACACATTTAATAAGACTTACAAACAGAATGGGACTTGTCAGTACAAAAGACCCGAAAAAAGTGGAAATGGAACTTAAGAAAATTCTTCCACCTGAAGAAAGCAATGACTTTTGCCACAGATGTGTGCTTCACGGCAGAGCAGTCTGTACAGCTCGAAAAGCAAATTGTGATAATTGTTGTTTAAATGATGTTTGTAAAAAGATAGTATAATGTAAGGGACGATGCCCACATCGTCCCCTTTTCATTTTTATATTGTATTTTGCTGTATTTTTATGTTATACTATTTACATATTATGGAAATGAGGTAAATTTTATGGACCCAATTAATGTTGATTTCGGTAATAAAAGTGTTATGCCGGAAACTCCAAAAGGTAGTACAGCGAAAAGAGTTATTGTAAGCCTTTTGTTAACTGTTATTGCAGGTGCAGTTTTGTACTACTTTATGTTACCTGCACTTAATTTCAAGGCACTTGAACTTTATATCTATATCGCTGTTTTAATTATGGCATATATCGGTATTTTTGGTGTGCTTTCACAGGCTTATTTCAGACCGGAATATATGGAATATGCAAAGAATAAGGCAAAAGTTCCTATTGCATTGATTCTTGTACTTGCTGTGCTTGTTGGTATCGGTTATCTTACAGGTGTGGAATTCTTCCGTGCAAAGGATTATGCTGAACTTATTCAGGTTAAAGAAGGTGACTTTGCTGAAGAAGTTGCAGAAGTAGATTTCCAGAGTGTTCCTCGTCTTGATAAGGATTCATCAAATATGATTGCAACACGTGCTTTGGGTGAACTTTCTGACTATGTTTCACAGTTTGTTGTAAATTCATATTATTCAACACAGATTAACTATAAGGGAACTCCTGTTCGTGTTCAGTCTCTTGATTACGGTGATATTTTCAAGTGGCTCAAGAATACAAAAGAGGGTATTCCTGCATACATTATCGTTGATATGACAACTCAGAAAGCTGAAACTGTTCGTTTGGAAGAAGGTATGAAATATTCTCCTGCTGAACATTTCAACGAATACCTTATCCGTCATGTCCGTTTTAAGTATCCATCATTAATGCTTGGTGAACCATCATTTGAAATTGACGAAACAGGCAGACCATTCTGGATTGTTCCTGTACTTGATAAGACAATCGGTCTTTTTGGTGGTACTGATGTTCAGGGTGCTATTATCGTTGACTCAATCAATGGTGATACAACTCTCGTTTCAACAAGTCTTGACGGTACAACAAAACTTCCTACTGATAAATTCGTAACAGATAAGGAATTCCAGTGGCTTGACCAGGTTTATTCTGCAACAATCGTAAATCAGCAGTATAATTACTATGGTAAATACAACAACGGTTTCATAAACTCAATTATCGGTCAGGAAAATGTTCGTGTTACAAGTCAGGGTTATAACTATCTTGCTCTTAATGACGACGTTTATATGTACACAGGCGTTACATCAATAAGCTCTGACCAGTCAATTATCGGTTTCGTTCTTATTAACCAGAGAACAAAAGAAGCTGTTTACTATCAGCAACCTGGTGCTCTTGAAGAAACTGCAAGAACATCTGCTCAGGGTAAGGTTCAGCAGTACAGCTACCGTGCAACATTCCCAATTCTTCTTAACGTAAGTGGTGAACCAACATACTTTATGGCACTTAAGGATGCAAGTGAACTCGTTAAGATGTATGCAATGGTTAACGTTGAACAGTCAACTGTTGTTGGTGTTGGTACAAGCCTTGCAGAATGTACAGAAAACTATGCAGCAGAACTTGAAAAGAATGGTGTTAATGTGGATGTTGATGTTGACTCAATGGGTCAGGAGGAATTGCCTGATGAACCAAAGGTTGAAACTGTTGATGTTTCAGGCACAGTTGAGGAAATCAGAAGCGTTATCACAGGTGGAGAAACATACTTCTATATCAAACTTCAGGACAACAGCACATATTATAAAGTTGCTGTAAAGAATGCAGAAAAGATTGTTATCCTTAACGTTGGTGATAAAATCACATTCACAGTTAATAAAGACGCAACTGGAGAAATTGTTTCTGTAAATAATGTAAAATAACAGATAGGGCGGGGTTAATACCTCGCCCATTAATTTTTGGTGGATAAATTATAATTTATCACTGTATTTTGATGCGAATTTTTATTTGAAAATTAATTTTTATGCATTATATAATGTATAAATGTATAAAATATGCAAAATATGTAATAAAAATGCATAAAAACCGTATATATATTCATTAAATATGTAAAATAGTGCATAAAAATACAAAAAATAGTGAAAAAATATGTGAAAACACTTGATTTAATACAAAAAGGGTGTATAATATATCCCATACTGCATTTTGCACAAATTATAACTCAAATTTTCGGAGGAATACACAATGGAAAAGAAAGATATCAAAAAGGTAGTTTTAGCTTATTCAGGTGGTCTTGATACATCAATTATCATCCCTTGGCTTAAGGAAAATTATAATAACTGTGAGGTTGTAGCTGTATCAGGTGACGTTGGTCAGGGTACAGAACTTGACGGTCTTGAAGAAAAGGCTCTTGCAACTGGTGCTTCAAAGCTCTATGTTCTTGACCTTAAAGAAGAATATGTTGAAGAATACATTTGGCCTTGCCTTAAAGCAGGTGCTGAATATGAACAGTATCTCCTTGGTACATCTCATGCTCGTCCTTGTATCGCAAAGGGACTTGCTGAAATCGCAATCAAAGAAGGTGCAGATGCTATTTGTCATGGTTGTACAGGTAAAGGAAATGACCAGGTTCGTTTTGAGCTTACATTAAAAGCTCTTGCTCCTGAAATGGAAATTATCGCTCCATGGCGTGAATGGGATATTGTTTCTCGTGAAGAAGAAATCGAATACGCAGAAGCTCACAATATTCCTCTTAAGATTAATCGTGAAACAAACTATTCAAAGGATAAGAACGTATGGCACTTATCTCACGAAGGTCTTGACCTTGAAGACCCAGCAAATGAACCATTATACAACAAGGATGGTTTCCTTGAAATGAGCGTTTCTCCTGAAAATGCTCCTGATGTTCCAACATATGTTACAATCCACTTTGAAAAGGGTGTTCCAACAGCTATTGACGGTGTTGAAATGGGTGCTCTTGCAATCGTTGAAAAGCTCAACGAACTTGGTGGTGCTAACGGTATCGGACTTCTTGACATCGTTGAAAACCGTCTTGTTGGTATGAAATCTCGTGGTGTTTATGAAACTCCAGGTGGTGCAATCCTTTACAAAGCTCACGAACTTCTTGAAATGATTTGTCTTGACCGTGATACACAGCACTACAAGAAGCTTATTGCACAGAAATTCGGTGAAGTTGTTTATAACGGCCTTTGGTTCACACCTCTTCGTGAAGCTCTTTCAGCATTCGTTGACGAAACACAGAAGACAGTAACAGGTGACGTTAAACTCAAGCTTTACAAAGGTAACATCATCAACGCTGGTCTTACATCTCCATACACACTTTATGATGAAAACGTTGCATCATTCGGTGATGACGGCGGTGCTTATAACCAGAAAGATGCAGCAGGCTTTATCAACCTCTTTGGTCTTTCAATTAAGGTTAAGGCTCTTCTTGACAAACAGCGTGAAGAAAACAACTAATTTTGTCCTGTTTTCTGTTATGCTTCGATGTTCTCAACTCGTGGTATACCCGATACAACTTCGTTTCGACAACATTGCCTAACGAAAAACATATATAAAATTAGAGATATATCAATGCAATTTGATATTGCACAGGAATTATAAAACAACGACAAAGGGAAATATCTCTTTGTCGTATTGTGCTAATATAGGAGAATAATTATGCAACTGTGGAAAGGCAGATTTTCAAAGGAAATCGACCCAAAAACAAATGATTTTAATTCATCAATAAAATTTGACAGCCGTATGTATAAGGAAGATATCGACGGAAGTCTTGCTCACGCAGCAATGCTTTGTGCTCAGGGTATCATTTCTGCTGAAGATTTGACAGCTATTACTGACGGACTTAAGGCAATCAAGGCTGAAATCGAAAGTGGAGAACTGGAAATTGACCCTAATGCTGAAGATATTCACACATTTGTTGAAGGTGAATTGACAAGCAGAATCGGTTCAGCAGGTAAAAGATTACATACAGCAAGAAGTCGTAATGACCAGGTTGCAGTTGATATTCGTCTTTATCTCCGTCACGAGTGTGACGCACTCTATAATCAGTTAACTGAACTTGTACAAGTGCTTTGCAAAAAGGCAGAACAGTATGCAAGTGCTGTAATGCCAGGATATACTCATCTTCAGCGTGCTCAACCTATCACATTTGGTCATCACTTAATGGCTTATGCAGAAATGCTTCTTCGTGATAAGGAAAGACTCGCTGGTGCAACTGAAAGAATGAATTATTCACCTCTTGGTGCATGTGCATTGGCAGGTACAACATATAACACAGACCGTGAAATGACAGCGAAGGCACTCGGTTTTAATGGTGCTATGCAGAATTCTCTCGACTGCGTTTCTGACCGTGACTTCTGTATGGAACTTGCATCAGTTATTTCAATTATTATGGTGCATCTTTCACGTTTTTCAGAGGAAATCGTTCTCTGGTGTTCATGGGAATTTAAATTTATCGAACTTGATGATGCGTTCTCAACAGGTTCATCAATTATGCCACAGAAGAAAAACCCTGATATTACAGAGTTAATTCGTGGTAAGTCAGGTCGTGTATTTGGTGATTTGACTACACTTCTTACAATGATGAAAGGTCTTCCACTTGCATACAACAAGGATATGCAGGAAGATAAGGAAGCAATTTTTGATGCTTTCGATACTGTTAAAATGTGCCTTACAGCATTTATTCCAATGCTCGACACAATGACAGCACTTCCTGAAAATATGAGAAAAGCAGCAGCAGGAGGCTTTATCAATGCAACTGACTGTGCTGACTATCTTGTAGGTAAAGGACTTCCTTTCCGTGATGCATATAAAGCCACAGGTGAACTCGTTGCACTTTGCATTAAAAAGGGTCTTACACTTGAAACACTACCACTCGAAGAATACAAGGCTGTTTGCGACATTTTCGATGAAGGTGTGTTTGATGCAATCAACCTTGATAAGTGTGTAAATGACAGAACATCTCTCGGTGGACCAGCTCCACAGAATGTGTTGGCACAGGTAAAGAGAGTTAAAGAGTTAAACAAATAAGGGAAATATATATGACAAAAATATTCATTGACGGTAGTCAGGGTACAACAGGACTTAAGATTTTTGACCGTCTTGCAAAAAGGGAAGATATTGAGCTTATTACTCTTCCGGAAAATTTAAGAAAAGACACAAATGCTCGAAAGGAAGCACTTAATAGTGCGGATATTGCATTTCTTTGCTTACCTGATGCAGCAGCAATCGAGGCAGTAAGTCTTATTGAAAATGAAAATACAATAGTAATCGATACATCAACTGCTCACAGAACTGACGATGGTTGGGCTTATGGTTTCCCTGAATTATCAGAAGAAATGGAAACTAAACTCAAGAATTCAAAGAGAATTGCAGTTCCTGGTTGTTATGCAAGTGGATTTATCGCACTTGTAAAACCTTTAGTTGATGCCGGTATTGTGGATAGTGATATTTGTATTGCTTGTCATGCTATGTCAGGTTACAGTGGTGCAGGAAAAAATGGTATCGCACAGTATGAGGACGAAGATCGTGATGTGCTTTTGGATGCTCCTCGTGAATATGCTCTTACTCAACAGCACAAACACTTAAAGGAAATGAAGATTATTTCAGGACTTAAGAATGAGCCGATTTTCTCTCCATACATTTGTGATTATTTCTGTGGTATGGTTATGACAGTTCCACTTTTCAAAAAAGATTTGAAAGATGGCAAAACAGCAGAGGATATCAAGGCATTATATAAAGAAAAATACAATTCTGATATTGTGAAATATAAAGAAAGCATTGACGAAAACGGATTTATTTCAGGTAACAAAATGGGTGAAATGGACTCAATGGAAGTTACAGTTTGCGGTAATGAAGATAGAATTCTTTTAATCGCAAGATATGATAATCTTGGTAAAGGAGCATCTGGTGCTGCTGTTCAATGTTTGAATGTAAAAATGGGATTAGACGAAGCATTCCAATTGAACATTTAACTTTGCATAGGGGTCGGTGCTCAATAAGCGCAAAGTGCAAAATGCAAAGCGCAAAATGTCGGAACTGCGTTGCGATTATAAATCGAAACTAGTTTTAAAATGAAAAACTAAAATACAGGGATGACATCTATAGAAAAAGGTGAAACTATGAAATTTGAAGTTATAAATGGTGGTGTTACAGCTCCTAAAGGGTTTAAGGCAAGTGGTATTCACTGTGGAATTCGTAAAAATAAAACTAAAAAAGACTTAGCACTTATTCTTTGTGAAAAGGAATGTGATGCAGCAGCTGTTTATACACAGAATCTCGTTTACGGTGCACCAATTACAGTTACTCGTAATAATATCAGTGATGGTAAGGCTTATGGTGTAATTTGTAACAGTGGTATTGCAAATACTTGTAATGCTGATGGTGTAGAAAAGGCAGAAATGATGTGCAAGATTGTGGCTGATGCTACAAATCTTAAACCAACTGACTTTGTTGTTGCTTCAACAGGTGTTATTGGTCAGCCAATCAATATTGAGCCTATTGAAAAAGGTATGGCTCAGCTCGTAAGTGAATTAAGTGAAGACGGTTCTGACGACGCTGCTCAGGCTATTATGACAACTGATACTGTAAAGAAAGAATTTGCAGTTTCATTTACACTTGGTGGTAAGGAATGTAAAATCGGTGCTATCTCAAAAGGTAGCGGTATGATTCATCCTAATATGGCAACAATGCTTGGCTTTATCACTACTGATGCAAATATCTCAAGTGAAATGCTTAAGAAAGCACTTCTTGAAGTTGTAAAAGATAGTTTCAATATGCTTTCAGTTGATGGTGATACATCAACAAATGATACTGTTGCAGTATTGGCATCAGGACTTTGTGAAAATGAGAGAATTGAAACAGAAAATGACGATTATTTTGCATTCGTTAATGCACTTAATGCAATTTGTGAAAAACTTGTAAAACTTATGGCAAAAGACGGTGAGGGTGCAACAAAACTCGTTGAATGTCAGGTAAGTGGTGCAAAGAGTAAGGAAATTGCAAAGGTTTGTGCAAAGAGTGTTATCTGTTCTTCACTCGTTAAGGCTGCAATGTTCGGTGCAGATGCAAACTGGGGACGAATCCTCTGTGCACTCGGTTATGCAGGTGTGGATATCGACGTTAACAAGGTGGATGTTTCATTCAAGTCAAAAGGCGGAGAAATCGCAGTTTGTAAAGATGGTGCAGGAATCGAGTTTTCAGAAGAAATTGCCAAACAGGTTCTCGTAGAAGACGAAGTATATATTATAGTTTCTCTCAATGATGGTGAAGGAGCAGCAACTGCATATGGTTGCGACCTTACATATGAATATGTAAAGATTAACGGTGACTATCGCACCTAATTTTCAATAGCACATACATTTTGCATTTTGCATTTATCCGGAGGATATTATGGATATTACAAAACTTACTCATGCTGACCGTAGCCAGGTGCTTGTACAGGCGCTTCCATATATTCAGCAGTATCACGAAAAAACAGTTGTTATCAAATATGGTGGCAACGCTATGATAAATAAGGAATTGCAAGACGCTGTTATGACAGACATCGTTCTTCTTCGTTCAGTTGGCGTTAACGTTGTTCTTGTTCATGGTGGTGGACCTGAAATCAACGATATGCTCGGAAAAATCGGTAAGGAGTCAAAGTTTGTTGACGGACTTCGTTATACTGATGAAGAAACAATTAACGTTGTGCAGATGGTACTTGCAGGTAAAGTCAACAAAAGACTTGTTCAGCTTATTGAATCTCACGGTGGTGAGGCTGTTGGTATCTGTGGCCTTGACGGTAAAATGATTAAGGCAAAGAAATACGCAGCAAACGACATTGGCTTTGTTGGTGATATTACAGAAATCGACACAACTCTTATTGATACACTTATTAAAAAAGGTTATGTGCCTGTTGTTTCAACAATCGGTGGTGGCGAAAATGGTGAGGTTTTCAACATCAATGCTGATATTGCAGCGTCAAAGATTGCTGCTGCTCTCGGTGCTGAAAAATTACTCTTAATGACTGACGTTCGTGGACTTTTAAAGGACAAGGATGATGAAAATACTCTTATCCACGTTGTTAATGTAAGTGAAGTTCCACAGCTTAAGAGTCAGGGCATTATCAAGGGTGGTATGATTCCTAAGATTGATTGTTGTGTTGAAGCTGTTCGTCGTGGTGTTAAGAGAACACATATTATTGACGGTAGAATCCCACATTCAATCCTTATCGAGATGCTTACAGACTCAGGTATAGGTACTATGTTCTTATAATTTAATGTGGCCTATTTCTCCTGTAACTGCTTCAAAAATCCTCGAAATATCAACATATTCCTTGCGGTTTTTTCATTGTTACAGAAAGAAATATCCTCACATTAAAATTTTTTCATATACTTGGTGATAAATATGGCTTTAGAAAATATTAAAAATCTTGCTGACAATAGTTTGATGCCAACATATGCACATTTTCCTGTTTCAATCGAAAGTGGTAACGGTGCAACATTCATTGACAGTGAAGGTAATGAGGTTATCGACTTTGGTTCAGGTATTGGTGTAAACTCACTTGGATATAACAATGAAGGTTGGATTAATGCTGTTACTCAACAGCTCAAATCAGTTCAGCACACATCAAACCTTTATTACAACTCTACTGTTGCTGAATTTGCTGAAATGCTTACAAAGAAATCAGGATTTAATCGTGTTTTCCTTTGTAATTCAGGTGCTGAAGCTAATGAATGTGCAATTAAGCTTGCAAGAAAATACAGCTTTGATAAATACGGTGAAAACCGTTATAATATAATCACTCTTGTGAACTCATTCCACGGTAGAACAATGGCTACAATTACTGCAACAGGTCAGGACCATTATCATAAGTTCTTTGACCCATTTGTACAGGGATTTAAGTATGCCCAGTCAGGCAACACAGAACAGTTCTTGGAAATGGCTGATGATACAGTTTGTGCTATTATTCTTGAAGTTGTTCAGGGTGAGGGTGGAGTAGTTCCAACTGATTTCCAGTACCTTAAAACTGTTCAGAAAGTTTGTAATGAAAAGGATATTCTCCTCATTATTGACGAAGTTCAGACGGGTATGGGCAGAACAGGTAAATTGTTTGCTTACGAACACGCGGGAATTTCTCCTGATGTGGTAACAAGTGCAAAGGGTATCGGTAACGGTCTTCCAATGGGTGCTTGTCTTTGTACAGAGAAATGTGCAGAGGTGTTGACTCCTGGAACTCACGGAACAACATTCGGTGGAAATCCTGTTGCTTGTGCAGGTGCAAAATATATTCTTGAAACACTCACAGACGATTTTCTTAATGAAATCACTGAAAAAGGTGAGTACATAAGAGAAAAACTCAAGGAAATAGAAGAAGTTGACTCAATTTCAGGTCTTGGTATGATGCTTGGTATTGAGCTTAAGACTAAAAATGCAGGTGAAATCGCAAAAAAATGCAGTGAGAACGGTCTTTTGATTCTCACTGCTAAAAATAAATTGAGAATGTTACCACCACTTGTTATTACAAAAGAAGAAATTGACAAGGGTCTTGCAATTCTCAAAAACATTATCGAAGAGGTATAAACTATGAAACATCTTTTAAGTATGCTTGCTCTTTCAACTGAAGAAATCACAGATATTCTTAATCTTGCTGACCAGTTGAAATATGAAAA
>JAZLAH010000056.1:0-12429 GCA_045613065.1 Candidatus Fimenecus sp.
GTTTCAACACCTGTTTCTGCCTCAATACGTTTTGCCATTTCATCAACGCCACCGATACCTTCAGCAACAACAATGATAAAGTGCTTTTTACCTGTCATCTGAGTTCTCTTCATTCTGTCGATAACATCACGCTGGAAATCATATTCAACCTCAGGAATAAGAATTGATGTTGCACCACAAGCAATACCAGCATTAAGTGCAATATAACCTGCACGTCTACCCATAACTTCAACAACTGTACAACGGTCATGTGATTCAGATGTATCACGAAGTCTATCAACCATTTCAAGAACAGTATTCATTGCTGTATCATAACCAATTGTATAATCTGAACAAGCAATATCGTTGTCGATTGTTCCAGGAACACCAACACAAGGAAGTCCACGAAGAGATAAGTCACGAGCACCACGGAATGAACCGTCGCCACCGATTACAACAACACCATCAAGTCCAACATCCTTAGCAACATTAAGTGCTTTCTGAAGACCTTCTTCTGTCTTGAATTCAGGACTTCTTGCAGAATAAAGAACAGTACCACCACGATTGATAATGTTTGAAACTGAACGAAGGTTCACTTCATACATATCACCCTGCATAAGTCCGTTATAACCTCTTCTGATAGCCATTACTCGCATACCACTTTCACATGCCGCACGTACAACAGAACGAATTGCAGCGTTCATACCTGGAGCGTCGCCACCACTTGTAAGTACACCTATAGTTTTCATTTTATCACCCTTTTATTTTATGCTAATTATTTCCACATTGAATGTTTATGATAACATATTAAATACTAAATTGCAAGTAATATGTCGATTATGTTTGCAATATAACATTCTGTTCCCCTGCTATATCTTTCAAATGATATAAAAGATTATCATCAACAGAGATTTTTTTACAAGGAAAATACTTTTTACTGTTGGCAAAATAGAAATAAACAGGTGTATTTCCCTCGCTTGCTGAAAACACCAACTCTTTACAATTAAGATAAGTAGGAGAGATTTCATTTTCTACTCTTATGAAAAGTCCTTTTCTCTTACTTTGGTTACTTTTCGCATTTTCAGCACTATCAGCAAAATCAAGTACCATCTTTGGATTTTCTTCTTCCTTAACAGACAATCTACCACCAACAAAAACTACATTGCTATTATAAAGCAAATTTGAATACTTAGCAAAAAGCTTTGGGAAAATAATAACCTCAATCGAGCCATTAACATCCTCGACTGTCACAAACGCCATTGTGTCCCCTGATTTCGTCTGTTTTTTCGTAACACCACTTATTATGCCCATTACTTTAACAGAAACAGTATCCTCATATTTAGAATTATAGTCATTTACTGATGAAAGAATATCACTGATACTATCACATTTAAGTTTCTCGGAAAGTTCTATATATTGTTCCATAGGATGTGCTGAAATATAAAGTCCTGTCGTTTCCTTTTCCATCATAAGTTTCGTCTGTGATGGGAATTCATCCATTTTTTTCATAACAAACTCTGAATTAGAAGCAGTATCCATTATATCAAAAAAGCCAATCTGACCTTCAATATTTCTTCGTCTTGAACTATCAAGGTCGTCAATGATATCCTGAAAATTCAGAAGCATTTCCTGACGATTATTACCAAGGCCATCTAATGCACCGCTCTTTATTAAACCTTCTACTGCTCTTCTGTTAAAGCCTTTTCCATGAGTTCGTTTACAGAACGAATAGAATGATGTAAATTTACCATTCAATCTTCTTTCGTTGATAATTGTATCAATATAATCATGACCTAAATTTTTAATTGCAAGAAGACCAAACATAACTGTTTTGTCGTTTTCTTCACTTACTGTAAAAGTTTTATTACTGATATTTACATTTGGTGGAAGAATATTGATACCATTATGTTTGCAAGACTGAATGTAATCAGAAATTTTAGTCGCATTATCGAGAACACTCGTAAGCAAAGATGCCATAAACTCACTTGGATAATAATATTTTAAATATGCTGTCCGATATGCAACAACAGCATATGCTGCAGCGTGAGATTTATTAAAAGCATATGATGCAAATGAAGACATATCATCAAAAATCTCGTTTGCAATTTTATTATCAATTCCATTTTTCTGACAACCTTCACAGAAAAATGTTCTTTCTTCTTCCATAACTTTATGTTTTTTCTTTGACATAGCACGACGTACAATATCAGCTCTGCCAAGTGAATATCCAGCTAAAGAACGGAAAATTTGCATAACTTGTTCCTGATACACCATACAACCGTATGTGACATCAAGAATATCTTTTAGCATTGGTGTTTTATATCGGATATATTCAGGATTATGTCTATTTTGAATATATGAATCAATAGAATCCATAGGACCTGGTCTATAAAGAGAAATAACAGCAATAATATCTTCAAGATTCGTAGGTTTAAGACGCATAAATACGCTTCTCATACCACTTGATTCACATTGAAAAACACCATCAGTTTGTCCGTTTGTAAACAGTGAATAGACATTTTTATCATCATAAGCAATTTTATCAATATCAAACTCAGGATTCTTCTTTTTAACCATTTTAACGCAATCGTTAATAACAGTTAAAGTTCTGAGTCCCAAAAAGTCCATTTTGAGAAGACCAAGCTCCTCAATTGTTGTCATGGTAAACTGTGTTACAATCGACTCATCATTACAAGCAAGTGGCACATAATCACTTACCGGTCTATCTGTAATAACAATACCTGCTGCATGAGTTGAAGAATTTCGAGGCATACCCTCCACACTCTTTGCAGTGTCAATAAGTTCCTTTATTTGCTTATCACTTTCGTATAAAACTTTAAATTCATCACTTTCTTCAAGTGCTTTTTCAATAGTTATTCCCAATGCTCTTGGAATTTTCTTTGCAACATTATCAACAGTTGCATAAGGAAGTCCCATTGCTCTACCAACATCACGGATTGCTGCACGAGCAGCCATTGTACCAAAAGTTATAATCTGTGCCACATGGTCAGAGCCGTATTTATCAATAACATAATCAATTACTTCCTGTCGTCTTTCATAACAGAAATCCACATCAATATCAGGCATACTTACTCTGTCAGGATTTAAAAATCGTTCAAAAATAAGGTTATATTTAATAGGGTCAATATTAGTAATTCCCATACAGTAAGCACATATACTGCCTGCACCTGAACCTCTACCTGGACCAACAGGAATGCCTTTATTACGTGCATATTCTATAAAATCAGCAACAATAAGAAAATAATCCACATATCCCATATTACTGATAACAGAAAGTTCATATTCGAGTCTTTCTATATATAAATTATCGGGATTTTTACCGTATCTTTGGTGTAATCCCTCATAACATTTTTCCCTGAAATAATCATAATGAGAGTATCCGTCAGGAACAATAAAATTAGGCAATTTGGTATTACCAAACTCAAAATCAAAATTACACATATCCGCAATTTTTTTTGTGTTATCAATTGCATCCTGTGTTTTAGAAAACAACGCCCTCATTTCATCTTCAGTTTTAAGATAGAAATTATCACTTGAAAATTCAAGAGAATTTTCTTCATCAACTGTATGGTTAGTTGCAATACAGATGAGAATTTTTTGAATGTATGCATCCTCTTTATTAACATAGTGAACATCATTTGTAGCAACAAGAGGAATACCTGTTTCGTTTGAAAGTCGGATTATACCGTCATTTACAATCAACTGCTCGGGAATACCGTGATTCTGCATTTCAAGGTAGTAATTACCCTCTCCAAAAAGATTAGAGTACCACAATGCAGTTTCTTTTGCCTTTAAATACTCACCATTTGAAATATATTTAGGAATTTCACCTGCAAGACAAGCTGATAGTGCAATAAGACCCTCGTGATGCTTTTGGAGTAATTCACGGTCTATTCGGGGTTTTGTATAGAATCCATCAACCCAAGCTGATGACACCAATTTGATTAAATTTTTATATCCTGTTTCGTTTTTACAAAGCAAAACAAGATGGTGCCTGTTAGAATCAACGCCATGGACTTTATCAAATCGTGAACGAGATGCCACATAGACTTCGCAACCTATAATAGGTTTTATTCCATGTTTTTTTGCTGTTTTATAAAAATCAACTGCACCAAATAAGTTTCCATGGTCTGTTATAGCAAGAGCAGTCTGTCCTCGTTCTTTTGCAGCAGAACAAAGCCTGTCAAGACGACAAGCACCGTCAAGCAAGCTGTATTCTGTATGGACATGCAAATGAACGAAAGACATAACTTAACCTCAATTATTCAGTAACTTTTTTATAAAAATCAAAGCAATCGAATGTTGCGAAATAGTCTGCAGGAGTTTCTGCACGACGAATCAAGTCGAAGCTACCATCTTCTTTAAGGAGGATTTCTGCTGACTTGAGCTTACCATTATAGTTATAACCCATTGCAAAACCATGAGCACCTGTGTCATGAATGAACATTAAATCACCCATATCTACTTTTGGTAACATTCTGTCGATTGCAAATTTATCGTTATTTTCACAAAGTGAACCTGTTACGTCATATTTATAATCACATGGTTCATTTTCCTTACCCATAACAGTAATATGATGATATGCACCATAAATTGCAGGACGCATAAGGTTAACTGCACAAGCATCAACACCTATGTATTCCTTATGTGTATGCTTTTCATTAATTGCACGAGTTACAAGTGCACCATATGGAGCTAACATAAATCTACCAAGTTCAGTGTAGATTGCAATATCATCCATACCTGCTGGAACAAGAACTTCGTTATATACTTTTTCAACGCCTGCACCAATTGCAAAAATATCATTACTCTCCTGATCAGGTCTGTATGGAATACCGATACCACCAGAAAGGTTAATAAACTTGATATTAGCGCCTGTTTCTTCCTTAAGCTTTACTGCGACCTCAAAAAGAGTTTTTGCAAGAGTTGGATAGTATTCATTTGTTACTGTGTTACTTGCAAGGAAAGCATGAATACCAAATTCTTCAACACCCTTTGACTTCATAATTTTGAAAGCTTCAAAGAGCTGTTCTGTTGTCATACCGTACTTTGCATCACCAGGGTTGTCCATAATGTTATTTGCAATTGAGAAATATCCACCTGGATTGTAACGACATGAAAGTTTCTTTGGAAGATAACCAAGTGTCTTTTCAAGAATATCAATGTGTGTAATGTCATCAAGGTTGATAATTGCACCTAAATCATCTGCATATTTAAATTCTGCTGGTGGTGTATCGTTTGATGAGAACATAATATCATCACCAACTGCACCGATTGCCTTTGAAAGCATAAGCTCAGTAACTGATGAACAGTCACAACCACAACCATATTCTCTTAAAATGTTAATGAGAAATGGATTTGGAGTTGCTTTAACTGCAAAATATTCCTTAAATCCTTTATTCCACGCAAATGCTTTTTTAAGGTTTTCTGCATTTCTACGAATTCCTGCTTCATCATAAAGATGGAATGGTGTAGGATAAACCTTTGCAATTTCTTCTAACTTTTCTTTTGTTGTAAATGGTACCTTACTCATTTTCATTCTCCTAAATATTCTTCAATGTATTTTTTTACTGTATCAAGTCCTTCTCCATTTTCTGAAGAGAAAGGAATAAGTCGTTCAGGTGACACAAAGTTTATTTCTTTTTTTGAACCTTCAAGTCTTGCTGTATAATCTTTTTTCTTTTTAAGTTTATCGCTCTTTGTCATCACAACAATAAACTCATATCCTGATGCTTGTAAAAACTCCATCATCATAAGGTCATCCTTTGTTGGTGGATGACGCATATCAACAAGCTGTACAACAAGTTTGATATTACGGTTAGAATTGAAATAACCTTCCATCATTTCTGCCCATCGTTCTTTTTCTGTTTTTGCAACTTTTGCATAACCATAACCAGGTAAATCAACAAAATTGTATTCATCAACCTGATAAAAGTTAATTGTTATTGTTTTTCCAGGTACAGAACTTACTCTTGCAAGATTTTTTCTTTGAAATAATCTGTTAAGTAATGAACTTTTACCCACATTTGAACGTCCTGCAAAAGCAATTTCAGGTAAATCTGAATCAGGTAACTGTCCAAAAGTTCCGTACGCTGCTTTAAATTCTGCTTTATCGTATCTCATAAACTACCTCTACTATACAAGTGCTGTTTTAAGCACATCATCACCTGTTTTTGCAAAAACAAAGTTAATTTTTTCTTTGACTTTTTCATCTATCTTATCAAGGTCGCTTCTGTTAGCTTCAGGAACAACAACAGTTTTTATACCTTCAACATAAGCAGCCATTGTTTTTTCACGAAGACCACCTATTGGAAGAACTCTGCCTGTAACAGTTATTTCACCTGTCATAGCAACACTTGATTTTACTTTACATCCTGATAACGCTGAAACAAGGGCTGTAAAAATTGTAACACCTGCAGATGGTCCATCCTTTGGTACAGCTCCTTCAGGAAAATGAATATGAATATCCTTATTCTGATAAAAATCTTTATCAATTCTGTATTTATCTGCATTTGTTCTAATAAAACTGATTGCAGCCTTTGCAGATTCCTTAATAACATCACCTAATGAACCTGTAAGTTCAATATTGCCTTTGCCATCCATAACGGCAACCTCAACAGTGAGCATTGTCCCGCCAACTGATGTATATGCAAGTCCGTTTACAACACCTATCTGGTCAAACTTTGAACTTTCATCTGGTTTAAATTTTACAGGTCCAAGATAATTTTCAATTTCAGTATCTTTAACTGAAATTTTTCCATCAAATCCTTTTGCATATTCAACGGCTATTTTTCTTAAAACCTTTGCAATTGTTCTTTCAAGAACACGCACACCTGCTTCTTTAGTGTATCCACTGATTATTGTCTTAAGTGCTTTATCAGTAATTTTAACATAAGACTTTTTAAGCCCATTTGCTGTTATCTGTTTTGGAATAAGGTGTTTTTTTGCAATGTTAAATTTTTCCTCGTAAGTATAACCAGGAATATCTATAATTTCCATTCTGTCAAGTAATGGTGCAGGGATTCTACTCTTATCATTTGCTGTTGTGATAAACAAAACCTTACTTAAATCATATGGAATTTCGAGATAATGGTCAACAAATGTATTGTTCTGTTCTGCATCAAGAACTTCAAGAAGTGCTGATGATGGGTCACCACGATGGTCAGAACCTAGCTTATCAACTTCATCAAGGAGAATAAGAGGATTGGAACTTTTTGCATTTTCAATGGCCTCAATTATTCTACCAGGCATCGAACCAATATATGTTTTTCTGTGACCTCTTATATCAGCCTCATCACGAACACCACCGAGAGAAATTCGAGCATAGCTTCTACCCATAGCATTCGCAAGAGAACGAGCAATTGAAGTTTTACCAACTCCAGGAGGTCCTGCAAGACATATTATCTGTCCTTTTACATCAGGATTAATCTTTCTGACTGCAAGGAATTCAATAATTCTCTCCTTAACATCAGCTAAACCGAAATGGTCATTATCAAGAACCTGTTCAGCATGTTCAATATCAAGATTTTCTTCTGTATAATAACCCCAAGGTAAAGAAATAACTTTATCAAGATAATTTCTGATAACAGCTGATTCAGGACTTGACGACTGCATTTTCATAAGTCTGTCACATTCACGAAGCAATTTTCTTTCAATATCTTCAGAAAAACCAATTGCACGAATTTGTTCCTTATATTCTTCAGATTCAGAAATTGCACCGTCACCTTCGTTAAGTTCTTCGGAAATAGCTTTAATCTGTTCACGGAGATAGTACTCACGCTGATTTTCTTCCATTTGTTCCTGAACTTTTTCATTGATTTCTTCTTCAATAGCTAAAAGTTCAATTTCTCGTTTAAGAATAACACAAAGAGATTCAGCTCGTTTCAAAGGATTTAACTCATCAAGAAGACTTTGCTTAATAGCATAATCAAGAGGAATATTAGAAAGAATATAGTCTGTTATCTCACCTGCTTCTTTACGAACTGAAACTCCGATAACAATATCAGATGGAAGTTTAGGAACATAATATGCATATTCCTCAAAAATACCAACAAGATTCCGAACAAGAGCTTCCTCATATTTAGCATTTTCAGGCTTCACCTTTTCTGTTTCAATACGACGTACTACTGCAGATAAAAACGGATTTGCAGAATTGATATGTAAAAGTTCTGCACGATAAAGCCCATAGACTACAACACGAAGAGTATCTGTACCAGGCAACTTCATAACCTGTTTGATTTCACACACAACACCGGAACCATAAATATCATCATATCTTGGGTCATCGCATTCAAGGTCCATTTGTGCAGCAAGAAAAATATTAGTTTTCTTTTCCATAGCACTTCTAACTGCTTTTACGGACTTTGCTCTACCAACATCAAAATGTAATGTCATTTCAGGAAATACAACAAGTCCACGCAATGCAACCATTGGCATTGAAAAAGATTTTTCATTGAATTCATTGAATATTTTATTAGTATTTTCCATTTTTGAATATATCACTCCTATTATGAACTAATATTATATAATAAAATACAAATTACTGCAAGAAATACTGCTAATTTTTTTGAAATTATAAAATAAAATTTACACTTTGTTAAAAATATGAATAACTTTTTCTCTTTTGATTATATTTTTGTAAAAAACTTTGTTATCTTTTTAACAATATATTGACTTTATTTTACAATATTGATATAATTCCTCTCGATGTTTATTTTTTTAACACAATATTTTAACGAATTAACTTTTTGGGGGTTTAAATTATGGCAAGAGTTTATAATTTTTCAGCAGGTCCTTCAATGCTTCCTGAAGAAGTATTAAAAAAGGCAGCTGCAGAAATGCTTGATTATGAAGGAAGTGGACAGTCCGTTATGGAAATGAGTCACCGTTCAAAGGTTTATGACTCAATCATTAAGGGTGCTGAACAGCTTCTTCGTGAACTTATGAATATTCCTGATAATTATAAGGTTTTATTCTTACAGGGTGGTGCTTCAACACAGTTTGCTGCTATTCCTCTCAATTTTATGAATAAGAATGGTAAAGCTGACTTTGTAATCACAGGTCAGTGGGCAAAAAAAGCTTATCAGGAAGCACAGAAATATGGCGAATGTAAAGCAGTTGCTTCATCAGCTGACAAAACATTCTCTTATATTCCTAAACTTAATAAAGACGAATTCACAAAGGATGCAGACTACTTCTATATTTGTATGAACAATACAATTTATGGAACTGTTTATCACGAGCTTCCTGACACAGGTGATGTTCCACTTATTGCTGATATTTCATCATGTTTCCTTTCAGAACCAATTGATGTTTCAAAATTTGCAATGGTATATGGTGGTGCTCAAAAGAACGTTGCTCCTGCAGGTCTTACAATCTGCATTATCCGTGAAGATATGCTCGGCAATGCAAGAGACATTACACCAACAATGCTTAACTATCAGATTATGGCTGACAACGACTCACTTTACAACACTCCACCTTGCTATACAATTTATATTTGCAAACTTGTTCTTGAATGGCTTAAGGAAATGGGTGGACTTGAAGCTATTAAGGAAAGAAATGAAAAGAAAGCAAAAATTCTTTATGATTTCCTTGATAACAGCAAAATGTTCAAAGGCACAGTTGTTCCTGAAGACCGTTCACTCATGAATGTTCCTTTCGTTACAGATAGTGAAGAACTTAATGCGAAATTCATTAAAGAAGCAACTGAAGCAGGTTTTGTTAACCTTAAGGGACACCGTTCAGTTGGTGGTATGAGAGCTTCAATCTATAATGCTATGCCTGTTGAAGGTGTTGAGAAGCTTGTTGAATTTATGGCTGAATTTGAAAAAGCAAATTCATAAGGAGAATAAATATGTATAACATTCTTACACTTAATAAAATTTCTGAAACAGGTCTTTGCCGTTTCAGTGATGAATATAATTGTGCAACCGATGTTGCTAATCCAGATGCAATTCTCGTTCGTTCAGCATCAATGCACGATATGGAATTTGATACTAATACTCTTGCTATTGCTCGTGCAGGTGCAGGTGTTAATAACATTCCAATTGATAAATGCAGTGAAGCAGGTATCGTAGTATTCAATACTCCTGGTGCTAATGCAAACGCTGTTAAAGAACTTGTTCTTACAGGTCTTTTCCTTTCATCAAGAAAGGTTATTTCTGCAATTGATTGGGCAAAGACATTAAAAGGAAATGGTGATACAGTACCAAAGGATGTTGAAAAAGGTAAAGGTGCATTTGCTGGTCCTGAAATCAAGGGCAAGACTCTTGGTGTAATCGGTCTTGGTGCTATCGGTATTCTTGTTGCTAACGCTGCTGCATCACTCGGAATGAAAGTTATCGGTTATGACCCATATCTTTCTGTTACACAGAGTATTTCAATTAATCATCATGTAAAATTCACAGATAATCTTAATGCTATTTATGCTGAAAGTGATTATATAACTCTCCACTTACCTCTCAACGATGCTACAAGAGGTCTTATCAATACTGACACAATTGCAACTATGAAAGATGAAGTAAGAATCCTTAACTTTGCTCGTGGTGAACTTGTTGATACAGACAGTATTCTTGCAGCACTTGAAAACGGTAAGGTTGCTTGTTATGTAACTGACTTCCCAAATGATGCAGTTATCGGTGCAACTGGCGTTATTGCTATCCCTCACCTTGGTGCATCAACACCTGAATCTGAAGACAATTGTGCAATGATGGCTGTTGACCAGATTGCTGATTATCTTGAAAATGGTTCAATTGTAAATTCTGTTAACTACCCTGCTGTTACACTCAGCACAAATGAAAAACACAGAATCACAATTATGCACAAGAACATTTCAGGTATCGTAAGTAAGATTACATCTGCTTTTGCTAATGAAGATGTTAACATTGACAACATGGTTAACAAATCTAAAGGTGAATACGCTTATACTGTTATCGATTCAGATACAGGTGCATCTCCTGAGTCACTTGAAGCACTTAAGAAAATTAACGGAATTATTCGTATTAGAGTAATCAAATAATTTCAACACTGAAAGTAATATATAAACCCTCGTAACGAGACATTCGTTGCGAGGGCTATATTTTGTATAAGACACAATGTATAATATTGTCATTATTTTCTTTGAATCGAGGAATTTTTATGCAAAAGGAAAATTTATCCCAACGTACTGCTGAAACACTCAAAAGAATGATTATTGAGGAACACAAATATAATTATGGTGAAAAATTACCTAATGAAAATGAGCTTTCACAGGATTTAGGTATCAGCCGTACAACACTTCGAGAAGCTATTAGAACACTTATTTCAAATGGTGTGCTGGTTGTAAAACGTGGAAAAGGTACATATGTCGCTGAAAAAATTGACCAATATGCTCAAAGTATTGAGGTTAATGATTTTCTCAAAAAGCAAGTTACACTTCGTGACTTATACGAAACTCGCCTTATTTTTGAGCCTGAAGCTGCTGCACTTGCTTGTAAAAGAGCTACTGACGAAGAAATTGAAGAGATATTACGACTTGGTGAAATCTGTCAGGCAGACCTCAAGAACGACCCTAGTGGACAAAAACGAATTGATTCCGAAATCGCTTTCCATGGTTCTATTCTTAAAGCTTCACACAACGAATTTTTAGGACAATTCTTACCTATCCTTACAAATACAATTCAAAAAACAATTGAATTAAACTATAATCTTGAAATTATTGCTGAAGAAGCATATAAAGACCACATTATGATTATGAATTTTCTCAAAAGCAGAGATTCAATTGGTGTTAAAAGTGCTCTCACAATACATTTACACCATGCAGTACTCAATGAGAAAATTTCTTTTGATTAATTTTTAAAAATTTATATAAAAAGGTCTTGACAAAATTGTATTATCATATATAATATGTTGTATGACAACATAAACAAGATGTCAAACAACTCAAATTATTTATTTTATAGGAGATTAAAAAATATGGCACAGAGAATGTTTTATCAAGAAGATTGTAATTTAGGATTATTAGATGGCAAGACTATTGCAGTTATCGGTTACGGTAGCCAGGGTCACGCTCATGCTCTTAACGCTAAAGAATCAGGCTGTAACGTTATCATCGCTCTCTACGAAGGTAGTAAATCATGGGCAAAAGGTGAAAAGGAGGGCTTTGAAGTTGTCACAGCAGCTGAAGCAGCAAAGAAAGCTGACATCATCATGATTCTTATCAATGACGAATTACAGGCTGATATGTATAAGAAAGATATTGAACCAAACCTTAAAGATGGCGATATGCTTATGTTTGCTCACGGTTTCAATGTTCACTTTGGTTGTATCACACCTCCATCATTCGTTGACGTTACTATGATTGCTCCTAAGGGACCTGGTCATACAGTTCGTTCAGAATATCAGGCAGGTAAAGGTGTTCCTTGTCTTGTTGCTGTTCATCAGGACGCT
>JAZLAH010000057.1:0-9132 GCA_045613065.1 Candidatus Fimenecus sp.
CCATAACTTCAATTCCGTCAATAGCACCACCATAACGAATTGTAAGACCACTACCAACACCAGAGATAAGACCGCCAAAAATTGCGCAAAGCACTAAATCCTGACCACCAAAAGGCGAAGCGGTAGATACATCAACAGGAAGAATATCGGTAATTACAAATGATGAAAGTGAATAAATCAAAACTGCCCAAACAGAATAAAGTGTAAATTGTACCCCTTGCTTTTTTAGTCCAAAAAGAAAAAGGGGAATATTAATAACAATAAGAAAAAATGAAAGATTGAGATATTCAGGTGTAACCTGCCACAAAAGCATTGAAGTACCTGAAACACCGCTGTCATAAAGATTTACAGGCGCTAAAAACATTGTAACACCGATTGAATTGATAATACCCGCAATAAATAATAAAAAGATGTTTTTGAATTTCAACCCTTGTAATTCTTTTATAAAATTATCTTTAAGTTTTTTTATGTTGATTTTTTTCATTTATGCCTCCAAAATACTACTATATAATAAGTATAACATAAAACAGAAATCTATGCAAATTTGTATTGACTTTATCGCTTTAATGTAGTAAAATCTTCACGGTGATTATTTTGGAAAAGCAAAATACATACAAAGCCGCCTTCAAAGCGGCATTTCCACATACTTTACCCGTAATGACAGGCTATCTTTTTATAGGTATAGCTTTTGGTGTTATGTTTGCAGATAAAGGTTACAATTTCCTTTGGGCTGGACTTATGAGTGCTCTTGTTTATGCTGGTTCGGGTCAATATCTTGCTGTTAATTTCTTTGAACCATCAGTAAGCCTTTTACAAGTGGTATTTTTAACATTTATGGTAAATGTCCGTCATATTTTTTATGGACTTTCATTGCTTGATAAGTTCAAGGTGTCAGGAAAGAAAAAACCATATATGATATTTTCATTGACTGACGAAACATATTCACTTTATTTTCTTACAAAAACACCACCTGATGTTGATGAGGGTAAATTTCTGTTTGCGTTGGCAACTCTTGACCAGTCATATTGGATAATCGGTTCAATGATTGGTGGTATTGCAGGTTCACTTATTCCTTTTGATTCAACAGGTATTGATTTTGCTATGACTGCACTTTTTATCGTAATCTTTGTTGAACAATGGTTTGAAAAGAAAAATCGTTTTCCTGCAGTTGTAGGTGTGATTGCAAGTGTAATCAGCCTTTTTGTATTTGGAAAGGATAGTTTTATCCTGCCATCTATGATGATTATTATGATTTTTCTTCTGTCTAATCATCGTATTGAAGAAAAGAAGAATCAAAAAGGGGAGGTAAAAGAAAATGAATGAACTTCCCGTATCTTTCTGGCGTTCTATTATTATAATAGTATTAGTTGCGTTGACTACGCTTGCAACACGAGCAATTCCATTTATTCTTTTCCCTGAAGGCAAAGAAGTTCCAAAAGCAGTACAGTATCTTGGAAAAGTTCTTCCTCCTGCAGTAATAGGTATGCTTGTTGTCTATTGTTTTAAAAGTGTGGAAATAACTTTCGCTCCTTTCGGATTGCCTGAAATAATTGCAGGTCTTGTAGTTGTTTTGTTGCATATATGGAAAAGAAATAATCTTTTAAGTATCGGTATAGGAACAGTTTTTTATATGGTGCTTGTGCAGTATGTTTTTGTATAGTTTGTTAAGTTTAAACAAATCACTTTTGACGAGGATTTTTCCTCGTCTATTTTTTTGTGCAAATATACTGAAAAAAGCCTTATATATAATAGTATAGGAAAATTATGTATATTTTCATGAATAAATGCATAAAATACATACATAAAAAGAAGTTGTGAAGCCTAAAAACTATATTAATTTGTAACTATTTTGTAATATTTTAAAAAAATTTTACTTTTCTCACAAAAAAACAAAACGAGAAGTGAAAAAAAACACAATATATTGGGGTTTTAAGGCTCTCAATTGTCTATTAAGTCAAAAATTGACTTTCGTTTTTGTTTATTTTACACAAAAAATCATTTTTAGAAAATTTGACTTTTCATATTGCTATGAATATAATCTTCAAGGTCACAAAGCGAGAATAACGGTCGCAGTTTTAGGCAGGGATTGATTCGGCTTTTCTAGGTATCGGATTGAGACTAGCCCTTTAAAACAAATATAAAGGTTAACGCGGCTTATTAAAGGAGCAGAATGATGAATCAAAATATTAAAGGGCAGGTAAAGGCAACTCAGAAAACAACTTTCAGAGTGACTGCAATTATTATGGCAATCGTCGTTTTATGTGCAGGAACAGCTTTTGCAGCCACAAGTGAGGCTTCTACTTATATCGTAGATATTTATGAGGGCTCACAGGTAACACGAATTGAAACTACTGAAACAGTAGCAGAAAAGATTGTTGCCGAAGCAGGAATTCAGTTGTCCGAAGATGATAAACTTATCCTTAACGATTTTAATCCTGGTGAGGACAGCAGAATTGTAATTTATCGTGCAAGTTTGGTAACTTTTGTGCACACAAATGGAAAAACATTAAAAACAATGTTTGCAGGAACGGTAGCAGACCTTATCGAAAGTCAGGGTGTAACTCTTTCTGATGGTGTTTTCTCAAGTGTCAACGTAAACGCTGTTGTGACAAACAATTTACTGGTTGAAATTATTAGCGCTTATGACATTTTAATCAACGTTGACGGTAAACAGAAATCAGTTAAGACTACAGCTGAAACAGTAGGTGAATTGCTTAAGGAACATGGCATTACTCTCGGTGAGGATGATGAAGTTATTCCAACAACAGATACAGTTCTTTCAAACGACTTGGTTGTTGATATTCTTCGTGTTGAATATGTAACACGAGAAGCAGACGAGAGTGTACCATTCACATCTGAAAAGGTTAATTCTTCAGCACTTCAAAAAGGTGTCGAAAAAGTAACTCAAAAGGGTGTTAACGGTGTTAAGACTGTTACTTACAAAGACAAAGTTGTAAATGGTGTTGTTGAATCAACAGAAGCAGTCGGTGAAGTGATTACAAAGGAACCTGTAAAAGAGATTACTAAAGTTGGTACTCTTGTAAAGGAACCTACAACAAAATTAGGTAACAACAAGATTGAAAAGAATGGTAATCCTATTTCAGAACTTTCACTTCCATCAGAATATACTATCGGTGCAAACAATGTACCAACTGAGTATAAGTACACAATTTCTGGCAGAGCTGCAGCATATTGTATCCCTGGTGGTATAACATCAACAGGAAGACCTGTAAAACCAGGCTATATTGCAGTTAATCCAAATCAGATTCCATATGGTACAGAAATGTGGATTGTATCAAATGATGGTGTTGTTTACGGATATGCAATCGCAGCTGATACAGGTGGATTTGTTAAAAAAGGATATTTTACTTGTGACCTTTATATGAATAGTACAGAACAGTGTATTCAGTGGGGTGACAGAGGCGTGACAATTTACGTTTTATAATTGGTTAAAAGAGTTCTTCGGAACTCTTTTTTTATTTGCATTTCGGTATGTTTGTGTTAAAATATAAATATACTGTTATGTCAGGGTGTGAAAAAATGAGAGTATTAACTGTTGAAAATGTAAAAAAAGTAGAAGCAGTTGCCAATGAAAGTGGTATTTCTTATTTGCAACTTATGGAAAATGCAGGTTCATATTGTGCAAGAATTATCCGCAAAACCTTTGAAAAGACAAATAAAAGGAATGTTCTTATTGTTTGTGGTAAAGGAAAAAATGGTGGAGATGGTTTTGTAATAGCAAGAAAACTTCACGAAAATAATTATAATGTAACAGTTATGATGACGATGGGTTTACCATCTGATGATATTTCTTCTCAAATGTTGTCTCGTGTCCGTGCGTTGAACATTCCTGTCGTATATTATGATAATAACGGAACTACTGATAATTTTCTTGATGATGCACAAATTATTGTTGATTGTATTTTTGGTATAGGTTTCCATGGTGAGTCTGACGCTAATACTCAGTCATTGTTTTCGAAAATAAATTCCTCTTCTGCTACGGTTATAAGTATTGATATACCAAGTGGTCTTGAAGGTGATAGTGGCAAAATTAATGGAGTTGCTATTGTAGCTGATATTACTATTGCAATTCTTACATTGAAACCTGTTCATGTGCTTAAACCATCTTTGGGAAATTGTGGTAAGGTTGTTTTAGCACCGATTGGTATTCCTGACAGATGTTTCGAAAAGGTAAAGACGTCGCTTTTTACTGTGAATACAGAAGAGGTTAAGCAGTTTTTCACAATAAGAGATTCCATAAGCCATAAAGGTACGTTCGGCACTGTCCTTGTAATTGGTGGCAGTTACGAAATGCCTAATGCTGTATATTTTGCATCTCAGAGTGCAGTGAATTGCGGTGCAGGACTTGTGAAAGTTGCTTTTCCTGCTGTTATGTATAGTGCTATTGCTCCAAAAACTTATGAACAGACATTTGTGCCTCTCGAGAGTAATAAATCGGGACGAATTTCGCAGAGTTCTTTGAAACGAATTGAAAGAGAATTGGGAAAATGTACCTGTGTGCTTATTGGTTGTGGAATGGGTAACGATGAAGATACAAAAGCCGTAACAAAATTTGTTATAGAAAATTCAGAAGTGCCTGTAATAATTGATGCTGATGGAATTAATTGTCTTAAAGATAATATAGATATAATAGACAATGCAAAAGCTCCTGTGATTTTAACGCCACATCCAAAAGAAATGTCACGAATTGCTGATGTGACTGTTGAGGAAATTCAGGAAAATAGAGGTGCAGTAGTTAAAGCGTTTACAAAAGCTCATAAATGTATTCTTGTACTTAAAGGTGCGTCAACTCTTGTTGGAAGTACTGTATATGAGGATATGTATGTTAATTCTTCAGGTAATCCTGGAATGGCAACGGGTGGTAGTGGTGATGTTTTGAGTGGTATAATTGCTTCTTTTGTTGCTCAAGGGGTTGATGCTTTCAAAAGTGCTGTTGCAGGTGTATATATTCACGGTATGGCAGGTGACGATGTAACCGAAAAATATTCCATGATGGGAAATACGCCATCACTTATATTGAAAGAATTGCCAACAACTCTTGGTAAAATTGAAAAGGTATAATAATGAAAAAAATTCTTTGTATTTTTATTTGTGTTTTGCTTTTTGCAGGATGTGAAAAAAGTTCAAAGGAAGTTGAAAATGAAATTCCTGATTTTTACGGATTCAAAACGACTGTAAAAACAACAGTTAATGATGTGAGTGTTTCAGCAAATGCTGAGTATACAGAAATCAATGGACTTGTCCTGACGTTTACATCTCCGGAATCTGTCAACGGAATGAAGATAAAAGTAAAGGACGACGAATGTGAAATTCTGTATCATTCGTTGTCTTTTTTCGTGCTTGTTTCGAGTATGCCATTTGAATCTTTATGTGTAAGTCTTAATGCTTGTACTAAAAGTGTTAAAACAGCAATATATCAGAATGATTATTATGTTTATTCCTATGATGAGAATACTTATCACTTGTACATAAATGATGAGACAAAGTTATTTCAAAAAATCACCGTTAATGAAAACGAGATTCTCACTTTTGAAAATTTTCAGTTTTTATACGGGACAGACTGATTAAAAAAGAATAGTATGTATTACTCCCTGATTTTTAACCTTTGATGTTTAATTTTGCAAAATTAAGGTAAGAATAAAAGTGTAAGGAGTGATACAAAAATGAATATAAAAAGAGGGGACATATATTACGCTGATTTAAGTCCTGTTGTAGGCTCTGAACAAGGTGGAGTCAGACCTGTACTTATTGTGCAAAACGATGTGGGGAACAAATACAGTCCTACTGTGATTGCTGCTGCAATTACAAGTCAGCAGGATAAATCAAGAATGCCGACACACATAAATGTAAACGGAGACACATGTGGATTAAGCAAAGATTCTGTTGTACTGCTTGAACAGGTTCGAACAATAGATAAACAACGACTCAAAGAAAGAATGGGAAATCTCTCAATAGCTGATATGAATAAAATTAACAAAGCGTTATATGTAAGTTTCGGATTAATATAAATAAAAACTATTTTGCCTCCCTCTGATGAGGGAGGTGGCATTTTCGTAAGAAAATGACGAAGAGAGATGTTAGGGAAAGAATAATTATGAAATATTTATTAAATTTACATAAAACAATTGACACAAATGGAAAAACTTGCTAAAATAAAATTAGCACTCAACACACGAGAGTGCTAAAATTTGTAATTATTAATCTTTTCAGGAGGTATATAAAATGACTATTAAACCACTTGCAGACAGAGTTGTACTCAAGTCTTGTGAAATGGAAGAAACAACAAAAAGCGGTATCGTTCTCGCTTCATCTGCACAGGAAAAACCACAGGTTGCTGAAGTTGTTGCAGTAGGTCCTGGTGGACTTGTTGATGGTAATGAAGTAGAAATGTATGTTAAGGTTGGCGATAAGGTAATTATCGGCAAATATTCAGGTCAGGAAGTTAAGATGGATAAAGAAGAATATACAATTGTCCGTCAGGCAGAAATTCTTGCAATCGTTGAATAAGGGAGGGCTTAAGTAATGGCTAAACAAATTATTTATGGTGAAGAGGCAAGAAAAGCTCTTCAGAATGGTATTGATAAATTAAGCAATACAGTTAAAATCACACTTGGACCAAAAGGTAGAAACGTAGTTCTTGACAGAAAATATGGTGGTCCACTTATCACAAACGACGGTGTTACAATCGCAAAGGAAATCGAACTTGAAGATGCATTCGAAAATATGGGTGCACAGCTTGTTAAAGAAGTTGCTACAAAGACAAACGACGTTGCTGGTGACGGTACAACAACTGCTACTCTTCTTGCACAAGCTCTTGTTCGTGAAGGTATGAAAAACGTTGCAGCAGGTGCTAACCCAATGGTAGTTAAAAAGGGTATGAAAGCAGCTGTTGACGCTGTTGTTGCAGAAGTACTTAACAATGCAAAACCTGTTGCTTCTTCAGAGGATATTGCAAGAGTTGCAACAGTTTCTGCTGCTGATGAATATGTTGGTAACCTTATTGCAGATGCTATGGCAAAGGTTACAGCTGATGGTGTTATCACAATTGAAGAATCAAAAACAAGCGAAACATACTCTGATGTAGTTGAAGGTATGCAGTTTGACCGTGGTTACATCTCACCATATATGGTAACAGACACAGATAAGATGGAAGCAGTTATTGACGATGCTCTCATCCTTATTACAGATAAGAAAATTGGTAACATTCAGGAAATCCTTCCTATTCTTGAACAGATTGTTCAGTCAGGTAAGAAACTTGTTATCGTTGCTGAAGACGTTGAAGGTGAAGCACTTTCAACTCTCCTCGTAAACAAGCTTCGTGGTACATTCACTTGTGTTGCAGTTAAAGCACCTGGTTTTGGTGACAGAAGAAAAGAAATGCTTCAGGATATTGCAATTCTCACAGGTGGTCAGGTTATCACATCTGATTTAGGCCTTGAACTTAAGGATACACAGCTTATGCAGTTAGGTCGTGCAAAGCAGGTTAAGATTTCTAAGGAAAATACAATTATCGTTGACGGTGCTGGTGAAGTTGATGCAATTAAGGGCAGAATTAACCAGATTAAGGCTCAGATTGCAGAAACAACATCAGACTTTGACCGTGAAAAGCTTCAGGAAAGACTTGCAAAGCTTGCAGGTGGTGTTGCAGTTATCCGTGTTGGTGCTGCTACTGAAACAGAAATGAAAGAAAAGAAACTCCGTATTGAAGATGCTCTCGCTGCAACAAAGGCTGCTGTTGAAGAAGGCACAGTTGCAGGCGGTGGTGTTGCTCTCCTTGGTGCTATCAAGGCAGCACAGGCACTCCTTGATACAGAAGATGCTGATTTTAAGACAGGTGTTAAGATTGTTCTTAAGGCTATTGAAGAACCAGTTCGTCAGATTGCAGCAAATGCTGGTCTTGAAGGTTCAGTTATCGTAAATGAAATCGTTAATGCAAATAAGGTTGGTTACGGCTTCAACTTCGCAACAAGCGAATATGTTGATATGTTTGAAGCAGGTATCCTTGACCCTGCAAAGGTAACTCGTTCAGCACTCCAGAACGCATCTTCAGTTGCTGCTATGGTTCTTACAACAGAATCACTCGTAGCTGATATTCCTGATCCTGCAGCTGAAGCAGCAGCTGCTGCAGCAATGGCTCAGGCTGGCGGCGGAATGTATTAATAAGTGCAAAACGCAAAATGCAAAGTGCAAAATGATATTTCTCAGCTCCCCTAAAAGGGGGAGCTGTTATTTTGTCAAAAATGAGTGAGGGGTTATATTGCATTTAATTCACATCAGGTATATAATAAAACCAAATACAAGGAGTTGATATTATGAAAATCGCAGTAACTTATGAAAATGAACAGGTATTTCAGCATTTTGGTCACACAGAACAGTTCAAAATCTACGAAGTACAGAATGATGAAATAGTAAATATGCAAATTGTAAACACAAATGGTAGTGGCCATGGTGCATTGGCAGGTTTCTTAAAGGAAAATGATGTGAATGTTCTTATCTGTGGTGGTATCGGTGGCGGTGCACAGAATGCACTTAAGGAAGCAGGAATAAAATGGTTCGGTGGAGTGAAAGGTGACTGCAACAGTGCAGTTATCTCATTCCTTGTTGGCAAACTCGATTATAACCCTGATGCAAAATGCGACCACCACGACCACGAACACGGTGAAGGACTCTCCTGTGGTGAGCATGGTTGTAAATAAGTGCAAAATGCAAAACGCAAAGTGCAAAATGATTTTCTTGGCTCCCCTGAAAGGGGAGCTGTCTTTTTGAAAAAAGACTAAAGGTGAGTTTATCTATCCATCAGTCTCACTATTGCTTGACAGTTCCATCGTCAAAGGGAGTTTATATATGATTTTATAAATAAATGTAAAGAAAAAACGGACATCAAAACGATGTCCGTTAATTTTCATGAATTAGCTTTAGAATTAAACTGCTCTTTCAACCTTACCTGAGCGAAGGCAACGAGTGCAAGCGTAAACTCTCTTAGGAGAGCCGTTTACAACTGCCTTAACTCTCTTAACGTTTGGCTTCCATGTTCTGTTTGAACGTCTGTGTGAGTGAGAAACCTTAATACCGAAAGCTACGTCTTTACCACAATATTCGCATTTTGCCATT
>JAZLAH010000058.1:0-24446 GCA_045613065.1 Candidatus Fimenecus sp.
ATCAAGCCAAACGTCACCAATATCTGAAACTCGAGAAACTTCTTTACCACAATGAGGACACTTAATCTTAACTTCATCAACCCAAGGTCTGTGAAGCTCAGGAAGAGCATCAACCTGTGCAGGGTCAACAGCCTTTTCACGAAGCTCGTCCTTTGAACCAATAACTGTAATATGACCACAATCACAAGGATAGAATGGAAGTGGCATACCGTAGTAACGCTTACGAGAAATGTTCCAGTCGCTCATATTTGTGAGCCAGTCATTCATACGCTTACCGTTTGAAGCAGGCTCCCATTTAACTGAATTTGCACATTCAATGAGTTTAGGTTTAATTTCACTTGTTTTAATATACCATGCAGGAACAAGACGGAAAACGATTTCGCTCTTACATCTCCAGCATACTGGGTAGCTATGTTCGTGTGGTTCAACTTTATAGAGTTTATTCTGCTCATCAAGTTTTTCAAAAACTTCATCAGCGATTGTATGGCTATCCTTACCTGTCATAAAGCCGAAACCTTCAAGGTAAATACCCATATCGTCAATAGGCATAACCTTTGGAAGGCCAAGTCTTTCACCAAGTTCAAAGTCTTCGATACCGCAACCTGGAGCAATATGAACAACACCTGTACCTTCATCAGCTGCAACATCTTCCCAAGCAACGATTTTGTGTTCAAAGCCCTGCTGTGCTTCTAAATCAGCAAAGCAAGATTCATAATGAAGACCAACAAGTTCTTCACCCTTAAGCGCACGAACAACTTCAAGTTTATCGTCACCAAGGTATTTAATAGCATTTTTAGCAAGAATTAAAGTCTGTTCATCACTCTTGATTTTAACTTCAACGTAATCGATTTCAGGATTAACTGCCAAAGCAACGTTTGAAGAAAGTGTCCATGGAGTTGTTGTCCAAACAAGAATCTTAGAGTTAAGTTCTTCAATAGGAAGTTTGAAGAAAACAGAATTATGAGTCATCATCTTATATGAACCAGTCATTTCGTGTTCAGAAAGTGATGTACCACAACGAGGACACCAAGGCATTGGCTTATATTCACGCTGAATCCAACCATGATTATCACATTCCTTTAAGAAATGCCAGATACCCTGAATGTTAAGGTCTGTATTTGTGTAGTATGAGTTGTCCCAATCCATCCACATACCAAGTCTCTTTGACTGCTCTGTAATGATGCCTGAGAAATGTTTAACTCGTTCAACACACTGACGAGTAAACTTGTCCATACCGTAATTTTCGATATCCTTTTTTGTTTTGAAGCCAAGCTGCTTTTCAACTTCAACTTCAACCCAAAGACCCTGAGAGTCAAAACCGTTCTGACGACGGCAATCATAACCTCTCATTGACTTATAACGGATAAAAGTATCTTTTGTACTTCTACCCCAAGCGTGGTGAATACCCATTGGGTTATTAGCTGTAATTGGACCATCAAGGAAACGGAACATTTTCTTACCCTTATTTTTTTCAACGAGTTTTTCATAAAACTTTTCTTTGTCCCAGAGCTCCATTACCTGATGCTCAAGGTAAACAAAGAGATTTTTTTCGTCTGCCACTATATTGTCCACCTTTCAAGTGATAATATCCTAATTTAACAGATAATATTATACACTAAAAGGATTAAATTTCAAGTGATTTATGGAAAAATATAAATATTTATGATTATTTATTCAAGTATTTCTCTTTTGTAGCAAGACCACCACGTATATGTCGTTCTTCTTTATTAATATCGAGTACTTTTCTTACTTCTTTATAAAGACTTGGATTTACTTTTGACAATCTTTTTGAAACATCCATATGTACTGTACTTTTACTCACACCAAATACTTTTGCAGTTGCCCTTACTGTAGAATTATTTTCTACTATATACTCACCTAATAACAATGCTCTTTTATCAACTAAATCATTCAAAACAAACCCTCCTTATCATTCATAAATAAATATGAAAAAAGGTATTTGATTATTACTTGAAAAAATTATGTTTTATGATAAAATTGTTCAAGAAAGGTTTGATTTAAATGATTAGGATTATGTTTGTTTGTCATGGTAACATTTGTCGTTCTACTATGGCAGAGTTTGTAATGAAAGATATTGTAAAAAAGAATGGAATGGAAAATAATTTTGTAATTCGTTCAAGTGCTACAAGCACAGAGGAGATCGGCAGCGACACTCACTGGGGTACAAAGCAAATTCTTGATGAAATGAATATTCCATATACAAAAAGAAAAGCTGTACAACTAAAAAAATCCGACTATGAAAAATATGATTTGATAATCGGAATGGATAGTGCAAATATGCGAAAGATCAATCGAATTATCGGATATGACAAAGACGATAAAATACACAAATTGTTGACTTTTGCACATATAGACAGAGATGTTGCAGACCCTTGGTACACAAGAGATTTCAAAACAACATATAGCGACGTCGTTTTAGGTTGTAATAAATTGTTCGAATATATAATGCGCAAAAAATAATGGATGTCAATTTGACATCCATTATTTTTATTTGAGTTAATATGAATTTACAATTGATTCGTAAGGCTTTGCACGTTCTTCTGGCTTCTTTTTAACTGCAAAGGCAATATTTTTAGCATGGTCACCAACACGTTCAAAGTCAATAAGTGTATTAACGAACATCATACCTGCACGCGTTTCACAATGTTCTTCGTTGAGACGACGAAGATGAGCGTCCTGATATTTAATCTTAAGATTATCAGAAACTGTTTCAAGTGTTTCAATATTTTTTGCTTCTTCATAAGTAAGTTCTTGTTTTTCAAACGAAGAAATCGAAGCATTAAGAAGGTCGATAACACATTTACGCATTGTTTCAAGTTCTGCAACAGCTTCATCAGAAATAGCAAGTTTTTCGTTATTGCGAACAACCATTGCTTCACTAAGGTTGACTGCATGGTCACCGATACGTTCGATATCGTTTACAACATGGAAAAGACGACCTATATACTTTGCATCAGAATAGTCCAAATCAAGTGCATTAATCTTTACAAGGTGTCTTGTAATTCCATGATTTAAGAAGTTGATAACTTCTTCTACTGACTCAATCTTTTCAACTTTCGACATATCATTATTAATCAAAGCAACTGCAGCTCTGTCAAAGTTGTCTTTTGCAAGTTGAGCCATTCTGACAACCTCTTTACCAATCTGTTCAACAGCAACAGGAGGTGTTGTAAGAAGATGTTCATCATAGAATTTGAATTCAAGCTTTGAATCCTCTGATTCTTTATCTCGAACAAGAAGACAAGAGAGCTTAATAAGACCATTTGCAAATGGGAAGAGAATAATTGTACTTACAACGTTGAAAATAATATGAGCTGCAGAAATTTGTACAGAAACATTATCACTTATCATTTCAAGTAACGATGTGTATGGTGTTAACATTGTTATCAGTAAGAAGATTACAGAACCGATAACATTGAACAAAAGATGAATCATAGCAGTTCTCTTTGTATTTGTCTTTGTTCCTGCAGCTGAAAGAAGTGCAGTAAGACAAGTACCGATATTCTGTCCTAAAAG
Organism: Candidatus Fimenecus sp.; assembly: GCA_045613065.1. Taxonomy (GTDB): domain Bacteria; phylum Bacillota; class Clostridia; order Oscillospirales; family Acutalibacteraceae; genus Fimenecus. Next base: position 3,538 of record JAZLAH010000058.1, read on the forward strand.
AACATAAATAGCAAGTTCAATTGGAACAAGTCCTTGTAATGCAAGTGCCTGTAAAATACCAACACTGGCAGAAGAGCTCTGAATGATAACAGTAACAATAATACCAATCAAAATACCCATAATCGGGTTATTAAAGCTGGTAATCATATCAGCAAACACCTGTGAATCTCTCAATGGTTCCATTGAAGATGACATTGTTTCCATACCCCAGAAGAGCATACCAAAACCGGCAATTGTCTGAGCAACGTGCTTAATAAAATCCTTCTTAACAAAGAGCATTACAAACACGCCGATAAAAAGTGCAACAGGAGCTATTGCAGTTAAATCAAGAGCAATAAGCACACTTGTAACAGTTGTACCGATATTAGCACCCATAATAACACCAACAGCCTGAGCAAGAGTCATAAGTCCTGCGTTAACAAAACCAACGACCATAACAGTTGTTGCAGTTGAACTTTGAATAAGTCCGGTAACAAGTGCACCAACAATAACAGCTAATAATCTGTTTCTTGTCAAAGCGCCTAAAATCTTTTTCATTTTTGAACCAGCTGCACGTTCAAGTCCGTCACCCATAGCAGTAATACCGTACAAGAACAAACCAATACCGGCAAAAACAGGCAATAATTGTGTAATTGTCATTTGTTATTCTCCTCTTTTCTCTTCCAACTTTAATTTTTCGTTGTACTTATATTCCACACCACGATTACCGAGGTGAAAAACAGTTTTGTTTTTAAGCTTAAACCACAGTTTTTTCTCAATTCTTGAATAATTGATGTTCTTTGATTTCATATACATCTTAAAGAAATCAAGTCGCTTGTAGAAATCCTTGTAGTTTTTGTACTTATCCTGTGTCCACGCATTTTCTGCGAAAGCAAAAATTCTCGGATAAACTGCAAATTCCCAAGCATCGTAATTATCAATCCACTCTGACCAGGACTCAAACTCAATACCCATTACATTTGTTTCATTTATAAAGCCTGACTTTACAACATCAAATTTATAAACCTTCTTTAAAGGTACCATTGAGTATGTATAGTCGAAATATAATGCAGGACAAGTTGAAACAATAAATTTTCGTTTATTATTTTCCTTCTTAATCCATGCCGGACTACGATACAACCAATAATGACCAACTATATCAGAATCAGTATTATCACCAATACCGTCATTCCATTCAACGCTTGTCTTGCCAAGCTTTTTGAGCATTTTATTAACACGGTTGTTGAAATAAACCTGTAAATTCTTACCCTTTGTAATACCGAGCTCCTTCATTTTGGCCTGACACACAGGACATTCATTTTCCCAAAGCTTATGACCCTTTATTGCCTCGTCTCCACCAATATGGAAATACTTATATGGGAAAAGTTCAGCAACCTCGGTTAAAAGCTTTTCAACAAAATCATAGGTTTCTTCCTGACCTGCACAAAGAATATCTTTAGTAATTCCGTTTTCACAGAACACCTCATAATTTCCTTTTAAGCAGGAAAGTTCAGGATACGCAGCAAGAATTGCTACTGTATGACCTGGTAAATCAATTTCAGGAATAATATCAATGCAAAGATTTTTTGCATATTCAACTATTTCTCGGATTTCATCCTTTTTATAGTAGTGGAAATATTCGTCTCCACCCTTCTGAATACCACATTTACTTAATATTTCAGCACCACCGAGTAATTCATACTGACGTTTACTGCTGATTTCGTTAAGAAGTGGAAATACTTCACTTTCGATTCTGTAGCCCTGGTCATCGCTTAAATGCCAATGGAATTTGTTAATCTTTAAAAGAGCAAATGTATCAAGAGTCTTTTTAACAGAATCAACACCATAAAAATGTCTTGACTCATCCATCATACCGCCACGGTAAGAATATTTCGGATAATCGTATATGTATGAGCAATTAACAACAGCCTTACCACTTGATGCCTTTGACTGCATAATCATTAATTTAAGAGTTACTGCACCGTAAAATGCACCGTTTTCGTCAGATGAGGAAATCTCAATTCCATCAGGAGTAACTCTTAACTTATAGCCCTCTTGTGGAATTTTTTCATCCTTTATAAATTTAATTGAGCCGTTATCTGTATCTTTTTTTGTTTTGAGGAAGTTTGAAAGATACTTTCCCGCTTTTATAAATTCAGGATAGCATAAAACTTCAGTTTCTGAAGTTATAGTAAACGCACCTTCTAAAACGTCATATTTTTGTGGTTTTGGAATAATACTGTATTTTGCTGCACTCATATTATGTCCTCCAATACTTTTTTGCAATAATCAGGAACATCAGAAATGAGAGCATCACAACCCCATTTTGTAAATCTGATAATCTCCTCTTCCTTGTTTACAGTCCATGGATTTACTGCCATTCCTAAGTTATGCAATTCCATAACTTCTTTTTGTGTGATAAGCTTTCTATGAGGATGTGCAGCATTTGCATTAAGCTGTTTACAAAATTTTGCAACACCAAATGTCATAATCTCATGTCCCAATTCATCGTCTTCATATAAAAGTCCTGTTTTAATGTTACTGTCAATTTCTTTAACAAGACAAATACATTCAGGGTCAAAACACGACACAATTGAATTTTCAACAATACCATATTGATGAATTGTTTCAACAACCTTTTTAACAAGGTCACAATCCTTTTTAGGTGGTTTTATTTCAATATTTATTAACTTCATTGACCTAGTCAAATCAAGTAGTTCAGGTAAAGTTGGTAATGAAAACCCTTTAAATTCATTACTAAAATATGAACCAAAATCAAATTTTTTGAGTTCTTCAAGAGTCATTTCATCAATTCTGCCAACCCCATTTGATGTTTCATCAATAGTATAATTGTGACAAATCACAATATGACCATCTTTGGATAAATGTACATCTGTTTCTAGACCATCTGAATTAAATTCGATTGCTTTTTCAAATGCAGGAATTGTATTTTGTGGAGCAACTTTATTTGCTCCTCTATGTGCTAATACAAGTGGCATTAATTTCCCTCCTAAAAAAGGTTAAATTTTGACATATATAGTTTAACAAACAAAAATGCCACTTGTAAAGCATTATTTTAATTTTTTCAAAAATTCTTCATAAATTTCAACAAATTTAAACTTTAATTTATACTTTTTACCATTAGAAACGATATTATTTTCATTTAAATCCAGCACATCGTTTATATTACATTCAGCGTCTGCTGCAGGAAGACACATTGGTGGAAACATAACACACCACCAATTTTGACCTTGACCCTCACCTATCACAACTTTTACAGCAGTATAATATCCTGCAGGTAATGTAACTGAATTATCATACGTTTTAGTTTTAAAAAATTCTTCCTGAACGGTTATCTTTACATCATAATTATAACCTTCATCAATAATTGTATCTTTAGCAGCATTTTCTAACAAATAAACATATGGTCCTATTTTTTGCACTGCTTCATCTGCTGTTACAGACCCGTCAAAAATTTCTTTACCCTTACATAAAACAGCATCTCTCACTTTAAGTTTTAATTTCTGGTCTTCTTTACTATCCGAATTAGCAACAACATGCATTCTTAACATTTTATCTCTTATACCATTACACTGATTTGAAAATACACTTATATTCGTGATACAACAAATTACTAATGCCAATGCAACAGATAATTGAATTTTTAATATTTTCTTCATTCTAATCACTCCTATTGAAATGATTTTGAACAAAGAAATTTAAATTTAAACAAAAAAATAAAGACATCTACTCGATGCCTTTAATAAGATGCCCCACAAAGTCGGTCTATGGCGAATAATAAGAACCTGACTTCGTCAGAACCTTGTTATTCTACATCATTAAATAAATTCCGTAGCTTTGATTATATAAATAGATAAAGAGACCCCACAAAGTCGGTCTATGGCGAATAATAAGAACCTAACTTCGTCAGAACCTTGTTATTTTACATCATTAAATAAATTCCGTAGCTTTGATTATATAAATAGATAAAGAGGCCCCACAAAGTCGGTCTATGGCGAATAATAACCTGCATGTTAGCAGGTGGGTGCTCTCCGTTTACTTCTGTGCTCCCTTCTTCCGTCAAAGACGGGAGGTCTGCTCCCCATAAATCGAGTACAAGCTCCCTTTTAAAGAGTGTTGGGTTAATATTTGCCATGGTTATCGTGCTTCGCAGGGTAATATAAGTTTATTATAATTTTTTCAAATTATTCTTCATCAAAAGCAAATAATTCTGACAATCTTTCTTCGAAAATTTTACCAATTTCGTTAAACTCATTATCATCTTCAATAGGTTCAAGATATGTTTCACCGTCTTCTTCACAAACCTTAAGAATAATAAGTTCACCATCATCATCGATTATTTCTTCTGCTTCATCATAAACAGGAAGAAGAGCAACATACTTCGCAGTATCTGTTTCAATTCTGTCAAGCTCTTCAAATACGTGTTCTACACCATTTTCGTCAATTACTGACACAAGGTCAGGATTAAATTCTTCACTCATTTTTTATATCTCCTTTGTCTTTCTGTTAATCATTTTACATTAATTTTATTTACGAGTCAACTGTTAAATATTGAAAATGCCGTACATTCAGTACGGCTTAATAAATTACAAAACATAAACACCTGATTCAAGAACAACAATTTCTTTTCCACAAGAACGAAGATATTTATAAACAGGCTCATCAAAAATCCTATAATCACTTACAGAAAAATCTTTAAGGTTTATAGTTCTCACCTTTCTTGAATCTGTATTACAAATGAAAAGTTCATCATCATATTTTGAAATTGAAACAGGACGCTGAAAAGAAGTTGATTCAGCCGAACCAATTCTCATACTGAATTTTTTGTGTGCAATTGAATAACAAACAACACAATTTTTATCAGGAACTACACTCCAGAACTGCATACCATCAACAGCAACTCCATTGATTTCACTACCTTGATAATTCAGGTCACTTGTCCAAATCATTTCACCATCAGGAGAAAAAATACCAGTTTCACCACTATCATAGACAACAACAGAATGTTTGCTAGACATAATATCAGCATCACAGGATACATAGTCTCCTAACTGTTCTGCTATTTTTTTATATTCTGCACCAAATTTGTTAAGAAGATAAACACTTTTGGTAACAGGAGTATTCTGCATTCTTTTTATATCATATCCAAAAAAATTAACCTTTACAGCACCGTTCTCAAGAACAGTTTTCTGAGTAAAAATGATACCATTTGAGAATGCGATGATGTCGTAAACCGAATCAACAATTTTATGCATAAAATCACCGCTTGAATTATATAAAAATTTAAGTAATACGCTATTTGGTGATAATATTATACATATTTTTTATTGTTCGGTCAATACTCTTAATTTGTTTTTACAGCCATTCTCACTATTCATACATTTAGTATTTGTACATACAACCTTTTTTGTTCCATCACTACATATAATTTCCTGCAATATAATATTTTTGTCTAAATAAGTGCAATATTGCTCATAGGTAAATTTTGTTTCACACATAATAAAATCCTCCAAAAATCATGACTATAGAAATATATTCTCATAGGGAATATTTTAAGCAAAAAAATAATAAAAATTTATTATTAAAATATTAAATTGGAGGAAATAAAATGCAAAGTGCAAAAGTTTTTTTAGGAATTATTTTTGCAGTATATGTTCTATTTATTTTTATATCAATAATTAAATCAAAAAAGTTTATTACTGTTTTGTTTTTGACCGTACTACAAGGTGTGTGTGCGTTGTTTGCAATTAATCTACTTGGACAGTATATATCAATACATATTCCTATAAACATTTGGACTCTTGGAGTATCATCTATTGGAGGAATATCAGGTGTCATTATGATGTTGTTGTGTGATGGGTTTATGATGTGAACATAAGATATTTTTTTACTTTTTTAAAATAAAAAATTGAATTTTTACAATATTATTTATGGAAATTATGTAGCTACAAATTATATAAATTTGTAGCTTTTATGATTTAATAAACACTTTACTATTTTTTTGTTTTGTGTTAAAATTATAACAATTATAGACTGGAGGTACCGAAGTATGGGATTGTTTGCAACTATTATTGAAATAATTGGTGTTATTGCCTTTTCGATTTCGGGTGCTATGGTTGCAATTAGAAGAAAAACTGACCTTTTTGGCGTTATACTTCTTGCAATTTTAACTGCATTCGGCGGTGGACTTACACGAGATGTTATTTTTAGTTTCTCCCCTCCTGCGATTTTTGGAATGAAATCATATCTTCTTATTTCTCTTGTTGTGGCTGTTATTGTTTTTCTTTTTGCAAGAAAATTTAGTCATACATATCTTGAAAACGAATTAAAAATTGAACAAATTAATGATATTTTTGACGCATTAGGTCTTGGTATTTTTGTAATTATTGGTGTTAAGGTAGCTCTTGAACAAGGTCATTCAAGTGATGCTCTTATTTGTATCACTTGTGGTCTTTTAACAGGTATTTGTGGTGGTATGTTGCGAGATGTTCTTACGAATAATACTCCTTTTGTTCTTGTTAAAAGAATTTATGCAATTGCTGCATTAGCAGGTGCATCAGTTTACTATATTCTCCATATATATGGTGGTGCAATTCGCATTAATGAAGCTTTAGCAATTATTATCGGTGTGCTTGTAACTTTTATTTTAAGAATTCTTGCTATGACATTCAAGTGGAATATGCCTATAGCAATTAAATAAGGTATGGTGTGAAAATATGGAAAGAAAAGCAACCATTATTGCTGTTGCAGGTAAAGGTGGAGTTGGTAAAACTTCTCTTTCTGCAACTATTGTCAGATGTCTTGTCGAAAAATATCCTGCCAAGAAAATTTTAGCCATTGATGCTGACCCTGCTGTTGGTCTTTCAACTGCTTTGGGTATTGATATAAAAATGACTATTGATGATATAAGGAAAGAAATTATTGCATCGGTTGACGATGGTGACACAAGAACTGCTATTGAGCTTTTAGGTGAAGCAAAATACAGAATTTTTGATGCACTTGTTGAAACTGACGGATATTCATTTATTGCTGTTGGTCGTCCTGAAACTGCAGGATGTTACTGCAAAATCAACTCTTATTTAAAAGAGGTTATTTCAATTCTTTCAAATGAATTTGATTATGTTGTAATTGATGGTGAAGCAGGTATTGAACAGATTAATCGTCGAGTTATGGAAAAAGTCACTCACTTGCTTTTAATTACTGACCCAAGCAAAAAAGGTTGTCAGGTTATAAACACTATAAAAAATGTTGCTGATGAACTTGTTATGTATGAAAAAATCGGTGTAATCATTAATCGTATGGCAGACGTGAGCCTTAAAGATTATATAGACACAAACAGTATTCCTGTTCTCAGCTATATTGAAGATGATAAGAATTTATCTGTGTTTGATATCAAGGGAGAAAATATTTTCAACCTCCCTGCTGAATCAAATGTTGTTAATGGTGTAAAAAAAGCACTTAATGAAATTGGGGTTATATAAATGAAAGATTTAAAACATTTAATCTACTTTGAAAACTTGTTGCAAGAGGCAAACAACGACCTTGTAAAACAGGCAACAAATGATGGTAAGCTTGCTATTGCATACACTTGCTATCATATTCCTGAGGTTTTATTGAATCTTGACAATTGTTTTTCTGTAAGACTTCGTGCACCACGAACAGGTTCAATGGATATTGCAACTTATTACATGAGTTCTTTCGTATGTGGTTATTCAAAAGCATTACTTGAAAGAGGTATTGAAGGTGGTTACAACTTCCTTTCTGCTCTTATTGGTGCTGAAACGTGTTCTGAAATGAATCGTTGTTATGAGCATTTTGAGTTACTTAATCTTATTCCAAATGATAAATTCTTTGTAACTTTTGTTGACTCACCTTTTAAAATTGAAAAGCATACAGTTAAACACTATGCTAAACAGTTAAGAATAAAAGTTCTTGATAAACTCAGTGAAGTTTATGGAATTGATACAAGTGATGAGACACTTCGTAAGGCAGTTGAAGAACACAATGAAATCTGCCGTCTTATTACTGAAATCGGTGAATACAGAAAAGGAGAAAATCCAAGAATTACGGGATATGAATTCCATGTTCTTTGTGTTGCTACATATTGTTGTCCTAAATACTTAATCCTTGACAAACTTCGTGAAACTGCTGAGGAGTTAAAAACAAGAGAACCTGACGCTAAGAAAAATTACAGAGCAAAAATTGTTGTTGTAGGTTCTGAAATGGACGACCCAGACTTCACAAAACTTATTGAGGACAGTGGTGCTTTGGTTGTTGCTGACCGTTTCTGTTTCGGTTCAATGCCAGGTAGAGAAGAAATTATTCTTAATGACGAAGATGATGTTCTTACTCAGATTGCACTTCACTATATGAAAACAAGTCAATGTCCAAGATATATGAGTCACGAAAAGGTTCAGGAAAGACGTGATTATGTAAAACATCTTGTTGACGAGTATAATGCTGATGGCGTTATGTATGAACAGATTAAATTCTGTGAATATTGGGGTTATGAACGTGCTCTTGCATCATACGTTATGAGTGGTGACTACGGTGTACCTACTGCTGCAGTTGACAGACAATACACAGCATCTGCATCAGGACAGCTTAGAACCCGAGTTCAGGCTTTTGTTGAAAGTCTTGAAATAAAGAAAATTCAAAAAGCAAAGGAGATGAAAGAAAATGGATAATTACGGTAAACTTTATAAGGAACATACTGCCTTGTTAAAACACAGAGAATGGCGTGGTTTTAAAGACACCATGTACGATTATTATCGTTGGCTTATCAACTGGAAAGATATGATAAAAATGGTACTTAAAGCACCTGTTTCAACGATAAAAGGTATATGGAGATACCGTTGGATGGCATCCTATCTTTCTGCTCCATCTTTTATAGACAGACACGTTGCAGGGCTTCGTGGACCCCATCTTCGTATGGCTCATCTTCACTACAATATGATTGTTAAACATACAACTGATATGATCAACTTATCATTAAAGGCTGATGAAAAAATCAATCCAAATAACAAACTTTCAAAGAAAATTGTTTTGATGGATGAAATTGTTCCTAACGAAATCTTTACAGGTTTTCCAAATCTTATTCCTGTACCGTTACAGACATTACCTATCTTCTTGGCATCAATGGTTGACCAGCAGATTACACCTCCATACCTTGAGGTTGTTGAAAGCTTTGGTGTTCCTGCTGATGTTTGTCCTCTTCCTAGTGCTGAAGCAGGTGTAGCTATCGAAGACGATTATCCAAAAATGGGTTGTTGTATGATTGGCACAAACATGCCATGTGATGGTTCTATTATGAATTCATCTTTCCTTGACAGAAGATTACAGTTACCAACACATTGTTTTGGTATTCCTCTTCGTTATAATGGTGAGGATGTTCAGGAATACGGTGTTGATGAAATCAAAGCACTTATTGAATTCATTGAAAAGCAAACAGGTGAAAAATTTGACTGGGATGCTTACTTTAGTAGAATGAAACAGTACAACGAACAGCTTGAATATGAATTACAGAAATGGGATATTAACAGAACTGAATACCCACAGATGACAGGCGCATGTTTCTGGCTTTACAGAATTTTCTATTTCAACCTTTCAGGTGGCACAAACGAAAAATTCCTTAATGTTGACAAAAAAGTCAATAAGATTATGATGAAAGCTTATGAAAAGAAGACTCCTGTTTCTAAAGAAATGAGACACAGAGCAGTTGTTTGGTCTTGTCCTGCAAACTATTATACAAGTTTTGCTAACTGGCTTGAAAACTGTTGGGGTGTTAATGTTGTTATGGACATGGAAACAATGATTTCATATCTTCCTATTAACACAGAAGACAAAGAACAATCACTTAAAGACCTTGCAAAAACTTATCAGCGTTCAATTATGAGAAAACACACTAAGGGTGGTTATCAGAATGTTGTTGACGAGCTTTGGAGAATAGTTGACGAATACAATGCTGATACAGTTATTATGTACGACCAGATTTCTTGTAAAGGTATGGATGGTCTTACAGGTATTTTTGATGACCAGGCAAGAGAAAGAAACATAAACTTTATCTGGGTAAAACAGGACCTTATGGACCCACGCACAATTTCACGTCGTGAAATGCGTGACCAGGTCAACAAATATATGCAGACAGTTTTACAAGAAGAGCCACTTGATTCATCTCTTCTTGATTTTGAAGACGATATGGCTTGGTAAAGGAGATTTAATATGAAATATTTTGGTGGATGCGACGTTGGCTCAACATATACAAAATGTGTAATTCTTGACGAGAATGGAAATATGGTTGCTAACGTTACTAATAGAAGTAAAATTAATCCTGTACAGAGTGCTGAAATTGCACTTGATGATGCGGTAGCACAGGTAAATGGACTTAATTCTGCTAAAGAGCTTACATATCTTATCGGTACAGGTTATGGTAGAAACAAAGTTCCTTTTGCTGATGAAAACATTTCTGAAATCAGTTGTCACGCTATGGGTGTTCACGTAACAAACCCTGAAGTAAAGGCTATTATCGACATTGGTGGTCAGGACGTTAAAGGTATTTCTATTGACACAGATGGTACTGTTAAAAACTTTGCAATGAATGACAAATGTGCTGCAGGTACAGGCCGATTCTATGAAGCAATGGCAAATGCTTTTGAAATGACATTACCTGAATTTTCAAAGCTTTCACTTAATGCAAAAAATACTATTCCGATTACTGCACAATGCACTGTTTTTGCTGAATCAGAGGTTATTTCACTTGTTGGTGAAGGTAAACCTATGAATGAAATTGCTGCAGGTATTCAGTTAGCTGTTGCAAAGCGTTGTTTCGTTATGGCAAAAAAAGCAGGTGCAGTTGATAGTATTACACTTACAGGCGGTTGTGCTAAAAATGATGGTCTAAAAAAGGCTATTGAAAAAGTTCTTAAAATCAAGGTTGTTGAACTTAAAACTGACCCTCAGCTTATGGGTGCTTTAGGTGCTGCCGAATACGCACGTCAAAAAGGCCTTTCAAAGGAGAATTAAAATGGATATTATTTTAATAATTCTTGGTGTCGTTTTTGCACTTTTCCTTATAACTTTTGCAATTTACTGGTTCAATCTTGATATGAAACTTGTAAGAGTTGTTTATGATTGGTTGCAGAAACATTACGACAAAATGAAAAGAGATAAGAAATTATAATGAGATTATATAATAACCTTATCAATGAAATTAAAAGTGATTTAAATACTGCAAATCCAGTTAAAAGCAATACTCTTTTGAGTGTGAGTAATAAAAACTCAGTTATTTTCTTATCAGACACAGCATTTGAGCTTGGTGGAAATCAGAAACCTTGTGTCAGTAGTCTTGCTGTTTCAAGCGATATGACCTTTTCAAATTCTGTATTCTTACAAGGAGACGACCTTAATAAAATAAAAAATGACTCCCCTTTTGGCAAGTTTGTTTTTATACAAGTTGAAGAATTTGATAATGAACAGGACACATTTGACAAGATTAAAGAATTGGAAGCTTTAAGATATCATTTGTCCGTTGACGGATTTATGACAAGAGCTTCTGCACTTAATATGCGAGAGCAAATCAGAGTCAGCAAAAAAACAATTAAATCTGGTGTTGCATTTGGTGATTACGGTAATACTCTTTTAAAAGAATATCTTAAATTTCCTTATGTTAAAAGTGCTGAAATATATTTTGTAACTGAATTCAATGACTTTGAAAAGCTTAATTCTGTTGCAAAAAAAATCAACCAGACTACATCAGCGTTAAATCATATTTTTGATAACGTTATGTTTGACTGCTCAAGTTGTAATCTTAAAGAAATCTGCGATGAAGTTGACGGACTTAAGGAATTACATTTAAAGAGTGTTAAAAGTAAATAACTATGAAAAAAGAGGCTTTACAGCCTCTTTTTGTTATTGTTTTTGATTATGCAACTAATTGTTTTTCAGTTTCTTCATCTTTTTTGATGTATGCTGTATTGTTAACTTGTTCAATATTATGCATATCAAGTGCTTGAAGTTCTGTTTCGATTACGTCAAAGCCATCAACAGCACCGTCATGGTTTGTATCAGCTGCCATAATGAACCATTCGTTATTGATTGTTGATTGACAAGTTGCGACATTTGTGATGATTTCTTGGTCAGCACTATTAATCAATCCATCACCATTAACATCACCGTAAAGAACAACTGTGTATGTATCAAGAAGTTTGTTTGTAGCACTATCATAGATATAAACCTTTGCACCTGTGCCGATATAGTCATTGTCTGTTAATTCTTTGCCGTTCACATCAAAAACAGTAATGTACTTTCCATCAAGATTCATATCAAGCTGGATTTGTGTAACGGAATTTAACTCATAAACTAAGCCCTCGATATGCTTGTCTTCTTCGACGAAAACGAGATTTTGAGCTGTATTACAGTAAATACATATATTATTTTCAAAAGTATGATTTGCAACATAGTCTCTATTATGCCATTCAGCATAAGCCTCAGCTGTTGAACCAGGACAACAATATATTACAGCTAAAAAAGGTATTGTATTAGCGTTATTGTAAATGCTACAGTTATACGAATTAATTTTTATTACATCAAGAAAATCACATTTATAAAACGCGTTTTGCCCTATTGACGTTACACTATTTGGTACATCTATTTCAGTAAGACCAACACAATAAGCAAAAGCATCTGCACCTATGAATTTTAATTTTTTTGAAAAAGTTACATCTGTTAAACTTAAACACTTATAGAAAGCAGCGCTACCTATTGTTTCTACACTATCAGGAAATTCAACTTTTGTTATTCCAGTACAATCAGAAAAAGCACTTCTACCTATTGTTTTTAAACTATCAGGTAAAAAGTTAATTTCTTTCAATCCAATGCAACCGGAAAAAGCAGAATAACTTATTTCAATTAGATTTTTAGGTAGATCCATACTTGTCAAACTTGTACAATTTTGGAATGCATAATTTCCTGTTGATGTCAAACTTTCAGGTAAATTGATTTCTTTTAAGTTAGAACACCCACTAAAGGCGGAGCTGCCTAATGTAGTTATACCTTCATTAATTGTAACCTTTTCAATATTCCTACAACTAGCAAATGCTAAATCGCCTATCTGTGTTGCATCTGTTATTACAACCTCTTTAAGTGTTGAGGGAACATAACTCGCCTCATAGCCAAAAACATAATAAAAATATGCGTTGCTTCCGGTAGCATCCCGAGAAATTCCTACAAATGGTAATGTTACCTTTGTAAGATTTGTATTCCTAAATGCACCTTGTCCTATTGTTCTTACACTATTTGGTATCTCTATTTCTGTAAGTCCTGTACAATTATAAAAAGCATATTCACCTATTGTCTCTAAGCCATTGGATAAGTCAACTTCAGTAAGCCCTGTACAATTGTAAAAGGTATTTGCAGGAACAAGTAAAACATCACTACTAAGAGAAATTTTGGTAATTGCACTATTATAGAAACATCTGTCACCAATATATGAATTATTTAATCCCATATTCACGGAAATTTCTTCAGTGCTATTATACCAACCTTCAGTTCCATAATATAATGAATTTATCCATGCAGTATATGTTAATTGTTCATGACCGTGTGTAATTGCATTCATAGGATTTCCCGATGAATCTACGAAAATTTTAACCAGGTTAGGAACGAGATTGCATAACTTAACTAAATCACTTTCACAAGCAACAAGGTCATTATATGCTTTACACAAATCACCATATGTACTTACTGTATATCCAACACAATTACTAATAGCTGCTAAATCTGAACGGTGTGAACTTGCCCAATTTTCATATTCCTCATCAGTCATTTCTTTTGTTGCTGAAATTGCAGCTGAAGCAAGATCTACACCTTCATTGTGTTCGAATAATAAATCGTATGTACCTGTTACAAAATTAACAAAATCGGAATAGTATGGTACTTGATATAATAAAAAACTTAAAATCGCACCCGGTGCATATTTATTCAAAACATCTACATAGCTTGCATCAGTCTTTCCACCAAGTACATATGCAACAAAATTTACACCTAATTTTACTATTGGGTCGTTGTAGGTCATCGCTGAACCGACTATTAAAGAGAGACTATCTGTATATTCTTTTGTTGAAGATAATGAAGCAAAATCAACTCCGGTAATTCTTTTAAATTGATAACACACGTTATCCCAGTTACCCATATCTGCATACATTGGTTTACCGTAACACTTATATCCCCATTCTCTAAGTGGTAATGCAGGAATTAAATCACCAGGATTATTGAAATAATAAACATTATTTAAAGATGTGTTTGCATTTTTACTTACTGATGGACAAGCAAAACTATAAGCAAAGATATTTGATGTCGATGCATATCTGCCACTTTCGGAAAGTTTGCCACCAATTATATTTGCAACAGCCGCACCTCGGCTATGTCCCGACAACCAAATGATTCTGTGGTTAGCATCATATCCATCACTATTAAATATAGCATACAAATTATCAAGAACTTCATTTGCAGCTTTATAAAAACCTTCGTGGTCATTACCAGTTCCAAGATTAAAATTGCTAAACCATTCTGCATTTCCAGATGTTCCCTTAACAGGTACGCAATACATTATGTATGTTTCGCCGTTGTATTTTACTTCTTTTTGACCTACGCTGTATGCAACATGGTCATTATCATCAATTGTTAAATTTAAGTTGTAATTATAGTTATAGCTACAAGTATTATTATATTTGTCTTCAACTGGATTATATTTCATTTGGGAAAGTATGGAATTTATATTGTTTGTGCCGTATACTGCAACTGCAGTCGCAACAGATGCCTTTGCCATATCTTCTGAAAATTCATTAGCATCCTCGAACAGCATATAATCGCTATAATAAAAACTGTTGCTTAAGGTTGAGCCAGCTGTTTCGGATTTGTACTGATAATCAATTTTAGTAAGTTCCATTGGGTCTGATATTTCATCTGCTCCCAATACAAAAAATAGTGTTGATGAAATAATTATTACTGAAACCAGCAAAATTGAAATTATTCTTGTAGTCTTTTTCTTCATTTTATGCCATCCTCACATACAATTTTCCATAAAATATCTGTAGATAATTGTAATAAAAACTATGTTTATAGTCTTACGTTTGATTATACAATCATTCGATGTACTTGTCAATTTGATTTCAATTTAATGGATAATAAGAGCAAAAAACTGAAATAATTTAATGAGGTGGATTATGACTACTGTTAAAAAATTTATTTCAGGATTTGTTATTGGTGCAATAAATATTCTGCTTGGTGCTGGTGGAGGAATGTTAACAGTTCCTCTATACAAAAAAATGAATATGAGTCAAAAAGAAGCACAAATAAATGCTGTTGCAACGATTTTGCCTATTACAATTGTTAGTGCATTTATTTATGTCAAAAATGGCGATGTTAAAATTTCAGACTCATATATTTATCTTATTCCAGGACTTATCGGAAGCATTATTGGAACATTTGCAATTAAAAAATTTTCAAATAATATTTTAAGTATCATTTTCTCTATTTTTATGGTTTGGGCAGGATTGAGGTTATTATTTAAATGAACAGTATAATTCCTATTATTGCAGGATTTTTATCCGGGCTTATAGGTGCAATGGGTTTTGGTGGTGGTGGAGTTTTAATAATATATCTTGTTATATTTGCAGGAACACCACAAATAGTTGCACAAGGAATTAATCTTATTTTCTTCATCCCTTGTGCTATTACAGCAACAATAATTTATTTAATAAAAAGGCAAATAAAAATAAAAATAATTCTGCCTGTTATAGCAGGTGGAATAACAGGTGTCATTAGTGCAAGTTATTTTTTCGGTTTTATTAAATCTGAATGGCTTTCAACTATATTTGCTATTTTTCTTATTGTTATGGGATTATCTTCAATTGTAAAGATAATAAAAGTCAAATCAATGTAGATTTCTCGACAAAAAAATTACCGTTTATTTCCTTTTTTTCGTTATTTATACAAATTTTTATTTATTATTCCTTTTCTATTGATAATACTTTATTTATATTGTATAATTACAACAATACATTTAAATTGGGAAATTTTTTATTTTATGTATTAAATACTTGTGTTTGGAGGCAAAAAACTATGAAAGTACAGTTTACAGAAACCGTATTGAGAGATGCCAACCAGTCACTTATTGCTACAAGAATGCCGTTCGATGATTTTGAACCAATTCTTGAAAAGCTTAATAAAGCTGGTTACTATTCTCTTGAATGCTGGGGCGGTGCTACATTCGACTCATGTCTTCGTTACCTTAATGAAGACCCATGGGTAAGACTCAGAAAAATCAAAGAAAAATGTCCTGATACAAAGCTTCAGATGCTTCTTCGTGGCCAAAATCTTCTTGGTTATAAGCACTATCCAGATGATGTTGTAAGAATGTTCATTAAAAAGAGTATTGAAAACGGTATTGATGTTATTAGAATTTTCGATGCACTTAACGATGTACGTAACATCCAGGTAGCAGTTGATGAAACAATTAAAAATGGTGCAATTGCATCAGGTGCTATTTCTTATACAACAAGCCCTGTTCACACACTTAAGAACTATGTTGCTCTTTGTAAAGAAATGAAAGAAATGGGTTGTTCTACAATCTGTATTAAGGATATGGCAGGTGTTATGACTCCTGTTGAAGCAAAAGACCTTGTAGGTGCTATTAAGGATGCAATGCCTGAAATGCCTGTTATTCTTCATACTCACTCTACAACAGGTATGGCTTATATGACAATCCTTAAGGCAGTTGAAGCAGGTTGCGATGTTATTGACACAGCAACATCTTGCTTCTCAGGTGGTACTTCACAGCCTGCAACAGAAACAATTCACGATGCTCTTACAGGTCTTGGTTATGAAACAGGCCTTGACAGAGACGTATTGAAAGCAGTTAACGACCACTTCAAGCCACTTCGTGACCAATATCTTTCATCAGGACTCTTAAAGGCAAAAGCTCTTGTTACTGATACAGATGCATTGACATATAAAGTTCCGGGTGGAATGCTTTCAAATATGATGGCAAACCTTGAAGATATGAATGCTCTTGACAGAATGGAAGAAGCTCTTTTAGAGATTCCTCAGGTTCGTAAAGATATGGGTTATCCACCACTTGTTACTCCTCTTAGCCAGATGGTTGGTAACCAGGCAGTTACAAACGTGCTTGTTGGCGAAAGATATAAGAATATCTCAAAAGAAATCAAAGCATATATCAAGGGTGAATATGGTAAGGCACCAGGAGAACTTGATGCTGACCTTTTGAAAAAAGTTCTTGGTGACGAATCACCTGTTACTTGTCGTTTTGCTGATACTCTTGAACCAATGTTCGAAAAAACAAAGGATGAACTTGGTGATATGGCAAGATGTGATGAAGATGTTCTTTCATACATTGCATTCCCTGCTCAGGCTGAAAAATTCTTTGAACAGAGAGCTGAAAAAGAAAAGAATACATTTAAGTATTCAATCAAAAGAGTTGATTAAGGAGGACAAAAAATGACTTTACCAGAAATTTTAAGTGTTTCTGCTACAGGTTTTATTGTCGTTTTAATTGTTCTTATTCTTCTCGCAGTTATTATTGTAATGCTTTCAAGAGTAATTCAGGCTGTTGAAGGCGGTGCAAAAAACAACTCTTCTTCAGAAAAGACAGAAGAAGCGCCTAAAAAGGATGTTAAGTCATCCCCTGCTCCTGTTGTTTCTGCTCCAGAAGTTGCTCCTGTACCTGTTCAATATTCAAACGGTGTTACACTTTACAAGACAGATTACAAAACTGCAGCATCTATTATGGCTATTGTAAGTCACGAAAGTGGTATTCCACTTGAAAGACTTAGTTTCAGTTCAATTAAACTTGATGACTCTCTTGAACTTTATAAAACAGACTATAAAACAGCAGCATCTATTATGGCTATTGTAAGCCATCAGACAGGAATTCCTCTTGAAAGACTCGTATTCAAGTCAATCAGACTTTGCGATATGCCTGAACTTTATAAAACTGACGAAGAAACAGCTGTAAAAGTTATGGCACTTACAAGCAAAGAATCAGGAATCCCACTTGAAAAACTTGTTTTTAAATCAATCAAACTTATTGAGAAATAAAGGAGAATATTAAAATGAAATACGTAGTTACATTAAATGGAAATGATTATGAAGTTGAAGTAAACGAACTTAATGAAGCAGTTGTTACTGCTGTTGTTCCATCAGCAGCTCCTGTAGTTGTTGCAGCTCCAGTTGCTCCTGTTGCAGCACCTGTAGTAGCTCCTGTTCCTGCAGCTGCACCTGTTGTTGAAGCAGCTCCTGCTGCAGCACCAGCACCTGTTGCTGTTGGTGACGGTACAAAAGTTACAGCTCCAATGCCTGGTACAGTTCTTGCAGTTAACATTTCTGCAGGTCAGTCAGTTAACGAAGGCGATGTTCTCTTCATTCTTGAAGCTATGAAGATGGAAAATGAAATCGTTGCTCCTTGTGCAGGTACAGTTAAGCAGGTTATTGCTACAAAGGGTGCATCAGTTGCTACTGACGAAGTTCTTGCTGTTCTCGGTTAATTCAGAGGTGGCAAAAAAATGCAAATTATAAATGCTCTTATCGAGCTTTTTAATCAATCAAACTTTGTTAACCTTCCATGGCAAAACTGGGTTATGATTCTTGTTTCTATTGTTCTATTCTATTTTGCAATAGTTAAGAAATTCGAACCATTGCTTTTGATTCCAATTGCCTTTGGTATGCTTCTTGTTAACATTTATCCGGAGATTATGGCTGACCCAACAAATATGTCGTTCGTTGGCGATAACAATCCATTCCTTGACCCTGATGCACATTGGTATGATACAGGTGTACTTAGACTTATATATGCTGGTGTAAAATCAAGTATTTTCCCATGTCTTATTTTTATGGGTGTTGGTGCAATGACAGACTTCGGTCCTCTTCTTGCTAACCCATCAAGCCTTTTACTTGGTGCAGCTGCACAGTTAGGTATTTATGTTGCTTTTATCGTTGCTATGCTCACAGGTGAATTTACACCTGAAGAAGCTGCTTCAATTGCTATTATCGGTGGTGCTGACGGTCCTACAGCTATCTTCCTTACAGGAAAACTTGCTCCTCACCTTTTAGGTTCTATTGCGGTTGCAGCTTATTCATATATGGCTTTAATTCCACTTATTCAGCCACCGATTATGAAATTGCTTACAACTAAAAAAGAACGTGAAATTAAAATGAATCAGCTCAGAACAGTTAGTAAAGCTGAAAAGATAATTTTCCCAATCGTTGTTACAATTATCTGTGTTCTCATTCTTCCATCTGTTGCGCCTCTTCTTGGTTTCCTTATGCTTGGTAACCTTTTCAAAGAAAGTGGTCTTACAGACAGACTTTCAGACACAGCGCAGAATTCACTTTGTAACATAGTTACAATTCTTCTTGGTACAACAGTTGGTGCAACTGCAGAGGGTTCTGCGTTCCTTAACAAGAAAACATTACTTGTTATTGGCATTGGCTTACTTGCATTTGCATTCTCAACAGCTGGCGGCGTTCTTTTCGCTAAACTTATGAATATCGCAACAAGAGGTAAGGTAAACCCTCTTATCGGCTCTGCAGGTGTTTCTGCTGTTCCTATGGCAGCTCGAGTTTCACAGGTTGAGGGTCGAAAGTACAACCCATCTAACTTCCTTTTAATGCATGCAATGGGTCCTAACGTTGCAGGGGTTATCGGTTCTGCTGTTGCAGCAGGGTTCTTACTTTCACAATTTGGTTAATTTCAAACACAAACACATATACAAATGCCGTAGTCAAATTATTGACTACGGCATTTTATAATTTTATGAGAATTGGTTTTCTGATTGTAATTGAATCAGACGTTACTGCACAGTCAAAGGCTAATGGTATTACTCCATTTTCTTTGGCTTTTTTTAATTCTTGAGCAAATTCAGGATGAGTTTTAGAATTAGGTTCAAAGTATTTAACATCAGACATTTGAACGACAAATAAAACATAGGCTCTGTTGCCCTCTTTAACGGCTTTTTGCAACTCCTTAAGGTGTTTTACACCTCGTTCAGTTGGAGCGTCAGGAAAGCTGACTACACCATCATTTTCAAGCGTTACACCTTTGACCTCTACAAATATTTTATCTTTTTCTGTTTCAATAAAAATATCAAATCGAGAATTACCATATTTATATTCCGGTTTAACGTAAACAATATTATCAAACAATTCAGGAATAATTTCAAGGGCAACTGAATTCACAACCTGACTATCCATATTGATAAGTCTGTCTCCTTTTTGGACAGCAATTAAATCATATTTAGTTTTACGATTGGGATTATCTGACTTTTGCAGATAAACAGTTGCGCCCTTAATTAACAGTTCTTTACATCTTCCTGTATTCTTAACATGACAAATTTCAACTTGATTATTAATTGAAACATTTGCAATAAATCTATTAGGACGGTCAATAAATTCACCTTTAACAATATTATTATACTTCATAATTCACTATAAAAAATAACGGCGATAGATTCCTACCGCCGTCCAAATATTTAATTTGATTATTTTGCCTTTTCTTTTCTTGCTTCGATTTCCTTAACCATTTCAGCCTGCTTCTTTTCTGTAATTGTATAGAAGAGCATTGGGATGATTGTACCAACCATACTAAGAGCACCTGCAAGAATAAGAACATTCCAGAGTGTCTGTTCGCCTTCTGGAGTGATAGCAGGAGTAGCTTCAGGGTTAATACCTGCCCAGCTGAATGCCATAACGCCAACAAAAGCACCAACAGCCATACCAACTTTATTGATAAGAGTCTGCATTGCGAAGCAGATACCTTCACCACGTTCGCCTGTTTTCCATTCAAGATAGTCAACAGTATCACCAATCATAGCGTAAGTGATAATATTGTTAACACC
>JAZLAH010000059.1:0-11026 GCA_045613065.1 Candidatus Fimenecus sp.
AGGCTTTACTGAAATGATGAAAATTGAAAAAACATATCCAAGAATCAGTCTTGAAGGCTGTGAATATATTGCCAAGGGTGCTAATGGTGCAGTTTATCGCTATGATAATGAAACAATTGTAAAGCAGTATTTTAACCGTGACGCCCTCCCTGAAATTATGCAGGAACGTGAAAATTCAAGAAGAGCTTTTGTTCTTGGCGTTAATACAGCCATTCCTTACGGCATTGTGCGTATTGGTGACGGATACGGCAGTATTACAGAGCTTCTTAACGCAACATCAGTTACAAAGCTTATCAGAGCAAATCCCGACGATTTAAGCCAGAGCGTTGCTTACTTTGTTGATACATTAAAAGAAATTCATTCAATAGAGGTTGAAGAAGGCGCACTCCCTGATTTCAAGAAATGGGTGCTTGAATGGGCTGATTTCCTTTCAGATTATCTTGAAAAAGATAAAGCAGAAAAGATGCGTACTCTTATCGAAAACATCCCTGACAGCAATTATATGATTCACGGTGATTATCATTCAAACAATGTTATGGTTCAGAATGGTGAGCCTCTTCTTATCGATATGGATACTCTTGCAGTTGGTCATCCTATACTTGAGCTTGGCTCAACCTTCAACGCTTATGTCGGTTTCAGTGAGGTTGATAAAACATCTATTGAATCCTTCCTTGGAATTAATTTAGAAACAGCACACCGTTTCTGGAAGCTTTCTCTTGCGCGTTATCTCAATACTGATGATGAAAATGTTATCAATGATGTTGAAAACAAAGCAAAGGTAATCGGATATATGCGTCTTCTTCGCCGTTGTCTTCGCAGAAACAGTGATGAAGTAACCGTAAATCATTATAAAACAAAGCTTATTGAAGTTCTTGATAAAGTAGATACATTGGTATTCTGATATGAAAAAGATTTTATACATAAATGCTTGCTTCAAGGAAGGCTCACGGACAAATGAGTTGGCACAACATCTTCTCACCAATCTTGACGGAGAACTAGAGAGTGTTAATTTGTACGAAGAAAACATAAAACCTTTGGATAAGCAGACACTTTTAAAAAGGGATAATCTGTTGAAATCAGGACAAACAAATGATGATTTTCTAAAGTTAGCAAGACAGTTTGCATCAGCAGATATAATCGTTATTGCTGCACCATATTGGGACCTTCTTTTCCCTGCAATTCTGCGAATTTATCTTGAAAACATTACCGTTTGCGGAATCACATTCCGATATTCTGAAAAAGGAATCCCCGTCGGACTCTGCAAGGCTGAGAAGTTATATTATATTACAACTTCAGGAGTCTTTATCAATGAAAACAATTTTGGATTTGATTATGTAAAAGCACTTGCTACAACATTGTTTGGAATAGAAACTGTACAATCATTTTCAGCAGAGGGACTTGATATAGAGGGTGCTGATATCGGTCAGATATTACAGCAAGCAAAAGAAAATGCAGTTAAAACACTTCACAATGAAAATAGATAAATCATACCCTGCAAGTTGCTAATGGCGAAATTAACCAATTAAAAGACATATTTACAAATGATATAATCACACAAACAAAAGATAATAATGATTGATTTTCATATATAGAATTTTAAAATTGTGTGATGTAATTGTGGGATAAACTCTAATATCGTTGATATATAGCCATTTATCGTGACGAGGCAAGACACGGCAAGGCATTTGAAAGTCTTTTGAAGAGATATTTCAACTAATCCCCTATTTATCTAAAATTTCAAATTATATTCATTTAAGAGTGGCTGAAAAGTCACTCTTTTTTCTATTAATGTTGAATCACTAAAGCAAAACAACTCCCACAGAATCGATTCTGTAAGAGTTATTTCATAATTATATCAGTTATTCAATTGTTATAAGAAATCAAATAAAAGATTTATCTTAGCCCCACCAGCCATCGCCATCAGGGTCGTTTTCATTAATAGTTGGTTTTGATTCGTCTTCTTCATCTTTTGGTAAATATGCAGAATCATTTTTCTGTTCGATTGCATGCATATCGAGAGCTTGAAGTTCTGTTTCGATTACATCAAAACCATCAACAGCACCGTCATGATTTGTGTCTGCTGCCATTAAGAACCATTTGTTATCTATGATTCCCGTACAAGTAGCAACAGAAGTGATTGTATCTTTATCAATATAATTTATTAAGCCGTCACCATTGACATCGCCATAAAGAACAACTGTGTATGTGTTAAGAAGTTCGTTTGTTGCACTATCATAGATATAAACAGTTGAACCTGTACCAACAAGGTCAGTATCTTCTAATAATGTACCGTTGATATCATAGATTTTAACATAAGTATCTTTGTGCTTTAAGTTATCTTTAATATTAGAAACAGTATTTTCACCATAAGTAAGATATTCAATATGCATATCTGTTTCAACAAAAACAACTGATTCGTTACCACAAGCCGAGCAAATACCGTCAACATAATTATGACCTGTCGCATCAAAATAATTATCAATATTACTGTCACCACAAGCGCAGATATGGGTTGTATAGCCTTGAGTTGTACATGTAGGAGCTATTACAACATCCTCATAAGTATGATAATGCTCAGCTGTAAAAATAGCCTTATACTCTGCGTCAGCACAACAATTTACAACCTCTTTGTCCCAACCTTTAAAGGTATAAATATAATAATCATCCTTCTCTTTAACAGGAGGCTCAGGAGGAATAACAACATCACCATAGTTATACATATCTGATTTCAGAATTGTCCCATCTTCATTAGAAAAGGTTATTTTATATTCCAACAAAACAGAATCATCAATAAAATTAAGCAAAATACTTTCTGTTAATGAATCTGTAAGGCTTTTGCCAGTAATTGTAAAATCAGTTGACTTACAGCTATACGGATATTTTACGTCAAAAACAACCGTTAGAACTGTTTCTTCTGTTGTAATATCTGAAAGAGAAATTATATGAAATTTCAGTTCACCATTTTCCACATTCTTATCGTTAATGTTAAAGAAAGTAGGAGAAAATTCCTTAGAGCAAGAGTTATAGGAGATAAGCTCAGGGTCAAAAGCAATTACAAAATCACCTGCACCAAGATGCGAATTTGCCTCAAGCGATACTGTTAAAGAAATCTGCATATTTTCATAAGAGAAAGCTCCGTCAAGCTTCATTGCAGGAGCATCTCCGGTATAGGTATCATCAAATGCAACATTAACATTTGTCGTATACCCATTACAAGATATTGAATTCAGTTCTTTATCAATAAGTTCTTGTGCCTTGAATACAATTTTTGAAGCTTCAGTTACATTCTTGATAGTCCTGAAGGTTACTGAAACAAAGTTGGTATTTGGATAATATTCAGTACCAAGAAATGAGATATAAATTTCTCCGTTAAGCTCTGAATTAACATCAACAATTTTATTTGTAAGAAATGCACCATTTTGTACATTAACAACCTCAAACAACTCTGAATCATAAGAAATTACTGCTGTACCTGAAGCCATCTGATAAGTGTTGAATCGATAATTCAATGTAAATTCCTGCTCAATTGAGGTTGACACGGAACTAGTACTTGAAACAGAACAAGTCTTATTGGTAACTGCTTCTGTAATGTAAAAATTACAGCGTGAGCCTGAAACTGAAATATCATTCAACGAATTGTCATAAGCCTCACCGATTGTAATATCAAAATATGAATTTCCCACATCAGCATCACTAAGAACCTGATATTTGAAATAAAAGAGTCTTGTTTCTGATGCAGTTCCCTTACCGTCAAAAATGTAAGAAAACTGAATGTTATCAGTGTTTGTAACACTATCATAAATAGTACAGTTGATACTGTTATATACATTGAGAATTTTGACCTTTGCAGGGTCAAAATGAACCGTAACATCAAGAGCTGCAAGGCCCTCGGATGAATCAATATTGACATAACAGTATGCTATATTACCCTGCTTTACAGAAGCATCAGTAGATGCGGTGATACTTTTTGCATCACCCGCATATACCAAAATACTTACCGTTGAAAATATAATCAGAAGCGCACAAACAAGACTTATAAAAGGCTTAAGCTTTTTATATATAGTCATCTAAAGTCTCCTTTGTTACATTTCGATAGTTGGTACTTTACCGTTGATGTATTGGAGAATTCTGAGTGCCTCTGCTGATGATAACTCTCCGTCACCATTAAGGTCAGCACGCTTGAATTCATCATCTGAAAGAAGGAGGTCACCATTAAGACACTGCATAAGCATAAGAGCATCCTTTGTTGTGATAGTACCATTGCCGTCCACGTCACCGATGCGTGAAAGTGTTGATGCATCCTTAATTACTACTGTATAAGGAGCATCTGCAGAGCCCTTTGTAACAGAATTTGTACCGTCAGTAGCCACAATATAATATTCAAGACCATCTAAACTTAAATCGCTACCGAAGATTGTAGCACTATATTTATCGTTAACCTTTGACATTGCAAGTGTCTTCCAAGTATCGCTACCGATTGTTCTATAGTAGAGATTTACATTTGCAATCTGAATATTATCATTTGCAGTACAGGAAATAACAAGATTATTTCCTGCATATCCCTGATTTACAGGAGTATGATAAATTGTCGGATTGAGTGTATCGTCAGCTGTACAGCTGACCTTACCTGCAGGAGCAGATTCGGTAAAGTCAGAAAGAACAACAGTAAATGTGTACCAATAGGTCTTGCCTGGTTCTGCGTTGTCATCAAGGAAAGATTCATCTGTAGGGAGCAATACAGAAGGATTAATCTTCACATAGTTACCATCCTTTGAATCTGCACGGTAGATGTTGTAACCCATAAGAGTATCATAGTCATTCTGGTTCCATGTAAGCTGAATTCCTTCATTTGTAGGTGTTGCAAAGAGATTCATTGCAAGAGCAGCAGTTGTGTCAATTGTAAATTCGTGAAGCTGATATTCACCGAATACAACCTTTGTCTGGTCTTCTGCAGCACAGGCATTGTTAACTTTTAAGAAATTCTGACCATTTTCAATCTGAGCCTTAAGAGTGTATGTGCCTTCCCAGACAGTGTCACTTACATATTCACCTTCAATTTTATAATCAGCATAAGGCTCGACAGTGCCAAATGTGAGATATGTATCCTTTGTTGTGTCCATAGGTCTGTTAAAGGTTACACGAACCTTGATTTCTTCATTGCCTACTGTTGTAATTGCATTACCGTCTTTATCAAACATCTCAACATCAACTACATAAGGCCAAAGGAGAGATGGGTCTGAAAGTGAATCATAAACATCAACAGTTGGATTACCCGAAGCATCATAATAGTTTTTAATTACTTGATTAGCATATTTTTGATATTCCAAAGAGAAGCAGTTGTTATCAACATTATCTGCGTTTAAAAATTCAATTTGTATCAAAGAACTTGGTGATTCATCAAGCGCAACAAAATAATTATTATTAGCTGATTGCAATCTAATGCCACTAACGTGGTTAGAACCAGTATAATAAGTATTAACAACACTATTGGACAAATCAAGATAACGCTGATAAGTTGGCACATTCCCAGTCGCAATGAGACAATAACAACGATCCATATTAGTGACAGTCTTCATGATCATCTCTGAAGCATAACCAACATCCTCGATATAAGTATTGCAAATTGAATATGAATCATATTTATTATTTATAGAATTGATTAACATAACGTTCGCAATATAACTGCCCATATCACGTTCTCCCATAAAATAATAATGTATTAAATTACGTTCACCCAAACACTGCCTCAACATAGAATTAAAAACATCTATACTAGCACTTGAATTCGCATTTGCCATTATTAAATTTACTGCTTCAACATAACTCAATGAAACTTGACCGTAATTTTTAATACCACAAATGAAATCTGAATATTGATTGTTAGGAGCAAGTTTAATTGTGTTATTTTGGGTTCCGTTAAAATTCAATGTTCCGTAAACGGTTATTACAGGAGAATTATAATATTCTCTATCATCATAAAACTGAATTTCACAACCCTCTTCAAAGGTTACTGTAACACCTTCAGAAATTACAACATCTTCACCTACAATGTAAAGACGGTCGTTTGTAAATACAGTATTTTCTGTAATAGTTGCGGGAAGAAGATAACCTCTGCTTACACTAAACTGCGCCTTGCCATCACCTTCGTAAACAGTATTGTCATTTTCATCCATACCGTTTTTATATGTATAACGGATATTGAAATTTGTGAGATAATCGTTAGGGCAATCAGGGCTTACAACAATTTCAAAATATTTGTCACCTGATTCTCTTTCAGAGTATGTACCGATATCTGAAAGTTGAAGTGTTGAATTAACAAAGGTGAAGTAAGGGTCGGTCATGCCCATTCCACGGTCTGTATCGATAGAAACATTTACATCAGTTGCAACACCACCACGGTTGTGAAGTGAGAAGTAAAGACGAACTGTTTCACCTGCATCAATAACACCGTTACCATTGTTTTTGCTATTGATAGCTGCGCTATCATCAATACTGTAATCGTAGAGGTTAACTTCAGGCTTTGGAAGTTTTGTAAGTGCTTCAACAACATCGGCAACAGAGTGTGCAGTGTCTGTTTCGTGGTCTAAGATATGAGGATTTACTGTACCAGTATTAACAATCTGAGACTGAATAAACTTAGTAGAATAAACCTCTCTGTCAGAAAAGTTTGAACGAAGAAGTGCGGCAATACCAGAAACTGTAGGAGCAGCCATTGATGTACCACTAAGGCAAGCATATTTATCACTTGGCCAAGTTGAGCCAACACCTTCACCTACTGCATAAACCTCATACTCAACTGAATTATAAGGATTATGGTCATAGTTTGAGAAAGAAGAAATATGTTTACCGTCTTTATCGGTACTCATAACGCCGATAACATAAGGAAGAGCAGCAGGATAGCTAACCTTAACTACGTCACAAGTCTTACAAGACAAGTCGTTACAAGCACCGTCATTACCTGCAGCTGCAACAAGAACACATGCATTATAAGCATCCTGAAGAGCCTCTTCCACAGCAATTGAAATCTGTGAGCCACCAAATGACATATTGATAACAGATGCACCGTTCATATATGCATACTGAACTGCTTCAGCAATATCAGAGTTATTGAAATAACCTGAAGAGTTACCTGCTTTAAGCACCATCACCCTACTGTTATAAGCAACACCGATACCACCCTGCTTATTGTTTTCAGCAGCAATGATACCTGCAACATGTGTACCGTGACCATTATCATCCATAGGGTCTTTATCGTTACCTACAAAGTCCCAACCATAAACATCGTCAATATAACCATTACCGTCGTCATCCTTGCCATTACCTGCAATTTCTGCAGTATTCATCCAGATATTGTTACGCAAATCAAGGTGATTATAGTCAACACCTGTATCAATAACTGCAACAACTACATCAGAGCTACCGCCAGGGTATTTGCCATTTTGAGTCCAGCCATGAGGAATGTTGGAAAGACCGAGGTTAGTCTGCTGGTCATAGTTTGGATTTTCTGTCTCCTTTGCTGTTGCTCCCATTACATAGTCAAAGTCAACAGCATCAAAGTTGCCAAGACCATTTAAATACGCAACAGCGTCCTCAGCGTTATCTGAAGCAAGTTTTACTGTATACCACTTTGAGCCTTTATATAAAGCCTCTGCAGATGTGTATGACAACTTACCAAGCATACTATAGTTAAAGCTATCCTTCACCTTAACAAGTACAGACTTCTTGTCATAACCATCAGCATTATTTTCCACATTATCTTCAGATGGTAAAGATGGTTCTACAACAACATCATCGTTTTCATCTGATTCTTCATCGGATGATGATTGACCTTTAAGCAAATTTTCTACGAGCTCAGTCAATTCAGAAAAACTCATATCTTTTACTTCATCACCCGCGCCAAGGAGCATCGCTATTTCCTCAAGCGCTTCTCGATTTCCCTCATCTGACTGAACAACATCTTCGATGAAGTCTTTTACTGAATCAGGAAGTTCAGTTCCAAAATCCAACTGAAATACGCCAAGGAGTTGCATTAACGCAACAAACAAAGCAATGATTTTTTTAAACAAAAATGACATACCAAAAACCTCCACTTTTTGAACCTGTTTGCATATAAACACATAAACAAATTATATACCTTTATCAAATTAAAGTCAATGTATTTTCAGAAGCAGCTGCCAATCAAAATATATATAATAAATAAATTACTTACAAAAGAATTCTATATATAGATTTTAAATTTTGTGTTATGAGATTGTGTGATAGGTTTTAAAATCGTTTATATTTAGTCATTTACTGTAACGAGGCAAGACACGGTAAAGCATTTGAAGGTCTTCTTAAAAGATACTTTAACTAATCCACTACTCATCTAAAAATACAAATTAAATTCATTTAAGAGTGGCTGAAAAGTCACTCTTTTTTTCTATTAATGTCGAATAACTAAAGTAAAAACAACTCCCACAGAATTGATTCTGTAAGAGTTGTTTTATAATTATGTCAGTTATGCAATTATTATAACAAATCAATTAAAAGATTTATCTTAACCCCACCAGCCATCGCCATCAGGGTCGTTTTCATCAATAGTTGGTTTTGACTCGTCTTCTTCATCTTTTGGCAAATATGCAGAATCATTTTTCTGTTCAATATTGTGCATATCAAGAGCTTCTAAGTCTGTTTCAATTACATCAAAACCATCAACAGCACCATCGTGATTTGTGTCGGCTGCCATTAAGAACCATTTGTTATCTATGATTCCCGTACAAGTAGCAACAGAAGTGATGATTTCTTTATCGGTATCATTTATTAAGCCATCACCATTTACATCGCCGTAGAGAACTACTGTATATGATTCAATAAAACTATCTGTTTGGCTATCATAAATTTCTACTTTTGCACCTGTACCAACAAGGTCAGTATCTTCTAATAATGTACCATTGATATTAAAGATTTTAACATAAGTATCTTTGTGCTTTAAGTTATCTTTAATATTAGAAACAGTATTTTCACCATAAGTAAGATTTTCCATGTGCATATCTGTTGTATCAAACACAACGGATTCATTGCCGCATATTGAGCAAATACCATCCATATAATCATGACACTCTTGCACATCAGGTGTAACATCACTATATCCATATACAAATTCATATGTACTAAAGTGATCTGTTTCAAAGGTAAGATATTCGCCATCAGATGTAACTTTTAATTTAGTTCTGGTTCCATCATCATTAATACGATACACCTCAATCTTCATATCTTCTGGTACATCAGAGAAACATTGATCAAGAGGAATAGAAATTATAACAGTATCACCAGGCTGTTCATTTTCACCTGTTGAATTGTTCCTGAAATACAATTCATATACTGCTTTACCTTTGTTATTACCATTATCCTTTTGAATTCTTATGAATTCCAATGATTTATCGTGAACTGCACCACAATTCTCACATCTAAATCCAACAATCGTGCTATTACTTTCTGATGCCGGACCTGAAATGGCTTTCCATTCATGGGATGTTGGTTCAATTATTTCATCATATGAAATGCCACATCGACATTCATAATGAAGTATTCCACCATCTTCACAAGAAGTAAAATCTTTAGTTACTTCATAGTTATGATAATGAACATCATAAAGTGCTGTTATTGTTAAATCCTCTGCAGGCATTATGTATGGAATATCAGTATCCCAACATACAAACAAATCACCAGTCGAGTCAAAACTAACTTCTGGTGGTGTTATTACATCACCTACCGAATAATATTCAACAATAAGCTCACCATCAATATTCCATGTAATTGAATACTCATTATTTGTAAGTGTAGCATCAAATGTTTCACTTGCATTATTAAGTTTATAGTTATTTGGAATATTCCAACCACTAAATTGATAATCATCAAAACTTATATCAGGTGCAACTACAGTTTCACTTGATGTCAAGCGTTCAATATGATATGGAATTCCGTTGATTGTGAATGTTGCGATACCACTTGTACCGATAACATCAACAGTCTTTACTGCAAATACTTCTTCATACTCTTCACTATTAGGAAGAAGAATGCCCGAATCAAGAGTATTGACTGCGTATGTTCCACTACGACGTGTCTCACCATTTGCTGTTACACTAAATGTCAAATCAATTATAAAATCAGAATCCTTAAGAGTTGGGTGAACATTAACAATACTAATTACAGTCGTACCATTTTCATTTCTTACAATTGTAATATCTTTTTCTGTTACACCAAGTACCTCTATTGCTGATTTTCTCAATGCTTCTTCCTGAACGCTTGTCAAAGTGAAATATTTTGATACAGTATAAATTATAGTTGCGTTATCAAACTCACCTGTCTGAACAACACTTTCTTCAGCTATTGTTGTAAATATCTCGGAAAGCTTTGATGTATCTGAAATACTCATATAGTAATCCGCGGGTGCAGGTGTTGTTTCTTCTCTTTTTGAATTAAGAAGTTTCTTTTCTGCATAGTTTGAAGAAACATAATTCATAAAGTTATTGACATTTCTGTTGTTTGTTGTTTCTGAATCAAACAAGCCCATACTATATACGGTTGCATTATATGTATTTTTAAGCTGATAAGCATTTTCAATAGCCGCGTTTGCAACACCATATTCAAAACTTGAACCACTTGTTGGAACACCATCAGTTAAAAACACAACTATTCTTTGTCTATCAGTTGTTGGATTATTAGCAAATATTGATGCAGCCATTTCAAGACCCAAGTTAGCCATTGTGGCACCCTTTGCATCAATATTGTTTACTGCAGTTGTGAGTGCAGGGTTAAGACTTCCGTTTGCATTAACTGATACAAAAGCATTAGCATAAACACTATCTGTTACAGCACCATATGATACAGGTGTTCCACCTGTTGTGAGAACATTAGTGTTACAATATCTTTCGATATAATCTTCAGTACCAACTTTGCCATAATCATCACTACCCATACCAAAACCAACAATTGCGATTCTATGGTCAACCTTATTCTCAACAGCATCGTTATATACTGATGTATT
>JAZLAH010000060.1:0-2346 GCA_045613065.1 Candidatus Fimenecus sp.
TTTTAAAATATAAATATGATGAAAATGAGTATAAAAATTTTAAAGTTTGCTTTTTGAAATTTCATACATTCGATAATAAGATTCAATTAAAAGCTATAAAGAAGAAAAATAAATATTTTAATTTAGTACAAAAGTATTTGATTGATATGTTTGTTAAAAAAAATGCTAAAGATAAAGTTTCCGAAGATGAAAAGAATGATTTTTATAATCTTTTATTTACAGCTAATAGTAAGACTTTTTATCAAAAAAGTTATGCTGTAGCAGTTGCTTATAATCCTTATGAAATATATGAATATGCAAAAAAAATGAAATTAGTGGGTGATGGTAATGAAAAAGACGATAACAATAAATGATGTAGAATATGAAGTAATAAAAGATGTTAATGATGCTATAGATAAGGAATTATTAACCGAAAAAATTACAGATTATTTTAATGATTATGATTATATAGTAGGCGATTGGGCTTATGGAAAAGTTAGATTAAAAGGATTTTATGATTCTAAAAGTAAGAATTGTAAAAAGATAAACGATATTGCAAATTTAGACAATTACATAGAAAATAGTTGTGCTTATGGTTGCAGATGGTTTCAATTAAAAAGAATAAAATAAGTTATTGAAAACATATTCTTAATTTGTTATAATAAATTATAGAATAGAATAGAGAGGGATTGCAATGCCAGAGAAGATCTCGATTTTAAAGGATTCTGGTGAAACAATTAGTTCTAATATTGTTTCAGTTTTCATGATTCCTGATACTGAGAAAAAGTATATTATTACAACTGAAAATTCTGTGGATCCACATGGACTCACTGTTTTGCATGTCAGTGAAATTATCGATGGTAGCTTACAAAAAATAGCTACTGATGAAGAATGGTCTTCTATTAAGACAATAATGCGTGCAATCATTTCTGGTAATGTTGGTTCTTATCAATATTTACCAGCTGTAGAAAGTATTAAAGCTGCTAGTCAGTACTCAAGAGATATTTCTGTAAGTGCTGCTGCTTCAAAACAAATGATAGATAATTATACAGTTGCAGAAAAGAGTAATGTTGCTCTTAATGCACCAGCTGCTGTACAACCTGCAGCACCTGCTCCTGCAAATCCAGCAATTTTTCCTACAAATGGTGGGGCTGTTGCTAATGCAGAAGACGAATTAATACCTGGTATTTCAGAAGTTGATGCAACTCCTGTACCACCATCAGTGTTACAAGGAATTCCGGATGCTACTGCTCAAGCAGTTCAACCTGTACAATCAGTAATGCCTGATGCTACTGCTCAAGTTGTTTCACCGGTTATGCCAGATACTTCGGTTCAATCTGTACCGTCAGTAATGCCACCTGTTGGTGGAGTACCAACTCCGGTTATAGATAATAATGTTGCTGCTCCTATGGATCCAACACTTCAACAAGGAATGGTACAACAATTACCTGGTGCACAAGCTGTTAATGCTGTAACACCTGATATGGTTACTAATCCTGCTCTTGTTGGTGATGCGGTTATGACACCACAAGTTATGCCTCCTGTAGATACTACTATGATGCAAACTCCTGTGATGCCAACTAATGATGTTGCTAGTGTTCCTCCAGTAGTAGATAATGGATTGAGTAATGAAGTTCAAGTTCCAAATATAATAGCTCCTACAACACCTGTTGTTGAAAATGTACCTTCTATGGTACCAACAATGGATGTTTCAAATATACAAGTAAATAATGATGCAATTGCACCAATGCCAGTTGTAGTTACTGAAAATGCTGAAGTTCCAACACAACCAGCTGTTCAAGTATTACAACCAAGCGTGACTGTTCCAACTGCACAAATTGCTCAAGAAGCACAAGCTAGTGTTGCTGTACCAGAAGTTAAGATTGATACTAATGCAGCACCAAGTTTTGCTCCTAATGCAAGTTTAGATGAAGTTGTAATGGCTGCACAAGAAATGTTTATGGAAGGTGTTAAAAACCTAGTTCAAACAATCCAAGAAAAAGTGTATAGAGAAATATATACTAAAGAAGCTGAATTAAAAGAAAGAGAAGCTTCAGTTGAAACTAGAGAAAAATTTGTTAATGAACAA
Organism: Candidatus Fimenecus sp.; assembly: GCA_045613065.1. Classification (GTDB taxonomy): domain Bacteria; phylum Bacillota; class Clostridia; order Oscillospirales; family Acutalibacteraceae; genus Fimenecus. Next base: position 2,069 of record JAZLAH010000060.1, read on the forward strand.
ATGATGGTTATGATGTCTAATTTTGCAGCAATGCAAGGAAAGACAATGCCACCTATACCTGCAACTGCTCAACCTGCAGTTAATGAATCAAAGGATGATAATAAATAAAACTTAAGTAATTTACTTAAGTTTTTTTCATATATTTAAGTATGATAGAAATATTAGAAAAATTTTATAATATTAAGAATGTTCAGTATAAAGAGTATAACAATGATATTATATTTACAATTGATGGTATTAATTATTATTTAGTTAATACTTTTTATAATGAAGAAAAA
>JAZLAH010000061.1:0-16829 GCA_045613065.1 Candidatus Fimenecus sp.
GGTCGTCAGCCCCTACAATTACAATCCAAAATGGATTACCCATTTATTTTCGTCATAAGCTTTTGATAAGAGTTCTTTTAATTGGTGTAATTCGGATATATTTTCAATTAAATCAATACATTTTTGCATAGATGTTGGTGGAATGAGTGTAATGCCACTATATGCGAGACCTTTCCCTAAAACATCAAGTGTATGCCAATTAAAGTCAATATCGTTAAATTTTTCAACTATATCTTCTATATAGTCGTCATTGACGGAAATACAATCGTATTTATTAGTTTCGTATTCATCATAACGGATCCCCTCTTGTGGAGGTATTTGCATAATTCCAAACTCGTGATATGACATAACTTATTCTCCTTATTTACGGACATACAAGAATATTTTTCCCTACGCGTTGACAAGGGAGGCTTTGCCACTACGTGATTATTCTGTCTTTTCTTTCTTTTGTTTGATGTTTACGATTAATGAGCAGATGCAGGCAATGAGCAAAACAATTCCGATTGCAACATTGTCCTTGCTGATAAGCTTTAAGATTATGATTGCGATACTTGCGATTATGCCGATTACGGAAAATATTATTCCAAGGGTGTATTCGTTGAATTTTTTCATTGTCCTTGCTCCTTAAAATTAATTTTTTGCTTTATCTATTAACTCATAAAGAAGTCCCATTGCCTCGATTGGGGTTAATGTATTTATATCTACTGTGCGGAGTCGATCCATAATATATTCTCTTGAATTAGATTCAAAGGACATCTGAAACTGTGGTTCTTCTTTTTCTTCAGGAATTTCAGTAACCATTTTTGGTTTCATCAAGTCGTTATCCTCAAGAGTTTTAAGAATTACTTTTGCTCGTTTGATTACATTGTCAGGTACACCTGCAAGTTTTGCAACCTCGATACCATAAGAACCATCTGCACCACCACGCACAATTCTTCTTAAGAATGTAATATCGTCACCACGTTTTTTAACTGCGATATTATAGTTTTTAACACCGTCGACTATACCTTCAAGTTCTGAAAGTTCATGATAGTGAGTTGCAAAAAGTGTTTTTGCACCGATTTTCTTTTTATCTGCAATATACTCAACAACTGAACGAGCAATACTCATACCATCAAAAGTAGAAGTACCACGACCGATTTCGTCAAGAATAATAAGACTGTTCTTTGTAGCATATTTAAGAATTTCGGAAACTTCGTTCATTTCAACCATAAATGTTGATTGACCTGAAGCCAAGTCATCAGATGCACCAACACGGGTAAAAATACTGTCAACAATGCCGATATCCGCTGATTTTGCAGGAACAAAGCAACCCATCTGTGCCATAAGAACAATGATTGCAATTTGTCGCATATATGTGGATTTACCTGCCATATTAGGACCTGTGATAACAGCCATTCTGTTGTCTTCACAATCAAGTAATGTGTCATTAGGAACAAACATTGTCTTTTTCTGTAATGCTTCAACTACAGGATGTCTGCCTTCAGAAATTCTTACAACACCTTTATCATTGATATCAGGTCTTGTGTAATTATTATTAACTGAAACTGTTGCAAATGAACAGAGAACATCTAAAAGTGCTATTGCATGTGCTGTTCGTTGAGTACGAAGATATTCACCCGCAATCTTTTTACGAATTGAATTAAAAATCTCATATTCAAGACCTACAATTCTTTCCTGTGCACCAAGGACTTTCGTTTCAAGAGTTTTCAATTCTTCTGTAATATATCTTTCACAGTTTGAAAGGGTCTGCTTTCTGATATATGTATCAGGAACTAATTCCTTATATGAATTGAGGACTTCAAAGTAATAACCGAACACTTTGTTATATCCGATTTTAAGTTTTTTGATTCCTGTTTTTTCCTGCTCATCTGCTTCAAGTTTTGCAAGGATACTCTTACCACCATTTACAATATCACGAAGTTCATCAAGTTCCTTATTGAAACCATCTTTAATCATTCCACCTTCACGAACAGAAAATGGTGCATCGTCTTTAATAGCAACTTGGATAAGTGAACAAACATCATCTAAAACATCAAGTTCATTGTAAACATATTTCAACAATGTACAACTGACATTTTTGAGGTTTTCTTTAAGTTGTGGCAACTTTTCAAGTGTTGATTTAAGAGATAAAAGTTCCTTTGCATTGGCTGTATTATATACGACTCTTGTCATAAGGCGTTCCATATCATAAACGCCAACTAAAAGTTCGGTTTCACCCTCGCGGAGTTCTGTATTTTTATAAAGCTCATCAACAGCATTAAGTCGTTTTGAAATCTCAACACAATCGTAAAGTGGTCGCTCAATAAACGAACGAAGCATACGCTTACCCATAGCAGTTTTTGTCTTATCAAGCACCCAGAGAAGTGAACCTTTCTTATCCCTGTCACGCATTGTTTCAAGGAGTTCGAGATTACGGATTGCAGAAATACCAAGGCTCATTAACTTTGCATCCGTATAAAAATTCACATTACGGATGTTTTCCAAATCTCTTTTTTGAGTTGAACGAAGATAAGAAAGAGCTGCACCCAATGCACAAACTGCAGTATCGCGCTGATTAAGTGAAAGTGTTGCTAAATCATTTGTATTAAAATGTTCTTTACAAGTATTTTCAGCATTAGAGAATTCGAATTCTTCAATCAATAGCTCAACAGACGCTTCAAGTTTTTTTGATATGAAATCTGAAAGAGAATTAAATGAAACAACCTCTTTATTAAGAATAATTTCAGTAGGAAGGTATCTTCCCATTTCATTTATAACTCTTTGTTCAACGTTTTCATTAAATTCTGTTAAATTGACCTCGCCTGTTGAAATATCGATAAAGCACATACCAACATTACCATTGGATGCGCATACAGATGCAAGATAATTATTCTTTGATTCGTCAAGCATTGAACTTTCAATTACAGTACCAGGTGTTATAACACGTATAACATCACGACGGACAATACCTTTTGCAGCAGCAGGGTCTTCCATCTGCTCACAAATTGCTACCTTATATCCTTTCCCGACAAGTTTTGCAATATATCCATCTGCACTATGAAAAGGAACACCACACATAGGTGCTCTTTCTTCCTCACCACAATCACGACCTGTAAGGACTAATTCAAGCTCTTTTGATGCTGTTTTTGCATCGTCAAAGAACATTTCATAAAAGTCACCAAGACGGAAAAGTAATATGGTGTCTTCGTAATTCTTTTTTATTTGGAAATATTGTTGCATCATTGGTGAAAGTGCCATATTGAAATTCCTTCTTAGTAAATAGATTTTTGGAAAGATTTTATCTCTCCCTCCGTCAACGCTGACGCGTTGCCACCTCCCTCATCAGAGGGAGGCAAGCAATTATTCTGTTAATTAGTGGCTACAACCTTCGTCGCCACAGTCACAATGACAACCTGAGCAGTCGCCACCACACTGATGTGCTTTAGGGTCACATGTTTCTGGGTCATCACCATTTACACACATTGCAAGAATACCTGTAAGGTAGTTCATGAGTTCATCGATATCCTGTCTTGCTTTTTCATAAGCCTGCATATTAGGATTCATCATAATCTGTGTGTATACACCACGGAATTCTTCGTCATAAGCCTTCATCTTATCTTCGCTTGGTTCTTCCTTTGATGCTTCGTGCTGATATGAAACCTGAATAAGCTGAATTTTGCTCATAAGCTCGTTGAGTGCTGTATCCTTTTCGTTAGCTTCAATAGCTTTCTGCATTGCAAGATATCTTTCATCCTGCTGAATTGCTTTACCAAGTTCTCTTGTAAGTTTTTCGAGTGACATTTTGTTTTTGCTCCTTTATTTTTACTATAATTTTTATTTAATGAGTTCACCTCTGACAAGCCAGTTAAGTGGTTCAGTCACTTTTACGTGACAAAATTTTCCAACTAAACTTTTGTTGTCAGACGGAAATTCAATAATAACGTTACCATCGGTTCTGCCTGCCAAATATCCGTCGAGAGTTTTACTATCTCCCTCACAGAGTACTCTGTAGGTTTTACCTTTCATTTCTGCACTGTGATTTGCTGCAATGTTTTCTTGCAAGTCACACAGTTCTTTAAACCATTTGCTTTTTTCCTCATATGGAATAGGGTCTTCCATTAAAGATGCTTTTGTACCCTTTCTGCTTGAGAAAATAAAAGTAAAAAGTGAAGTATATCCAACTTCCTTTATGAGTGATAAAGTATCACAGAACTCTTCGTAAGTCTCCCCTGGAAAACCAACGATTATATCACTTGTAAGGGACAATCCTTCAATTTTTTCCTTTGCATAATTAATAAGTTCAAGATACTTTTCACGAGTATAACGACGATTCATCTCTTTTAACACTCTGTTATTGCCAGATTGTACTGGAAGATGAATATGCTTTGATGCTTTTTCGCATTCTGCTATTGTGTCGATAAGCTCTTTTGTACAGTCCTTTGGGTGTGAGGTCATAAATCGGATTGTGAAATCACCAGGTATGTCATTAAGCTTACGGATAAGTTTTGAGAAATTTATATCTTCGTCGAGACCTTTTCCGTAAGAATTAACATTCTGTCCAAGAAGCGTAATATCCTTATAACCCTCTGAAACTATCTGCTTAAATTCTGCAATAATATCCGCTGATTTTCGGCTTCTTTCTCTACCTCGGACATAAGGCACAACACAATATGTACAGAAATTATCGCAACCGTACATAATAGGAAGCCAGGCCTTTGCAGAATTGTCACGGATTGCAGGGATACCCTCTGCCACAGGATTTGTTTCTGTCATATCAGAGAATACTCTTTTTCCCCTTGTAAGATATTTTTTGAAGATTTCGGGTATTAAATGCTGATTATGAGTACCGAAAACAATATCAACATATGGATAGCTTTTATAAAGCTTTTCACGGATATGCTCCTGCTGCATCATACAGCCACAAAGTGCAATAATAAGATTAGGATTTGACTTCTTTAATTTCTTAATCGCACCGATATTGCCGAAAACTCTGTCTTCAGCGTGTTCACGAATTGCACAGGTGTTATAAAGAATCAGGTCAGCTTCTTCCCTCTCTTCGGTCATTTCATATCCCATTAATGAAAGAAGACCTTTGATTCTCTCACTGTCGGCAACATTACCCTGACAGCCATAAGTGTGTACAAATGCCTTTGGAGTGTTACCATGACGATGAAGTAAAAGTTCATTTACCTCACCTGCTATATTCTTTTGTAATTCGATTTGTTCGTTTGATATAAAATTTGTCAAAATTTATACTTCCTTCATATAGGTTGATAAAAGGAAATTGAGAACATCCTTGAAAACAACCTCACGGTCTGTTTCGTTTGTTATTTCGTGTCTCATTCCCGGATAAAGAATTGTTGTTGGTTCAATACCTGCTGAAACTAAACCATCAGCAACTGCCAAAACACCTTTACCATTCATACCAACAGGGTCATTAGCACCTGAAATAATCATAATTGGTATATCCTTTGGAATTCTGAAAACCCAATCAGAGTCGCAAGCTTCACGAATAATGTTATAGATATCACGATAACCTGCAAGAGTGTATGTAAAACCACAGAATTCATCATTTGAATATGCAAGACGATTTTCTGCATTTTCTGAAAGCCAAGCAAGAGGATTTTCCTTGTCAGTCCCGAGCATTGAGAAACCCTTATTCATAATCTCAGCCATCTTATCAACTCTTCTCATAAGACCATACTTGCTTACGAGTGCATCAATAATGTCAACACCGGCATTGATGATGTCAGGCATATCACCTGTACCACAAAGAATCATGCCGTTGAGTTCATAGCCAAAATGCATTGCATAAACTCTTGTACAGAATGAACCCATTGAATGACCGAAAAGGAAATATGGGATATCAGGATTTCTCTTTTTCATGATTTTTGTAAGGATATGCATATCGTCAACAAGACGCTTATCACCATTATAATCACCCATATATCCAATCTGATAACGGTCATCAATACTCTTACCATGACCTAAATGGTCATTACCACAAACAACAAAACCGTTAGCAGCTAAATAACGAGCAAATTCGTCATATCTTGCAATATGTTCAGCCATACCGTGAGCAAGCTGAACGATACCAACAGGTGTTAATTCGTCATCTTCCCAGATTAAAGTTCTGATTTTATTTATTCCATTTGATGAGTTAAAATAAGCTTCTTTTCTAACTAATGCCATGGTTTTTCCTCCTTAAACAGAAGACGTTTATGCATTTTTGCATACTTCTGCATATTAATAGATAGATTATACTACAAAACAAGTTTTTTGTCATTAAAAAATCGTAAATTTTTATATTTTTTTATTTTTGTATATATAACTATTTACTAGTATATTTTCAAATAATTTTTATATAATTTTATTAAAACAATAATGTTTTTCTGTCTTAAAAGAGGATTTTCAATGATTTTTTGCTAAAAAAACACTACCACTTTCATTTGCAAGAAAAGAATATTTATGATAAAATACTAAAAAAAGAAATAAGGAGTGAAAACTATGACATACGAACAGGTAGTAGCAAAGGTTAAGGCAAAGTTTGCTGATGCAGACGCTTCTGCAATTGACGGCGTTGTTGCATTACAGATTAACCTTGAAGGCAAGAACACAAACGGTATTTTCTACATCGAAGTTAAGGACCACAACGTTAATGTTGAGCCTTATGAATACTATGACAGACACGCTATTGTAACTGTTAATCCAACAAACCTTATAAAGATTGTTGATGGTAAGCTTGATGCTGTTGAAGCATACAACAAGGGTAAAGTTACTGTTGAAGGCGATGCAGGTGCAGTGCTTACTGTTATGAATCTTGTAAAATAAATTAGTTTTACACAAAATTTGACGGACATCAGATGATGTCCGTTTTTCTTTTTTTAACATGTTCTTTACATTTTATAGTTATGTGGTATAATTCTTTTAATAAATTAAACTCCACGAGGGAGAATGGTATTATGTCAAAACCTATTACTGCAATTATTGTTGGTGCAGGTCACAGAGCACTTACATATGCTGAACTTGCAATTACTAATCCTGAACTTATGAAGATTGTTGGTGTTGCTGACCCTAATCCTGTCAGAAGAGAAATGTGTATGAAGAAATTCGGTTTCTCAGATGATATGTGCTTTGAGACTGCACAGGAATTGGCTAAGCACGGCAAGCTTGCTGACACCATTATCAATGGTACTATGGACCATCAGCATCTTGAAACATCTATTCCTCTTCTTAATGCAGGTTATGATATGCTTTTGGAAAAGCCTTTTGCTCCTAATGAAGAGGAAATGAGAGAAATTGTTGAGTGTGCAAGAATAAACAACTCAAAAGTTATGATTTGTCACGTACTTCGTTACACACCTTTCTATTACGGAATTAAAGAAAGAGTTGTAAATGGTGAAATCGGTGATATTATCAATATCCAGACTCTTGAACACGTTAGTTACCATCACCTTTCAACATCATATATTCGTGGTAAATGGGCTAACAGTGACGAATGTCACACATCAATGTTACTTGCAAAATGCTGTCACGATATTGATATTATGATGTGGATTATGAGTGAGACAAAGCCTGTTGCAATTTCAAGTTATGGTGGTAAATATCAGTTTAAGCCTGAAAACGCACCTGAAAACGCTGGTGAAAGATGTCTTGTTGACTGTCCTCTCGTTGAGGATTGCAGATACTCTGCTAAACGACTTTATATTGACCAACCTGAAAGATGGGCATTTTACATTTGGGACAAGCTTGAGCATATCGAAAACCCAACTATTGAAGATAAAATCAATCTTCTTAAAGGTGATTCACCTTACGGAAAATGTATTTATAAGAGTAATAACAATGTTGTTGACCATCAATCTGTACTTGTAAATTTCCAGAGTGGTGCAACGGGTACTCATAATATGGTTGGTGGCTCATCAACTCCTTTACGAAGAATTCATATTGTTGGTACAAAAGGTGAAATTTACGGTAACTTTGAAGAATCAAAATTCTTTGTATCAAAAATTCATCCAACAACAACTGATGAAAGAATTGTTGAGGAAGTCGACCTCAAAGTTACCGGTGATATGGTCGGTGCATACGGTGGTCATGGTGGTGGCGACGAAAGACTTTCCGCTGATTTCGTGTCATTTGTACGAGGTGAAAAACCGAGTCTTGCTTGTACTTCAATTTTCGATTCTGTTGCAGGTCATTTATGCGTTTACCTTGCAGATAAGTCAAGAGAAAACAACGGTATGCCACAGAAAGTAATATTATAATTGAATATTAAATAAAGAAAGCAGAACTGTAAAAATCAGTTCTGCTTTTTAAATCAAAATGGGACGCTGTGGTCAGCGTCCCCTACTTTTTGTATTTGTTTAGTTTTTATTTTGTACCGAAAATTCTGTCGCCTGCGTCACCAAGACCAGGAACGATATATTTATGTTCATTGAGTTTTTCGTCAAGTGCTGCACAGTAAATGTCAACATCAGGATGAGCATCTGCAAGAGCCTGCATTCCTTCAGGAGCTGCGATAATACCCATGAACTTGATTGACTTTGGTTTAAATGTCTTAATCTGGCTGATAGCATCGATTGCTGAACCACCTGTTGCAAGCATTGGGTCAAGAACGATTACTTCACGTTCTTCAATATCTGATGGCAATTTACAATAGTATGGAACAGGAAGTGCTGTTTCTTCATCTCTGTACATACCGATATGACCAACCTTTGCAGATGGAACAAGTGAAAGAACACCGTCAAGCATACCTGTACCTGCACGAAGAATTGGAACGAAAGCAAGTGTTTTACCTGAAATTACCTTTGTTTTTGCGATAGCAACAGGAGTTTCAACTTCAACTTCAACAAGTGGAAGGTCACGAGTTGCTTCGTAACACATAAGAGTTGCGATTTCAGAAACAAGTGCTCTGAATTCCTTTGAACCTGTATTCTTATCTCTTAAAAGAGTAAGTTTATGCTGAATAAGTGGATGGTTAGTAATTATAATGTTTCCCATTTTTATTTCCCCCAAATTTTCTTGGATTTATTATCACAAAATATTATATACCTATAATTTACAATTTACAAGATATTTTATGAATTTTCTATCTCCATAATCTGGTCAATTCTTCTCTGATGTCTACCACCTTCAAATTCTGTCTCAAGGAAAACATCAACAAGTTCTAATGCAAGACCTACACCAACAACACGACCACCCATACAGAGTGCATTTGCATCATTATGCATTCTTGTAAGTTTTGCACTGAAATAATCTGAACAACAAGCAGCACGAATACCTTTTACCTTATTAGCTGCCATTGAAATTCCGATACCTGTACCACAACAGAGAATTGCCTTTTCACACTCACCGCTTGTCACCTTTTCACAAGTTGCTTTTGCAATCGGAGCGTAGTCAATTGACTCTGCACTATATGTACCGCAATCAATATACTCAACACCTTTTTCGTCGAGATGCTTTTTTATTGCCTCTTTTAATTCAAAACCACCGTGGTCTGCACCTAAAGCTATCATATTTATATCCCCTTTACTCTTATTTCTTTAATTTAAGTTCTCTTTCTGCCTGAGGTAATCTCAGATAAAAAGGAACAAGATTTGCTGAATTTACTGTTTCTTCACCATTTTTAATTTTGTCTTCTGCTACAAATCCTACACTTGAACTGTGAACATAACGAATATTTTCATCTGCAATTTCACAATTTTGGATAATTTCGTGAAGTTTTTCATAACATAAAACTGAACCATCACCGATAAAGACAATTTTTTTGTCATATTGTTTCAGTTCCTCGCCAAGTTCGTCAATTAAAACTGCCTTATCCTCACAAAGTCGATTGCCCAAATTAAACAAAGCTGTATAAACCTGGTTACATCTTGCATCCATTACAGCACAAGCAATTACATCTTCTTTTTTCAATGGCTCTGCAATTGCCTCAAGAGTTGAAATAGCCATACACTTCTTATCAAGTGCATCTGCCATACCTTTAACCGATGCAATACCGATTCTTACACCTGTAAATGAACCGGGTCCGTTTGTAATTGCAAACAAATCAATATCCTTAATTGAAACACCACTGTCTTTCAATGTTTCTTCAACCATAGGCATTAATGTCTGACTATGTGTAAGTCCATTATTTATGAATTTTTCGGATAAAACTTTACCATTTTCAGTTATTGCTACGGACGCTGTAACTGATGAAGAATCGAGTGATAAGATTTTCATATTTCCATGCCCCCGTCGATAGTGATTATACGTTGATTATCAGTTTCACCACGTTGAATTGTGACTCTTACTGTATTTTCAGGTAATGCATTTTCAATGTTTTCAGCCCATTCAACTGAAAGTATTCCACCTGCTTCATAGAAGTCAAAAAAACCACTTGAATAAAGGTCATCCCAACTCTCCACACGATACATATCGAAATGATACAAAGGAGGATTTCCACCGTAATCATTAACGATAGCAAAAGTAGGACTACTCACCTCTTCATTAACACAAAGAGCCTTCGCCATCCCTCGTGTAAAGGCAGTTTTTCCCATTCCAAGACCACCAAAGAATGCTACAACAGTTCCACCTTTAAGTGAATTTGCAAGTCTTTTACCTAATTCAATTGTATCTTCTGTACTGTTTGAAATAAACTTTTGCATAACCACACCATAGTTTTGTATTATCCTAGTAATTTTATCAAAAATATATGGTTTTGTCAATTTGTATAAATTCACAATAAGAACTTAAAACTTTGCAAGTATATGAAACCATTATACATAATTTCCTGCAAAAATCAGTTGATTTTGCAGGAAAAACAGTCAAAAATGAAATTATGTAATTTATTTTTGTCACTTTCACCAAATTAAAGCGCTGAAATTAGTGTATATTTTTCAATATTGTTAATTGAAAAAAACACTATACTTATGATATTATTTTTACATTAGGCAAAGGAGGCTATTTTATGAATAGTTATATTGAAAAAGTTCTTGCAAGAGCACAGGAACGTGACGGTGAAAAGAAAGAGTTTATTCAGTGTGTTAAGGAAGTTTTCGGCTCACTTGAAAAAGTTGTTGAAGCACATCCTGAATATGAAAAATATGATATTCTTGGCAGAATGATTGAACCTGACAGAACAGTTCGTTTCAGAATTGCTTGGGTTGATGACAATGGTCAGACTCAGGTAAATCGTGGCTGGCGTGTACAGTTCAACTCTGCTATCGGTCCATACAAAGGTGGTCTTCGTTTCCACCCAAGTGTAAACGCAAGTATTATTTACTTCTTAGGTTTTGAACAGACATTCAAAAACTCACTTACAGGTCTTCCTATGGGTGGTGCTAAGGGTGGTTCTGACTTTAACCCTGTTGGTAAGAGTGATGGAGAAATCATGAGATTCTGTCAGGCATTTATGTCAGAGCTTTATCGTCATATCGGTTCAAGCATTGACGTTCCTGCTGGTGACATCGGTGTTAGTGGTAAGGAAATCGGTTACCTCTTTGGTCAGTATAAGAGAATCGTTGGTGCTTTCGAAAACGGCGTTCTTACAGGTAAGGGTATTTCTTACGGTGGTTCACTTGTTCGTCCTGAAGCAACAGGTTATGGTGCAATTTACTACACAAACGAAGTTCTTAAGCACGAAAATGAAGACATTGTTGGTAAGACATTTGCTGTTTCAGGTTTCGGTAACGTTGCTTGGGGAGCAATCAAAAAGATTGCTGAGCTCGGTGGTATTCCACTTACTCTCAGTGGTCCTGACGGATATGTTTATGATAAAGATGGTATCGTAACAGAAGAAAAGATTAACTACCTTCTTGAGATGCGTGCATCAGGCAGAGATAAGGCTAAAGACTATGCTGATAAGTTTGGTGCTGAATTCTTCCCAGGTCAGAAACCTTGGGGTGTTAAGGTTGACGTTGCTCTTCCATGTGCTACTCAGAACGAAGTTACTCTTGAAGAAGCTAAGAAAATTGTTGCAAATGGCACAAAGTACTACATTGAAGTTGCTAATATGCCAACAACTGCTGAAGCTGTTGAATATTTCATTGAAAACGGCGTAATCGTTGCTCCATCAAAAGCTGTTAATGCTGGTGGTGTTTGCGTATCAGGTCTTGAAATGAGCCAGAACAGCCAGCGTCTTGCTTGGACAGCTGAAAAAGTTGACGAAATGCTCAAGAGCTCAATGAAGAACATCTACGATATTTCAGTTGCTGCAGCTGCTCGTTACGGAATGGGATACGACCTTATTGCAGGTGCTAATATCGCAGGTTTTGAAAAAGTTGCAGAAGCAATGCTTTCACAGGGTGTATATTAATCCTGAATACAAGTTATATAACAATAACAAAACCCTCGTACAATTAAGTACGAGGGTTATTTTTGTGTAATTATTCCGAAATATAAAATGAAGGCATAAGTTTGTTATTTGGATAACTATCAATAACCGACTTAATGTATCCCTTTATTTCATATAAAGATTTATCCTCAAAGTCTTCATCAAAAATTTGTGTTTCAGCATACATATATTCTGGATTCGATTTATCTTTGTATCCACCAGAACCAAGAGATTGCTTATGTTCATTTATTTCTATGTATTCAAACCACAGAATTGATTCTACACAACCACCTTCTGTAAAAAGAATTTCTAAGAACTCCTCCCAATCAGCAAACAAATAATCCAAACATAATTTATTATCTTCTATATATGCTTTTAACATTGGTGTCAAAGTATTCACTCCTTAAACAGACGTTTATAAGTTTATCCTGTTTGACAAATTATGACTTATTTAGTTAATTTTTGGTAAGCTTGCGGCTGCAACTGACTGACCTACACGACGAGATTTTTCATCAGGAATATGAAGTTCCATCTTGCTTGCAAGTTCAGGGAATTCCTTATCAAGAACTTCCTGTGCACGGGACAGAATAATCTGTCCACCTTGTCCTGATGTAACTCGTCCCATAATAAGAACGTGCTTAATATCATAGAACTCACTATAATAAGCAATTGCATAACCAAAATATACACCTATAGTATCGTAAATATCAGCAGCATTTTGGTCGCCTTTTTCCATAAGTCCCTGAACTACTTTAAGTTTTTCAGCAGGAGAAAGGCTTTCATCAAGTTCAATTCCCGCATAAGGAGCAAGTTTAATTACACCGTCCTGTGAGAAATACTTAACGCCACAACCATAGTCACCTGACCATTCGTCAACCATTGCATCAGCATTAAAATCAACAGGAACGAATGCAAGTTCATTAAGCCATCCTGTGATATTACCCTGCTGGTCGATATAACCGCCTGCTTCACTTGTACCCATTGCGATACCAAGAACAGAGTCGTCATTAAGGTCCATAGCACCTGCAAGAGCAGTAACATCACCATCATTTGCAACAACGACAGGAATGTCTTCACCAATTTCCTTTGCAACATCAAGATAGATGTTTTTAATTCTCTTATCAAAATCTTCTTTACCTACTTTAAGGAAAAGTGATGCTGCCATTGTTCTGTTTTCAATATAAACACCTGCTGATGAAACACCGATAGCATCAACTCTTGGCATTTTTGATGCAGCTGTTTTCATTGCTTCAAGGATTCCCTGATAATGGTATTCAGGGTCAGAATTAAGTTTTGGGAACCAAACAACTTCTTCTGAATATACACTTTCACCATTGATAACAGCACTTACTTTTCTGTCACTACCACCTGCATCAAATCCTATACGACAACCGTCAAGATGTCTGCCAACTGATTCAGCAATATAATATTCTTCAGGTGCTTCTTCTAATGAACAAATTACAACTTCAAATGGGTTCTCAAAAACTCCAGCCATATAATCCTCGTCAAATGCACGAATGCCGTCAGGAGTATAAGCTTCCTTGATTTTATTACCTACAACTTCACTACCTGCAATAAAAACCTTATAACCACCTGCTACCCATAAAAGTGTTTTTACGATTCTTTCAATAAAACGGAAATTTTCCTCGTCGTGACCTGTACCATCGGGATAAATTCTTGTTTTATATCTACTGATTTGTCCCTTATTTCTTTCTACTGCAACGATAACATCCTGACCATTTTCTTTAGTAGCTTCTCGCATTTCACGAACAACAACTGATAATGGCTGGAATTTTGGATCAAGTTTTGCTTTTACTTTAAGATTCATATTTAACCTCTCCTGCTATAATAGTCTTTTTAATTTCAAATTTATTATTTGTAATAATAATATCAGCATCCTTACCTGTTTCAAGTGAACCTTTAGTTTTATCCAAACTAAGAACTGTAGCAGGATTAAGAGATGCACAATTTACACATTCATAAAGTGGAATATCTGAATTTTCATAAACATTCCATACACCTTCGTTAATATGCAATACGCTACCTGCAATTGTTCCGTCTTCAAGTTTGCAGATTGTGCCATCAAAAATAATCTTCTGACCACCTAAAGTATATTCACCAATAGGTAAACCTCCTGCAGGTAAGCAGTCAGTAATAAAACAGAGTTTTCGTCCTTTTAATTTCCATAACATATTATAAAGAGATGGGTCTACATGGACAGTATCAACAATAAGTTCTGCACTTACATCACTATTAAGTGCTGCACCAACAACACCAGGACCACGATGAGTAAGTGGAGTCATTGCATTGAAAAGATGTGTTATATGCTTCACACCTGCGTTAATACTTGCCATTGCAGTTTCATAATCAGCAGAAGTATGCCCCATTGAAATAACAACATCTGTATCACGACAGATTTCACGGATTGCTGCAAAATCCTCTGTATCTGTTTCAGGAGCAAGAGTGATTGTTTTTATAATATCCTTATATTCCTTTAAAAAAGAAGCATCAGGTTTAAGTATGTATTTTGCATCCTGAGCACCTTTTTTGCTTTCACTGATAAAAGGACCTTCGGCATGACAGCCTAAAATGATACTTCCGTCCCAATTTTTACTCTCTTCTTTTAATGAACGACAAACCTCAAGAGCTTTACGGATAACTTTCATATCTTCTGTCATAGTTGTAGGAAGATAACCAGTAACTCCATTACTGAGAAGACCTTTTGAAATTATTCTGATACTTTCTTCTTCACCATCACAGACATCCTTACCAAGATATCCATGAATATGCATATCAATAAGACCAGGAGCTACATAGCCTCCATCAACATTAATGATTTCAGCATTTTCAGGAACAAGATTTTCAGAAATGACTCCTTCAATTTTATCTGTATACAGCAAAGCACAGTTTTCTACAACTCTGTCTTTTAGAATAATTTTACCACCTACAATAGCTTTCATAAAAATATCACATCCTTTGCCATTATAATACAATTTTATCAAAAAATAAATTTTGTTGCAATAGTTTTGTAATATATTATTACAGAATAATACAAAACCCTTGTACAAATCAAGTACAAGGGAGTTAAATCATATCACCAGACAAACGGAATTAAGCGATATTTAACCTTTTGCTTATATTCGGCGTATCCTGGAAGCTCTTTTTTAAGGAATTCTTCTTCATATTTTATTCTCCTTGAAATAATAATTGGATAAACAAGAAAAAAAATAAATGAGTATAACGAACCTAACACAAGCGGAATTGATAAAAACAGCAGTAATGTAACGCTATACATAGGATGTCTTACTATTCCATATAACCCTGAATCAATTACTTTTTGATTTTCTTGAACTTCAATTGTACGACTCAAATATGTATTTTCTCTTAAAACCTCTGCATAAAGTGCATATGACAAAAGAAATACTACTGCAGCACCTATTGAAACTCCTTTTGGCAGAACAGACCAGTTATATCTAAATCCAAGTCCCGATACGATAAATCCTGATAAAAACATAAGACCACTAAGTTTAACAACCGTACTTTGTTCCTTTTGCTCTTCTTTAGCATCAAGTCGCTTTCTCAATAATTCAGGATTTTTAAACATCATCACAATTCCAGCTAAAAACATTGGAATAAAAAGAATTCCCATCAATAACCAACCATTGAAAAATGATAATGTACCTGCAGGTAAAAAGATTAATAAACCAACTAAAATAACACCTAATGAAAATTTAATTATTGCTTCAAAGAATAACTTTCTACTCATAATAACACCTTTTTATAAATAAATATCAATTTCATATTTATCATCAATCAAATAATAATCTATTTTATATTGCTTTGCAAGTTCTAAAATATTTGCATTATCTTTAAGAAGAGTTTCAATTGTACAATACTCATCATCTAAACGTTTTTCAATGGTATTTGCGTATTTTTTTATATCCCCAAAATGATTCAAAATATAATTCTTACTCATAACAAGGCAAGAATATCTAATATCATTAAGATATTCATTTGAAAAATCATTTTTCCAATCAAAAGGAATATAGCAACCTTCAACAATAAGATTTTGTTTATTCTCGATAGCAGTTTTAATCATTTCACAAACAATAGGCCATAAATATTCTGTAAGAGAGTTATCATCGCTCATTGGAGTAAGGTCAGTGTTTCCACTTCTTATTAAACCCATGTTCAAATGGTCAATTGATAAATATGGATATTTATATTTTTCAAGCAATCTTTGTGCAAGAACCGTTTTTCCTGTATGTGATGCACCAGAAATTAAGATAATCATACACAAAACCTCTAAAATATAATTTATAAAATGTATTATAACATTAAACTATAAAAAATCAAATAAAAAAAAGACCTTCAATTGAAGGTCTTTTAGGTATGTACCCTGAAAACTGAACAAAGTTAAGGTGATTAATTATGTCATTCTGAGAAATTGTACTGTTTGAACCAAGCATAATGGTCAAGCCCTCGACCTATTAGTACTGCCAAGCTAAACACGTCACCGTGCGTACACCTGCAGCCT
>JAZLAH010000062.1:0-31560 GCA_045613065.1 Candidatus Fimenecus sp.
CGAAGCTTGCTCCAAGTAAACACATACACACCCATTGAAGCTTTATTACTTCTTGGATTCTTTGGTTTTTCTTCAAACTCACTAATTGAGTTATCGTCATTAAGAATCATAAGACCGAAACGGCTTGCTTCTTCCCAAGAAACTTCAAGCATTGCAATAGTACAAGCAGCGCCCTTTTCTTTATGGTATTCAAGCATCTTGTTGTAATCCATTTTATAGATATGGTCGCCTGAAAGAATTACAACGTATTCAGGGTCATAACGGTCAATGAAATTGATATTCTGGTAAATAGCGTTTGCAGTACCTTTGTACCATTCTGTGCCCTTAATCTGTTGATATGGAGAAAGAATGTGCACACCGCCGTTTGCACGGTCTAAATCCCATGCCTGACCATTGCCTATGTAATCGTTAAGTTCAAGTGGTTGATACTGTGTTAAAACACCAACTGTTGAAATGCCGGAGTTTACACAGTTTGAAAGTGGGAAGTCGATAATTCTGTATTTACCGCCGTAAGGTACAGCAGGTTTAGCAATGTTCTTTGTAAGAATTCCGAGACGGCTTCCCTGACCGCCTGCAAGAAGCATTGCAATACACTCTTGTTTTCTTGCCATATTATTTCCTCCTTAATCGGATGTTAATATATTTTATTATCTTGTTTTCTTAAGATAAATTGTTGACATTGGTGGTAAATCGAGAGAAATGCTCTGCGGGAATCCGTGCATAGCCTCTTTCTGCCATTTGATTTTTTCCGGCTGTGCTTTTCCTGTTCCGCCGTATTCAGCGTCGTCAGAATTAAACACAATCTTGTAATTACTCTTTGCAGGAACACCGATTTTGTAATTATCACGAGCAACAGGAGTAAAATTGCAAACTGCAATAATCTCTTTACCCTTTTCGTCAATTCTACGGAATGAAATTACTGAATTATCGTTATCATCCGCTGAAATCCACGAAAATCCTTCCCATGAATGGTCAACCTGCCAAAGTGGAGCATTATCTTTATAGAAATGATTAAGCTCCTTAAAATATGTCTGCAACTGTTTATGTGCATCATAATCGAGAAGAATCCAATCAAGACCCTGTTTATAGTTCCATTCAATAAACTGACCGAATTCAGAACCCATAAACATAAGCTTTTTACCAGGATGTGCCATCATATAGCCCATAAATGCACGGACACCTGCAAATTTTTCTTCATAAGTACCCGGCATTTTATTAATAAGAGAGCATTTACCGTGAACAACCTCATCGTGAGAGATTGGTAGGATAAAATTCTCTGAAAATGCATAGAAGAATGAGAATGTGATACAACCGTGATTACCTTTTCTGTAAAGTGGGTCTGTTGAGAAATATCGGAGAATGTCATTCATCCAACCCATATTCCACTTGTAATTAAAACCAAGTCCACCCATAAACACAGGCTTTGTAACCATTGGCCAAGCTGTACTTTCCTCAGCGATAAGCAGACTTCCGTGATAGTCACGGAAAACATTCATACTAAGTTTATTAAGAAAATCTATTGTTTCAAGATTTTCGTTACCACCATCTTTATTTGCAATCCAGTGGCCGTCATCTCTGCCATAATCAAGATAAAGCATAGATGCAACAGCGTCAACACGAAGTCCGTCAATATGATATTTATCAAGCCAAAACATAGCACTTGAAATAAGGAAAGACTGAACTTCATTTCTACCGAAATCAAAGACCTTTGTTCCCCATTCAAGGTGTTCACCTTTTCGAACATCATCATATTCGTAACATGTTGTACCATCAAATTCATAAAGACCGTTAGCATCCTTAGGGAAATGAGCAGGTACCCAGTCAAGAATAACACCGATTCCGTTTTTGTGACACATATCAATGAGATACATCAAATCATCAGGTGTACCGTAACGAGATGTTGCAGCAAAATAACCTGTAACCTGATACCCCCAAGAGCCGTCAAAAGGATATTCAGTAAGTGGCATAAATTCAATGTGAGTATATCCCATTTCCTTTACATAAGGAATAAGCTCCTCTGCCATTTTACGATATGAATAAAAGTTTCCGTCATCATACTGTTTCCACGAACCGAAATGAACTTCATAAATGTTTACAGGCTTATCATACTGTGGTTTTTCACGTTTTGCCTTTTCCCACTTATCATCAGTCCATTTATATGAACCTAATTCATAATATTTAGTGGCATTATCCGGACGGGTTTCCATATGATATCCGTAAGGGTCACTTTTCATAAGTTTTCTGCCGTCTTTTGTGTAAATGCAGAATTTATATGAGTCATAAAGCTTTACATTTTTAACCTGAACTTCCCAGATACCACCTGCTGTAATCCGTTCTGCCATATCAGCCTGATCATTCCAATCGTTGAAATCACCACAAACGCTTACACCAACAGCATTGGGAGCCCATGTTCTGAAAACAACTGTGTCTTCATCCACTCGGTGAGCACCCATATATTCATATGCACGAGCATTATTACCCTGGTGGAAAAGATATATCGGCACCTGAGCCTCATAGTTGTTGTTTTGAAATTCCGTCACTCTTTTCACCTCACAGTTATAGTTATACACATATATTTTACCACTACAAAAAAACGATTTCAAGTGATTTTTGCACAAATTGTTCAATTTATTAACAAAATTCATTACAGTCTTTTGTGCACTTTGTTACAAATTTTTCCATTTAAGAAGCAAAACAAACAAAAATCAACACCAAAGTTTATTATAAATGCTAAAGAAAAAGCTCCCCTTACATTGTAAGAGAAGCAATAAGATGATTGATATTTCAAATTGAGAGTTTGTCGAACACACTTCATAGGAGCTGGCGTCCTCGACAGCCCTAAACAAGTGCATCTGTTAACCGACAACAGGTCGTCAAGGGTGCGGGTGTCCGGTGGACACCTCTGCGAAGCAGAAGCACCGACCGAACCGGCAGGTGAGAATCGCCGCTCCCTACGCATAACTCCCCGATAAATTATGATTTACTTATTTATTTTCACTTGTAATTTCTGTTAATGTCAAATCAATAATGTAGCTATTCTGATTGCCTTGAGTGTCTTTTATTCTCAGTTCACACCAGAAATCACCTTGTGATTCATCCATGTTTGAAAAGTTATCATCAAGCATCTTGCCGTTACCGGACGCCATGCCAAAATCCACATTCAACATTTCTGATGATGAATCATTATCCATTGCACTGACAAGTATCACATCTTCTTCATCGCCGATTCTTGTGTAGAATTCAGCACGATATGACGCGATATTCTTTATGCCATCCGGTTGAATAGCCTTCAATTCGCCACCATAGAATACGTCTTCTTCGTCTGTCAGAACAACGACGCCGTTTGTAATCACATACTCCTCATTCTCACCAGTAAATGAATATACACGAGTCTTTTCTTGTTTTGCATTATTACAAGCTGATAATGTCACCATACAAGAAACCAACAAAAGCAACGCAATTATTTTCTTCATAACCTAACTCCATTCTAAGAATATATTTGTTTTACAAAAAGAATCGACAACCCAAAATTGAATTATTTTTTCGTAAGACAATATGTCAGAGGCGAAGCTGTATTAGGTATACTGCGAGCTGACAGACACGAAGTATTACGGAAAAAGAATCAATTTTCCTCAAAGTTGCCTGTGTAGAGTTGGTAATACTTACCTTTCTGCTCTATCAAATCGTCGTGGTCACCACGTTCAATGATTCTTCCGTTTTCAAGAACCATAATTGCATTTGCATTTCTGACAGTTGAAAGACGATGAGCAATTACGAAAACTGTTCTGCCGTGCATAAGTTTATCCATACCTTGCTCAATAAGTTTTTCAGTTCTTGTGTCGATTGAGCTTGTTGCTTCGTCAAGAATAAGAACAGGAGGATCTGCAACTGCTGCACGAGCAATAGAAAGGAGCTGACGCTGACCTTGGCTGAGGTTTGAACCGTCACCTGTTAAAACTGTATCATATCCATCAGGTAAATGAGTGATAAATGAATGTGCATTTGCAAGTTTTGCTGCTTCAACAACCTGTTCGTGTGTTGCATCAAGATTACCATAACGGATATTTTCTTCAATAGTACCTGTAAACAGGTGTGTATCCTGAAGAACGATACCAAGTGAACGACGCAAATCGTCCTTTTTAATTTTCTGGATATTTATTCCATCATAGCGGATTTTACCGTCATTGATTTCATAAAAACGATTGATAAGGTTTGTGATTGTTGTCTTACCTGCACCTGTTGAACCAACGAATGCGATTTTTTGGCCAGGTTTTGCGTAGAGAGAAACGTCGTGAAGCACTGTTTTTTCATCTGTATAACCAAATGTAACATCCTCGAAAACAATATCACCTGCAAGGCGTGTATATGTAACAGTACCATCACCGTGAGTGTGCTTCCATGCCCAGATACCTGTGTGCTTTTCAGTTTCCTGAATGTTACCCTTATCATCAATTGTTGCATTTACAAGCACAACATAGCCCTCGTCAAACTCAGACTTCTGGTCAATGATTTCAAAAATTCTCTCTGCACCTGCAAGAGCCATAAACGCATTGTTAAACTGCTGTGTGATGTTTGAAATAGGCTGTGTAAAGCTACGGATATACTGTAAGAATGCAACGATTTCACCCGGTGACATTGCACCCTTGAGTGCCAGAAGTCCGCCAAGAGCCGCTGTGAGTGCATATGTGATATGAGAAAGGTTGTTCATAATAGGCCCTAACATACTTGCAAAAGTGTTTGCACTTGTTGCAGCCTTACGAAGATTTTCGTTGACATCACCAAAATGAGCAACAACCTCTTCTTCGTGATTAAACACCTGAACTACCTTTTGTCCCTCAATGATTTCTTCAATATAACCATTTACAGAGCCTAACTGCTCCTGCTGTTTCTTAAAGAAGAAAGCACTCTTTTTACCAAGAGTTTTTGTAATGAAAACCATTACAAAGACCATTGCAATAACCACAAGTGTCATCTGCCAGCTAAGAGAAAGCATAATTAAAAACGAACCCACAATCATAACACCTGATGAAATAAATTGTGTAAGTCCCTGACTTATGAACATACGAAGTGTTTCAACGTCGTTTGTGAAACGGCTCATAATTTCACCGTTTGGTCGTGAGTCAAAGAAGCTGATTGGCAAATCAGCAAGCGAGTCGAACAAGTCTTTTCGAAGTGTATTAAGTGTCTTTTGTGTAAGCCATACGGAGCATTTTGACTGTCCGTAAGAAGCCAATGCACCACCAAAGAAAACACAAGACATAATGCCCATCATTTTGAAAAGCTCAGTAACAAGCGGACCTTCAAAGCCCTTACCTATCAATGGAGTAAGATAATCGTCAATAATAGGCTTGATGAATAATGAGCCTGAAACAGATGCTATTGAGCTGATTGCAGCAAAAATAAGCATACCGAAGAACAAGCCTTTTTGTTTAAGGATGTATTTTAAAAGTCTGCGGATTGTTCCCTTTGCATTTTTTGGCTTCGGAACAGGTCCACGCATACCTTTTCTGCCACCCGGTCCTCCCATTGGTCCTGCCATTATTCTCCACCTCCTACTGCATCAAAATCATCACTGCCCTTTTGCTGTGATTCATAAATATCTTTATAAATCTCGTTACGCTGGAGCAATTCCTCGTGTGTACCGATATCGTTTATACTGCCTTCTTCAAGAATAATAATCTTGTCACAATCAGCAACAGATGAAATTCTCTGTGCAATAATAATCTTTGTTGTATCCGGGATACAAGCACGAAGTCCTGAACGGATTTTTGAATCTGTAAATGTGTCAACAGCACTTGTTGAGTCGTCAAGAATAAGGATTTTTGGCTTTTTGAGAATTGCACGGGCAATACAAAGTCTCTGCTTCTGTCCACCCGATACATTGACACCACCCTGACTCAAATCTGTGTTGTATCCGTCAGGGAATGATGAAATAAAGGAGTGTGCATCAGCAATTTCACAAGCTGCAACCAATTCCTCGTCAGTTGCATTTTTGTTACCCCAACGAAGATTTTCTGCAATTGTACCTGAGAAAAGAACATTCTTCTGGAGCACCATACTGACCTCTTCACGAAGAGAGTGAATCTTATAATCCTTTACATTCACACCGCCAACCTTAACCTGACCCTCATTAACATCATAAAGTCGGGGAATAAGCTGAACAAGGCTTGATTTAGCACTACCTGTTGCACCGATAATACCAACCATTTCACCGCTGCCTATTTTAAAGTTTGCGTTGTTGATTGCCGGAAGTGATGCGCCCTCATATCTGAATGTTACATTCTTAAATTCAATTGAACCGTCTTTTACAGTGCTCTCTGTTGCAGTATCGTCACGGATACTAGGAACTTCTTCAATAACCTCAAGGATACGCTTTGCACTTGCCTGTGACATAAAGAACTGTGCTATCAGCATAACAACCATAAGGAAGTGAATAAGGATCTGCATAATATATGTAAATATTGCAGAGAAGTCGCCGATAGCCAATGTTTCATAAGAAATTTCCTTTGCTGCAATGTAAAGAATTGCAAGGATTGTGCCATACATAATGATTGTGAATGTAGGCATACCCATAATCATAAGCTTTTCAGCATGCAATGCTGCACCCATAAGCTCATCATTGGCTTTCTTGAATTTTTTCTTTTCGTGCTCTGAACGTACAAACGCTTTTACAACACGTATATTTGTAAGGTTTTCCTGAATTGATGCATTAAATCCGTCAAACATTTCAAGCATTACCTTAAATCTCTTTAAAGCAATAGGTGCAAAGATTATAAGGATAATTGCGATAAGAGGAAGTGACACTGCAAATGCCTTTGAAACGCCCTTGCTCATTGTGATAGTGATTATAAGTGCCACCACCAACATAACAGGAGCACGGAACATCATTCTTATCATCATAACAAATGTATTCTGAACAGAGTTTACATCAGTTGTGATTCGTGTAATAAGTGATGCTGTTGAGAATTTGTCGATATTTGAGAAAGAGAAACGCTGAATTTTGCCCATAATTGTTTCACGGAGTGTTGCACCAAATCCCATACCTGCCACAGCAGCCATTCGTGCAGCCATAGCACCACAAAAAAGTGAACCTAATGCATAAACGAGCATTTCTAATCCAAGAAGCAGAATTGCGTCCATACCACCATCCGGTATTTCAACACCAAATTTAGCAAGTATGATATCAAATCCGTTTCGTAATACCTCAATAAAGCTGTCATTGGCTACCGTTTTACCGGTCTGAACAATATTCACAATGTCAGCCATAACAAGTGGAATTATAAGCTCCAGCACAACCTCACCAATCATAAGAATCGGTGACATAATTGCAGGAATTATATATTTTTTTGCATATCTTAAAAGCTTAAACATCATTCTCCTCCTTTGCAAAAGCCATTAAATTATTATTCATTCTCTCAAGAAACTGTACTAATGTATCCATTTCTTCTTCTATAAAACCTTTATAAGCTACATCGTCAATCCGTAAAAACAAGCTATCAGCGTACTGGACAAGCTCCTTACCTTTTTTTGTAAGCTTTAAGCTGTTTCTTCTTGCATCTTTTTTATTTTCCACTCGAACAACAAGTCCTGCTTCTTCCATTCGTTTAAGTGAAGTTGCAACGGACGATGGAGAAACATGAAGAAAATCTGCAATTTCTTTCTGTGTCACATTTTTATTTTCACTTATAAATTTAAGTATTGGTGGCTGACCAACATAAAGTCCCTTTTCACGGAATCTTGCATCAATTATACTTCGATGATTGCAATGATAACTGCGAAAAGCATCGTTAACTCTTTTTACCTTTTCTATCATATATTCACATACCTTTTTTATAATAGTTAATCGGTTAATAGTTAACCGGTTAACTAATTTTTATTATATACCCTTTTTTGGCACTGTCAACCCTGAAAAAGGGGCTCAATTGTGAACATTTTGTTAACAATTCGGCGTTTTTTTCAAAACGTCCCGCATTTCCCGGGACGTTTTTGCTTTTCCGGACTATATATGGAGGGTATTTTTTCAGGTAAGAAGTAAAAAGTAAGAGTTAAAAAGTTATTTTTACCTTAATCCCCTCACAAAAGGAGGCTACTAAATGAGTAAAAAGAAATTGACAAAAAAGGAACTGGATTTCTGTCGTCATTATGTACGACTACGAAATCCCAAAGAAGCAGCACTTCGTTCAGGCTTTACACTTCTGCCTGAATACAGAGGTGTAACACTACTGTCACAAAAGGAAATTTGTGAAAAGATTACGGAACTTGAAAAAGAATGTCCTGCAACAAGCAATCTAGTTTCAGCAGGACTGGAACGCCTTGCATTCGGTTCTGTAAGTGACGCAATCCGACTTATCCTTTCCGTTAATGATAACTGTTCCCCCGACGTTGATTCTCTCGACCTATTTAATGTGTCAGAAATCAAAATCACCAGCGGAAAAGGTATGGAAATCAAATTTTTTGACAGACTTAAGGCTCTTGAAAGACTTTCTGAACTTTCCTGTGACGACAGAGATAACGGTGCATTGTCTTTTTATGAAGCCATTGAACGAAGTGCTGTGAAGCAAACGGAGAGTGAAGCTGTTGGCTGACATTAAATTCCACGAATTTTCTAAAAAGCAACTGACGGTTCTTAATTGGTGGTGCAGCCTTAGTCCATTTAAAAACTGCGATGCAATCATCTGCGACGGTGCTGTCAGGAGTGGCAAAACTCTTTGTATGTCAATTTCATTTATTCTTTGGAGTTTCTACAGTTTTTCCGACTCATCCTTTGCAATCTGTGGCAAGACAATCACTTCTCTGAGGCGAAATGTGATTACACCTCTTTTGCCTGTGCTTTCACAAATGGGCTTTACGGTTAAGGAGTTGAAGTCCTCTAACATTGTTATCATTAGCAAGGGTAAAAGAAGTAACAGATTTTACCTTTTTGGTGGTAGAGACGAGTCCTCAGCTTCCCTTATTCAGGGTATGACACTTTCAGGTGTACTCCTTGACGAGGTTGCACTTATGCCTCGTTCATTTGTGGAACAAGCATTAGCAAGATGCTCGGTGACAGATTCAAAATTCTGGTTCAATTGCAATCCTGAAAACCCTCGACATTGGTTTTACAACGAATGGATTAAGAAAGCAAAGGAGAAAAATTGTCTTTATCTTCATTTTCTGATGCAAGACAACCCATCACTTCACCACACCATAATTAGTCGTTATGAATCACTTTATTCAGGTGCATTTTATGAGAGATTTATCCTTGGAAAATGGGTTGCTGTTGACGGACTTGTGTATCCTTTCTTTAGCGAAAAGGACCACACAACAAGTGATTTACCTGAAAATTGCAGTCAGTATTACATTTCCTGCGACTATGGTACTGTAAACCCTGCATCTTTCGGTCTTTGGGGACTTTATAACGGAGTTTGGTACAGATTAAAGGAATTCTATCACGATTCAAAGGCAAAAGGCTTTCAGATGACTGACAAGGAATACTATGACAAATTGGTTTCACTTGCAGGTGACAAAAGAGTTGAGGCAGTGATAGTTGACCCGTCTGCAGCATCCTTTATGGAATGTATCCGTCGTGAAGGAAAATTCCGTGTTATCCCTGCAAAAAATCAAGTATCAGATGGCATCCGTAAAGTTTCGGAAAAGCTTAAACAAAAGAAAATCATTATCGGCAGTTCATGTACAGATACAATCCGTGAGTTTTCAATGTATCGTTGGGACTGCAACAGTGTCCACGACACTCCAAAAAAAGAGTATGACCACGCAATGGACGATATTCGCTACTTTGTGGCTACTGCTCTTGAAAATACGGACAACTCATTCTTCGCTTTGTCCGTTGAAAGAACTTGAAAGGAGGAAAATACTTGTCAATATTCGACAAATTCGGCAAGAGAAAGGTTTGCATCGCATCACCACAGACATCCTTTTCAAATCCCTTTGAAAGCTTGTGTGACTTTTATCCGTCACAAGTGAGTAATCCTGACCTTTACCGTTCACTTCGTGAAGCTGTACCGATTATCGACACAGCAATTTACAAGCTTGTACGACTTACAGGTGGTTTCAATGTAAAAACGCTTAATGGTAAAAATCAAGTAGAGCTTGACAACTTTGTGAAAAGCATCAGCGTCAATGGTACTGGGCAAGGACTCCAGCAGTTCATTGACATTTACTTTGAACAGCTTCTCACCTATGGTACATCTGCAGGTGAAATTATCACAGACGGAAACGGAATTCATTCTCTTTACAATGTTCCGATTTACAACATAAGTCTTAAGCGAAATCCTGAAAAATTCAATGAAATTCTCGTCTGTCGTCCTGATAGTCTTTCAGGCACTCCTGTAAAATATCAGGATTTGGTTATGTTTTCATCACTTAATCCTGAAGCTGGAAGCATTACAGGTACTTCTATTTTAAAAGGACTACCTTTTGTTTCTTCAATTCTTTTGAAGATTTACAATTCAATCGGACAGAATTGGGAACGAGCAGGAAATCTTCGTTATGCTGTCACCTACAATCCAGGCTCCGATATGCTTGACCGTGCTTATGCCAAGGAACGAGCAACTCAGATTGCAACTGAATGGGCAAATGCTATGAATGGAAGTTCTGTAAAAGACTTTGTGGCAGTCGGTGATGTGCAGATTAAAGTTATCGGTGCTGATAATCAGATTCTCGACAGCGAGATTCCCGTTAAACAACTGCTTGAACAGATTGTTGCAAAGCTTTCGATTCCACCATTTATGCTTGGTATCAGCTGGAGTACAACTGAAAGAATGTCATCACAACAGGCAGATGCTCTTACAACAGAGCTTACTGCATACAGACGACTTCTAACACCTATTATTGAGAAAATCTGCAACCTTTATTTAAGACTTTGTGGTAACAGTTCAGGTGTAGAGGTTATCTGGGACGATATTACACTTCAGGATTCAGTTGAACAGGCAAAAGCTGAACTTTATCTTGCACAAGCTAAGTCTATTTCAGGAGGTGAAAAGAATGATTAACAAGAATTATTCTACTGAAAATCAGGTTGGTGTGCCAACTGACGAAGATATGCTTCTTATCAATGAATATTCTTTGCGACCACTTAATAAAGAGGAAGTTTTCTGTTTTAGTGTCAAGCTTTGTGACAATGACATTGACAGAGATTTTGAACGATTCAATGAGGATTCCCTCAAAACACTTGAATCTCTTTTTGTGGGCAAAACAGGAATCTTCAACCACAGTATGAAAAGTGAGGACCAGAGTTGTCGTACATATAAAACTCAGCTTATTGTTGACAACGACAGAAAAACTGTTGACGGTATGACGTATATGTACTTAAAAGCCTGGTGCTATACCGTAAGAAGTGAAAAGAATGAATCCCTTATCAAGGACATTGAAAGTGGCATAAAAAAGGAGGTCAGCATCAGCTGTGCCTCTGAATCACGAATCTGCTCTGTTTGTGGTGAATCACATTGTAATCACATTCCAGGCAGAAAATATAAGGGTGAATACTGTCACAAGACTATTACTAACATCACCGATGCTTATGAGTGGTCATTTGTGGCTGTACCTGCACAAAGACAGGCAGGTGTCACCAAATCTTTTAAAAAGGAGAAATCAATGGAAAATATCTTAAAGTCCATTAGGGAAGAAAAGAGTCTTACTCTTAATGAAAAAGACCTTAAAAAACTTTCCGACTATATGGACTCATTAAAAGAAAAAAGTCTTGACGGTGAAAAGTACCGTGAAGCATTAGTGACAAATGCAAAGAAAAACTTTGCACTTGCAGTACCATCAATCGACAGTGAATGTGTTGACGAAATTCTCAAAAATCTTTCATCAAATACACTTGAAACTCTTTGCACATCACTCCAGAAACAGGCCAAAAGCGTTCTTCCACCTGTAAGTCAACTTTATGTGGAAGAAAAAACAAACAACAACTCAAACAACGAATTTAAGTTTTAATTATTAGGAGGATATTATAATGGCAAATTTTGAAACAATTAAACTCGACAAAGGACTTTACAACACAAGCAACGGATTTCTTTCAGAACTTGAAAGAATCGACCCAAGTGAAAACTACAAAGGCACTTCTCTTGAAGGACTCGACGCATTTGAAAGACAGTTAAAGCGTTTTGACATTAAACTTAAAGGTGCAGGCAGTTCAACAGTTGACAAATTCTTCTCAACAACTGATTCTGCTGTTCTTTTCCCTGAATATGTGTCACGAGCAGTCCGCCAGGGCATTGAAGAAGGTAAAAACCTTGATTCAATTATCGCAACAAAGACAAACATCAATGGTCTTGATTACAGAACAATCACATCAATTCCAACTGCTGATGAAAAGGAACTTAAGGAAGTAGCTGAAGGTGCTCAGATTCCTGAAACAGTTGTTCATACTCAGGAAAATCTCGTAACACTTAAAAAGCGTGGCAGAATGCTTGTTGCATCTTACGAAGCAATCCGTTTTCAGCGTCTTGACCTTTTCACAGTAACACTTCGACAGATTGGTGCATATATTGCTCGTTCACAGTTCAAGGATGCAGTTGATGTACTTATTAACGGTGACGGCAACAACAATCCTGCTCAGGAAATCGCACCAGCAAGTGCAGGTTCAATCTCTTATGAAGACTTGATTGCACTCTGGAACAGTTTTTCACCATATGAAATGAACACACTTATTGCATCTCCTGATGTAACAGCAAAACTTCTTTCTATGCCAGAATTCCGTGACGCTCCTGCAGGTCTTAATTTCCACGGTAATGGTTCAATGATTACACCTCTCGGTGCAAAGCTTATCAAGTCAACAGACATCAACAAAACTCTTGTGGCACTCGATAAAAACTATGCACTTGAAATGGTTACTGCAGGTGGCGTTATGACAGACTTTGACCGTCTTATTGACCGTCAGCTTGAACGTGCAGCAATCACACAGATTTCAGGTTTTGCAAAAATCTTTGCTGATTCTTCAAAGGTAATGAAGGTTTAATTAAGGTGAAAAAATGATAAATGTCTGGTCAGTTTCAAAGTTACTTGAGGACACAGGCGTATTGACAGAAGAGGAAGTTAAAAAGGCTATGCCATTTTGTCTTTCAGCCTGTGCAAATCTTTCAAAAAGACTCAAAGATGTAAAATTTGAAGATGAACCCGCTGTAATCACAGCTTGTGCAGGAATGGCACTTTATAATTACAGTCTTATTCAAGGCAGTTCATCAGAAGATTTTTCATCATTCAAAGCAGGTGACATTACCATAAGCAGAAGTGCTTCATCAGGCTTTGAAAGTGCAGTAAAATTCAGAGATGAAGCCTTGCTTCAGGCAGCAGATTATCTTACGGATGTGGATTTTGTTTTTAAGGCGGTTGAAATATGAACATTACAAAAATGCTGAACAGATATGGCGGTTCCATTTATATTTCAAGTGCTGACGGTTGGAATAGCCCTCATTTTAAGGCTTTTATACAGCCTTTAAGATATAAAACAAAGCTTTACTTAGAGGGTGAATACACACCGATAGGCATTAATAAAAATGATGTTTATCTTTATATTGGTCCTGCGGGACATGACCTTACAAAACTTGACAGAACTTACAGAATCCACGACCGAGATAACAACAGATATATGATTGACCGTGCAGAAAAAATAATGGTAAAAGATACTATTGTTTACATCTGGGCAGTTATCAGAAAAACAACGGAGGGTGATTTATGACAAATAACGGTTCAACAGTTGACGGCGTTTTACTCACAGTTTCTGCCGAAGACAGATTTGAAGATTTGAAATTTGTGACGGCTTATGAAAACGATATTAAACCTGTTCCCGTAAGTGAACCCATTGTGGCATTTTCCACTAAAGGATGCACCATCGGTCCACAGCTTACAACAACACTTGATTCAGGTAAAATCATTACAACAACTGACAGAGAGGTAGATACAAATATCAGCGTTGATATTTATATGCCATATTCAATGGGTGGTAGTGCTGCCCACAAGATTTTCGACAGACTTGCTACTTTTCTTTTATACGAAACAGGCTACAATATCATTAAATCAGTCTGTTATGAAACAGAATACGACAAATCCTGTCAAGCAATTATCCTGAAATCATATTTCGTTTTTCACGATGTAGTATCATCATAAATAAAAAGCCCACCAAGGAATTATCCCTGGTGGGCAAATTTATTGCATTTATAACTTAGTCAGCGTTTTCTTCTTCGATTTTATCAACAATTTCCTGTGGAATTGCTTCACCGTGTTTAACGAAGAGAATACAACAGATACTGAGGATAAACATAATTGGGCTATATACGAAGAGTGAAAGGTATGAGCCTGAAAGCATTCTAACAACACCGTAAACGATTGGAGATGCAATCTGTGCTGAGAATGTTGCTGTGTAGTAGTAACCTGTGAATGTACCAACCTTGTCGATACCACCGATTTCAAGAACGAGTGGTAATGTGTTAACTGTGATGAACATATTAGCAGCACCACCAAGGATGAGAGCAAGCCAGATAATAGCCATGCTACGAGTAACAACGTAAAGAAGGAATACTGCCATAAATACTACAAGACCGATAAGAATTGTTTTTTTACGACCAAGCTTCTTACCCATTTTACCTGCAGGAATAGCAGCTGCTGCAGAACAAACTGCAAACAATGTTGTCATAATTGTAGCTTCACCTGTGCTCTTACCAAGAACTTCAGCAGCGAAGAGTGCGAAGAATGTTGTAATAGCATTTGTACCGCAGAAGAGGAAGAAAAGACCACCGAGCATAAAGATAAGGCTCTTTCTTTCGCCCTTTGAAAGCTTTTCAGCTTTTCTTGCTTCTTTTTCAGCCTTCTTAGCAGCCTTTTCATCAGCGTACTGATTCTTTGCAGCAACTTCTTCAAGGCTTGATGGTTCTTTAACAAAAATACGAACAACAAGCATACCGATAACCATAACGATTGCACCAAGAAGGAACACGTATGGGAAGCTTGTCTGCTGTTCGTTTTCAGCAGTAACCTTAACACCTGTTACAACAAGATAGATAGCACTTACAAGAGTACCAGCAACCATACCAAGAACTGAACCAACACCACCCATAAGGTTGATGATAGCGTTACCTTCTGAACGAAGTTCAGGAGGAGTAAGAGCAGGCATCAATGCAACTGCAGGAGCACGCCAAAGTGACATTGAGAAAACGAAAAGGATAATGAAGAACATTGTTACAGGAAGAGTTGACTTCAATGCAACCCAAGGAATGATAGCAAAGAGAAGTGCTGATACAGGTGCACCGTAAACAATGAAAGGACGACGCTTACCGAGTTTTGAACGGCAACGGTCTGAAAGTTTACCGAATGTAGGCTGGAAAATAACGCCGAAAATGTTATCGAATGTCATAATAACACCGATGAACAATGGAACAAGTGTAATTCCGCCACCTGCTGCATTAACATCCTGACCCTGTGTTTTTGCAAATTCAGCAAGAACAGGGAATGCTTCGTTAAGCTTTGCACTAAGGTTTGTAATAAAAATTGATTCCGTAAGCAATCTGTTAAGAATCTTTGTAATATATGGGTCATAGATAGCCCATGCAATTGATGTTGTGAGGAAAGCAAAACCAGTAAGGATAGTATGCCATGTGTGGAGTTTGCCGTTCTTCTCACAGAAAAGTTGATTTTTACTCATTTGGTAATCCTCCTATATTTTTACAAAAATATACAAATACATTATACATTATTTTTCCCAAAAGATAAAGGTAAAAATGTACTAAAAAGCAAAAAAATTTTTGTACACAGTGCAATAGAAAAGGCAGAAGTTTCCAAACCTCTGCCTTTTTCTTATTACCATCTATTTTCTACATATTCACACCAAGAATGAAGATTTTTAATCTCTATTTCTCTGCCGTCGTCAAGAATTACAGTTCCGTTCCACACACCATTCACCTGATGACAATGTGTTCCTGCTACACCAACACTGAACTGTGACTCATAGTCAAATGTAGGTGTAAGAGTCAAATTGAATCTTCCGTCATCGGAAATCATCTTCCATTCTTCCATATATCTGCCTTTAGGGAATTTTTCCACATCCACAGCACCGATTTTGTGAGCCTTTCCATCCCAGAAAAGACAAGTTTCAGTAGCATAACTCTCGTCACCGATTGCCCAAGTGATTTCAAATCCGAAAATATGCTTCTCACCATTTTCGTCATAAATGTACTGTGCACCATTGCCCCAATACCACACAAGGCTATATGGAGTATTTACTCGACCCCAGTCCATATAACAGAAAGTATCTTCCTTTGAAAATTCATAAACATCATTACCATACTTATATGTACCACTTACAGGCATACAATTCTGCTTTGTAGTCATAAAGTATCGTGTAGGATTGTCCTTAAATGGTAAAACTGTTGTTATATTTTCGTGATTTGGCAAAATATCCATATGGAAATTGCATTCTACCATTTTCCCGTTACAAGGTGCTTTAAACCAGAGTGTTCTGTATGTTTCGTGAGTGTTAAATTCAACTTGTGCCTCTCTTACATTTGCTCTGAAATAGTTTGGCACATCTCCTTTCGGTGGCAAAATATACTTACTTTCACCACCAACATACATATAATTTGCCTCTGCAATTACCTTTTGGTTTTTAAGGTCAACAAGTTTTGCACAAACATATCCACCAATTGAGATATTAGCAAAACTCAACTCAACAATCATATCCTTGTTACGAATAATGTAGAAATCCCATTCTTTTTTACGATATTTAGGTGAAGACAAGTTTCTGTCATAAGTAAATACATTTCGTCTTGCCCAACCTTTTGCAAGAAGTGTTCCATCCTTATCGAGAAGTGGTGTTTCTTCAGTATATTCAATCTGCTTTGACTTTTCTTCCCATTCAGTGAAACTTTTATATGTTCTTGGTAATTCCTGTGACATAAATTCCATCTCCTTTTAAGGAGATTATAACAAGAACATCTTAATTATTCAATATATTTTTTCATAACAAAAAAGGACGATTCGTAAATCGCCCCTACAAATTTGCATTTATTCTTCAACTTTTTCCTGTATTTCAACGATTCTTCTGTCAAGCTCGTCGAGTTTTTGTTCAAGGAATTTATATTCCTCTTCCCAGAGTGCAAATTCCTTCTTATCCTCTTCATCAGGCTGAAAATCTTCAAGGTCATAAAGCTGGTCCTCCACCTCTTCATATTCCTCGATAAGATTGTTCATAAGCTTTTTGAGTGCCGATAAATCATCAGTTTTGAATTCTAAAATCTCCGCCATTTTTAATACTCCTCTGTATTGCCAAACAATTGATATGCGTACTTTGCTTTTTCAAAAATGTTGCCGTTTTCGTCCATATAAACAGGATATCCGTGTAAGCTATAATACCTATTCCCTTGCTCATCGTAGTAATAATCGCACCAACATTCTTCGCAAGGAATAAGTTTTTCATTATATACCAGATATCCGTCACTGTCTAAATAGCAATAGTCACCATCAAGTCGTTTACCATCCTGACCTATATAATCTCCCATAACAATCCATTCTGACTCATAACTATATGTATTTCCGTTACGGTCATAAAGTGGCACATCAAAAATATCGCTATACTGTTTTCCGTTCACATCATAACAAGTAAATTCAAACAAAGATTCATCATCGATTATGCTTTTAATCACAGAAACACCCATTGTTGAAATTGAGATAACCGAAAGCACACCTGCAACAACACTCAACAGCAACGAAATGATACATGTTATTGCACCTTTTCGGTTGTCAGTTTCGCACTGTTCAAAAAGATATTCGTTGTTCCTCTTTCTAATGAATCTGTGATAAATACAATAAGCCAATCTTCCCAACACAGGAAATCCAAAAGCAATAAGTGCCCACAACCCTTTATGGTCAATTTTATTGCATTTTGCGTGTCGATATACGGAAAACGACATTAATATACTTGCAAGAATTTTCAATACAGGCAAGTATCTGTAAAGAATAAAGCTTGTAACAAACATTCCCTGTGAAGCATTTTCAAACATTACTGAATCCTTTCATTTTATTATAGGGACAATTTACGAATTGCCCCTATAATGTTCTGTCAATTATTCGTTGTTCCCGTCCGTTCTGTTCTGGTCGAACTCATTATACTGATAATCAGGGAATGGTCTGCGTGGCATTGCAAATGAAAGCACGGCATAAACGATAATACATGGAATTGCTGCTGTAAACACTGCAAGCAAAGCGTATAATACTCTCACAATTGTCGGGTCAATCTCAAAAAATTCTGCGATACCTGCACAAACACCGTCAATTTTTTTATCTGTACTTTTATATAACTTCTTTTCTTTAAACATAATTTTCTCCTCCATACCTTTTTAATTATTTTATCACAATATATTTTGTATTTCAATAATGCAATTATGTTGTTTGAATCATATCGTCAATATTATTCATATTTTCCGTTGCCTGATATTCCCTGTACTGCTCAATCCCGTATGCAATTCCTGTTTTAATCAGTTCACCACCACAGACTGCAAAACTTACAATAGTTGTAAAAAGAGAAATACAGAAAAGTATTACAAAAGTAATTAATGCTTTTTTCATATTCAACACTCCTTTTACTTATTCATTCTCACAATACATTCTTTGATTTCAAAAATAGTCCAAAGTAATGTTATTATTGCAAGACAAAGAACTGTACTTGTTGATGCTATTGCAAATACAAGAAACGCAACCGAGCCAATTATCGGCACAATAAAACAATATGTAAAAATCATTATTCCTGCTAACGCAAACAATCCAAGTGTAATCGGAATTGAGAAAAATGCCTGAACCAGATTCCAGAAAAAAGCCACAGTCCAGAAAGCTTTATGATTCTTCATAGGTTCAGCCTTTGTTTTATTTGCATAAGTTTTGTCACCAATAAACTGTCTTACACACTCATACGGTGAACCCAATTCATAACAAACCTGTTCTTCTGTTTTCCCTGCTAACTCACCTTCACAAAAATGTTCACGAAAGTCATCCATTATTTTATTTTTTTCATCCCGTGGTAAAGTTCTGATGTAATGATATAATTCATTTAAAAAATCAGCTTTTTTCATTTATTTATCTCCTCAAAAAAACGAACTTACCTAAATAGCAAATTGACTCCCCTTGTCAAGGAGAGTCAAATAAATCACGTTTTAGTTACCAAATGGGAAATAGAATCCGTTATCTGTCGGTTCTTCCTGTTGTACTGATGTCATTGAATCCTCAACAAGTTTTACATTTACATCAAACGTTGAAATATTATAGTTAGAATCCACTCTGCATATTGTCAATGTAAGAACATCTCCAACCTTGCCATTTTCGATTACCTCAAGTAAAACCTCATAGCTGTCAAGGTCTTTACCATTAACTGCAGTAATCATATCGCCTTCTTTAACTTCAGTATTAAGCAAGTCACTACCATTCATAATACTGCTGATGATAATTGAACCTGCAGGAAGTTTATTTGCTTTAACGATAATTGAGTATGTCTGATTCTGTGACGCTGTTGTAAAGTTGATACCAAGAACAGGTCTGTTTGAAACATATCCATTCTTAATAAGTTCATCAACGATTTCCTTTACTGTTGCAGTAGGAACTGCAAATCCCATACCCTCATATTCAGTTGAAGCAATTTTTGATGAGTTGATACCGATAACCTGACCATATTCATTTACAAGTGCACCACCTGAGTTACCAGGGTTAATTGCTGCTGTATGCTGAATACAAGCTACCTCATAACCAACAGGACTGTCGATAGGTCTGCCGATTGCAGAAACCATACCGTTTGTAAATGAACCAAAGAACTGTGTACCACCTGGATTACCAATAGCATAAACAGTATCGCCAACTTCAACTTCATCAGATGTCGCAAATTCAGCTGCCTGAAGTTCTGTTGTATTTACACGAAGAAGTCCGATATCAGTTTTCATATCTGTACCAACGATTACAGCATCATACTGTGTTCCGTCAGCACTCTGGACTATAATCTGTGGATTATTTGCCTCAATAACGTGAGCACATGTCACAATATATGTTGCAGTCTTATCACCGTTAAGTCCCATAACAACGCCAGTACCCTCAGAATATACTGACTGCTGATTTCTTGTATAAACAAGAACACCAACTGAACTATCCTTAACTCTCTTGTAAACATCTCCTGCAGAATTAACATCTTCAGCAGAAAATTTGTCTTTAGGAGTTTCAACGATATTCATCTGTGTATCGTCACCACTCTGGATATTTGTCTGTGGCTTTTTATCACCTGTGAATGCTGAAATAAGAACACCAATTGCAATGAAGAAAATCACAACAAGAATTAAGAATGTTATTCCACAACCTCTTTTCTTGCCTTTTGACTTTTTCTGTTGCGGTTGCTGATAATTACTTCCATAATTATAGCTTCCGTATGGCATATACTGATTTGCTCGGTTGTTATTGTTATAGCTGCTATTATAGTTGTTATAAGTATATTGAGGATTATAATTCTGTGAATATCCCGTTGGAGGAGATACAGGCTCTTGTTTAGGAGCATAAGTCTGTTCAGGCTCTGTTTTTGGAATATCCTCAACATTCTCCCCATTGTTCAATTCAAAATCTTTGTTCATATTCTCATCCATATATGTTTCTCCCACTGTTTAAGAGTTGTTTTTACTATTACCCTTTGGCAATGTAAATGTAAATCTTGTAAAT
Source organism: Candidatus Fimenecus sp. (assembly GCA_045613065.1). Lineage (GTDB taxonomy): Bacteria > Bacillota > Clostridia > Oscillospirales > Acutalibacteraceae > Fimenecus. The sequence continues at coordinate 20,677 of JAZLAH010000062.1, forward strand.
TTATTTTTTTCACTTTCAGCAAAGATTGTGCCACCGTGCATCTCCACAATAGTTTTGCAAAGATAAAGCCCAAGTCCTGCACTCTTCACATCATAGCTTCTTGACTTATCCACTTTATAGAATCTCTCGAAAATTCGTCCTGTCTCTTCAGAAGAAATTCCCTCACCTGTGTTTTCAATGGAAATAAAAATCTTACCATTTTTATCCTCTCCTGCAAACACGAAAATCGCACCATTTTCATTGGTGAATTTTACTGCATTGTCCACCAGATTATACACAACCTGATAAATCATATCACGGTCAGCATAAACGAACACAGGATTCAGATTATCAAAACCATTTATGGTAATATTCTTCTTTTCAATCTCCTGCTCAAAGGTAAGCATACAATTTATTATCTGCTGTACAACATCAAATTTCGTTGGCTTGATTTCAAGCTCACCTGCTTCAATCTTTGAAAGATTAAGCATTGATGTAACGAGTCGTGAAAGTCGTTTAACCTCAACCGACACAATATTTAAATATTCCTGATGCTTTTCAGGAGGAATTGTTCCGTCAAGCATACCGTCAATAAACCCACCGATTGTGGTCATTGGGGTTTTCAGCTCGTGCGAAACATTTGCCACGAAACTTCGTCGTGACGACTCAAGGACCGAAAGTGCCGTTGCCATTTTATTAAAGGATTGACAAAGCTCTGCCAATTCGTCAACACCACGAACACTGACTCTCTTGCTGAAATCGCCCTGAGCATAAGCCTTTGTAGCATTTGACATCTGCCTTAAAGGATTAGTCAGTTTTGCAGTAAATGCGTAGATTACAAGGAATGACAATGCAGATGCAAATATTGCTGATGACAAGTACATACCACCTAAATTCAAGGCGTATTCTGCAAGACCTGACTGAACAGGTGTACTTGCAAAAAATGCACCGACAAAAGTTCCCTGCATATATACCGGATAACCTGCAAAAAACGTATTTTCAGTAAACAAGCCTTCAACTGACTTTCTGCTGAAATACTCACCCTTTGCAACTGTATCCATTATGCTTTGTGGAATTTTATATCCACTGTGAACAAGGCATCCCGAACTACTTGGTGAATAATTGTAAAGAAAGTCCTCACGACAAAGAATTACCTTGCCATCGTGATTTACAAAAAATATGTCTATATTAACTGCATTTGCAGTAACACCGATATTATTACACAACAGATACAACGCATTTTCAACATCTTCCGGATTATCACATGTTGCTAAAACATCCTCACTGTATTCTGCACTTTGTTTCACATTATACTGTAGAAGCTCCTGTGTTTCCTTTGCCCAACGATTAGAAAGGAAAACAGTCAACGCTGACATAAGCACAAGATAGCTTACAAGCATAAGTGCTGTCATAACTGTCAGATACTTTGCAAAAAGAGGCAGGTGTGTGAAAAATCCACTTATTCTCTGTGCCTGTCTTTTAAAAATATTATTTTTTGCCATGAGTTTCAAATTTATAGCCGACACTCCAGATTGTTCTTAATTCCCATTCCTCTGAAACGCCTTTAAGCTTATCACGAAGTCGTTTGATGTGCACGTCAACTGTTCTGCTATCACCATAATAATCAAATCCCCAGACATCATCAAGAAGCTGGTCACGAGTGAAAACTCGGTCAGGATTACTTGCAAGATAATAAATAAGTTCAAGTTCTTTTGGTGGTGTGTCAACCACAACATCATTGACTTTCAACTCATAATTTGTAAGGTTTACTGAAAGCTTATCGTATTTAACTTCCTTTATATCTGCTTCTTTAACTGCTGAAGTACGACGAAGAACGGCCTTTATACGAGCAATAATTTCCTTTGTATCAAAAGGCTTTGTAACATAGTCGTCAGCACCAAGTTCAAGACCTAAAACCTTATCGAAAACCTCATCCTTTGCAGTAAGCATAATAATAGGCTTATCGCTTGTCTTTCGGATTTCACGACACACCTGCCAACCATCAAGCTGAGGAAGCATAATGTCCAACAAAATAAGGTCAGGATTTTCTGATGCAAAAGTTTTTACTGCATCAACACCATTATGTGCCATTACAACAGCATATCCCTCTTTTTCAAGATACATTCTCAATAAATCACAGATATTCTTCTCATCATCCACTACAAGAATTTTTTCTTTTTGCATACAAGCAACCTCCTCTATATATATTTGTGTATAAAAATAATAACTTGCAAATTTTAACAAATTGAAAACAAATCATTTCGTTTCTTTAAATTATTTATGGTATTTCCCATTATTGCTTATAGAAAACCCTCTGTAAAGTTGTTCTGTCAGCATAATTCTTGCTAACTTATGTGGAAAAGTCATTTTTGACATGGAAAATTTAAAATCTGACATACGCTTTATTTCATCCGAAAGTCCAAATGAACTTCCAATTATAAATGTAACGCTGTTTTTTCCTGACAAAGCAATATCTTGGAGTTTTTGCGAAAGTTCTTCCGAGGACATCTGCTTGCCCTCAATACACATTGAGAAAACAAATGAATTTTTAGGAATTTTATCCTTTATCATTTTAGTTTCCTTCATAAGTGCATTGTCAATTTCACTTTGTGACGGATTATCGGAAAGTTTTACAGGTTCAAGCTCAACAACCGTCATTTTACAATATGCAGAAAGCCTTTTTTCGTATTCCGATGCAAAGTCTTTCATATATTTTTCTTTTAGTTTGCCCAGAACAATCAACTGAACATTCATCATAATATCATCGCCTTTTCATCCCAGACAGGTTTTGCAACCCTTATAAAATAGTCATCATCCTCTTGTGCACCTTCCATTGATAATGCACAGACACTTGTCTGATAAGCTAATTGAGGAATATTGTTTTCACGACTTAAGTGACCTAAAAAGAATCTTGTAGTACCTGTTTTGATAAGTTTTGCAAGAGTCTTTGCACAATCATCATTGGAAAGGTGACCTTTTACACCTAAAATTCTTCTTTTAAGTATATACGGATAACCACCACATTGAAGCATATTAACATCGTGATTTGATTCAAGCATAACAAGGTCAGCGCCTTTAATCGCATCAAAAACTGTGTCAGTCATTATACCCAAATCTGTTGCTACTGCAATTTTTCTTCCATTTGAAAATTCAACAGTATATCCACAAGGTTCTTTTGCATCGTGAGATGTTGAAAAAGATTTAATAAACATACATCCTATATCAATACCGTCAGGAGTTATAATTGAACACTCGTTTGCATTATCAAGCACATCAGTTTTCACAAGAGCCTCATATGTACCCTGAGTCATAATAAGTCGTGACTTATGCTTTTTAGTAAAGACCTTAACACCTTTTGTATGGTCACTATGTTCATGTGTTATAAAAATATTACAGACACTATCAGCATCAACACCGATATTCCACAATGCAGTTTCCATCTGTTTTGCACTCATACCAACATCAATGAGAATTGAGTCATCACCACCACCGATGTATATTGAGTTGCCTGTAGAAGATGAAAACAAAGGACAAAATTTTGCCATATCTTAACTTCCTTTTTCTATCAAAAAAGGACGGTGTTTAACCGTCCTAAATCTTTTAACCTACGCTTAATACGGTATTTTCGTCATCAGGACTATTTCTCAATTCGATATCCGCACCCAAGCTACGTAATTTCTCAATTATATTGTCATATCCACGCTGAATATGGTGAATTTCTTCAATTTCAGTTGTTCCGCTTGCCACAAGACCAGCAATAACCATTGCAGCACCTGCACGAAGGTCATTAGCCACAACAGGAGCACCCTTAAGCCCCTCAACACCCTCGATAAATGCAGATTTACCGTCAACAGTAACCTTTGCACCCATTCTTAAAAGCTGTTCAATATAACGGAAACGATTATCCCAGACACTTTCAGAAACCATACTGTTACCTCTTGCAATTGAAAGAAGAACAGAGAACTGAGGTTGCATATCTGTAGGGAATCCAGGATGTGGCATAGTTTTTACACTACAATGATTTGGTCTGCAATCAGAGAAAATACGAACAGAATCGTCATATTCCTCAACAATCACACCGCATTCAATAAGCTTTGCAGTAATTGACTCAAGATGCTTTGGAATAACATTTTTAATAGTTACATCACCCTGAGTAGCAGCTGCTGCAACCATATATGTTCCTGCCTCAATTTGGTCAGGGATTATTGTATATTCACAACCGTGAAGCTTGTCCACACCACGGATTTTAATCACATCAGTACCTGCACCACGAACATCGGCACCCATTGAGTTGAGGAAGTTTGCAAGGTCAACAATATGAGGCTCTTTTGCAGCGTTTTCAATAATTGTAAGACCTTTTGCTTTAACGGCAGCCAACATAAGGTTGATAGTAGCACCAACTGACACCACATCGAAGTAAACAGAAGCACCTAAAAGATTTTCTGCCTTAACGTCAACCATAGCATTTTCTTCCATTGATACAGAAGCCCCTATAGCCTCAAATCCCTTAATATGCTGGTCAATCGGACGAACTCCAAACTGACAACCACCTGGCATTGCAACCTTTGCATGGTTAAAACGACCTAAAAGCACACCAATAAAGTAGTATGAAGCACGCATCAGCTTTGACAAATCGTGTTCAACAACATTTGAACGGATATGAGATGTGTCAATCTCAAGTGTACTTTTATTAATCATTTTTATTTCAGCGCCAAGATGGCGTAATATTTTAATCATTGCAGAAACGTCACTGATATTGGGAATATTCTCAATTCTACAAACGTCTTCTGCGAGAATGGTCGCCGGAATTATCGCTACAACAGCGTTCTTTGCACCGCTTATTTCAACTTCACCGGATAATCTTTTACCGCCGTTAACTATGATTTTTTCCAAGGACTCTTCCCTCCCAAAAACCAAATATGTTGTAAAAACAACTTAAAACTCTATTAACACAATATATAGTAAAAATTTCTGTAAAAATGACATTTGAACCACAATTCTAACAATACGCTCAAAAGCCTTTAATAGTATATCACAAATATTCGTAAATTAAAAGGGGATTTTGCAAATTTTTTATTGTATTTTTGCAATTTTTTGCGAACAAATGTTCTTAATTTTAGTTGACGAAAAATGAGTTTTATTGTATAATAATTTAGGCTTCACACTTGAGTAGGAGCCTAATATAAAGGAGACTTTTTATGTTACATTATCTTGAAAATGAATTTTTAAAAATTTCCATTGATACTCATGGTGCCGAACTTTCTTCAATCTTCAATAAAAAAGAAAATAAAAATATGCTCTGGCACGGTGACCCTGAATTTTGGGGAAGAAAAAGCCCTGTGCTTTTTCCACTTGTTGGAAAATATAAAGACGGCAAAACAACATACAACGGAAAAGAATACACACTTGGTCAGCACGGTTTTGCAAGAGATAGCGAATTCACACTCATTGAACAAGCAGACAACAAACTCGTTTTCGAGTTAACAAGTGACGAAAATACTCTCGAAAAATATCCATTCAAATTCCGTCTTATCTGCTCATTCCAACTTGACAACAACAAGATTATCGTTGGTTGGGATGTCCAGAATACAGATGACAAAACAATTTACTTCTCAATCGGTGCACACCCTGCTTTTTATTGTAAAAAAGGTGAAACCGTTCTTTCAATGAATGGTGAAAATCTCCAGTATAGCCTTGTCAATTCCGACGGACTTTATACTCCTGCGAAGTACGATGTTGAAAGCAGTTTTGTTCTTCACGACAGTATATTCGACAAAGATGCACTCATCATTGAAAACAGTAATGTAACTGAAGTTTCACTTATTGATAATGGTAAAAATTACCTTACAATGAAATTCCAGGCACCTCTTTTCGGCATCTGGTCACCAACAAAGAAAAATGCACCTTTTGTATGCATTGAACCTTGGTTCGGCAGATGTGACGGTGAAGATTTCAATGGTGATATTACAGAAAGAGAATGGGGAAATTCACTTAACATCAACGAAAACTGGTACAAGGAGTATGAAATCATAATCCATGAGTAAGTATAAATATATTTTATTTGATTTTGACGGAACATTAACAGATTCATCAGAAGGCATTTTCAAAAGCCTTACTTATGCTTTTGAAAGCTATAACCACGGAACACCTCCTGATGATTTACTTAAAAGATTTATAGGCCCTCCACTTTATCACAGTTTTACTGTATTCTGTGGTTTCGACGATAAACACGCTTGGGAAATGACCGATAAATATCGTGAGAGATACAGAGTAAAGGGATATCTTGAAAGTCGTCTTTATGACGGTGTTGCAGAAACCTTAAAAATTCTTAAGGAACAGGGATATATCCTTGCAACAGCATCTTCAAAGCCATTGCATTTTGTTGACCAGATTTGCGAAAACCTCGGAATCAAGCAGTATTTCGATTTCCTTGGTGGTACAGAGTTTGACAACACAAGTGAAAGCAAAGCAACAGTTATAGAAAATGCTATGAAAAATATAGGTGCAACTCTTAAGGATACACTTATGGTGGGTGATACCAAATTCGACATTGATGGTGCTCATCAGGTTGGAATCCCTTGTTGTGCCGTAACTTATGGCTTTGGTACACTTGAAGATTTTAAGGAATATAACGCTGAATACATTGTAGATACAGCAGAAGAAATTATAGATATAGTGAAGTGAGAATATGTCAACACCTTTAGCAGACAGACTTCGTCCTCAAACCATTGACGATATGGTGGGACAGCGTCACCTTCTAGGTGAAAATATGCCTTTACGCAACATTGTTGAGTCAGGCTATCTTCCAAATTTAATATTTTATGGTCCGTCAGGTACAGGCAAGACAACTCTTGCAAGGATTATTGCGAAAAATACAAATCGCAAATTACACCATATAAACGGTACAAATGCAAGTACAGCTGACATTAAGGCAATCGTTAGCGAGCTTGACACATTTGCTGCACCAAATGGTATTTTGCTTTACCTTGACGAGATTCAGTATTTCAATAAAAAGCAACAACAAAGTTTACTTGAATATATTGAAAGTGGTAAAATTACTTTGATTGCATCTACTACAGAAAATCCGTATTTTTACATATACTCTGCGGTGCTTTCTCGTTGTACTGTGTTTGAGTTTAAGTCAGTTACACCTGAGGATATTGTTCCTAATATCAAACGTGGTTTTGAATTTCTTGAGAATGAAACAGGTATAAAATTGGAAATTGAAGACGGAGTTTGTGAACATATTGCAACAGCCTGTGGTGGTGATGTTAGAAAATCATTAAATTTCGTTGAGCTTTGTGTGCTTTCTGCAAGTATTACTGACAACAAGAGAGTAATCACTCTTGAAAATACAGGTAGTCTTACTATGAAAAACACATTTCGTTACGACAAATTCGGTGACGAGCATTACGATATTCTCTCTGCTTATCAAAAGAGTATGCGTGGTTCTGACCCTGATGCTGCACTTCATTATCTGGCTAGACTTTTAGAAGCTGGCGATATGATTTCTGCAATCCGAAGACTGCTTATTTGTGCAAGTGAAGACGTTGGACTTGCCTATCCACAGATTATGCCTATTGTGAAAGCTGCTTGTGATATTGCAATGCAGGTTGGTATGCCTGAAGCCGCAATTCCTCTTGGCAATGCAGTTGTGCTCGTTGCAACAAGTCCCAAATCAAACACAGGACACGACGGAATTTTCGCAGCACTTGACGATGTTCGTAAAGGCAATTACGGTAAAATTCCACGACAGTTACAAAACAAGCATTATGACGGTGAAGATGCAACGGTTAAAGGTCAACATTATCTTTATCCTCACGATTATCCTAATCGTTGGGTAGAACAACAGTATCTACCTGATGCTTTTAAAAATAAAAAATATTATGAATTCGGTGACAACAAAACCGAACAAACAGCAAAATTATATTGGAATAGAATAAAAGGAGAAAAAGGAAATGGCTAAAAGAGAAGATTATATCAGCTGGGACGAATATTTCATGGGTATTGCTTTACTTTCTTCATACAGAAGTAAAGACCCAAGCACACAAGTTGGTGCTTGTATTGTTGACGATAACAACAAAATTATGTCAGTAGGTTACAACGGTTTCCCACACGGTTGTAACGATGATGAATTCCCATGGGACAGAAGTGGTGACGAATTTGACACAAAATATCCTTATGTTTGTCATGCAGAGCTTAATGCAATCCTCAATAATGGTGGCAGAAACTTAAAAGGATGCAAAATTTATGTTGCACTCTTCCCTTGCAACGAATGTGCAAAAGCAATTATTCAGAGTGGCATCAAGGAAGTTATGTACATTTCTGATAAATACAAGGACAGCGTTAACAACCGTGTTGCTCGCAGAATGTTTGATGCAGCAGGTGTTAAATACACAAAAATCAAGCTTAGTCGTGATGAACTCAAAGTAAGCTTCAGAGAAGAGGACATCTAATGGGCAACAACGACTTTTTTGCTTTCACATCTCGTACCAAATACATAAACCGTTGGGCATTGATGCGAAATACAAGATATGAAACATTGAGTGAGCACTCTGCCGAAGTGGCACAGCTTTGCTATGCTCTCGCAACAATCGGGAACAAGCGTCTTGATAAGGATTACAACTGTGAACGAGCAGCACTTTTAGGTCTTTATCACGACACACCTGAAATCATCACAGGTGACTTGCCAACTCCTGTTAAATATTACAGCAAGGAAACAAAAGACGCATACAAAGCAGTTGAGAAAAACGCTTCAAAACAACTTCTCGGGATGTTACCTGACGATTTACTTCCATCTTATGAATCTCTTTTCAAAAAGAAAAATGAGGATAAGGAACTTTGGAAAATCGTAAAAGCAGCCGACAAAATAAGTGGTTACTTAAAATGTGTTGAGGAAAGAAAAGCTGGTAACAGCGAATTCTGTGAAGCTGAAGAAAGACTTTTAAAATCTATCGAAAAGAGTGAACTGGAAGAAGTGCAGATTTTCGCAAAAGAATTTCTCCCATCATTCCACAAAACTCTCGACCAGATGAAGAAATAGTGCAAAATGAAAGGGTGATTTACGAATCACCCTTTTTATATTCAACTATAGTAAATTCTATATGCAACTAAAAGCAAGGGACGATGCCCACATCGTCCCGATTTGTTTTTATTTTATTTCTGAAAGTTTCTGATAAACTCTTGACTGAACCTGCATATAATACACAAACTCTTCGTCGCTCATTTCCTCATCGTCCCATTTTTCAAAATCTTCAACAAATGTTGCATATTTACTCATATAATCAGCATAATCAGCTAAAAGAGTTAGGTCGTTTCCATTTGAATCAGCATATTTTTTCATAAACTCAACATACTCATCCATAAACTCTTCATAACTATCCATTGCTTCTTGGAATTCAGGCCTAATTCCACTTGTCTCCGAATCTAATGTATCATTTTTGTCTTCTTCTATTACATTTTCTTCATTATTGTTTTCTGGAGTATCCAATGTTATTTCTATCGTATTAAAACCTGTATATTTTACAGTAAGACCATATCCATCTATGTTTTTAGCAGAAAAATAGTCGTCACTCTTGCTATAATCAACTGTAAAACCTGCATCTTCACAATCTTCTACATAATATTTAAAATATTCTTTATCTGTTTCTCCTACTATTACTGAAAAATAATCACTGTCGTCACGAGTTATTTTACCTATCCAAGAATATGGTTCAGGCAACATACTTCCTAACCCTCTTGTAGGCCACTCCAAATCTGTCAATTCTACATATGCTGACAAATCTATATGGTATTCCTTATCTGATTCGCTATACCATAATATGAGTTTAAAACCGTCCTCATTATATGCAGTGTAATTACTATCACTTTTTTCGGCTTCAATCACAAAACCTCTATCTTTGCACTCATCTATGAATCCATCAAAATCTTCTTTCGATGACTTGCTGATATATATACTCAAATTATCTTCTGTATCAGTCAATAATCTTCCTTTGTTAGATTTTGGTTCGGGCAACAAATAAGACAACTCAAAACTATTCCACTCAATTTTTTTCGTATCATCGTTTGAAATCGAAATTAGAATTGCAAAAGCAATAACGATAATTAAGAAAACAAACCATCCTTTTTTATAAAATGGCTTTTTATTTTTCGCTCCACAATTTGGACATACTTTAGCTTTCTTTAATATTGGATTATTACAATTCTTGCATACAACCATTTTCTTTTGTACCATATTCTTTCCTCCAACTACACATTTTACATATCGATATTCCCACATAAGTATTCAATTGTCAACATATGTATTCGTAAGTGGAATAAAATTAGCATACACTTATCAAGAGGTGATGTTAATGTTCATTCCGACACTTGATGCTGTTTTGGTTGGTGATGTTATCGCTGATTTTAGACGAAAAAAAGGAATATCACAAGAAGTTTTAAGTGGTTTAGCAGATATTGGCAGAACTCACCTTTCAGCCATTGAACGAGGTGAGAGAAAGCCAACATTAGAGACCCTTTATCGAATCTCTTGTGCATTAGATGTTAAAATGAGTGATATTGTTAAAGAAATTGAATTAAAAATCATTGAATAAACTTATTATAAAAGTTTTATATCAAACTCAAATATTCCTTTTCATAATACTATATCGAAATAAAATTGCATATTGTGACAAGAAATTATTAAAATTATCAAAAATCCTTATGAAACTCACATAAACAAAAAGAGCAGGTTTTTACACCTGCTCTAATTTTTATATACTTTTTAGAATTAAAGTTCTGCGAAGTACTTGATTGTTCTAACCATCTGTGATGTGTAGCTGTTTTCGTTGTCATACCAAGAAACAACCTGAACTTCATAGAGGTCATCAGCAATCTTAGCAACCATTGTCTGTGTTGCATCGAAGA
>JAZLAH010000063.1:0-19549 GCA_045613065.1 Candidatus Fimenecus sp.
TGCAACTCTTGCTGCATAGTCTGCATCAAGTTCGTTATTGAACTTTTCAAAGAGTGCATCGTCGATAGCGCCATAGTGCCATGTGTAGTCGTCTTCGATTGACTTGATACCAGCACCCTTCTTTGTATCCATAAGAATACAAGTAGGAGCACAAGGTGATTTTGCTCTTTCGATAGCAACATCAATAGCATCACAAAGTTCACCGATATTGTTACCATCAACAACGATTGTGTTGAAGCCGAATGCTGTCATCTTGTCAGCAAGTGGCTCAAGTTTCATAACATCTTCTGTGTTACCATCAATCATATTGTGGTTTCTGTCGATAAATACGATACAGTTAGAAAGGTTATAGTGATTGATTGTCATAAAACCTTCCCAACATGAGCCTTCACCAAGTTCACCGTCACCTGTAACTACGTATGTAAGGAAATCTTTGTTCTGAAGTCTTGCTGCAAGTGCTGTACCTGCTGCGATTGATGGTCCATGACCAAGTGAACCTGTTGATGCGTCAACACCTACAACTTTATTTGAGTCAAGGTGCATACCCATCTTTGAACCTGAAAGGTTGAATGATTTGAGCATTTCAACAGGATTGAAGCCCTTGTCACAAAGAACAGGAGCATAAGCGATTGCTGCGTGACCTTTTGAAAGAATAAATCTGTCACGGTCGTCCCACTGTGGTTCGTCAACCTTAATGTTGAGATATTTGTGATAAAGAACTGTAAGAAGGTCCATAACACTCATACCGCCACCGAAGTGTCCGCTACCTGCCCATACAGTTGTCTGTACGCAGAGTTTACGGAGTTCAAGGGCTTTCTTTTCGAGTGCAAGCCATTCTGCTTTTGATAAATTAGCCATAATTTTCCCTCCAAGAAAAATTTATTTAAAGCGAAGTCCCCTCTTCGCTATAATTTGTTTACTTAAGTTCAGGATGATTCTTTGCAACAGCTGCAAATGCATCTTCTGCAATATCAATTGACAACTTGATGTCATCTTCAGTAAGAGAAGCATTGATGAAGTGATTGTGGTGAGATGTGATAAACAAACCACGGTTAACACATTCAGCAACCCATTCCTGATGAAGCATAAGGTTGTCGTCGTTAGCAATTCTTAAGTAGAAGAGTGCTGGTTCACCAGAAACTCTAAGGTCAAATCCGTGTTCAGCACCTGCTGCCTTGAAACCATCTGTAACCATTTTACCAAGACGACGGAACATTGTTGGTGTATCAAGAGCTTTCATCTTATTGATACAAGCGATACAAGCAGCGAAAGGAACACCACTCATCCAGTATGAACCTGTATATGTGATACCTGAAACAGTAGCTTTCATATGCTCACCACCACAGAGTGCTGACATATTGTAACCGTTAGCAAGAGCTTTACAGAAGCAGATAAGGTCTGCTTTGAAACCATAGTAGTGGTCAGAACCAGCAAGGTCAAGACGGAAACCAGCACGAACGTCGTCGATGATGAGAACTGCACCGTGGTCGTCACACCATTTACGAACTGCCTGCCAATATTCTTTTGAAGCAGGTTCGTTATCTTTAAAGTTACCGTGGTCGTAAGGCTGTGCAATGATACCTGCGATATCACCGTTGTTATCGTCATAAGCCTTCTGGATTGCATCAAGGTCAAACCAAGGAACGATAATGTTGTTTGCTACGTCTTCAGGAGTGATACCTGGGTAGTCAATCTTCTGTGCCCATGGGAAATCTCCATGATAGTAGTATTTTAAGAAGATAATCTTCTTTTTATGTGTATGTGCTCTTGCTGCCATTGTTGCAAGAGTTGTTGTGTCAGAACCATTCTTGCAGAAGAATGCCCAGTCAGCAGAAGCTACTGTGTCAACAAGTGTTTCAGCACATTCAACCATAACTTTTGATGGAGCTGTAACGCAGTTGCCGAGCTTGAGCTGTGCCATTGCAGCAGCATCAACGTCAGGGTCGTTGTAACCGAGAACGTTAGGACCATATGCACACATATAGTCGATATATTTGTTGCCGTCAACGTCCCAGAAGTATGAACCCTGTGCCTTTTCTGAGAAAGATGGCCATCTGTTAACAGGAATCCACTGACCTTCAGCAGGACCTAAGTGACCATAAATACCACCAGGAATAACCTGTGTTGCACGGTTGAACATCTCACGGCTTTTTGTTGTGTTATATAATGGAAATTTACTCATATCCGTTTATCCTCCTTATGCTAAGTATAATCCAACTCTGTCGAGGATACGGTTTACGTTGTCAACCATTGAGATAAGACCACGGATTGTGATGTTACCGTTACCAACATGGTCGATAGAGTTAACTGTACCTGCAAAGAGTGCGTTTGCAAGTTCTAAGTCGCAGAATTCCATAATTGCTCTTGGTTTTTCAGGAGCCTGCTTAATTGTGATAAGGTGATTGTTCTTTACACGGATTGTTGAATACACAACATCTGTAATACCAATCTGGATATCACCATCAACAATGTTACTTGCACTGAATTTACCGATAGCGTCCTGGTTACCAATCTGTGAAATAGCAACAGAAACTGTATAGAATGTGCAGAGAGTATTAAGACGGAAGAAGTCAGGGTCCTTAAGAGCCTCTGGAGTTGGTCTCATTACTTCTGTAAGTCTGTCAGTAAGAGCTGTGAAAGTTTTCAAAAGGAAGCTTACCTTTGTAAGACCTTTTGTTGGGATTGGTGTTACAACACCGTCAATGATTTTGTTGAATTTGTCACAAGATGATACAGGAATCTTAATATCACACTTGCTGTTGACGCCATCTTCCATACGGCATCCTTTTGAAGAAAAAGTGAGTGTAGCACTTGGACCATCTTTAACATCAAAAGCTAATGAAACAGGTTTATCAAGTTTTGAAAGAATTTCCTTAGCCTTGTTATCGAGTTCACAAAGATTTTCCAATGTGCCCAGAACAGCATACATATTTATGTAAGCTAATGTTCTTGAATCAGTCATTTTAACTCCTCCTTGGTTAATTTTTTACTGTAAGTAAATTAAAAATTTATATACACATTAAAGGATATCAAAAATTCGTTGTTAAATCAAGGAAAAAACATAAATTTTTCACAAAAAGTTAATGATTTTTTTTGAAAGATATGTTATAATGTTACCAATATACAATGGGTTGGTTTAGGTAAATACCAAAAATGAACAAAAACCTGCTTAAAAGTGCAATTTTCTGAAAGGATAGATATAAAAATGTCTTTATTTAAAAAACTTTTCGGTGATTATTCATCAAGAGAAATCAAGAGAATAATTCCTATTCAAAAACAGGTTCTTGCTCTTGAAGAAGAGTACAAGAAATTAACTGATGCCGAGCTTCAGGCAAAAACTCCAGAATTTAAAGAAAGACTTAAAAATGGTGAAACACTTGACCAGATTCTTCCGGAAGCATTCGCTGCTTGTCGTGAGGCTTCTGCTCGTGTTCTTAATATGCGTCATTTCCCTGTGCAGATTATTGGTGGTATCGTTCTTCATCAGGGACGAATTGCTGAGATGAGAACAGGTGAAGGTAAAACTCTTGTTGCAACACTTCCTGCATATCTTAATGCTCTTGCAGGTAAAGGTGTTCACATTGTTACTGTAAATGATTATCTTGCTCGTCGTGACTCTGAGTGGATGGGTAAACTTTACAGATTTATGGGTCTTACAGTTGGTCTTATCGTTCATGACCTTGACGGAGAACAAAGACGCCAGGCTTATGCTTGCGATATCACTTATGGTACAAATAACGAGATGGGCTTTGACTATCTTCGTGATAATATGGTTATTTATGCTGAACAGAGAGTACAGCGTGGACATAACTTTGCAATTGTAGACGAAGTTGACTCAATCCTTATTGACGAAGCAAGAACTCCTCTTATTATCTCTGGTATGGGTGATAAGTCGAACGAGCTTTATAAGGTTGCAAACCAATTTGCAAGAAGCCTTAAGATGTATAAGGTTAAGGAAGTTGATGCAAAGCAGGGCATTGAAAATATGGTTCCTGATGAATACGATTATGTTGTTGACGAAAAAGGAAAGACAGCATCTCTTACAAAAACTGGTATCAAAAAGGCTGAAAAAGCATTTGGCGTTGAAAACCTTGCAGATGTGGAAAACCTTACACTTCAGCATCACATTGACCTTGCAATCAAGGCAATCGGTGTTATGAAATGCGATGTTGACTACGTTGTAAAAGATGGTCAAGTATTGATTGTTGACGAGTTTACAGGTCGTATTATGATTGGTCGTCGTTATTCAGACGGTCTTCATCAGGCTATTGAAGCAAAAGAAAATGTTAAGGTTGAGCGTGAGTCAAAAACTCTTGCTACAATCACATTCCAGAACTACTTCCGTCAGTACACAAAGCTCTCAGGTATGACAGGTACTGCTATGACTGAAAGTGGCGAATTCCAGGAGATTTATTCTCTTGACGTTATTGAAATCCCTACAAACAAGCCAATGATTCGTAAGGATGAGGAAGATGTTCTTTATAAAACAGAATTAATTAAGTATAAGGCTATTATTCAGCAAATTTTAGAATGTAATAAAATCGGTCAGCCTGTGCTTGTTGGTACAACAAATATCGAAAAAAGTGAACTTTTAAGTAAGGCTCTTCGTAAAGCAGGTATTCAGCATAATGTTCTTAACGCAAAATATCACGATAAGGAAGCTGAAATTATTGCTCAGGCAGGTGCTTTAGGTGCTGTAACAATCGCTACAAATATGGCAGGTCGTGGTACTGACATTATCCTTGGTGGTAACCCTGATTATATGGCTCGTGCTGAAATGAGAAGAATGGAATATTCTGACGAGCTTATTGCAGAAGCAACAGGTTTTGCTGAAACTGATAATACAGATATTATTGAAGCTCGTAAGACATATCGTGAACTTGAAAAGAAATATAAGGATATGTTAAAGGACGAAGCACAGAAAGTTCGTGACGCAGGTGGTCTTTTCATCATCGGTACAGAGCGTCATGAATCTCGAAGAATTGATAATCAGCTTCGTGGTCGTGCAGGACGTCAGGGTGACCCTGGTCGTAGTAAGTTCTATCTTTCAGCTGAAGACGAATTACTTCGTTTGTTTGCAGGTGACCGTTTCTATAATATTATTGATGCGTTCCCAAGTGCTGCTGAACTTCCTATCGAGGCAAAAATCTTTACAGGAACAATTGAAAACGCACAGAAGAAGGTTGAAAGTAACCACTTTGCTGCTCGTCGTAACGTTCTTAAGTTTGACGACGTTATGAATGAACAGAGAAAGAAGATTTACGAACAGCGTAATCAGGTTCTTGATGGCTTTGATATCCACGGTGCAATCCTCAAGATGTTTGATGGATATTTTGCTGAAATAGTTGATTTCTATTGTCCTGCATCACAGTCACCAGTTGACTGGAACAGAGCAGGTCTTGTAAAGAAACTTCAGTATCTCGCTGAAGAGGGACTTGAAACAAAGTTCGATTCAAACGAAGAATACAAAGATTACTTCTATAACAAGGCTATGGATATCTATAAGGCAAAGTATGAAGAATATGGTGAAGCACTTATGTCAGAACTTGAACGTAAAGTACTTCTTCATAATGTTGACCAGAGATGGATGGATCACCTTGACGCAATGGATGAACTTAAACGCGGTATTTATCTCCGTTCATATGCACAGCAGGACCCTGTTGTTGCATTCAGAATGGAAAGCTACGATATGTTTGATGAAATGACATCACTTATCCGTGAGGGCACAGTTACTACTCTTACACTTTTCCGTATAAGAAGTGAAGAAGATGTTAAGCGTGAACAAGCAGCAAAGATTACTGCAACAAATGGATCTACTGACGGAAGCGACAAAAAGCGTCCTGTTAAAAAGGCTGAAAAAGTAGGTAGAAATGACCCATGCCCATGCGGTAGTGGTAAGAAATACAAAAAATGTTGCGGAGCAAATGAGTAAGGAGGAATAACCTTGGACGAAAATAAAGAAAAGATTACAGGCGGAACTCCTGACGCAGAAAATATTAAGGATGAGATGGAAGAGCTTGCAAAGGTGTTCAAAGAAGAACTTGCAAAAGCAAAGCAAGAGGCTGAGGAACAAAATGCAGGTCTTGAAAATCTTCAGGTAGAGGGTTATAATCCTCAGACAGTATCTCTTGGTAAAAGAACAACCATCTCTAATGATGAACTCTGCGAATATTGTGGTGAAAGACGTCGTGGAACAGAAAAAAATCCTGACAGTCCATATTGTTCAGAATGTGAGGAAACATTAGAAAAATATCCTTACGATTATAGAGGTATAATCGCTGTTATCGTTACAGTTTGTATTGCAGTTGCTGCAGTTTTCTGTTTTGCTCTTAGTGTTCCACTTTTTGCAACAATGAAGCAGGCTGATAAGGCTGCTGACGAAGGCAAACTTTATACTGCAATCAATAAGTATAACGATGCTGTTGAATATGCTGACATTCTCAGTTCAGAAAACAAGTGTTACAATCTTCATAAGAAAATGGCTCTTGTGTGCTTTGATATGGTTAATATGAACTCTGCAATCACTGAAATTGGTGATAATATTCCTGATACAATTCTCAATCTTCTTACATTCAAGGATGTTAATGAAATTCTTGAGGCATCTGAAAGAATGCAAGCAACAGCAATGGTTGCACAGCAATATATCGGACAGTATGCAGATGTTAATGACGAAACATACGAAAAAATCATCGGTCACCTTGATGCTCTTTCAGGTAAAAAGATTTACATCAGCGAAACAGAATACCACGACGAAACTGAAAAGGACTTTACTCCTGACGGTAGCGAAACAGTAGTTATTGCTGATGAAGGTTGGTTGTGTATGTATAAATATGCTGCTGCACAACAGATGAACAAAGACCCTGAAATCATTGCAGGATATTTACAGGATGTTGCTGATTCTTCTGATTATATGAAAACTCTTGTAGGCTCATTACTTGCAACAACTTATGCAGGTTTGTTGGAAGACTATGATAAAGCAGAAGAGCTTGCAAACGACCTTAAAGCAGCAAACAGTGAGTCACCTGAATATCATATGGTGATGTCAGTTGTTTATCGTCATCGTGATAATGATTATGCCAAGGCTCTCAAACTCTGTGAAGAAGGACTTGCAATGCTTGAAGCTCTTCCAAACGGTGAAAATTACATTATGCAATATGGTTATATGCTTCATATTCAGAAGACATTGAACTTGATAATGCAGGATAAGTATGAAGAAGCATACGAAGTTATCAAGATGGCATACGACAATCTTTCAATGACAGGTGGTCTTACAATTCAGGTTCGAGACTTATATGCAATGCTTGCTCTCGAAACAAAGGACCAAGATACATTTGATGCATTAGCTCTTGAAATTGAATCTTATGGTGATGCATCAATTGCTTTTACAAGTGATGTAACTGATTATCAATCAGGAAAACTCACTCTCAAAGAAATTGCAGAAAGTGGAAGGTATGATTTAATATGAGTATAATTTATGTAATAATTAAAACATTAACTCTTCCTGGTGCTATGCTCCATGCATTCTTTGAGCATATGGTTTGTCGTAGTTCAAAGATAATTGTTGAGGACGAACGTGTAGTTCAGTTCAATGAAATGCTTTCTCACGTTGACCACCAGCTTATTAAGAGGAAAGGTCCAAGTTTCGATATTTGTTTCATTCCTTTCTTTATGAATCTTTTCTTAGGGTTTCTTACTCTTTGTTATGGTTCAACATCAATTATCTATTTTGCAAAATATGCAGATATTTTTGGCTGGGTTTGCCTTTATCTCGGTATCTCACTTCTCACAAATCTTTTCCCACAGATTGAAGATGTTATGATGCTTAAAGAAAATTATCTTGCAAATAACGACAAGAAAATAAGTAAGGTGCTTGTAACTCCTTTGTACGGAATTTTCTCAGTTGGTGCAAGACTTGAAAAGTGGGGACTTACACTTCTCACATCAGTAGGGTTTGCATTCCTTGTACCTGTGATTTTAGGTTGGTTTGTACCTGCACTTTATAATGTGTTGAAATAAGAATAGATAAAAGAAAAACCTCGGTTTTGACACCGAGGTTTATTTTTGTGTAAATTTAATTTTCTTTATCTTTTCCGTATTTTTTATTTCGCTTTTCTACTCGTTTTTCACGGATTCTTTCAAATGCGATTTCCATTATGATAAAAGCAGGGATGATGAGAAAACCAAAGAAAACACGGATTGGAGTAACGGTTAATTCATTTGAATATTTAACTGTACTTTCAGCAAATACGGGAAGTGAAAAACTAAAGCAAAGACAAGCTGAAGTAAGTAAAATATTCAGTTGTCTTATGCTTTTTTTCATAGTTTATTCCTCTTCTGCAACTTCTTTAATTGCAATTCCGAGTTCATCAAGCTGAAGTGTATCAACAGCTGATGGACATTCTGTCATTGGTTCACTTGCATTCTGGAGTTTAGGGAATGCGATAACATCACGAAGTGAGTCAGCACCAATCATCTGCATTACAAGTCTGTCAAGACCGATACCCATACCACCGTGTGGAGGAGGACCGAATCTAAATGCGTCTGTCAAGAAACCAAACTTTTCATAAGCTTCTTCATCGGAAAGTCCAAGGAGAGTGAACATTCTCTTCTGGAGTGCAGGGTCAGTAATACGGATTGAACCTGATGAAAGTTCAACAACATTAAGAACAAGGTCATAAGCCTTTGCACGAACCTGAGCCTTATCTGTTTCAAGATATTCGAGACATTCATCCATAGGAGATGTGAATGGGTGGTGCATAGCAACAAAAGTCCCTGCATCCTCATCCCACTCGAAGAATGGGAATTCTGTAATCCAAAGAAGATTGAATTTGTCTGTTGGGATAATATCGAGTTTCTTTGCAACTTCCTGACGGAGTGCACCAAGAACTGAAAGAACGCTGTTTTTCTTTGTATCAGCAACGATAAGAACAACGTCACCTGTTTCTGCACCAGCTTTGTTAAGAAGAGCTGTCATTTCGTCTTCTGTAAGGAATTTTGCAAATGAAGATGCAGTAGAGTCAGGCATAAGACGAGCAAATGCAAGTCCTTTTCCACCGATACCACGAACAAATTCTGTGAGCTTATCAATTTCTTTTCTTGTAAGAGTATTGACTGCATTTTTAGCTGTGATACAGTAAACTGCGCCACCTGCTTCGAGTGCAGATGTGAACACACCAAAACCGCAACCTTTAACAACGTCACCAAGGTCACAAAGTTCCATTTCATAACGAGTATCAGGCTTATCAGAACCATAACGTTCCATAGCTTCATGGTAAGTAAGTCTTGGAAGTGGTAACTGAATGTCAACACCCATAGCTTCTTTGAACACTCTCTGAATATATCCTTCACCGATACCCATAACATCATCAACATCAACGAATGACATTTCAAGGTCAATCTGTGTGAATTCAGGCTGACGGTCAGCACGAAGGTCTTCGTCACGGAAGCAACGAGCAATCTGCATATATCTGTCAAAACCTGCTACCATTGAAAGCTGTTTGTAAAGCTGTGGTGACTGTGGAAGAGCATAAAAGCTTCCGTTGTGAATTCTTGATGGAACAAGGAAGTCACGAGCACCTTCAGGAGTTGAACGGATAAGCATTGGAGTTTCAATTTCAATAAATCCGTTTTCATCAAAATAGTCACGAGTAATCTTTGTAATCTTGTGACGAAGAAGAATATTTTTCTGTAAGTCAGGACGACGAAGGTCAAGGTAACGGTATTTAAGACGAGTTACCTCTGATGTCTGACAATTTTCAACGATTTCAAAAGGAGGTGTTTCACTGACACCAACAATTCTTAAATCATTAACTTCGATTTCAATATCGCCTGTAGGGATGTCCTTGTTCTTTGAAGAACGTTCACGAACAACACCTTTAGCCATAAGTACGTATTCACTTCTTACTGTGAATGCTTTATCAAAAATAGTTCTGTCTGTATTATCGTGAAAAGCCAACTGAACAACGCCTGTTCTGTCACGAAGGTCGATGAAAATAAGTGCACCAAGGTCACGACGACGCTGTACCCAACCTGCAACTGTAACTTCTTTGCCAACAAAGTCAGCATTAAGAGTGCCACAGTAGGCAGTTCTTTTTAATCCGTTCATTCTATCCATTAGTTTGTGCCTCCCATAAGACTTGCTAAGTCAATTCCCTCAACACCGAGAGATTCAAATCCTGACATAGCATCTTTTATAACAACTGATTGGAAATTTTCAGAAAATTCAGAAAGTGTCATTTCTGTTTCATTTCCTGTTTCCATATTTTTAAGTTTGATATTTCCCGTTTCAAGTTCACTGTCACCTAAAACAAGTGTATATAAAGCACCGATTTTGTTAGCATATTTCATCTGTGGTTTTAAGCCACGACCAACTGTATCAAACTGAACGCACATACCTTCGTTACGAAGTTCAGTTGCAATTTCTGCTGCTTTAACATTTGCATTTTCACCCATACTTACAATGTAAAGGTCACATTTCTTTGGTTCTGGGAATGGAGTTTTCTGTGCTTCCATAAGAAGTAAAAGTCTTTCGAGACCTAAACCAAAGCCACAAGCAGGAAGAGGACTGCCTCCCATTTCTGCGATAAGACCGTCATAACGTCCACCACCACAAACAGTTCCCTGTGCACCGATTTCCTTTGATACAAATTCGAAAACAGTTCTTGTGTAATAATCAAGTCCACGAACAATCTGCGGATTTACTGTATATTCAATATTCATAGCATCAAGGTATTTCTTAACACTTTCAAAGTGATTTCTGCAATCGTCACAAAGGAATTCGATAACAGTAGGAGTTTTTTCTGCAATACCACTACAAACAGGACTTTTACAGTCAAGAATTCTCATTGGATTTCTGTCAAGACGACCTAAACAAGTTTCGCAAAGGTCACCCTTGTACTGTTCAAAATATTCCTTAAGTGCCTTATGATAATGCTTTCTGCATTCAGGACAACCGATTGAGTTGATTTCAAGAGCAAGATTGTTGATTCCAAGGTAATTGAATACTTCGTTTGCAAGAGATATAACCTCTGCATCGGCACTTGGAGCACCTGCACCAAAACATTCAACACCAAACTGGTGGAATTCACGAAGACGACCAGCCTGAGGCTTTTCGTATCTGTAACAAGATGTGAGATAGTAAATTTTCTGTGGAAGTCCCTCGTTGAAAAGACCGTGTTCAAGGAATGCTCTTACTGCACCGGCAGTACCCTCAGGACGAAGTGTGATTGAACGACCACCTTTGTCCTCAAATGTGTACATTTCTTTCTGAACAACGTCGGTAGTTTCACCAACACCACGCTGAAAAAGTTCAGTGTGTTCAAAAACAGGTGTACGCATTTCGTGGAAACCAAAGTTTTCTGCTGTTTCTCTTACTGCAGATTCCACATATTGAATTTTGTAACTTTCTTTAGGGAGTGTATCCTGTGTTCCCTTAATAGCGTTTGTAATCAATGCCATAATTTTCTTCCTTAATAATATGTTTTTGCCTCCCATTATTTCAGGGAGGCGTTGTGTTTTATTTATTTTTTGGATTGACAATGTCTCTCCAGTCAAGGTCACCACGTTCAAGTGCGTGGATAAGAGCCTCAGCAGTTGCGATATTTGTTGCAACCGGTACATTGTGGACATCACAAAGACGAAGTAATGTGTGGTCCTTTGGTTCGTGAGGCTTTGGATTAAGAGGGTCACGGAACATTAAAAGCAAGTCGATTTCGTTACAAGCGATTCGTGAACTAATCTGCTGGTCTCCACCCTGAGAACCGCTTAAAAATTGTACAATAGGAAGTCCTGTTGCTTCTGAAACCATTTTACCTGTTGTTCCTGTCGCACAAAGTTTGTGGTGAGAAAGCACACCGCAATAAGCGATACAAAACTGCGTCATAAGTTCCTTTTTAGAGTCATGTGCCATAAGTGCTATATTCATACCCAAACCCTCTTTCTTCAAAAAATTGCCAAATTGATTATGCCTGACTCAAAAATACGAGCCATACATACTTATAATAACAAAAAATTAATGTCTTTTCAATATTTTTTTACAAATTTAGTGGGATTTCTTTTCCCATAATTCTTCCTGCAATATTGTTAAAGCAATTCTTTGCTTTACAGGATTTTGGAAGCTCCATATCTTTAACGGAAGCATACATTATTCGCTTTTCTTCAGGGACAACACCTAAAAGTTTAAGATATGTAATATTGATAATCTCATCCACATTGAGATATTTACCCATAACTACTGCGAAAGAGTCGAAACGATTGATAATTAGGAAGATTTTGTTGTCATCAATTCCTGCTTTCACCAGTTCTGCACCTGCTATATAAGCACTTCTAGCACTTACATTGTCAGGAGTTGCAACGACGATACAGTTGTGGGCACATTCTGCGTAAATTAATGGCAGTTCACCGATACCTGCAGGACTGTCGATAATAACGTAATCATAATTATTTGAATACTGTGATATAAGAGTTTTGAATGTTTTTGTATTCAGGTTTTCTGGATATTCTAAAGGTGCAGGTAAAAGCTGAAGATTATCATCAAAGAAAAGACGAGCTTTGTCTACATCACAACGTTCTGCCAAAACATCGGACCAATCATAGAGAACCATTCCGTCAAGTCCTAAAAGCATATCAAGACTACGTAAAGAAATGTCTCCATCTATGAGCAATACACGTTTGCCTTTCTGACTCAATGACAGAGCGATATTGACGCTGAGCGTGGATTTTCCCACACCACCTTTGCCTGATAAAACTGTAAGTATTTGTGCCATAATTTCGCCTCATTTCTTTATCTATTTTATCATAAAAATATAGTTTTTAAAAGGATATTTTTAAAATTTGTCAGGATATTACATAAAACAATTTTATTAGAGAAAAAGTAAAGAAAAAAACCTATATTTTCGGACTGTTTGCGTCAAAAATTTTATATGTACAAGCATATAATCAAAAGAAAGGCAGGTGAGAAAAATGACAAACAGTGAATTTGGTAACGAGATTAATGAGGGAAGAATAGAATTATCGGAGTTAAGTAAGTCGGCAATAATGCAAGTGCTTTATTTTGGCATAGGCTTTTTAACGGCATCTGCTTCATCTGAGGAGTATTTTTCACCTTTGGGAATTGCATTTTCAAGTGGTGTCCACAGAAAAAACACTTTGTTTTCTTGCTTTGGTGCAATGGCAGGGTATATCGTATCGAATGATTATATCCATGCTTTTCGTTATGTTATGGCATTAATCCTTGTATATATTCTAAAGGTTTATGTGAATACATTTCCAAACTTGCAGAAAAAGACATATATTCCTGCAATCATATCTTTGTTTGCAACAATCTCAACTGGAATTGTTGTAATGGCAACGGAACCTTTTGGTATAAGGTCTGTTCTTATGCGGGCTGCAGAGGCGGTAATTTCTTTTGGTGCAGCATATTTTTTCTCGGTGAGCGTAAAGACGACGAAAAAAATCGGTGAAAATGAGAGAATTACATCAAAAGAAGTGATTTCACTTGTTGTGTCGGCACTTGCACTAATTCTTTGTGTTTCAAAGATTTCACTTTTAGGTGTTACTCCATCGGGAGTAGCTTGTTCATATATAATTATGATTTCTGCTTATCTGTTCAAGGAATCAGGTGGTGCAGTAATCGGCACAGGAGCATCTCTTGGTTTTACAATGACGGGAAATAGTATTCCGACAGTTTTTTGTTATGCAGGAGCAGGACTTTTTTCGGGAATTTTCTCATATTCAGGCAGAGTACTTTGTGCTTGTGCCTACATATTCTCATACGGAGCGTTATATGTGTTTCTTGGAGATGGTCCTGAAAAATTTGAACCTTTGATTGAAACGGCGCTTGCATCTGTATTTTTTGTGCTTACACCAGATAAGTTGATTTTTCAGTTAAAACTGAAATTGTCTTTCCTTTCTTATTCTGGAGATGGCAGAGAATTTAGAAATATGATTATTGCACAACTTAAATCTATTCGTGACGCAGTAGGTGATATGTCGGAAACAGTTTCAAAAGTGACACAGGCATTAAAGGAAAAAAGTGCACCTGACACAACTGCTGTTTATCTTCGTGTGAGGGATAATGTTTGTGAAAAATGTGCAAGTTACAACAGGTGTTGGAGAAATATGCTTCCTGCTACTTTGGGAGAATTTGATGAAGTTCTTGAAACTATCAGGAAAACAGGTAGTGTAACTCCGTCAGTAACACCAATGTCGTTACAGAGTAAATGCATAAGGATAATGTCGCTTTGTGATAGTTTTAATAAAAATTATGTGTTGTATTCAGCACATCTGGGAGCAGAAGGGAGAATCAATGAAATGCGAAAAATTACTGCTGACCAGTTTGATACAGTAGGTGAAATGCTTGACGATTTACTTATAAATTTTGAAAGTGGTGCAAAACCTCTTGCAAGCAAATCACTTGCATTGAAAAATAGCCTTGATGATATTGGAGTTCACGCTTTTGTGAATTGCTATGAAGATGAAAATATGAATATGGTTATTAACATGAGTGTGGAAAATGATTGTAAAGCATCAACAGGAGAAATTCGTGATTGCATTATAAAATCAACTGAAAAGAAGTTTCCGTTTCCTGCTGTTATTAGCGGTGAAAGTGAAAAAATGATGCTTTTTTGGGAACAGACACCACTTTCTGCAGAATGTATTTATTATCAGTTGTCAGGAAATGAGGAGGCAGTCTGTGGAGATTGTTTTGACTCATTCTTTGACGGAAAAGGTAATTTTATTGCAGTTCTTAGTGATGGTATGGGAACAGGTGAACGGGCAGCAGTTGACGGAGCAATGGCATCATCACTTTTTTCACGATTGATTATTTCAGGTTTTTCATTTCCTTGTGCATTACGACTTGTAAATTCGGCAATGCTTGTGAAAAGTTATGAGGAATCTCTTGCAACTCTAGATATATTAAAAGTGAATTTGTATAACGGACAAGCTGTTATTTATAAAGCAGGAGCAACAACGTCATTGTTGTACAGAAAAGGTAAGGTCAGTGAAATCAAGAAATCTGCTATGCCAATAGGAATTTTAAGGCAAGCAGAATTTGCCACAATAAAAGGCGGACTCAAAAATGGTGATGTTGTGATTATGATGTCTGACGGTGCTGTTGATAACAGTCTTGAGGAAATAAAAAAATATGTGACAGAGAAAGGTTTTTCCTATGATTTACCTGAAAAACTGTGTGCCATTGCAAAGACTAAAAACAAAAGCCACAGTGACGATATCACCGTGGCTGTAATAAAAATTCAATTAAATGAGGGAGATTAGAATTTAACCCACATTGCAGGACGAATAGAAAGTTTTTCAAGAGATACAGGAGCACCTAACTGAAGAATAAACCCATCAATCTTCACGTATGATGCTGAATAGAGAGTTGAACCTGGTGAACGGAGCCACCAACGACAAGTTTTTGTAATACCTTCAAGTTGTGAACCCTGTGATTCAGCATAATGTGTTGCAAGACAAACTCTGTCAACAGTTGATGGGAGATATGTTTTTGCCTCGTCAATTGATAAAAGGAAAACTTTATCTTTTGTGTCGTTGCCACCTGATGTGTAGTAGTCAGCATTATCTCTGTTTTCAACAGTTGTTGTCTTAATTTTTTTCTTTTCTGTGTTTGAAAATGCTGTTGAATAGAAATCGTTATTAAGCCATTGACGAAGGTCACATTCTTCCCAAGTTACTTGCTTGACAGAATCGTGATAACGACGACAATCAAGAGCAAAACGGCTTACAAGGAGCATATTTCCATCTGCATCCTTTTCAAGCACACGCCACTCGATTTCCTCTTTACCATTGGCAGTTCTGTTGTCTTGTTCATAATTACCAAAATAGACAATGTCACCAATCTGTGCAACCTGAGGATAAGCTTTGATAAGTTCTTTTGCTTGTTCCTGACTATCTTTAAAAGTGTATAAAGATTTGAATGTTATGTAAGCATCTTCATAATTCTTTTCTTCAACAGCCTTAACTGCGTTATTGTATTTTATTGATGGAATAATTACGGTAATGGTAAGAGCACCTAAACCAATAATAACAAGAAGAATAACGAGAATTTTAAGAGCCTTGCTACGCTTTTCCTTTGAGTGTTTTGCTTTTTCAATGCGATTTTTTTCAGCCATTCTTTCCGCTTCAAGACGCTTTTGTTCGGCTTTAAGTCGATTTTGTTCAGCCTGTGCTTTTGCTTCTTCAGTTTTTCTTCTTTCATTTTCTATACGAAGAGCATTTGCTTTTGCTGAATCGGAAGAAACATCACCACTGTCAGGGAGTGCCTGACGAGTACCACAATAAGCACAAACAGCAAAACCGCCATTATCTTCTATTTCCAGTGTGCCACCACACATCTGACATTTTAAAACAGACATATTTTTACCTCAACTAATAATTAAAATGGTTTAATAATTATAATACTATAAAAATCTAATGTCAATAAAAGTGAATACTCTCTTTTTCCCTATTGAAAAATAATGAGAAAAGTGTTATTATGCTCTTTAGTAAATTGAAAGGGGAGAAGACCTTTATGGCAAAAAAAGAAAAACAACCTAAAGAGGTTAACAATCATCCTAATCGAATAGGCTTCAAAGACATTGCTGGTTATACTATAGCTGAAGCCGGTAATATGTTTAACCTTACATACATAACAAGCTATCTGAAAGTTTTTATGACAGACGTTCTTAAGATAGCACCAAAACTTGTGGGATATATGTTTATCATCACTCGTCTTTGGGACGTAATCAATGACCCTCTCTGGGGTGCAGTTGTTTCCAAAAGAAAAGCAGGAAAAGATGGTAAGTATCGTCAGTATTTACGTCTTGTTGCTGTGCCTTTAGGCATTTCAACTGTTCTTTGCTTTATCCCATTCGGTGACCCGAATTCATTTTTCTATAATCCAACATTGGCAAGCAATCCAATGATTCTTTTTGTTCTTGCTATTGTATTGTACTTAGTATATTGTACAATGTACACAGCAATGAACATTCCTTTTGGTTCATTGGCATCAGTTATTACCGACGACCCTAAGGGTAGAACACTTCTTTCAACTGCTCGTTCAGTTGGTAGTGGCGTTGGTGGTGCAGTTGTTCTTCTTATCGCTCCTATGGTTATTTATGTTGGCAGTGGTAAAATCGACGAACAGACAGGTCTTGAAATTGAAGTTGCAGACGGTAGCAGAATGTTCTTGTATGCTCTTCTTATGGGTGCTTTCTCAATCATCACTTATCTTGTTGGTCATAAGATGGTTAAAGAAAGAGTTCCTGCTGTTGACGATGAAAATGTTGATTTGAAGGGTGTATATAAGGGGCTTTTCAAGTCAAAACCATTCGTTATGCTTACTCTTTCTGGTGTTCTTATCAGCGGTCAGCTTCAGTTTGGTTCTTTCAATGCTTATCTTTACAAGAACTACTTTACAAATACAGGACTTAGCATTATAGGTACAATTTGTACATATCTTCCAATGGCTGTATTGATTCTCTTTACACCAAAACTTGCAGCAAAATTCGGTAAAAAAGAACTCTGCGGAAGAATGTCAATCATTTCTGCTGCAACATCAATTTTCCTTTTTGTTACTGCAAATAATGAAGAATTTATTCGTTGGATTAACCCAAGTCAGGGAATTTATCCAGCATGGCTTTATATGCTTTGCTTACTCCTTATCGGTTTCGGTTACACATTTGTAAGTCTTACTTGTTGGGCAGTTGTTATGGACGTTATCGACTATCAGGAATATACAACAGGTATTAGAAATGAAAGTGCAGTTTATTCTGCATACACATTCGGTCGTCAGTTCGGTCAGGCTATTGCTGACGCAGGTGGACTTTTCCTTCTTCAGTGGGCAAAATATGACAGCCTTACTGCAGGTAACGGTTTCATCGCTGAAAACGATACAAGTAAAAAGATTATGTTTATTTGTACGGTAATTCCTGCTATTGTTTACACAAGTGTTTGGCTTATCTTCCAGTTCGGATATCCTCTTACTAAAGAAAAGATGGAACCTATTTACGAAAGTCTTCGTAAAAAGCACGAAGTGGAAGCAAAGGCTGAATAAAGTTGATATAATTAATGAAAGCACCTCAGTTGAGGTGCTTTTTGTTTGATAAACTCTTATTTGTCAAAATTTTAACAGTTGCAAAACTCGAATACGTTTAGTATAATAGATTTATAATATTTTCAGAAAAGAGTGAGAAAAATGGAAAAAACAAAAATCAGGCCGTTCGGATGGATGGACAAGTTAGGCTATGCAATGGGTGATATGGGCTGTGGCTTTTCATTTCAGCTTGTTTCAACATTCATGCAGCTTTTCTATTTACAGTACATAGGTATCAAGGCAGCGGACTATGCTGTAATTATTATCATTTCAAAAGTTTTTGACGCAATCAATGACGTTGTTATCGGTAACCTTGTTGATACAAAGAGAATCGGCAAAAAGAGTAAGTATATGCCTTGGATTCTTGCAGGTGGTTTAATTCTTGTTATTTTTAATGTAATGTTGTTTGCACCAATTACATCACTTCCTTATGCAGGAAAATATGCTTGGTGGTTTATTGCTTACTGCTTATGGTCAATTGCATATACTATGGTTAATGTGCCTTATGGTTCACTTCATAGTGTTATTACAAGTGACCCTCAGGAAAGAGTTTCTCTTTCAACATTCCGTAGCGTTGGTGCAGCTTTACCAGCAATCGTAATCATGATTATTCTTCCAGGTATTGTTTATAACAAGGTTAAAAATCCTGTAACAGGTATTGAAGAAGAAATCCTTAAGGGTGAAACACTTCTTCCAGTTGCTCTTGTAATGTCAATTGTGGCTTTTGCAACGCTTTGGGGAACAACAAAGCTTGTTAAAGAAAGAGTACAGCGTGAAGATGTTGGTCAGAACACAACAGGTATGACTGCACTTTTCTCTGCATTTAAATCGTTCTTTACAAACAGAGCTATGGTAGGTGCAACTATCGCTACAGTTGCTTCTGTTGCTCTTTTCAACTCAACAATGGCACTTAATAATATGGTTTTCCAGTATTTCTTCCAGGATACAAGTAAAGTTGGCGTTGCAATGATTGGTTCTTATGCACCAATGATTGTGTTTATGGCTCTTTTAGGAAAGCTTACATCAAAATTCGGTAAGAAGAGTGTTATTGTAACATGTATGCTTATCGGTGCTGTGTCAGGTCTTATTTCAATGTTTGTACCTATGACAGCTGATTCAACAGGTATGCTCCTTTATATTGTTTGTCTTATGGGTCTTAATGTTGGTAATGCAGTATTCCAGATTTCTGTATGGGCTATTGTTGCTGACTGTATCGAAGTTAGCTACAGAAAGACAGGTAAGAGTGAAGAAGGCTCACTTTATGCTCTTTATTCATTCTTCCGTAAGCTTGCTCAGGGTATTGGTCAGGCTGTAGTTTCAATGGGTCTTGTGGCTATTGGCTTTGTAGAGGGTGAGGCTGCCGTACAGGCCGATGGATTTGGCGATAAGGTCAAAACCTTGTACTTTATAGTACTTGCTGTAGGCTCACTTATTGCATTCCTTTCAATGAAGTTTATT
>JAZLAH010000064.1:0-39853 GCA_045613065.1 Candidatus Fimenecus sp.
ATATCAGGCATTTTTACAGTTTCTTTAGTATCAGTTGCAATATAAAGCGTCACTTCAGTACCAATTTTAACAGTCGAACCAATTTCCGGTGATGTTTTAATAACACAACCCGGCGTAACTGTTTCAGAATACTCTGAAATAACAGTTGATATAATTCCTCTTTGGTTTAAAAATGACTTTGCTTTTTCTTCTGTCATACCAATAATTGATGTATCAATGAGAATACTGTTTTTTTGTGCAATAGTCAATGTTATTGTGGAACCTTTATCAACTTTTGTGCTTGAAATAGGGTCCTGAGAAATAACTGTACCATCATCTAAAGTGGAATTTTCTATCATTTCAATCTCAAAAGTGAAAATATCAGTATATTTCTTTTCGTTTTCAATCTGAGTATAATAATTAAACCCTGTGAAATTAGGAACATCTACTTTTTGATTTTTGATACCGAACAAAATAGCACCAATAACTAATGCAAGAACAACAAAACCAGCAATAGCACCCATCATAACAGCAGTTGTTTTATTCATTGAACTCTGTTCAGCAACTACAACATTATTATCATTTGAAATACGTGGCTCTCTACTAGAAAGATTATTCGTTCTAATATACTTTGTAGGTTCTTGGTCAACAAAATATGAATAATCAAATTTGATTGATGGGTTTCTCTTAAAGTCATTTATATCCATAAGCATTTCTGCTGCAGAACCATAACGACTATTAGGAGTTTTTTGCATTGCACGCATTGTAATCTGCTCAAGACCCATTGGAATTGTAGAAATAATCTCACGAGGCCTTTTTGCTTCTTGTTGAAGTTGCATTATAGCAACAGAAACAGCACTATCTGATTGAAATGGTAACTGACCTGTAAGCATTTCATACATAACAACACCTACAGAATAGATATCTGCTTTTTCGTCTGTTACCTCACCACGAGCCTGTTCAGGACTAATATAATGAACAGAACCTATTGCTTTATCTGATGTGGTATTTGAATCGACACGACTGAATCTTGCAATACCAAAATCTGTAACTTTAATAGTACCGTCCTGAAGAAGCAAAATATTCTGTGGTTTGATATCCTGATGAACAATACCTTTATCATGAGCATGCTGAAGAGCAGCCAAAATCTGACCCATAAAGTGCACTGTTTCTTTCCAATTAATAACACCTTGCTGTTCAATATATTCTTTTAATGTAATTCCATCAACATATTCCATAACAATATATTGAATTCTATCACCAAAACTAACATTATAAACTCTTACAATATTTGGATGAGAAAGAACAGCAATTGCCTTTGATTCATTTTTAAATCTTCTTTTAAATTCCTCATTAGAAAGATACTCATCTTTCAAGATTTTAATTGCAACAATTCTATCATCAATATTATCGTAAGCTTTATATACAACGGCCATTCCACCAACGCCGATAATTTCTTTTATTTCATATCTTCCATCAAGGCGCTTTCCACAAAAGTTATCCATTTGATAATCTCCTTTCATACAAATCAGTATGATAATGTTACAACAGTGACATTATCTCCACCGCCATTGTTATTAGCTCGGTTAACGAGTCTTTCGGCAAATTCATAGAATTTGCCATCAGCAGTTAGTTCATATACTTCTTCAGGTTTAACATAATTTGTTAATCCATCAGTACATAAAATCAGAATCTCATTTCCAGACAAAAATTCTTGACAAAAATCAATACGGACATCCGAATTAACACCAAGAGCACGTGTTATATAGTTTTTTCTTGGGTCATCATTTGCTTCATCAGGAGTAAGTTTCCCACTATCAACCATTTCTTGTACAAAAGAATGGTCCTTGGTTAATTGATTAAGTTTTCCATTAGATAAGATATAAGCTCTTGAATCTCCAACATGAGCAACATAAACTGACTCCCCAACAATCATTGCAACAACAACTGTTGTTCCCATACCTGTCAAATTAGAATCCGACTGACCTTTTTCATAAACACTTATGTTAGCAGCAATTATTGCAGATGTGAGCATATTTTTTATTGAAATATCACTCATACCCTGACGATATGATGCTGATATTCTTTCTGAAATAAGTTTAACAGCCATAGAACTTGCATAATTTCCACCTGCTGCACCACCCATTCCATCACATACAACTGCCCAAGCAACAGAACCAGGCAATTCACCTGCTGCATATGAATCCTGATTGGATGTTCGCACAAGACCTATATCTGTTTTAGCAACGATTTTCAACATGCTCACCTTCTTTTCTTTTAGATGCTCTAAGCTGACCACAAGAAGCATTTATATCACTACCGAGAGTTCTTCTTACAGTTGCTGTAATTCCTCTTGAAGCCAAAATATCAATAAACTTTTTCTGTCTTTCAACAGAACTTTTAATATAACTTGTTTCTCTTACATTATTAACAGGAATTAAATTAACGTGACAGAGAATACCTCTCAATCTTTTTGAAAGTTCCAAAGCACACTCATCACTATCATTAATTCCTTTTATCATTGCATATTCAAATGAAATTCTTCGTCCTGTTGTATCAGCATAATACTTACAAGCTTTAAGAAGTTCATCAATATCATATTTTTTGTTGATTGGCATTGATGAATTTCTGATATTGTTGTTCGGTGCATGTAATGAAACCGACAAAGTTAATCCAAGTTTTTCATCAGCCAATTCATAAATTTTAGGCACAACACCACAAGTTGATAAAGAAATATGTCGCATACTCATATTCTGACCTTTTTCATGAGTAATGAGATTAAGCATTTTTAAAACATTATCATAGTTATCAAAAGGCTCACCTGTACCCATAAGTACAAGATGATTAATCTTTATATTCAAATCTTTTTGAGCAGTATAAATTTCAGATAACATCTCACCTGTTGAAAGTTGACGAACAAAACCACCAATTGCAGATGCACAAAAACTGCATCCCATTTTACAACCAACCTGAGTTGAAATGCAAATTGAATAGCCATATTTATATTTCATTACAACACTTTCAACATACTCACCATCAGAAAGAGTAAATAAATACTTAACCGTTTCGTCAATTTTAGAAACTAGTTTTGTATTTATTAAAAGATTATTAAAGTAAAATGTCTCGCTTAATTTTTGACGCATATCTTTAGAAATATTTGTCATTTCATCAAATGAAGATACACATTTTTCATGCACCCATGAAAAAATCTGGTTAATCCTGAATTTAGGAAATCCAAGATTTAATATTTCATTTGAAAGCTCATCATAACTCAATGAACGAATGTCTTTTACCATTTAATTTATTCCTTAATCAATTTTGCATAAAAGAAACCATCGGAGATTGCACTTGGTTCAACTGTAACCATACCACCATTTTTAAAGTCTTTATGTTCGTTTAAAAATCTTTCGCAAACATCCTGGTTTTCTTTTTTACTCAACGAACAAGTAGAGTACATAATTACACCTTTATCCTTAAGATATAAGGCAGCATTATTTAAAATATTATATTGCAATTCACATAATTTGTCAACAAAGTCAAAGTCCTTATACTTTATCTCAGGCTTTCTTCTAATTACACCAAGACCTGCACAAGGAACATCACACAAAATCTTATCTGCCTTTGGCAAATCAGGATTATAAACAGATGCATCTCCAATACATGCGTTAATAATATTTATTCCAAGTCTTTCTGCACCATCATTAAGTAATTTAATCTTGTGGTCATATAAATCAAAGGAATAAATTGCACCTTGATTTTCCATTATTTCAGCCATTGTAAATGATTTTCCACCAGGAGCGGCACACATATCAAATACTACATCACCTTTTTTTGGGGCAAAGGTATCCATAGACTGCTGAGAAGCTAAATCCTGAGCATGAAAATATCCTTTTTTATAACATCTTGATTTAAAAATAGACTTACCTAATAAAATTTCCAATGCAAAATTATTAGATTCACAGATTTCAGCAACAATTTCTTCTTCAAATAATTTCTTGCATAATTCTTCTGGTGTAATTTTAAGAGTATTAACCCTTATATAAGTTGGAACAGTCCCTACAGAAGAACTCAATATATTTTCTGTATATGTAACGCCATAATCCTCAATAAATTGTGATACAAGATTTTCAGGACAAGAGTATTTAATACTTAAATCATATATTATATTATCTGTTTCAGGTAACAAAATATCTGCTGATGATATTTTTCTTAAAACCGAATTAATAAGACCTGATGCAAAGGCACATTTAACTTTTCTGGACAGTTTAACACTCTCATTAACTGCAGCAGAAACAGGCACCTTGTCCATATATTGAAGCTGATAAACACCCATTCTTAAAATTGTAAGAACTTGCGGATTAAGCTTTTTTATTGGTTGAGTCAAAACCTTAGAAAGATAATAATCGAGGGTGATTTTGCGTTCCAAAACTCCATATACCAAAGCACAAACAAACGCTGATGATGTCGCTTCATATTTATTTAAAATAGAATCAAGTGCAATGTTCGAATATGCCTTATCATGTTCAATTTTACTTAAAATTTTATAAGCTAATAATCTATCATCCATAAATCAATCTCTTCTTCTGTTCATAGATAAAATTAATCTTAATAAGTTAGCAACACTAACTGCAAGTGCAGCAACATAAGTCATGGCAGCTGCAGAAAGCACATTTTTTGCACCCTTCTTTTCTTCATCACTAAGAATGTCAATATCACTGATTACATTTAAAGCTCTCTTACTTGCATTGAATTCAACAGGTAATGTAACAAGTTGAAAAAGAACTGCAAATGAAAAGAAAATAATACCCGCTAATGCCAATGGTTCAAAACTAAGAAATAAACCAAGAACTGCAAGAGGAATACCTGCTTTTGAACCTATATTTGCTAATGGTAAAATAGTATTCCTGATTTTTATTGCAGAATAATTTTCAGCATATTGTGCTGCATGACCTGCTTCGTGACAAGCGACTCCAATTGCAGCAACAGATGTTGAATTATAAACTTTATCAGATAATCTTATAACATTTGCTTTAGGATCAAAATGGTCTGTAAGATTTCCTGAAACTCTTTCTATCTGTACATTTGTAATTCCATAATATCTTAAAATTTCAAAAGCAGCCTGTGCTCCTGTAATTCTTCGACTAGACATTACTTGTGAATACTTTTTAAATGATGAGTTTACCTTAGCAGATGCAATCATCGATAAAATGACCATTGGTAAAACAAGAATTATATAATAATAATTTGAAATATAATGATATGAAAAATATCCATTCATAGTTATTCTCCTATAATAGTACCCTTCTCGATTTTATGACCTCTAAGAAAACTTGCTGAGTCCATTTTTCGTTTTCCTTCAGCCTGAATTTCAAGAATTTCAATACAATTACCATCACCGCACATACAAACAATCCTGTTATTATTATCGACAATTTCTCCTGGATTTCCTGAGAATTTTTCAGTTAATTTCTGTGATTTATGGATTTTATATGTTTTTCCGTCAATTTTTGTTGTTGCAACAGGCCAAGGATAAAGACCACGGATTTGATTATGAACTTCTAATGCTGATTTAGAAAAATCAACGGGACATAAGTCTTTTGAAAGCATTGAAGCATATGATGATTGAGATTCATCTTGCTTTACAGGATTCAAAGCATTATTTTTAACTAAATTGATTGTTTCAATCAAAACTTCTGCACCCATATCTGATAATGTGTCAAAAAGTTCACCTGCATTCATATTTTCAGGAATATCAAATGTTTTAGTCATAAGAATATCCCCTGTATCAATTCCAATATCCATTTGTTGAGCAGTAATTCCTGTTACTGTATCACCATTCAAAATACTCCATTGAATTGGAGCAGCACCACGAAGTTTTGGAAGTAATGATGCGTGAATATTTATACAACCATACTTAACACTTTCAAGAATTTCTTTAGGTAAAATCTTTCCAAAAGCAACTACAACAATCAAATCGGCATTAAGAGAGTTGATAATGTCAAGTGCTGTACCATCTCGCATTGAATTTGGTTGAAAAACATTTATATTATTTTCAGCAGCACAGACTTTAACTGGCGGAGGTGTTAACTCATATCCTCTACCCTTTGGTTTATCAGGTTGAGTAAATACACCTACAACCTCATTTTCACTTTCAACTAAAGCTTTAAGACATGGAACAGCAAAGTCAGGTGTTCCCATAAATATAATTCTCATAAATTTATTCCTTACAATATTTATTTATTTCTTCTTGTGATGCAAGATTATCAATATACAATACACCATCAAGATGGTCAATTTCATGACAGAACGCTTTTGCTTTTAATTCACTACCCTTGTATACACACCAATTACCATTTCTGTTCTGAGCCTTAACCTTAACAGTCATTGGTCTTGTTGTTGTACCTTGTTTTCCAGGTAAAGATAAACATCCTTCTGCACTACACTGAACACCATCTTTTTCAATTATTTCAGGATTAATAAGTTCCATCAATCCATCACCAACATCAATTACAACAACTCTTTTAAGAATTCCAACCTGAACAGCAGCTAAACCTACACCCTCTGCCTGATACATTGTATCTTTCATATCATCAAGAAGTTGCCATAAACGTTCATCGAAACTTTCAACGACTCTACTCTTTTTTCTTAAAATAGGGTCTTCATCAACTCTTATATTTCTAATAGCCATTTTAATCTCCTTAAATTATACTCTCAGGATTAATATCAGCAAAAACATTTACATTATCTTTCTTATTTTTTGCAAATTCTTTTAAAAGTTCGCTAATCATATCCCTAAATTTTCTATCATTTTTACATTTTATAATAATTCTACCACGATACTTACCACCAATTTTTGCTATTCGTGGAGTAACTGGACCTAAAACAATAATCTTAATTTCAGAATATTTTTCTGAATGAATTTTCTTCAACATTTCAAGAAAGTCTAAAGCTGCTTTGTTAACAGAGAATTCTTTTTCTGATGAAAAACCAATAATACACAAATCGCAAAAAGGAGGATAAACCATAACTTTTCGTATAGGAATTTCAACATTATAAAAAGACTCATAGTCTTGATTTTTTGCCATTAAAACAACTTCACTATCAGGAAATGCTGTTTGTATATATGCTTTTCCAGGATGATTACCTCGACCACTACGACCAACAACCTGAGTAATTAAATCAAAAGCTCTTTCACCACTTTTATAATCATCATTGTTAAGCATCTGGTCAACACTCAAAACACCGACAAGAGTAACATCAGGAAAATTTAATCCTTTTGCAACCATCTGTGTACCGACCATTATATCGTATTCACCATTTTCAAAGCTTTTAAAATATTTTTCGTATGAATATCGTGAACTAGTTGTATCAGTATCCATTCTTAAAATTTTGGCATTAGGAACTATAAGTTTTAATTCTTCCTCAAGTTTTTGTGTACCCATACCTTTAAAATTAACTGAATCATTATTACAATTACTGCATTTGGTTGAATAAGGTACAGAATAGCCACAATAATGACACATCAAACGATTATTTTTAATATGATATGTAAGTGAAATACTACAGTTAGGACACGTAGCAACCGTACCACATTCTGTACAAGATGCATATGTGTTGTACCCTCGTCTGTTTAAAAGAAGAATTGTTTGTTTCCTATTATTAAAATTTTCTCTTATTTCATCAGCCAAATGATTACTGATATTTTCAAGAACCATATCACTTTGATATGTTGTATCTATAGTCTGTACATCAGGCAATATAGCATTACCATATCTTTCTTTTAATTTGAAAAGAGAATATACACCACATTGAGCTTTTGTATATGTATCAATAGATGGGGTCGCAGATGCAAGAACAAGAAGTCCATTATTACAACCAATTCTATATTGAGCAACCTCTCTTGCATGATATCGTGGTGACATTTCAGATTTATAAGTGTGTTCTTGTTCTTCATCAATAATAACAAGTCCTAGTTTATCAAAAGGAGCAAAAATTGCTGAACGAGTACCTATTGCAATTTTTGCATCTCCCTGTTTTATTCTCTTCCACTCATCAAGACGTTGACCCATAGAAAGAGAACTATGAAAAACGGCTACCTTATCACCATATCTGTTATAAAAAAGAGATAGCATTTGAGGAGTTAAAGATATTTCTGGAATCATAACAACAATTCCTTTATCTGTCTTCAATGCTTCATCGATAAGCTTAAGATAAATTTGCGTCTTACCACTACCTGTAACACCAAACAGTAAAGCACCTTTAGGTGAATCATCCATATATAAGGATAAAAGACCATTAAAAGCCTCATTCTGTTCATTTGAAAGAAAAATTTCTTTCGTTTCACCTGAATCATAATTTTCATATGGAGCTCTGAAAGCCTCATCATCATATAATTCAACTACACCTTTATTCTCTAATGCAGTTATAACTGCAACAGAAAATCCTGTAAAATAACACAATTCTTTAACAGAAGCAACACCAACATCAGCCAAAACATTGACAATTTCTTTCTGTTTTTTAGTCAGACTTTCAATCAATTCCAGTTCAGTTTCCGGATTAATCTTTAACTGTACCATTTTAATAGTCGCGTCATTTACTCGTCTCTGTGTGTCAATATTTCTTAAAAGAATGCCTGACTCTACCATTTTATCAAGAACTGAAATATTCTTTTTTATTTTACACTCCGAAATTATTTTTTCGCTTTTAATAAATGACCGTTTACCATTAAGATATTCATAAACATCATTTTCTTTTTCTCCTGCGATAGCACCATTAAAATCAGGATTTACAGCATAAAAAGTATTAACAGACATTAAAAGTCCTAGTGGTAAAAACAGTTTACAAGCATCATAATAAGTACAAAAATATCTATCTCGAACAAAATTTGCAGTTTTAAGCATTTCACGAGTTAATAAAGGTTTATCATCTATGACAGAAGATATATCTTTTAATTTTTTTGTAGTAGAAATGCTACTTTGAACTGAAAAAACAATTCCAACTCGTGTTTTAGAAGAATTACCAAACCGAACAAGAACACGTTTTCCAGGTAAAACTTCCTCATATAAATAATCAGGGACAGAATAATCGAACAACATATCAAAAGAATATGCTGTATTTTCAACAGCAACTTTTGCAACAGTTAAAAGTTCCATACTCTGCCCTCCTCATATTATTTTATTTAATTTTTTTAATTATATATTACGTATTTCTTCTGGTTCAACAACCTTAAATTCTCCTGCAATAATCTCATCTAACGCAATGCTTACAGGCTTTTCATTAAGAATTTCTCCATTTTCCTGTGCATCAGAAGAAATATCTCTTGCTCTTTTAGCAATTGCAGTTACAAGAGAATAACGGCTTGTACGATTTTTAAGTACATTTCTTAAATCTGGATTAAACATTATCTATTACCTCACTTATATAATTGTTCATTCTTTTATTTGAAAAATCGATTGCTTTGATTATAGCAAGAACATCATCAGAAGCACAATCGATATCTTCGTTGATTACAAAGTAGTCATAATTTTTACTTTTACGCATTTCATTTTGTGCAATTTCAAGACGTTTTTTTACATCATCTTCATCTTCAGTTCCTCGTGAACGAAGTCTGTTTTCAAGAACTTCCATTGAAGGTGGTAATAAAAAAATTCCAACTGAATCAGGATAAAGTTTCTTTATGTTTTCAGCACCCTGAACTTCAATTTTTAAAATTACATTTTTACCTTCACTCAACCACTTGTCAACAGGTCCTTTGGGAGTTCCGTAAAGATTAGAACCATATTGAGCATACTCGAGAACTTCACCATCAGCAATCATTCTTTCAAATTCAGGAACAGAAATGAAATAATAATCTATACCATCAGTTTCATTCTCTCTTATATTTCTCGTTGTAAGAGAAATTGATTTTTGCAAATCCTTATTCTTATTCAGTACTACATCAAGAACTGTATCTTTACCAACTCCTGACGGACCTGAAAAAAGAATAAGCAAACCCTCTTTATTCGCCATACCCGGACCCCTCTATCTCACTTCGGTTTAATATTGTTTCTGCCTTAAGATAGGTTGAAACAACATGGTCACTATCCATTATGAGTATTGCTTGTGTTTTTCTGCCTTGAGTTGCATCAATAAGCATATTTTTTTCTTTTGCCTGAGATATAATACGCTTTGCTGGTGCAGAATCTGTTGAAATAACAGCAACCACTCTATCAGCATTCACAGCATTACCAAAACCGACATTGACCAATTTCATAATTAAACCTCATTCTATATTTTGAATTTGCTCTCTTATTTTTTCGATTTCAGCTTTTATATCGATAACATTACGAGCAATTGTTACATCTTGTGCTTTTGAACCAATTGTATTTGCTTCACGATTCATCTCCTGAACAAGAAAATCAGTCTTTCTACCAACAGCTTCGTCACTTTCTAAAAACTGGCGTAACTGGTCAATATGGCTTCTGAGTCTTACAGTTTCTTCAGCGACAGCAACTTTATCAGCAAAAATAGCACATTCAGTGAGAATTCTTTGTTCATCAACCTGAACATCTGATAAGAATTCATTAATTCTTGCAAGTAATTTATCGTTATACTCTTTAACTGTTTCAGGTGAACGTTCTTCAATTACAGATACTTTTTCAAGAATAAGGTCAGCTCTTGAAAGAACATCGTTTTTAAGTTTTGCACCTTCAGTTTCACGCATTGTGATAAACTTATCAACAGCAATTTCAGCAACTGATTTTACTGCATTCCAAATTTTTTCTTCGTCCGCTTCTTTCTTATGTACAGTGAAAACATCATTATATCGAGCAAGAGAAGACATTGCAAGGTCGTCTCTCAAATTCAATTCATTAGTTTCAGCAAGGTCCTTCAAAGCATTAAGATAAGATTTCGCAAGAGAATGATTAACAAGAATTTCAATTTCATCATCTTCAAGGTTTTCTAATGAAACGTAGCATTCAACCTTACCTCTTGATACACGAGAACCTATATAACTCTTAAGTTTTTCATCAAGAAAACCATAATTTCGTGGAACACGAGAATTAAACTCAAAGTATCTGTGATTAACACTTTTAAGTTCAACAGTTATATTCATCGTATCAACAACTGCTTGTGAACGACCATAGCCAGTCATGCTTCTAATCATATATTCAACTCCAAATTATTTACAGCAACTACCCTTTAAAAGTGTTGGGATGTCGCCACTGTAAACACCATTATTATATTCAAATCCTAAATGTGTCAAAACATCTGAAATTTCTTCAATCTCACAGTAACAAATATATGCATTTCTATTTGCACAATAGTTTAATCCTGCTCTTAAAAAACCTTCAACAAGAAGTTTATCAGTAAAATCACATTCAATGAATAGGAAATAACACTTATATCCATCAATTCTGACTAAGCAAGTTCCAACAGAGATTTCATACTCGTCGAAACCAATATATCCTCCGAATATACCCTTATCAACAATTAAACTATTATCATATAATTCTTTGATTTTATCAATATCATTAATTGGTTTATAAATTATCATTATTTTATATTCTTTCTATCAACAGATGCAGCAACCATAAGTTTATGCACCTCTTCATCAGTAAGATTACGCCAGTCACCCTGTTTAAGCATACCAAGTTTAACCGAACCAATTTGTGTACGCTTAAGTCTTGCAACCTCAAGTCCTAATGCATCACACATTTTTCTAATTTGTCGATTTCTACCTTCATAAATTATGATTTCAATTACAACTCTGCCTTCTTTTTTCTCTAACACACGAACTTCAGATGGCATAGTCATTCGACCATCAATTAAAATACCTGTTGTTAAAGCAGTAATCTGTTCTTCAGTGATGGTCGGTCTAATTGTAACACGATATGTCTTTGGAACATGATGAGTAGGATGAGTTAATGAATTAGCAAACTCTCCATCATCAGTAAGTAAAAGAAGACCTTCTGAATCTCTATCCAATCTACCAACAGGATAAACTCTTGTACCAACGTCTTCAATAAGCTGTGCAACACATTTTCTGCCCATTTCATCACTTAAAGTTGTAATAAAACCTCTTGGTTTATGAAGCATAATATAAGTGTTTTTCTTGCTTTTTCTTACTTTTTTACCAGCAACAACAACTGTGTCATGCTTGGGGTCAACTTTATCACCAATTGATGCCGATTTACCATTAACTTTTACTTTGCCAGCTGCAATCAAATCTTCAGCTTTTCTTCGTGATGCAACACCACATTCAGACAAATATTTCTGAAGTCTGACTTTATTATCTGCCATAACTACACCCAAAACCTTTAATTTTTATTAGTACATTAACATAGAATCACCGTTGAGAGATAAAATCTCTCAACGCTGATTATTATTTAGAATATAAAATTATTCAACTGTTTCTTCAGCAGAAACACTTGTCATTGCTGAGTTTACAGCCTTGTCCATTTTTGCTTTATTAACTGCGTTTGATACTTTATCAAACATTTCAGGAACAAGACCTACAATACGTTCAGCTGCATTATCAAATGCTGTAATGTGCTTAACATCAACATTACCATATGCATCAATTACAAGGAATGCTACAGGAAGAATTGTAACACCGGCACCACCGCCGCCACCAAAAATATCTTTATTAGATTTTGATGGAAAATCAGAGCCACCTGAAGCAAAGCCATATGTAACTTTAGAAACAGGAATAATTGTTACTCCACCATCAACTTTCATTGGTTCACCAATAATTGTACTAACATTTACAAGGTCTTTTACCTTTTCAATTGTTGATTCGAGAATTCCTGCTGCTGATGACTTATCTTTCATCATAAAGCACCACCTTCATTTATATTTTGATTTTTTGATTTATTTTTTATTCCTTTGAGGAATTTTAATACTACTTTAAAGACTAATCTGAATACAAGAACAA
The DNA here is from genome assembly GCA_045613065.1 of Candidatus Fimenecus sp. GTDB lineage: Bacteria > Bacillota > Clostridia > Oscillospirales > Acutalibacteraceae > Fimenecus. The sequence goes on from JAZLAH010000064.1 coordinate 12,896, forward strand.
TAACTGCATTTATGAAAAAGATTGGTCTTATATGTACTGATGTTGCGAATTGTGCCGAATTTTTTACACCAAGGAAATCAGGTTCAATTTCAACATCATATTTTTTTACAGGAAGATTTGTGCAGATGAATCCCATTGCTGGAAACACCTTCTGACATATTCTGCCGTATTCCATAGCTGTTTCTGCAGCATCACACCCACCTGTTACAGTCATAAATAAATATAACTCACGAATAACAATATGCTTCTTAAATGAAGAAAACATCTTTCCAAGCGATGAAGCAGCATTGTTAATAAGTTCAATAACACCATCAAACCCCTGATTATTATAAAACGTAACAAAGATATTTTCTTTTTTCTCTGCTGGTTGTTCGTCTGGGTCAGGTTCCGATTTTGGAGAAGGTTCTTTTTGTGGTTTTTCTTTCTTTGGTTTCTTCTCTTTTTCAGGTTTGTATTTCTTTTTAGATGGTAATATCTGAATTTTCAAAAACAACCACGATATATTTAATTTAAATTCATCAAAATATTCTGCGTTAATTGTAATTCTAATACTTAATAAAACAATAAAAAAAGCAATAATTCCAATTAAAATATATAAGAAAGTCAAAAGAACACCTCCCTTTATTCTATATAAAATTACATTATTCTGTAATTATAGTTTCTTCTTCAATAACATTTTCCGTTTCAGAATCTATCTCGTTCTCTTTTTGAGGTAAATCTGGTAACTCATCAAGAGAAGAAATTGAGAAACATCTGAGAAAATCAGGTGTAGTACCATACACTAATGGTCTGCCAGGCAAATCAAGTCTGCCCTTTTCCTCAATAAGTTTTTTCTGACAAAGTGTTGAAATAACACCACTACAATCAACACCACGAATTTGTTCAACAAACGATTTTGTGACTGGTTGATTATATGCAATAACTGCAAGAACCTCAAAAGCAGCAGCTGACAGTGGTGTATTTTTTCTTAACTCAAGAACATCACGGATAACTTCTGCATACTCAGTTCTTGATGATAACTGATACATATTATCAAGCTTAAGAACACAAATACCACTGTTTCTTTCATCTAATTTAGCAGAAAGGTTCAAAATAACCTGTTCACAAACTTCTGGTTCAATTTCAAGCACTTCTGCAATTTTATCAAGTTCTACGGGTTCACCAGAAGCAAAAAGAATTGCTTCAACTGCAGCCTGTAATTTACTTGCTTTCATACTAATTCCATTCCTCACTTATATCTGTAAAATCTGAATCAATAAGTTCTACCTGTGCATCCTCACCATCACCTACAACCTGAACTTTTTTTGATTTAGTAAGTTCTAAAACAGCTAAAAATGTAGCAACCATATCTGAACGAGATTCAGCATCAGTGAATAAAGATTTCCAATTTGTTTTTTTATTTTTTGAAGAAAGTTTATTAAAGATTTTTGAAATTTTTGAACTAACTGAAACAACTTTTTTTACAACAATTTCACGAAATGCTTCAATCGGTGGTGGAAGTTGATTCAATTTCTTTCCAGCAGCAGAAATATATGCACTGAAAAGTTCACCAATTTCATGAAATCTTCTGTAAGTCTGGTCAACTTCAATTTTTTCCTGTTTTCTGATATAACTGGAAAAACCTTCAGTATTTTCCGATAACTTTTCTGCCATCATTTTCATATCTCTATATTCAATAAGTTCACCTTGAAGTTCGTTTTTGAGTTCTTCAGCTTCAGTATAAACAGGAAGTAATGAAACTGATTTTAAATAAACAAGACGAGCCGCCATCTCCAAAAATTCAGATGCGACATACATATCTTCCTCCTGCATCTGTCGAACATATTCTACATACTGCTCGACAAGAGTTACAATTGGAATATCATATATATTCAATTTATGTTTTGAAATAAGATGCAGAAGCAAATCCATTGGACCTTCAAAAACATCTATTTTATATGATATTTTTTCCATAAAATTTCCCTTAAATAAATTAAAATGGTATATTAGCAATATTTGAAAACAAGTTAATGATTAGAGTTGAAATATATGAAAGTGGTGTTGAAAGAACTCCTGTCATAATCAAAATAAAAACAACTAAAACAACATATCTTTCATACTGTAAAAATTTATAATAGTACTTTGCAGGAATCAATAACTGTAATATTCTAGAACCATCCAATGGAGGAATTGGTAACAAATTGAAAACTGCAAGATTAACGTTAACAACACCAGCGAAAGTAAGGAAGTAGTATATCGCATATGTCATTGTTGATGAAGCATCAAAAAATTTTGATACAAGTGTTGCTAAAAAAATAAACACAAATCCCATAATAAGATTTGAAATTGGACCTGCAATCGCAGTCAAAGCCATCCCTTTTTTAGGGTCTTTAAAATTTCGTGGATTTACATTTACTGGCTTTGCATAACCAAATCCACAAATAAAAATCATAATTGCACCTAATGGTGAAATATGAGCCATAGGGTTGAGAGTAAGGCGACCTGATAAACGAGGAGTCTGGTCACCAAGTTTTGTAGCAATCAAAGCATGAGCATACTCATGAATAGGCATTGTACAGAATATTACAAATAATCGAGAGAAAAAAGTAATAAGAAGACTTAAGCCATCTGAATTACCTCTTAAAATATCTAAAATCATCTGAATTTCCTTTCAGTTTTTCTAAAATATTATTATATTCCAAAAGTTACAATTCTGTCAATATTATTAAAATCAAAAACAACGTTGTTTTCTATATATTTTCCTTTAAAAAGTTCAATAATCGAACTACTTTGTTCTTCTCCACACTCAAGAGCAATGTATCCTCCATTTTTCACCTTGTCGCACCAACGTTCAGCAAGACATCTATAAAAATCAAGACCATCGTTACCACCGTCGAGAGCAGAAGTAGGTTCAAACAAAACTTCCTTTTGTAATTGGGCAATTTCATCTGAATTTATATATGGAGGATTTGATAAAATTAAATCAGCCTCAGGGAAAATTGAAAGGTCAACTGTAAATAAATCATCATGAACTACAACAACATTTTCAAGTTCATTATCTACCTTATTTTTCAAAAGATATTTTAATGCATTTCTTTCTTTTTCAAGAAGATATACAGTTGCATCTTTACGATGTTTAGCAATTGTCAAACCAATACAGCCAGAACCCGAGCACAAATCAAAAATAATAGGATTTTCTATAACTTTAACTTTTTCCAAAGCAAAATCAACAAGCATTTCTGTTTCTGGTCTTGGGATTAAAACACCTTCACCTACACTAAAAGTAAGGTCATAAAAATCCCATTTCCCAAGAATGTATTGTAATGGTTCACCACTTTTTCTTCTTACTACTGCATCTTGAATTTTTTCAAAATCTGACACATCAAGATTTATATTATTAAGATAAATCTGTTCTTTTGAATAACCTAAAATATCTTCAATTAAACATTGTGATTCAAATTCAGCACAGTCTGTAAAAAGTAATTCACCAACACAAAATGAATAAATTTCCTTTAATGTCATTTTATTTTATCATCCTCAGGATTATCAGTTAAAACTGCTTTAATTGATTCAATAGCAACTTCAATAATGTCATCTGTTGGTTCAACAGTTGTAATTCTTTGCATTAAAAGTCCGGGATAAGAAAGTATCTTAACCATAATATTTTCATGTTTACCTGCGTACTTAATAAATTCATATCCAAGTCCCATTATTACAGGCAATATCGCGATTTTAATAAGCATCCAAAGAATTTTATTAATATTTGCAAGTTCAGGGAAAATCAATACAAGGCTAAAAGAAGCAGTCATACTTAAAATAAGCATTACAAACATAAAGGCTGTACCACATCTTGGATGAAATCTTGACTGTTTTCTAACATTTTCAACAGTTAAATCAAGTCCATTTTCATAACAGAAAATTGTTTTATGCTCTGCACCATGATACATAAATACTCTCTTAATCATTGACATTTTTGAAACAAGATACATGTAAAGAATGAAAATGATTATACGTATTACACCTTCAATTAATGGATGATATTTTGAAATGTCAGCATTTTGAAGGAGAAATTCGTCAAATAAGTCAACTAATTCAATAGGAAGATAAAGAAAAACAAGCATAGCAAGAACTACACCAAGTACAGAAGATACACTGGTTACAACAGCCATCATTTTTTCTCCCATATGTTCAGATAGCCATTTATCAAGCTTTGACATATCCTCTTCTTTTTCTTCCTCTGTCATAGCCTTATCTGCTGATTTCATAAGATATTTATATCCAGTAATCATTGAATCGACAAAGGCAAATACACCTCGAACGATAGGAATTTTATATATTGTCTTTTTACCTTGATTATTATCTTCTTCTAATTCTGTTTCAATCGTACCATCAGGCATACGAACAGACATCGCAGTACCTTTAGGTCCTTTCATCATAATACCTTCAATAAGCGCTTGTCCACCTATTGATGTTTTGTGTTGCTGTTTTTTGCTCAATTTATATTCTCCTTACTATTTTATAGGTAAAATAATTGAAACTGTTGTACCCTCACCAACTGTACTTTCAATATTCATTTCACCATTATGCATTTTAATTATTTCATCAGTAACTGCAAGGCCTATTCCACTGCCTCGCACACTGTTGTTTGCTTTATAAAATTTTTCTGTGATTCTTGGCAAATCATATCTTGATATACCACATCCATTATCAGATATTAAAACAACTACTTTATCTGCAGTAGCTTCAAGAGATATTTTAATATATCCATCTTCTTTATTATATTTGAATCCATTATCAATAATATTAATTAAAGCCTGTTTAATCCTGTTTTTATCCCCATTTATAATCAATGATTCAACTGAGATATCTTTAATTATTTTAATATTATCCCGAACAGAACGAGTTTCAAAAGACTCGATAACCTTATTCAATTCACTTACAATATCAAATTCTGATACTTTTAATGATAACTTTCCATTTTCCATTCTTGAAAAATCCAACAAATCTTCAACAAGGTCAGATAATCGATCAGACTCACTGACAATAACATCAAGTCCTTTATTAATTATATAATCGTCATCCTTAGATAGACGAATTGTTTCCCCCCAACCCTTAATAGCTGTTAAAGGTGTTCGTAACTCATGAGATACAGTAGAAATAAACTCACTTTTAACTCTGTCAGCTTCACCGATTTCATACGCCATATTGTTTATTGTTTCACACAACTGACCAATTTCATCATTGTGTTTATGTTTATCAATGGAAACAGTAAAATCACCCTTAGCAATTTTAGCAGCTGTTTCATTAATCTCACGAACAGGAATAATAATTGATCTTATAAAGAAAGCACCGGAAATACAGATGAAAATTATAATAAGTACCATCAAAGACGAAACTAACAAGAAAACATGAAATAATTGATTATCGACATCCTCAAGCGAAATAATATATCTTATAGCACCGGTTACACCTTGTTGATTATCAGGAAGAACATATGTTAATGCCATAACTTTTTCATTGTTACTCATTCGTCCAATCCATTGACCGATACCATCACTGTCAGCCAATGCATAATCATAATCTGGATAGCTCTCATTTTTAACTGAAAATCCGGTTGACGATGCAACTACATTGCCATGTTTATCAATAACCCAAACTTCCATAAGATTTTTATCCGAGAAATCGTTAACAAAATTATTTGCCATATCATTAAATACTTCATCAACGACAAAATTCTGAGAATTAAAATATGTCATAACAAGAGAATTTGCTCTTGAATTTAAAGTTGCTTCGACCGTATTGTAATATTGCTTCTTTACAAAAACGCAGGTAAAAACACCAATGGCAATAGTAATCAAAATAGTGGTAGTAAGAACGGATATTCCCCAACGCTTAACAATACTACTATTTTTCAACTTTTATCACCACCATTTGTTTTAATTATGAATAATCCACTTATAACCTACACCCCATACTGTTGCAAGATGTTTTGGGTGTGTAGGGTCTTCTTCAATTTTATTTCTTATTCTGTGAATATTAACGTCGACAATTTTATCATCGCCAAAATAAGAATCTCCCCATACTTTTTTTAGAATATCGTTTCTTTTAAATGCAACGTTAGGATTGTTGAAAAAGAATTCAATAATCTGAAATTCAATCTGTGTTAATTCAATATCTTCACCATTCTTTTTAAATGAATGACTTTTTAAATCAAGTACAAAATCATTATGTGAAATAACATTCTTTTCAGTTTTATTATTTTCATCATGACTTGAAATTGAAACTCGTCTATAAATCGCATCAATTCTTGCCATTAATTCAGAAGGTGAAAATGGTTTTGTAACATAATCATCCGCACCAATCATAAGACCTGTAATCTTATCCATTTCCTGTGTTTTAGCTGTAAGCATAACAATTCCAACTCTGTTGCTTTTTGTTCTTATATACTTGCATACTTCCAACCCATCAATACCCGGCATCATAATATCAAGAATTACAACATCTATTTCATTAATATTTTCATTAAACTTTTTGATTGCTTCTTCACCATTTGAAGCTTCAATAACCTCATATCCACTACGACGAAGATTAATGACAACAAAATCCCTGATAGAAGTCTCGTCTTCTGCAATTAATACATATTTCATAATAAATCCCTCTACATTATAAAGCATAAAAATTTTCTGTAATAAAATCTTTATATTTTTTATAGTTATCAGCATTAAAAATCAAATAACTATACACATACGTGTCATTTTGATGAAGCATTTCATAATTAAAACTGTTTTCTTCCCAATCAGGTATAGTAAAAATTCGGAAAGAAAAAAGTGCATTTTCGATTTTACCATCCATATTGACGGAATAGAACGTTAAATTAAGATTCTCTTCATCATAAATAGCGGTAATATCACCAATAAACTCCTCTGGAATTATGGCTAATTGACCAACTTTTGAATTTAACAAAGTTTTATACTTAACATTAAAACTTCTGTTCACATATTCAGACCAAACAACAAGATTAAGAGGTTCCTTTACATCGTTGGAAATTCTCTGAGAAAAAGGAAAAATTTCCTTCGTCGGAATCTCAATACTTCCATCCTTGTCCACATCCATGCAATAAATATTGCCTTTTCTTAATGTACTTGGTTTATCTGAGGCATTATCGTAATACATTGGAAGTGAAATATCAAAACTGGTTTCTTCAATTTCAATTATTTCTGTATATATTTCGGATTCATTGAAAACTCCGTCAACAAATACTCTTGATATTTTTTTACCGTTTGAGACAATCTTATCACTAACAATATTATTAATTTCAGGCATATCTGAAATGTTAGTAACTATATCATAACAAACAGAATATTCGTTATCAAAACTTAACAATCTTGCAGTAGTTAAGTTTTTCAAATTAGAAAAATCAACTTTAAAAATTAAAATTTCATCAGAATTGTTGTTGTTGAAATCTTTAATATAAAGATTTGTGTAACTTTCTGTTGTAATCAAATCGGCATTTACACCATCATACGAGTATATTTCCAAAGTATAAGTTAAATTTATATTTGAATCAATGATTTCACCTTTATCCGGTGTATTAACCCAACTTAAAAGAATTTCATTACATCCATCACCATTTATATCGGCAAAATTCAATTCATATATTTCAGAACGTTTTCCGAAAATTTGTGAAGTATTAGACCATTCACCATCGGAGTACTTAAATATTTTTGCAATTACAAAATCACCTTCGGCAGGTACAGAATATAAAACAATTGCTTCTTCTTTGTTATCATCATCAATATCATATAGAATATATGACGACCTATAATTGCCACTAAATGGAGTTTTCATAACGATATTTTTTTCATCTGAAACGGAAGCTTCAAAAGCAGCTTGGATAATACTATCTTCACCACTCAACTTTGGTGGTCGCATAAGTTTTTCAACAGATAAAAAGGCATCTTCACAAGCTGTCAATGACAGACATATTGATATTACAAGAAATAATTTTATTATTCTTTTCACTGTCTGTCACCTCATTTACTAACTAATTTATTGGACTAACATTTACCTTAACGTCATATTTTCCTACTGCCCAGCAAGGGTAATCACCCATCACTCTGACAACACCTGAAAGCGTAGTAACGCCTTCATTAATTTCTTGTTCAGTTGTATCAACAACTATTGTCAAATTTTCAGCACTAATACTGTCAATATGCGACTCTATACCAACAATCTTTACAGATATATTCTTGTCCTGACTAACAGACACATTATAATCATCTCTGTTGTTATTTACTGTAAAATTAGAAAACGGAACACTTATTGTTTTTGATACCATTTCTGACGCATCTATTTTTACAGTGAATTTTGATGCATTTTTATCAGTAATCTTTAATGTAGAGTTAATTTGATTGACATCAAAATTAAATGTATTAATACTGCTTGAAATATCTGCAAAATCTATTGTACCGACAACAAATTCTGTAATGCTGTCCATCATATCAACCGGAACTGCAACCTTAATTTTAGAAGGATAAACAGAATATGAAAGTGGGTTGTTTATAAAGTAAGATGGTGCATTTCTAAATTCAACAACTGTTGGTAATGTTACCTCTTTAAGAACAGGAACAGTCACTGTAATTTCGCTTTCTTCAGTTTCCATTTTGACATATTCAAGGTCAGAACCATCATTTGTCACAATTTTAAATACAGGATCAAATGTTGTTGTTTTATCTAACACTTCATCAACTGAAATATTTGCATTTATGCTTACAATTTTGTTAACCTCTGTTGCTGGTCCGCTTATCAATACAGTACTTTTTGATAGAACAGTATCACCAACAATGCATCCATCAGGAACTATTGTAGAAAGACTTGTTTCGATGTTACCTTCAAGTGGTAACTCAACCTCTTTATATGTATCAAAATAAACTTCGATGTAATTGGTTGAATAAGAAGCGATTTCATAATCAGAATCATCATCTTTTTGTGAAACTTTAAGCTGAAGTGTTTTAACACCAGAACTATCAACATAGTTGGTATTAGCAGTTACTTCAATATCATCAGCCGTAAGTGATGATGTAACATACTTTTTACCTTTAACAGTTACATCAACCGTAAATTCAGAATTACCAAAAACATATAATCCTAGTTGTTCTGGAACACTATTTTCAAGATTTATCTGAACCGGAATGCCTGAAATAACACGTTGAGTTTCCGGACTTTTTTCTATTGCCACCCACATCCACAATACGAAAGAGATAATAAATGAAATAATAAGTACAAATCTCTTATCGTTGAATAGTGCTATAAAGGACAGCTTTTTCTTGTTTTCATTATTTTGGCTCATTTTTATTACCTCTAAATATCTTTTTAATCTTACTGTTGTCTTTATCGTTTTCTTTAATAAAAGACTTTGTCAAAATCTCTCTTAAATCACCAGCTGATATATTACGATTAAGCACACCTTTTTCAGCAACTGAAATCATACCTGTCTCTTCAGAAACAACAACTACAATAGCGTCACTCGTCTCACTCATACCAATTGCAGCTCTATGACGTGTACCAAGCTCACTACTTAGATTGTTGTGGCCTGTTAATGGAAGAATACAACCTGCAGAAACAACCCTGCCATCTTTAATAATAACAGCACCATCATGCATTGGAGCTTTTGGAAAGAAAATATTACAAATAAGTTCAGTTGTGACAGAAGCATCAACAAAAGTACCTGTTTTTGAAATTTCTCCAAGCATTGTATCTTTTTCAAAAACAATTAAAGCACCAATCTGCTTATCACTCATATCACTACAAGCTCTGCAAATTGAATTAATAGACCCTTTTACATATTCCTGAATTTCTTTTTCATCACGATTTTTAAGGTTAAATATGCTGATATTGGAAACAGAACTTCTACCAACACTTTCAAGAGCATGGCGAATTTCAGGTGAAAAGATAATTACAAGAATTATAAGCAAATTTCCAAACAACAAGCTTAAAAGATATTTACTAGCCTCCATATTTAAAAGAGAAACAATAAAATACCCAACTGCAAGTAAAATAACACCTTTTACTAACTGAAAAGCTCGTGTATCCTTTATTAACTTAATTGCACTATAAATAACAAAAGCAACAAGAAGTACATCTAAAATGTCGCCTATAGAATTAAAAGAGAAAATAGCTCTCTTAATTTGTTCAAAATAAGTACCGAAATGTTCAAGCATAATTATCTCACTCTTTTCAAATAAAAAATACAATATATTGTAAAAAATCCGTAAACAAACCTTTAAATGTATATAAATACACATATTCACAATATATTGTATCACAAGTTATTCTATTTTGCAATTTTTCTTAAAGAATTTATTAAAAAATCTATATGATTTTTTTCAGTGAAGATTGATGGTGACACTCTTATCGTACCACTTTTTAAAGTATTGAAACTTTTGTGAGCTAATGGTGCACAATGAAGACCTGCTCTGACAGCTATTCCATCGTCAGATAAAAGAGATGCCACCTGTTCACTATGCATATTTTTAACATTAAATGAAAGTATTGGTGCGTAATATTTTTTATTATCAAATAAATCCGTATATAACTCCACTTTATTTTCCCTAATTAAATTGTATTGCATATATTTAAGAAGTTGGATTTCATGTTTATAAACATTATTCACTTTAATTTCATTTAAAAAGTTTATTGAATCTAACAACGATATTATTCCTAAAATATTTGGTGTTCCACTCTCAAACATATCAGGATATTCATAAGGTTGAAAAATTCTTTCCGAATTACTACCTGTACCACCTTCAATTATTGTATCCATATCTATGTCGTTATTTATTAATAGTAATCCAACACCTGATAATGCTAAAAGGCCCTTGTGTCCTGAACAACATACAATATCAATATTCTTATTACTCAAATCAAGTGGAACAATACCTGCCATTTGTGAATAATCCAATATAAATAATAGTTTATATTTATGTGCAAGTGCGGCTAAAGATTTAAATGGTGGAATTATACCAAAAACATTTGAAGCTCCTGTACAGACAATTGCAACCGTATTTTTATTAATTAACCTTTCAAAGTTTCTTAAAGTTGAATATACATCATCTGTAACATTTGCAACACTATAATTGCATATTCCTTTTTGTTTTAAAGCTTCCAATGGTCTTAATACTGCATTATGCTCAAGATTCGAAATAATGAAATGACTATCTTTTTTCGCAACACCTTTAATTGCCATATTTAATGCCATAGTGCAATTATATGTGAAAATTACATTTTCAGTTTTTGACAAATTAAAAAATTCAGCAATCTTTTTTCTCGATAAATATATCTGTTCAGTTGTTTCAAGAGCCATTTCGTATGCTCCACGGCCTGAATTAGCACCATATTTCCTTATGATTTCTTGAATGTTATTTATCACACATTCTGGTTTTGGATATGAAGTTGCACTATTATCAAGATAAATCATAAATATCCAATTCCAATATATTTTATTTTATTTATTTTCATTAAATTTATATATTTTTCAGCATTATCGTAAAGTGTAATGCTGTATCCACATCCTTCACCCTGTTTAGGATTTGGATTTTTTCTTATACTTGCTTTTCCTCCGTTTTGTAAAATCAGTTCCTTTGCTCTCAACGCATGAGTGACGGAGGAAAACTTTATATTTACTCTGTTCACTTTTATCACCTGTTATATTTTATGATAACAAACAGAATTTGATAAAAAAACTCGTCTTATTCAGACGAGTTTTTTTATATAAATTTAATTTTATCTTTTTGTTCAACTAAGCATACACAATGCGCAGAAATACCCTCTTTTGCACCTGTGAAACCAAGCTTTTCCTCTGTTGTTGCTTTCACGCTGACATAATCAATATTCACATCTAATGCACAGGCAATGTTCTTTCTCATTTCATCAATGTATGGTGCAAGTTTAGGAGCCTGAGCAACCACTGTCGCATCAATGTTATTTACTTTAAAGCCTTTTAAATTAATTAACTCAACAACTTTTTTCAATAATTCAAGGCTATCAGCATCTTTAAAGTTATTATCAGTATCAGGAAAATGCTTTCCAATATCACCTAATGCACACGCACCAAGAAGTGAATCAGAAATAGCGTGAAGAAGAACATCTGCATCGGAATGGCCCAAAAGTCCAACTCCGTTATTTTCTATTTCAACGCCACCAAGAATAAGTTTTCTTCCCTCAACTAATTTATGAACATCATATCCGTGACCAATTCTAAGCATTATTATCTCTCCTTTTATTAAGGTAATTCAATGCTATTTCAACATCTTCAGGAGTGGTTATTTTTATATTCTCATAATCACCATCAACAAATTTTACCGTCTTACCATAAGCTTCAATCAACATACAATCATCTGTAAAATTCTCACTATTTTCAACAGTATTTACTGCATCTAAATAAAGTGATTTATCAAAAATCTGTGGTGTCTGTATAAAACGAAGAAATGCTCGGTCAGGCGTTGCTATAATATCGTCGGAATCATTCACCTGTTTTACTGTATCTTTAACCTTGACACCTGTTGCAGCAGCACCATATTCAATTGCTTTATAAAGTGTGTCACAAATGACCTTATCTGTTACAAGTGGTCGTGCACCATCGTGAATAGCAACATACTCAGCATTTTTTGATGTATTAACAACACCATTATAAACACTTAATTGTCTTGTTTCTCCACCTCTGACAACAGTTGATACTTTTTTGAAATCATAATGTGAAATCAAATTCTTTATATTGTCTATATCACATTCACGAGTAACAATAACAATTTCATCAATCAAATTTGAGTCATCAAAAACTTTAATTGTATGAGCAATAACTGGAATGTTATTTATTTCAAGAAACTGCTTATTAACGCCACCCATACGAGATGAATTTCCTGCCGAAACAATTACGGCAGAAACAAACTTATTATTTTTTTCCGTATTGTCCGACATTTTTATCACCTTATACTAAAGCTTCAACAGCAGCGATTTTTGCACAAAGACAGAAAACTTCCATTGCCTTTCCTAAATCCTCAACAGTTGGGAATGAAGGAGCAATTCTTATATTTCTATCTTCTGGGTCAATGCCATATGGATATGTTGCACCTACTGTTGTAAGTACAAGACCTGCATCTTTACAAAGCTCACCAATTCTCTTTGCACTACTACCAATTGTATTGTAGCTGATAAAGTAACCACCTTTTACTTTTACCCATTCACCAATTCCTAAAGGAGCGATTTCACTTTCAAGAACATCAAGTACAAGTTGGAATTTTGGAGCAATAATTGCTGCATGTTTATCCATATGAGCTTTTAAGCCATCAACATTCTTGAAAAATTTAACGTGACGAAGCTGATTGAGTTTATCATAGCTGATTGTCTGGAAATTAAGTCTTTTCTTAATTTCAGCAATATTATTGTCTGATGCTGCAATTGCAGAAACACCTGCACCAGGGAATGAAATTTTTGAAGTTGATGTAAATTCAACGAAATTATCTTCAGTACCATATTCTTTACAAGCATCAAAAATATTCATAAGAGTATCTGGTGTATCTGTAAGTTCGTGAATGATATAAGCATTATCCCATATAACTCTGAAATCTTTTGCAGCTGGTTTAAGAGCAGCAAGTGCTTTTACAACATCATCACTATATGTTACACCATTTGGATTTGAATACTTAGGAACACAGAACATACCCTTAACCATAGGATCTTTAACAAGCTCTGCAATCTTCTGAACATCAGGACCTTCATTTGTCATTTCAACAGAAATCATTTCAATACCAAAATATTCAGTAATTGCAAAATGTCTGTCATATCCAGGAACGTTACAGATGAATTTAACATTACCCTGCTTGCTCCATGGTTCACATCCACCAATACCCATAAACATACACTGGTTAAGGAAATCATACATAAGATTAAGGCTTGATGTTCCGCCAACAACAATATTTTTAGCCTCTACATCAAGAAGTTCAGCAAAGAATTTTTTGCATTCAGGAATACCATCAAGAACACCATAATTACGACAGTCAAAACCGTTTTCACCTTTGCAATCCTCAACTGTTGCCATAACAGTAAGCATATCAGAAGTAAGGTCAAGCTGGTCAGCTGCTGGCTTACCACGAGACATATCAAGTGAGAGTCCCTGACTCTTGATTTCATCGTATTTTTTTGTCAACTCATTTTTTAATGCTACGAGTTCCTCTTTATTCATTTGATTTAAAAACATATATAAACCTCCAGATTCATAATTCAGTTTAATATTCTATAGCAAATCATTAAATTTTGCAAGTGATAATTTAAAAAACTGCATTTTATTCAAATAAATGGAAAAATCATGTTGAAAATTGAATGATTTGACAATAAATCATTTCATTTTACTTATCTTTTAAGACTATAGCTGGTAATATCATAGGTTTCTTTGATTCATATTTAAATATCTGCTTTTTCAAAAGAGTTCTTAATTTCATTTTCACTTCTGCATATTCCTTTGATTTGATAAGATTTTTCTTTTGTGCTTTATCTACTCGATTATCATATAAATAATCTTCGAAATATATCTTTGAAGATGATGATAAAGGCAAAGGTGATGAAACAGAATATGTAAAATCTTTTGTTCTTATTGCTCTACCACACTGACTTTCACTAATCTGTATGTATGCACATTCAGCTTCACTCTTATTTTGAATTGGAACACCTTGATAGTTTTCAGGAATTTGAATACCAGCAAAAGATAAAATTGTGGGTGGTAAATCAACAAGACTGATTATTTTGTTATCTATAACACCTTTTTCAATACTTTTACCTTTGATAACAAGAGGAATATGAATTGAAGAATCGTGACAACTTCTTTTATACTCTGCATTTCTTGTTTTAAAATGACAACCATGGTCAGAAGTATAGATAATAGTTGTATTATCATATATTCCTTTTTCTTTAAGTGTTTTTATAAGTCTTCCCAAATTATCATCAAGACTTTCAATAGCAGCTAGATAATCAGGATACATCTCTCTATAATTACCTTTATAATTTGTCAAGTCTTCTGGAATATCACAGCCTTTATATTTGTCTATCTTCTCTTTAGGCCCTTCAAATCTTTTCCTATCGTTCTGATGATGAGGCTCAAGCTGTGATATAAACATAAAAAATGGTTTATCTGAATTATAGTTTTCTATATATTCAATAGCAAAGTCATTTATTTTGTCTGCCCTATATCCTTTAAAGTCAATCTGATTACCTTTTTCATCAAAAACGTAACCATCATAACCGTGAGAAGTAAATTCTAAAACATCTGCTCCACGAAAATATTTATATCCCCATAATCTTTTCTCAGGAATTGCAGTCTTTTCACATTGAATATACTTACCATCATTCTTCCCCGAAGCTAAATGAAGTTTTCCAATATACGCAGTTTCATATCCATTCTCATTAAAATAATCTGCAAGTGATTTTGTATCATCCTTCAAAGGAATTCCGTTTATATGACAACCACATTCAGTTGGATATACTCCTGTCTGCAAGCAAGCTCTTGCAGGACCACAAACAGGCTGACAAGTAAAACAATTCTCAAAAAAAATTCCATCCTCAGCCAAGGATATAAGATTAGGCATAATTTCACTATTTACAGTATCATATCTTTGCTGGTCAGAAAAATAAAAAATTATGTTTTCCTTCATTAAAATCACCTTTAATAATTATATCATAGTTCAAATTATTTAACAATCATTTATTGAAAATAACAATTATATATGATAAAATACTTTGAAAAATTTTTAGGGAGTGTATATAATGTATATTCTTAAATTAAATCCTGTTTTTAAAGATTATATTTGGGGTGGAACAAAACTTCGTGATGAATATGGTTTTGAGTCTGACCTACAAAAGCTTGCAGAAGGTTGGATGCTTTCATGTCACAAGGACGGAGAAAACACAATTGCAAATGGAGAGTTTACGGGAAAAACTTTAACAGAGGTTATAACTGCTAATCCTGATTTTTTAGGTCAAAATGGTAAAAAATTTGAGTATTTTCCAATTCTTATAAAACTTATAGATGCTAAAAACGATTTATCTGTTCAGGTTCATCCAGATAACGAATATGCTATGCATGTCGAAAATGAATATGGAAAAACAGAATGCTGGTATATTCTCGATTGTGATGAAGGTGCAGAATTAATTTATGGCTTTAACAGAAAAATCACCAGTGAAGAATTCAAGGAAAAGATTGCTGATAATTCATTCCTTGAGACAGTAAATAAAGTCAAAGTTAAAAAAGGTGATTTATTCTTTATTGAAGCAGGAACACTCCACGCTATTGGTAAAGGAATTCTTCTTGCTGAAATTCAACAAAATTCAAACACTACATATCGAGTTTACGACTATGGACGTCTTGGTGCTGATGGTAAACCAAGAGAATTGCATGTTGAAAAAGCTATTGATGTTACAAACTGTGTGCCACCAACTCGTTCAATAGAACCTGAAGGCAAATTAATAACAAACGATGGTTATTCAAATCAATTGCTTACAAAATGCGATTTATTCAATGTTGAAAAGATTTCTGTTACAACCGAATACCAATCAATAGCTGATAACACATCATTTGTATCTATTCTTGCAACAGATGGATGTGGTGAAATTGAAAACATTAAATTCAATAAAGGAGATAGTCTGTTTATTCCTGCAGGATACGGTAATTTTACTGTTAAAGGAAATGCAGAATTGATAATTACTCGCGTATAATGAAAAATAGAACTTTTAACGGAACCAAAACTGCCTGTTATACAGGATACCTTGTTCAGGGAATTATAAATAATATTGCTCCCCTGCTTTTTGTTATTTTCAGCGATAAATTTGATATTACACTTGATAAACTTTCTCTTTTGATAACAATAAATTTTGCCACCCAACTTTTTGTTGATACAATATCAATTAAATTTGTTGATTTAATTGGATATAAACCATTGGCTATTATATCGCAAGGAATAGCTTTTGTAGGTCTTTCATGTCTTGGTATATTGCCAAACATAATGAAAAATTCTTATGTTGGAATTGTAATTTCAATCATTCTTTCTGCAATCGGAAGTGGAATTACTGAGGTTATTATTAGTCCTATTGTTGAATCAATTCCAGGTGAAAAGAAAACCGCAGAAATGAGCCTTTTACATTCATTTTATTGTTGGGGACAGGTCATTGTCGTATTGCTTACAACAATTATGATTAAGTTTATGGGTAATGATTTGTGGTATATTGCACCTATAATCTGGTCAATCATTCCATTATGCAACACTATCAACTTCATTTCTGTACCAATACAACCTAACTTGACAAAAGAAGAAAAGACTCCGTTCTTAAAGCTATTGTTTTCTAAGCAGTTTATTCTTTGTATTTTTATTATGATATGTTCAGGTGCATCAGAAATAGGAATGTCGCAATGGTCATCTTATTTTGCTGAAGCAGGACTTAAAGTTTCTAAAATGACAGGTGATTTATTAGGACCTTGTCTTTTTGCTGTCTTAATGGGAACAGGAAGAATGATATTCGGATTCTTAGGCGAAAAAATCAATCTCAAAACTGCCTTATGTTGTTCAGCAGGACTATGTGCATTATGTTATCTTGGAACTTGTTTTATAAACAATTCAGTTATATCTTTGTTAGTTTGCGCATTAACAGGAATAAGCGTTAGCATTATGTGGCCTGCTACATTAAGTCTTGCTGCTAAACTTTTCCCTAAAGGTGGAGGTTCAATGTACAGTGTACTTGCACTTTCAGGTGATACAGGATGCACTTTAGGTCCATGGGTTATAAGTTATATTTCTATTGAATTTGCTGATAGTGTTTCTTCGGCTGAATCACTTAAAACAGGACTTGGATTTGGTGCCGTCTTCCCTATTCTTATGATTGTTGCAATTTCACTTTTGAATTTCAAGAAAAACAGTATTGACAATAAAACTCACAATGATATAATTAAATCATAAAATGTAATATTAGTTGTCTTCAGGGCGGAGTGAAATTCTCCACCGGTGGTAAAGTCCACGAGCATTTTGCTGATTAGGTGTAATTCCTAAACCGACGGTATAGTCCGGATGAAAGAAGATGCAATGTATTTCTATACATTTGGCCCTGCTATTATCAGCAGGGCTTTTCTGTTTGATGACTAATAAATGAAAGGAAGATTATTATGTCAAACAAACGAAATCAAAAAATCTTTAATTTAACTGTTGTCGGTCTTATGACAGCAATAGCAACAGTTATTTATATGGTTTTTCCTGAAATTAATATTGTTCCTGGTGTTAGTCACTTAAAGGTTGATTTTTCAGACTTCCCAGCTATACTTACAGGAGTAATTATCGGACCCATTCAAGGAATCCTTGTTGAAGTTGTAAAAAATATTATTCATCTTACTCGAACAACAACTGTAGGAATCGGTGAAATAATGAATATTATTCTCGGTAGCAGTATGATTGTCTCAATGTGGGAATTTATTAAAATATTCAAAAAAGTTTTTAAAGATAATAAAATAACATTTAAAACATATATTCTTGCTTCTGCAATAACAATAGTTATTGCAATTATTGTTGGTTGGATTGCAAATATGATTTTCACTCCAATTTTCTATAAAATTATGGGATTCCCTCTTGTAAGTGAAACATACTGGGCAGGTGTCTGGGGTTCAACAACACTTAACTCAATTAAGGCACTTTTCAATATTGTTCCATTTTTTCCAATATATATAGTCTTTGAAAAAGTAATAAAAAAATATACAATATAGTTGACAATATAATATATTGTGATAAAATATATTGAAACTAAATATATCCCTTATGCAGAGTGGTGGAGGGTCTGGCCCTGTGAAACCCAGCAACCTGCTTATTGCAAGGTGCTAATTCCTGCGGATTTTCCGAGATATAAGGTTGTTTTAATGGCACCCTTATGGGTGCTTATCGTTTTTATGGAGGAGAAAAAATATGGCTAAATTTTTATTCACATCAGAATCAGTAACTGAAGGTCATCCTGATAAAATTTGTGACAAAATTTCTGATTCTATTCTTGATGCAATGCTCAGTCAGGATCCTATGTCTAGAGTTGCTTGTGAAACAACAGTTACAACAGGACAAGTTCTTGTTATGGGTGAAATAACATCAAAGGCTCAGGTTAATATTCCTGAAATCGTAAGAAGCACTATTCTTGAAATTGGCTATGACCATAGTGATAAAGGTTTCGACGGTAATACTTGTGCAGTTCTTGTTGCACTTGACAAGCAGTCATCAGATATTGCTCTTGGTGTTGACAACTCAATGGAAATCAAAGAAGGAAACGATGACTTCTATAATCTTAATGGTGCTGGTGACCAAGGTATGATGTTCGGTTTTGCTTGTGACGAAACACCTGAACTTATGCCGATGCCAATTTCACTTGCTAACAAACTTGCTGTTCAGCTTACAAAGGTTAGAAAAGACGGAACACTTCCTTATCTTCGTGCTGATGGTAAAACTCAGGTTACAGTTGAGTATGATGACAATAAAAATCCAGTAAGAGTTGATGCTATTGTTATATCTTCACAACATAGTGCTGATGTTGAACTTGCACAGATTCGTGAAGACATCAAAAAGAATGTTATTGACCCAATCGTACCTGCAAATCTTATTGATGAAAATACAAAGATTTTTGTAAATCCAACAGGTCGATTTGTAATTGGTGGTCCTATGGGTGACTCAGGTCTTACAGGTAGAAAAATTATCGTTGATACATATGGTGGATATTCTCGTCATGGTGGCGGTGCTTTTTCAGGTAAAGACCCTACAAAGGTTGACCGCTCTGCTGCTTATGCTGCAAGATATGTTGCAAAGAATATTGTTGCAGCAGGTCTTGCAAAGAAATGTGAAATTCAGTTGGCATATGCTATTGGTGTTGCAAAACCAGTTTCTGTAATGGTTGATACATTTGGTACAGGTGTTCTTAATGATGCTAACCTTGGTGATATTGTAAACGAAGTATTTGACCTTCGTCCTGCTGCAATTATCGACAACCTTAAGCTTCGTAATCCAATTTACAAACAGCTCGCTGCATATGGTCATGTTGGCAGAATGGATTGCGACGTTATGTGGGAAAAGACAGATAAAGTTGAAATTTTAAAAGAAAAAGCAAAAATTAATTAAAAAATTTTTTGAATAAAGCAATCAAAATAACTCATAATAAAAATGCACATAAAACAATGCTTTTTATTAAGGAGTGAATATTATGCTTGACAGAATTTCATTAATTCTTGTTGTAATTGGTGCAATCAACTGGGGTGCAATCGGTCTTTTCCAGTTTGATATAGTTGCATGGATTTTCGGTGGACAAGACGCAATTATTAGCAGAATCGTTTATACACTTGTGGCTCTTGCAGGTATCTGGTGTATATCACTTTTATTCCGTCGAAATGAAATGTTGGCAACAAACGATGAAATGTAAATAATACTAAACTCTCCTTGATTAATTTAAGGAGAGTTTTTTATTGCATAATTCAAATTAAATGATATAATATTATTGATTTCAATTAAGGAGAAAAATTATGCTTACAACAATTAAATCTATAATTTCAGTTATTAATGCAATTGTATTGATAATCTTCCCAGGATTAACATTTGAGGACATTGTTGATACGAGTAAAGAGTGTTGTGAATATACAATTGATACAACAAAAGAAATAGTAATCTTTGAAGAAAAATACGAAAATTGTCTTTTAAACACATCTATAGTTTCAGATATACATATCGATGTTGACTGGCCTATCGGAGAATGGGTATGGGCAAATGGTCTTAATGACCTTGAACGCTCAAGAGATACTATCGATGCTTTGATTGTATCGGGTGACCTTACAAACTACGGTGACGGTGAATCAATTACAAGTTTCTTTGAAATTATGGCAGATAGTGATTGTGCAGAAAACTGGGTAATTGCTACAGGTAACCACGATGTTGGTCATGTTGATGATACAACACAGGAAGGTGCAAGACAGCGTTTTGTTGACTTGTATAACAATTTAAATCCATCAGGCGAAAAAATTGATAAGGCATATTACAAGACGGATGTTAACGGATATCGATTTGTTGTTTTATGTGATGATGGTGATGATACATGGGATACACCTGATATGAGTGCTGAACAAATCAAGTTCCTTGACGATTCACTTAAAGAAGCTGCTGACAGAAATTTACCAATGTTCGTAGTATGTCATATTCCATGTAATGGTGTAAATGGTCTTGACACTATTTGGCCTGACAATGGACTTAATGAAAACAGCGATACTGTTAAATCAACAATGGAAAAATATAAAAATGTTGTTTTTATAAGTGGTCATGTACATACTGGCATTAACGGTCCTCTTGTTGAAAATGCTTTTGGATTTTCTTGTGTAGAAAAACAAAATGGTGTTACTTATGTTAATCTTCCTACATATATGATTGTTAACAGATATGGAGTTCCTTGGGGTGGCATGGGCTTCCAAATGGAAGTTTATGAAAACGAAATACTTTTCAGAGCAAGAAATTTTGCATCATCAAAATGGTATCCTGTTTATGACCACTCAGTACAATTAGATAAATAAAAAATACCGAGAAACAAAATAGTTTCTCGGTATTTTTTTATTCTTTAATTAACGTTTCAACTAAAGTTTTTTCAGGAGTAACATATAGGGTGTTATATGTGTTATATATAACTTTACCAGGCTTTGCTCCAATTGGTTTCTTAACATTCTTAATTATAGTGTAATCAACTGCAACTGAAGATGAGTCCTTTGCTTTACTATGATAAGCTGCAATACAAGCTGCTTCAAAGATAGCTGTTTCAGTTATCTCCTTTTTATCAGCAATAATAACAGTGTGTGAACCTGCATGTTTCTGAACATGCAACCACATATCATAATTCTTTGCTGTTTTTAAAGTAAGAATATCATTTTGAATATTGTTTCTTCCAACAAGTATTCTAAAACCATCACTTGACTCAAATTCCAACGGTTGAAGTGGTTTCTCTTTTTTTATTTTATTGCCTTTTTTTATTTTCAGGTATCCACCCTGCTCTAATTCATCACGGATTTCTCCGATTTCTCTTTCAGAATCAGCACGGGATAAATTATCAAGAACTGAATCGAGGTATACTAACTCTTGTTCGCCCTCTTCAATCAAATTATGAAGTAGTTTTTCTGCATTAACAGCTTTTTTATACTCTTTAAAATACTTTTGTGCATTTTGCAAAGGACTTAATGCAGGGTTAGCGGGAATATCAATTATATTATTGTCATCATAATAATTTTCTAATTGATATACAGATGATTTTTCAGTCAATCTGTATTGGTTTGCAGTAATTAACTCAGCAAAAATGCGGATTTCTTCACGATTTTCACTTTTTTGAAGTTCTAATCTTCTATTATTAATTTTTCTTGAAGTACGTTCAATTGCACTATTGAGAAGTTTAAACAAATCTGCTGCTTTTCTTTTGGTTCTATTAATTTTATCCTTCTCAAAATAAAAATCATCAAGAAGCTCTGAAACAGAATCATACTTCTTTTTACTAAGTGAAGTTCCGTACTGACGAATGTTAGTAAATGAAAAATCAAAAGGTACTTTTTCATCAGAAACAAGCATTGTAAATGATTTGTTATTAATAATTTCGTCTTTTATTATGCTTATCTCATTTTCAAGTCTTTCTTTTTCAATATCTGAAAGCAAACCCACCTGTTTATCTCCAAATACAGTTCTATAAGCAATTTCTCTACCTACAATCGGTGAAAAACCTTCAATGCACTCAAGAATCGCTTTTGAAAGCATTTTTTCAGGACATAAGAAGATTTTATTTAATACATCTGTTGTATTATCGGAAATAATATTACTTTTTTCCTGCATTGGTGGTAATTCATATTTAAGACCAGGTAAGATTTCTCTTACTGAAGATTTATCCTCATCAATTCTTTTAACAGCATCAATAATTTTATAATCAACATCACAAAGAATTATATTACTTCTTTGTCCCATAATCTCACACACAAGATAATATTTTGTTCTATCACCTATTTCTGTTGTACCATCAAATTCAAAAATTATTATTCTATCATTATTAATCTGTGATATATCCGTAAGTGTTGCACCACAAAGTCTTTTACGTAGTAACATACAAAGCATTGGAGGAACTTTTGGATTTTCAAGATTATATCGGCTTAAATGGACACGAGGGCTCTGACCGTCACAGGATAAATATAATCTGTAACCGCCATTTCTTGTACGCAGAATCAACACCAATTCATTTCTTGATGGTTGATGTACTTTTTCAATTTTAGAGCCAATAATATAGTTTCTAAGCTCATTTTTAATTAATCCTAAAGTAATTCCGTCTAATGCCATAAAACCTCTTAAATCGTGATTATAGGTGTATTCTGTAATGCAAGAATACAATCAACATCAAATTCTTTTTTTATTTTATCTAAAAGTGGTTTAATTGCTATCATTTCTGTTTCGAAATGACCTGCTGCAAACAAAACTATACCTTTTTCATTTGCATCAAGAAATGAATGATGTGAAGCGTCGCCAGTAAGCAATGCATCACAATTAAGTTCTTTTGCAATTTCAAGATAATCACATCCTGAACCACTGCAAACTGCAATTTTATTTATATTTTTAGATAAATTATTATATCTTATTGCACCATTAAGTTGTAATTTTAAATGATTTGCAAACTCATCAGTTGAATATGAATTATCAAAAACAGCAACATTTAAAAATGTGTCATTAATCTTTTCGAATCTGTCTGCAAAAACAGTCTGACAAAGAATATCGTTTACACCATGAACTGCTTTATCATAATTTGTATGGGCACAAATGATGCTTATATTATTTTCAATCAATTTATAAACGAGACTATCATTTAAAACATTTGAAACCGGCTTAAAAATAACAGGGTGATGTGTAATAATTAAATCAGCACCACAATTTTTTGCTTGTTCAATAACATCTGATGTAACATCAAGAGCAAAAAGAATTTTATTTACATTCTTCTTTTCATCACCAACAAGCAAACCTGAATTATCCCATTCTGCTTGTGTCCCAAACGGTGCAAATGAATCTATATAATTATAAATATCTTTTACTTTTGCCATTGTTTCAACTCCTCTACTAATTTTTCAAGGTCAGAACACTCTTTTTCAGCTTTTTTTAATGCAACAAGTTTCTTGTTATATTTATCATATATCTTATTTAGGTATTCTTTTGATAAAACATCATCATTGTATAGTAATTTGCCAACAATCAAGTCAAGGTCAGTATAAGCTGTTTGTCCTTCATAAAAATGAACACTCAGTATTATGTATAGCTTATCTCCGTCTTTTGCTACAACCTCTTTATCTATTACAAAACCATTGTCAAAAAGAGTTTTTCGAAGTTCTTCAACATGAGTCATGGGTTGTAAAATAAGGTGAATATTTTCATTTTTGAGCCACTGTGTACGCTCAACAAACGAAGAAATCAACAATCCACCCATACCCGCAACAGCAATTTCCTCAACTTCATTTTCTATGAAATTATCTAAACCGTCAGATAGTCTTAACTTAATCTGGTCCGAATAACCGTATGAAACAACAGCTTCTTTAGCATTTTCAAGAGGTCCGACTCTTAAATCTGCTGCAATCGCCTTTTTAATTATTCCTTTTTCAACTAAATATACAGGCAGATATGCATGGTCTGTACCAATATCTGCAAAAATCTTGTCTTTACGGACTAAATCAGCAATTGCCATAAGTCTGCTATCAAGTTTCATACTATAATTCACCTTACTTTTTAAAAATCCCCCTATGATTTATAGGAGGATTTTTTACTTTAATTATTTATCAGCATTTTCCTTAAGAAACTGGTTAATACCATCAACAAACTCATCAGGATCAACACCATGAACCATACAAGCTTGTTCAACAGTTTCTCCTCTTGCAGAAGGACAACCAAGACAATGCATTCCAAGACTTAAAAAGAATGGAACTGTTTCTCTTGCGTTATCAAGGATTTCACCGATATTCATATCTTTAGTAACCTGAAACATCTTTTATTCTCCTTTAACAACTGAAACTGTAATCTTCTTATCATTAATTGTAAATTCACTTGTATAATCAGCATCGATAGCTGAGTTAATAACAACACTGTCAGCAAGAAGCTCTGTTGCAATATAATCAAGCTTTTCAGTAAGTGCATTTACAACGAACTCATCGTCAACTGAGATTGAAGCATTGATTCTCTGTTCAACCTGATAGCCTGCATCCTTACGTGCAACCTGACACTGACGGATAATATCACGAACAACGCCTTCTTTAAGAAGTTCGTCAGTAAGAACAATATCAAGTGCAACAACACTGTTTTCAGCGAATTCAGCAGAAACAACACCTTCTTTAGTCTTTGAATGTACTGCAAAGATAGAAGAATCAAATTTTTCGTCCCAACCTGGAACTTCAATCTCACCACCAGCAACAACTGCAGCTGTAAGTGATTTCATTTCATCTGCTGAAAGACCTTCAAGTGTCTGTTTCATCTTATTAACATTCTGCTTAAGAACTGCACCAGCTACTTTGAAGTTAACTGCAAGGAACTGGTCATTAAGAATGTTGATATCATCAATATATTCAACTGATTTAATGTTAAGTTCGTCAAGAATATTCTTCTCAAATGTCTTGATTTTATCCGCTTTATCTGCATCACAACATACGAAAAGTTTAGCAAGTGGCTGACGAACCTTGATCTGCTGTTCATTACGAAGTCTCATTGCAGTAGCAATTACATCTCTAACAAGAGCTGTTTGTTCAATAATACCGTCATCTTCAATTCCTTCAAGAGCAGTTGGCCAATCGCTGAGGTGAACAGATTCAGCAACAGTTGAATCACATTTTCTGATGAGATTATGCCAGATATAATCTGTCATAAATGGAACAATAGGAGCCATTGTCTGAACACAAACCTTAAGAGCATTGAAGAGTGTCCAGTAAGCAACCATCTTATCCTGCTGGTCTTCTGTTTTCCAGAAACGGCGACGGTTTGCTCTGATATACCAGTTAGAAATATCATCAACAAACACTTCAAAATCTTTAATAAGAGCAGATGACTTGTATTCATCCATATATGCTGTTGCTTTCTTAAGATATTCGTTTGTTCTTACAACAAGCCACTTATCAATAGGTGTTAATTTTGAGAAATCAACATTATATTCAGCAAAGTTTGGTTTATCAAGCTGTGCATATGTATCAAAGAATGTGTAGATGTTCCAGAAACCAAGCATCTTTCTTCTTGCTTCGTCACCAAGGTTATAACCAAAACGAACATCATTATTACTTGGTGCACTTGCATAGAGATATCGAACTGTATCAGCACCGATTTTTTCAGCAGCCTCGTCAAACTTAATCATAAAGCCTGTCTTTGAGAACTTTGAACCATCTTCAGCAACAACCATACCGTTAGTAACAACTCTTTCATATGGTGCTTTACCAACAAGAACAGTACTCATAAAGAGCATAGAATAGAACCAGAGTCTAACCTGCTCATGCATTTCTGTAACCCATTCTGCAGGGAAATTCTTTTCCCATGATTCTCTGTCTGTAAAATAGTCAAGTGTTGAGAATGGAACGATACCAGCATCAAGCCAAACGTCACCAATATCTGAAACTCGAGAAACTTCTTTACCACAATGAGGACACTTAATCTTAACTTCATCAACCCAAGGTCTGTGAAGCTCAGGAAGAGAATCCACCTGTGCAGGGTCAACTGCCTTTTCACGAAGTTCATCCTTTGAACCAATGACTGTGATATGACCACAACTACATGGATAGAAAGGAAGTGGCATACCATAGTAACGTTTACGGGAAATATTCCAGTCACCCATATTTGTAAGCCAGTCATTCATACGCTTACCATTTGAAGCAGGCTCCCATTTAACTGAATTTGCACATTCAAT
>JAZLAH010000065.1:0-30587 GCA_045613065.1 Candidatus Fimenecus sp.
ATCACATTCGTTGGTTCAACTCCTGTTGGTCTTAAGATTTACTCTCGTGCAGCAGCTGCTGGCAAGCGTTGTCAGGCTCTTACTCAGGCTAAGAATCACGCTCTTGTTATGTCTGATGCAGCAATCGAAAGAACAGTAGCAGGTGTTATCAACTCTGCTTATGGTTGTGCAGGTCAGCGTTGTATGGCTCTTACTTGTTGTGTTGTTGAAGAAGCAATCGCAGATAAGTTTGTTGCTGAACTTGTTAAACAGGCATCAAAAATCAAGGTTGGTCCATCTTGGGAAAAAGATTCAAAACTTGGACCTATTACATATAAGAAACACTATGAAGAAGTTCTTGCTGACATCCAGAAAGGTGTTGACGAAGGTGCAGAACTCGTTCTTGATGGTCGTGGTGTAAAGGTTGAGGGTTATGAAAACGGTTATTTCGTTGGTCCTACAATCTTCGATAAGGTTACAGCTGATATGACAATCGGTCAGGAAGAAGTTTTCGGACCTGTTCTTTGTATCAAGCGTTGTAAGACATTTGAAGAAGGTCTTGCAATTATGAATGCTAACCCATATGCAAACGGTTCTGTTATATATACACAGAGTGGTTACTTTGCACGTGAATTCCAGCGTCATACAGATGGTGGTATGGTTGGTATCAACGTTGGTATTCCTGTTCCTGTTGGTTTCTTCCCATTCTCAGGACACAAGCAGTCATTCTTCGGTGACCTTCACTGTCTTGGTAAGGATGCATATCGTTTCTTCACAGAATCAAAGTCAGTTACTACACACTGGTTCGACGAAGAAGAAAAGACAGCAACAAACGTTTCTACATGGGACGGTACAATCTAATTTGTGCTAATTTTCCGTGATACTGCGTTACGTCAACTCGAAATATCCACATATTCCTTCGTTGCCGTGCCTTGTCTAACGAAAAATTATCTACAAATTATTAAATAGGTTATTATCCGTAGGGGTCGGCGTCCTCGACGACCCTTACAAAAATACAAAAGGAGAAATTATTATGCTTAAAATCGGTATTATCGGTGCTGGCCGTATTGGTAAAGTGCACCTTGAATCAATTTCATATCAGGTAAAGGGTGCAGAAGTTGTTGCTATTGCTGACCCATTTATGAACGACGAAACAAAGGCTTTCTGTGAAGGCTTTGGAGTAGAAAAAATCTACACAGATTACACAAAAATCATTGAAGATAAAGACATTGACGCAGTTCTTGTTTGTTCATCAACTGATACTCACGCTCCAATTTCTATTGAAGCAATCAATGCTGGTAAGCACGTATTCTGTGAAAAGCCACTTGCAAACACAGTTGATAAGATTCTTGAAATCGCAGAAGCTCTCAAGGCTCATCCTGAATGTAAATTCCAGGTAGGCTTCAACCGTCGTTTTGACCACAACTTTGCAGCTGTTCGTAAAGCTTACGACGAAGGCAAAATCGGTGAAGCACAGATTCTTAAAATCACATCTCGTGACCCACAGGCACCACCTGTTGGCTACTGTGCAGCAAGTATCTTCCTTGATATGACAATTCATGATTTCGATATGGCTTGCTTCCTTACAAACAGTGATGTTGAAGAACTTTATGTTTATGCTGATGCTCTTATCAATCCTTCAATCCGTGAATATGGTGACTTCGACACAGCAATCATTTCAATGAAAATGGCTAACGGAGCTCTTGCAGTTATCGACAACTCTCGTCAGGCTATGTATGGCTATGACCAGAGAGCAGAACTTTTCGGTTCAAAGGGTATGGTTGCAACTGCTAACGATACACTTTCAACTGCTGTTGTCGCAGATGCAAACGGTGTAACAGGTGAAAAGCCACTCTATTTCTTCCTTGAAAGATATATGGGTTCATTTGCAGAAGAAGTAAGACAGTTCGTTGACTGTTGCGTAAATGACAAGGAAACTCCAGTTGGTATGCACGCAGGTTTACAGTCAGTTAAGATTGCTCTTGCTGCTGAAAAATCAGCTAATGAAGGCAGACCAGTTAAGCTTTCAGAAATTAACTAATTTACGAAAATATATTTGTCGGGCGGGGTCTTGACCCCGCCGTATTTACAAAGGAATGGTTTAAAATGTCTATAGAAAAAGGCAGAGAATATTTCCGTCAGTTTGGTATAGAAGACCGAGTGCAGGAATTTGAGGTTTCAAGTGCAACAGTTGAGCTTGCAGCACAGGCTTTAGGTGTTGAGGGTGCAAGAATTGCAAAAACTCTTTCATTTATGGTAGGAGAACAACCTATTCTTATCCTTATGGCAGGGGACGTTAAGGTTGATAACTCAAAATACAAGGCACAGTTCCACACTAAGGCAAAAATGATGTCACCTGAACAATTGGAAGAGTTTATAGGTCATCAGATTGGTGGCGTTTGCCCGTTCGGTATCAAAGATGGTGTTGAGGTTTACCTCGACGAATCAATGAAACGATTTGAAACTGTGTTTCCTGCAGTAGGAAGCAGTAACAGTGCAATCAAACTTACAATACCTGAATTGGAAAAATACTCAAATTACAAAGAGTGGATAGAAGTTTCAAAACCAATTGAATAGTGCAAAATGCAAAACGCAAAGCACAAAGTGCAAAATTAAAGGACGATTCATAACGAACCGTCCTTTTGTTGTTTGTAGGGGACGATGCCCACATCGTCCCGTTTATATTATTTTGGATAGTAAGGATTTGGTTTTGATAAAATAGCTATAAGGTCTATGATTACACCCACAAAGAAAAGACCACCAGTGCACAAATATAAAATTCCCATTCCAACCTTGCCTTCATAGAATTTATGAGCACCAATGTATCCTAAACACAAACAAAGCAAGAAAGATACCCATTTGTTCTTTGCATTTTTGTTTGCAGAAACATTCATATTGTTGTTTATGTTTGTATTTGTGTTTGTGTTCATATTCGAGTTGTTAATAACAACTTGTGGTTGCGCTTGTTCTAAGACTTCAACTTGTTTGCCACAATATGTGCAGACAATGACATCTTTTTCAATTTGCTGACCACAATGCTTGCAAAACTTCATTTCTTTTTGAATTGTGTTTTCCATATCCATTCTCCTTATATATTGTTTTGCCACAATCTTACTGCAAAATGCAGTAAATGTCAATACTGCATTTTGTTGTAGCATATACTATTATTGGTGATAATAATGTATCAGCGAATTCGAGATTTGCGAGAAGATAATGATTTAACACAAAAACAATTGGCAGAAATTCTTCATTGTTCACAACAAGTATATAGTAATTATGAATTAGGACAAAGAGATATTCCAACAGCAATATTAATAGCACTTGCGAAACACTATAAAACCACTACAGATTATATTTTAGGATTAACTGACAAAAAATGACCTCTCAAGTTTTTTTCTTGGGAGGTTTTGTTTTTGGCTTCCCCTGGAGGGGAAGCTGTCACGAAGTGACTGATGAGGTGTCAGAAAAAGTCTTAAAACACCTCATCCGCCTCGTTCCTCGGCACCTTCTCCTCAAGGAGAAGGCTATTTCTTTTTTCTATATCACCAAAAAAACAACGATATCTTTGTCTATTTCTCGCATTTACAGTACAAATAAAAAAGTCTATAATTATAGTGTATAATTCCAACTTGTTATTGGGAGTGATAAATTTGTACGGACTTATAGAACATACAGATGAGATAAACCGACTTTTGGCACGATATGGTGTTAAATTTGGCATTTACAAAAACAATGTTTTTAACGAAAGACTTTTTCCGTTTGATGCTGTACCTCGTATTATTTCAAAGGATGAGTTCGATTACCTTGAAAGAGGTCTTAAACAGCGAGTTAAGGCACTTAACATTTTCCTAAAAGATATTTACACAAAAAAACAGATTATCAAGGATAAGATTATTCCCGAAGAATTTGTTTATGGTGCAGCAGGATATATGATGGAATGTGAAGGTGCAGTTCCACCAAAGGATGTTTTTGCTCACATTTCAGGTATCGACCTTGTTCAGGGAAATGATATGCGTTGGTATGTGCTTGAGGATAACCTCCGTGTTCCGTCAGGTGCGTCATATCCAATGATTGCAAGAGAGCTTTGTCGTCGTGCAAGTCCTGACACATTCCGTGCAAATACAGTTGTTGATAATCGTAACTATGGTGATTTGCTCCGAAATGCTCTTGATTATGTCAACACAGGTGGAATAAATGTAGTGCTCACTCCAGGTCGCTTTAACTCTGCATTCTTTGAACATTCATATCTTGCTGAAAAAACAGGTGCAGTTTTTGCAATGCCACAGGATTTGTTTGTTGAAGGAAATGTGCTTTATTATAACGAGTATTCAGGCAGCAGAAAACGAGTTGGTGCAGTTTATCGCAGAATAAACGACGACTTTATGGACCCTATGACATTCCGTGCAGACTCTCTTTTAGGTGTTCCTCATATTATGGATGCTTATCGTGCAGGTAATGTTGCTCTTGTTAATGCTCCAGGTAACAGCGTTGCTGACGATAAGGGAATTTATTACTATGTCCCTGCTATGATTAAATATTATCTTGGTGAAGAACCAATTCTTTCAAATGCACCTACATATTTGCCATTTTATCCTGAAGATATGAAATATGTTCTTGATAACATTCAGAAGCTTGTTATTAAGGACGTTGCTGAATCAGGTGGATATGGCGTTGTTTTCGGTAGCGAATTATCTCTTGAAAGAGTATATGAATTGAAGAAAATGATTCAAAAAGAACCTCGTAGATTCATAGCTCAAGAGGTTATCCAGTTCAATGACCTTAAGGTTGTTGAGAATGGTGCTTGGACAGAGAGAAAAGCAGATTTGCGTGCATTTGTCCTTACAGGTGAAGAACCTGTTGTATGGAAATCAGGTCTTACAAGATTTTCAAAGGATGCAAATTCATTCGTAGTTAATTCTTCACAGGGAGGAGGCTTTAAAGACACATGGGTGTTATCTCGATAAAATCAAGTGACAATCTTTTCTGGCTTGGTCGTTATGTGGAACGAGTTTTCACAACTCTTAAAGCCTTTACAGAATGTTACGACATTATGATTGATGTTAATGATGAAGAATATATAAATTTCTGTCGTCGTCTTGGAATAGCAAATAATTATTCTTGTCGTCAGGAATTCATCAGCTCATTCCTTTTTGACTCAAATGACCCAGCGTCAATATATTCAAGTCTTCTTCATGCTTATGACAATGCAGTTGAAATGAGAAATGTAATCAGTTCAGATACTCTTGCATATCTTCAGCTTGCAGTTGATATTATGGAAAAAAGCAGTAGCAGTAATGCACCTCTTCTTAAAGTGCAGGAGGTAACTGACTGGATTTTTGCCTTCTGGGGAAGTGCTGACGATAACATTGAAGCAGAAGTTTCAAGAAATATTTTAAAATTCGGCAGAAGTATTGAAAGACTTGATTTATACACAAGACTTGATTATCCTGTTGAATTGTTAAGAAAAGAATTTTCAATAATGCTTAACCGACTTTATAAAGTGGGAGTTGATTTTAACTCTCATTCAATAGAACGCCTTTCAAGAATGATTCTTGAAGAGGAAGACTATACACCATACAGAATTTCAATTCAAAATGAATTGTCACAACTTTTTATAACAGGAGTGATGTAAAATGGCAGTTTTAGATTTTACTTATAATATGACAATTAAGTTTTCTCTGCCTGTTGTAAAACATTGTTACACTCTTCGTTGTATTCCTCTTGAATGTGAAAATCAGCACATTGAGGATATTAAAGTGACAGTTTTTCCTGAAAATGAATTGACATATTCAAATGACGGCTTTGGTAATATTCTTGTAACAGACAGAATTGTGACAATGCACAACGAATTTACAGTTGATGTTGCGGGTACAGTAACAACGGGTGTTCATATAACACCTGAAGAAGATTTGAATCCTGTATACAAATATCCTACACATTACACAAAGTGTGGTGCAGAGCTTGATAAGATGTTTGACCGTATTCAGGTTGGCATTTCTGAGGATGCAGTTGATACTGCTTTGAAATTTACAAGAGCAATTCGTGCAAATATTGTATATAAATCAGGTTCAACAAGTGTTATAACAACAGCAGAAGAAGCACTTTTAAATGGTGCAGGTGTTTGTCAGGACTATTCTCATATTCTGTTGGCACTTTTAAGGAAAGCAGGAATCCCATCACGCTATGTGGTTGGTATGATGGTTGGTGAAGGTGAAACCCACGCTTGGGTTGAAGTGTACCATAATGGATGTTGGCATGGCGTTGACCCAACAAACAACAGACTTGCTGACGAGAACTATATTATAATCAGTCGTGGCAGAGATTTTGCTGATTGTGGCATTAACCGTGGTCTTTTAACAGGTGGCGGAATGCAGACACAGACAGTAGGACTCAAGGTAACTAAAAGATAGGAAGAAAATATGGATATTGGTTTATCATCTGCCTGTTTTTATCCTCTTGAAACAGAAAAATCCATAGTAAGAGCAGGAGAAACAGGTGTAAAGACAATTGAAATCTTTATGAATGCTGATTCAGAATTTGAACCGGCATTTGTACGTAATATGGCAGATATATGTAATTCCTATGGTATGAAAGTAGCTTCCATTCACACTATGGGTTCATTTACCGAGTCATATCATCTTTTCAGTTCATATAAACGAAGATTCTTTGAGGCAAAGGATACATCATTTAAACGACATTTTGATGTTATGCACACTCTTGGTGCAGAAATTCTTGTGCTTCATGGTATAAAGAAACCTGGCAGTATTTCTGACGAGGAATATTTTGACCGTTTCGGTGAATTGACACTTATGGGAAAAGCAGAGGGACTTAAAGTCTGTCAGGAAAATGTTGTTCATTACCGTAGTGAAAATCCTGATTTTATGCTTCGTATGGGTGAATATATCGGTGACGATTTCAATATGGTCTTTGATATAAAACAATCAATCAGAACGGGTCTCAATCCTTTTGATTTTGCTGAGAAATTGCATAAGTATATAAGGCATATTCATATAAGTGACCATAATGACATAAACGATTGTTTTGTTCCTTGTAAAAACGGTACTTTTGATTTTAAGAAGTTTTTTGATATGATGAAATCATTTGATTATAAGGGAGATTTCATTGTTGAACTGTACGAAAACGGCTTTGAAAGTGATAAAGAACTGACTTTTGCCCTTGAAAATCTTAAAAAATTACTATAAAACCTTTACATTGTGGTTTGAAGTGTGGTAAAATACCATATATAGTTTGAAAATAGGAAGTGTTCTTATGAAATGTCCTTTTTGCGGTTTTGAAGAAAGTAAGGTTATTGACTCTCGTCCAACAGATGAGGGTGAAAAGATTCGTCGCAGACGTGAGTGTATTAAGTGTACAAAAAGATTTACTACTTATGAAATAATCGAAAATGTTCCGATTCTTGTTGTTAAAAAGGATAAGAATCGTGAGGTGTTTGACCGTAGTAAGCTTATTAAAGGTATGCTTACTGCTTGTGAAAAACGTCCTGTTTCAATTGAAACTATTGAAAAAGCAGTTGACGAAATCGAAACAACTCTTCAGAATTCTCTTGACCGTGAAGTTACAAGTGTGCATATCGGTGAACTTGTAATGGATAAACTTAAAGGGATTGACCAGGTAGCTTATGTTCGTTTTGCTTCAGTTTATAAGCAGTTTAAGGATGTAAATGCATTTATGGAAGAACTTTCAAGTTTCCTTGATAAAAAATAAAACCAATTTAAACGAGGTGTTATTATGAAGAAATTAGTAGGTAAAGTGCTATCTGTCATAATGGCACTTTGTCTTTTTATGACGATATTGCCAGTATCGGTTTCAGCAGAAGAAATAGAAATGACAGAGGTTGAGCCTGTTTCTATGATTCAATTTTCACCTGAAACAGAGCTTGATGTTAATCTTGGTGCTACTATGAATAAGTTTTATAGCAATGGTACGCAGGTTGATACAACAAAATTCTTTTATAATCAATTAACCTCAAATCAAAAGGCTATTTATGACCAAATTCTCGAAGCAGGACCTGTGGAGTCTATTGAGATTGATATGAGTGGTGTTTCAATTACAGGTAGAGGTACATATTCTAAATCGGAAACAAATGCTATAAACAATGCACAACAAGACGTTATGATGGCAATAACTGCAATTAATGAAGACAACCCGATGGCATTTTGGTATACGGGATTTGGGCTTTCTTATGGTGGTACAAGAAAATATGGTGGGGGTTCTTATACATATACAATTACAGTTTTAATTGTAAACATAAATATAGATACAAACCATTATTCGGATTTTGATGATATTAAAGCAAAATATGATGCTGTTGAAGAAAAATATAAGACAATTCCTGTATATGGAATAAGCCGTCACGAAAAACTCAAATCCATTCACGATTATCTTGCTAATAACATTGTTTATGATGATACACTTGCCGAATCAAATATTTTTGATGTATATGGTGCGTTAATAAATGGTGTATGTGTCTGTGAAGGATATGCTGAAGCATTCAAACTCCTTTGTGACCGTGAGGGTATTCCTTGCATTACTGCAGTTGGTACTGGTAATGGTGGTGGTCATAAGTGGAATATGGTTCAGATGGAAGATGGTGAGTGGTACACTCTTGATTCAACATGGGATGACCAAGAAAGTAACATATTTTACAGTTATTTTATTATAGGTAGTGGGACAAAAACACCATTTTTCGGCAACGATACTGTTGCCGACGCAACTGTTCATATTGCAACGGGTATATTATTTAATGGTGCAAGCAAAGCATTGACTTATCCGACACTTTCAACTGACACTTATGGTTTGGGTATATTAGCTCCTGATGCGACCGATGTTCAATTTGATAAGTCTCGTGGTGTCATAATGGTTGGCAAAGGAATTACAAATTATTATAGGAAATTTGTTGACCCGGATATTTATACATTGGATACCAATTTTAACACTACACGAAATGGTAGTGGTACTACAACATCAACATTGACTGTTACAGATGGTGCAACAACAAAAACATACCTTGTTGCTATGCGAGGAGATGTGGATGCAACAAATGCTGTAAATAATACTGATTATACTGTTATGACAAAGATTTGTGCAACGACATCTAAGATTGATGATGGTACAGCACAGTTCTATGCAGGTGATATGAATCAGGATGGTGCAATTGATGGTTTTGATGCTATTGCTCATCAGTTGTATACAAACGGTACATTAATTTACAATTAAGACATAAAATGTTTATTAAAAATGAGGGCTTGTGCAAAGTGATAAAAAAGCACAAGTCCTTTTTGTTCATTTTGAATATGTGTATTTTATTTACAAAGTGTTGATTAATTGTTATAATTTACCTATCTTAAGTTAAAAGGGGTATTACTATGAAAAAGATGAAAAAAGTTCTTGCCGTAATGTTGGCAGTAGTTCTTACTTTGTCTTGTATGTCAGTTCTTGGCTACTCATCAAAGAAAGAATATGTTCCTACAATTATCATTCCGGGAAATTTCCAGAGTGAAACTTATCACTATGTAAATGGTGAAATAGAATGTGACGCTAACGGTAATCCTGTTCCGGGACCTTTCTATGTTTCACTTGGTGAAGAGGAAATCACAGAAATCGTAACAGAGGCACTTCTTCCTGTTGCAAAGATGTTTATCACACAGGAAGACAAGGACGCTTTGGCAGCTAAAACGGTTTCAAAAATCCTTGGTGACATTCTTATGGGTAAACAGCGTTCAGATGCTAACGGTAATTTGATTGATGATACTCGTGCAGTTATTTATCCGGGAAGTATGGCAGAAGTTACTGATGCAGAATTAGAGTATGTTTTAAATCAGTTCCCAATTGAAGAATACTTCGAAATTGCCGGCAAAGAAAATATGTATGTTTACAACTACGTTTCAACAGCCAATATGATTCAGACTGCAAAGGGTCTTTATGACTATATTCAGTTTGTTAAAAAGGATACAGGTTCAGATAAGGTTAATATCGTTCCTGTAAGCCAGGGCGGTTCAATCTCAACTGCACTCCTTAAATACTATGATGAACAGAATATTTCTGTTTCAAGAGATATTAACAGAATTATCTACGTTGTTCCTGCTCTTGACGGTGCTGCACTCCTTAGTGACTGCTACAGATATGGCTTCAACAAGAACAGTGCTGCTCTTTACACAACAGCAATGCCATCAGTTATCGGTTACGAAAACTATCTTGGCTATATTATCAATATTGCTATGAGACTTATGCCAAAGACTGATATTGATGTTCTTCTTGACTGTATTGCAGAAACACTTGTTAATGACTATTTAGTATATTCAACTCTTATGTGGGGTCTTATATCAACAGAAGACTATCCTGCATGTCGTGAAAAGTACCTTATGGGTGATGATTTGGCAGAAATCCGCAGACAGACTGATTGGTACTATGATGCACAGCTTAACGTTGAAAAATACATTCTCGAAGCAAAGGCAGACGGTGTTGAGGTATTTGACATCGTTGACACAAATGTTGAGCTTTATCAGATTGCAGTTACTCATGACAAGAGAAATTGCGACGGTATCATTCAGGTTGATTCAACATCAATTGGTGCATATAGTGTAAATGTTGGTACAAAGCTTCCTGCAGACTATGTTGCTGAAAGAAACAACTGTACTGATCCTAAGAATCATAATCACACTGACCCTGAAGGCATTATGGACATCTGCTCAGGTCTTCTTCCTGAAACAACATTCTACTTCAGCGGACAGAACCATGCTACAACAGCATCAAATGACGTTATTATGACACTTATCATTCAGCTTGCTACTGATGAAAACTTCACAAGTGTTCATTCATATCCTGACAAGTTCCCTCAGTTCAACTATAGCAGAGAAACAAAGAAATTAAGAGAAGATGTTGACACAATGAGAGATTATGACACATCTACTCTTTCTGCTGCAGATGCAAAGGAACTTAAGGAAGCAATTGCACAGGTTGACAAGATGCTTGAAAACAAGAAAATCAATAAGGAAGAATTCCAGGCAGCAAATGACCGTTTCTATGATATCTTCAATAAGATTACAAGCGGTGATTCAGCTAAGACAACAGAGGGCATTAACCGTGCACTTTATATTATCACAAGAACAATAAGTGATGTTCTTTACTTCATTTATGGTGATAAGGCATTCAGTGAAATGGCAATCAAACCAATTATTGATGCAGTAAAATAACTAAATAAAATCACACAAAAGGGCTTGTACAATAGTACAAGTCCTTTACTTTTGTGTTGTTGTAATGATATAATATAGAAAATTAATTGAGGTAGTAATATGCGTTCAAAGGAAAGTATAATCGGAATACTTGCTCATGTTGATGCAGGCAAAACTACGCTGACGGAAGCCATTCTTTATAGAACAGGAGTTATTCGTCGGCTTGGTCGTGTTGACAAAAAAGATTCCCACTTTGACTCACATGAGCTTGAAAGAAATCGTGGTATTACTATTTTTTCAAAACAAAATCCTTTTACAATAGGTGAAAGACAATTTACTCTTATTGACACTCCAGGACACATTGACTTTTCAGCAGAAATGGAACGAACACTAAGTGTCCTTGATTACGCAGTTCTTGTTATTGATGGTGCAGTCGGAATACAGAGTCATACGGAAACTATCTGGCAACTTCTTGATGAGTACAATATTCCTGTTTTTATATTTGTAAATAAAGCAGATAGAGATGGTTTTGATAAGACCATTTTGCTTAATGAGATAAAAACAAGACTTGGTAGTGAATGTGTAGATTTTACTCAGGAAAAAGAAGATTTTAACGAAGAAATTTCTATGATGAGTGAGGAGTTGCTCGAACTGTTTTTTGAGGAAAAAGCAGACGAAAATATCGTGATAAATGAAGTGGCAAAAGCTGTGGCAGAAAGAAAAGTTTTTCCGTGTTTCTTTGGCTCTGCTTTGCAGGATATGGGTGTGGACAAGCTTCTTGATGGAATCGAAAAATATACTCTTTGTAAGGATTATCCTGACGATTTCAGTGCAAAGGTTTATAAAATTCTCTATGATAATCAGGGAAATCGATTGAGTTTTATGAAAATAACTGGTGGTAAAGCATTTGTGAAAATGAATGTGGGTGAAGAAAAAATCGACACCATCAGAATATATTCGGGAGAAAAGCATCAGACAATCAAAGAAATTTCTGCAGGTGCTGTTTGTGCTGTATCCGGTCTTTCTACCGTATCAGCAGGAGAAACAGTAAATGTAGATGGAGCAGTTCTCAACTCATCTATGAAAATCAATCCGTTGCTCTCTGCACAAGTGATTATTAAAGACGGAACAGATATTCACACTGCATACAGGAATTTGCGAATAATTGACCAGGAATTGCCCGAGCTTTCTGTTCATATCTCCACATATTCAAATGAAGAACAGATTCAGATTCGTGTAATGGGCAGAATTCAGCTTGAAATACTCCAATCCCTTGTAAAAGAACGTTTTAGAATGGATATTGATTTTGGACCTTGCAGAATCCTTTATAAAGAAACAGTAAAATCTGCTGTTATGGGATATGGTCACTACGAACCTTTACGACATTATGCAGAAACACAACTGCGTATTGAACCGGCAGAAAGAGGTAGTGGAGTCGTAATAGAAAATGAATGTAGTCTTGAAATGCTGGACTCTAATTTCCAACATCTTATTCTTACTCATATAGGAGAAAAAGAACATCTTGGAATTTTGACAGGCTCACCACTTACAGACGTGAAAATAGTTCTTACAGCAGGGCGTTCTCATCTGAAACATACAGAGGGTGGGGACTTCCGAGAGGCAACATACAGAGCCATCCGACAAGGTCTTGAAAAAGCTGAGAACATTTTGCTTGAACCTTACTATTCATTTACTCTAAGAGTGCCAATTGCTTCATTTGGAAGAGCAGTTTCCGATATTCAAAGGTTGTGTGGAGAGTTTCTACCACCCGAAATGACAGAAACAGAGGCAATTATAAAAGGTGAAGGGCCTGTTTCCGAGTTTATGGATTATCCTGAAGAAGTGATTTCATACACATCGGGAAAAGGTGTGATTTCAATGCGTGAAAAGGGTTACAGACCATGTCATAATGCAGAGGAAGTTATGGAAAAAATCGATTATGACAAAGAAAGAGATTTGGAAAATCCATCATCATCAGTTTTTTGTTCACACGGTGCAGGATTTGAAGTTAAGTGGTACGATGTTGAAAATATGCGACATATAAAGTAAAAACTCCGGGTAGTTAAGCTACTTGGAGTATTTTTATAAATTGGATTTTGTTGATTATCTCTAATAAATGGCATATGAATTTGGTGTATATGCCTAATTTGGTTGTGAATTGTAGAAATTTATCGTTTTATGTGGTAGAATACCTTAATTGATTTTTCAAATAAAATTGAAAAGGTGATTTTATTGGAATTTTTGACTAAAGAATATTCTTTTCCATCAGCTTCAGGTTTGTGTGATATTTTTGCACAAAGTGCAGCACCTATCGACTATGGTTCAATAAAAGGCGTTGTGCAGATTTCTCACGGTATGGCAGAATACTCAAATCGTTATTCACGATTTGCTCTTGAACTTTGTAAAGCAGGTTATGCTGTTTTTGTAAGTGACCATGTGGGACATGGCTCATCAATTTCTGATAAAGAAATGTT
This sequence comes from Candidatus Fimenecus sp., assembly GCA_045613065.1. GTDB lineage: Bacteria > Bacillota > Clostridia > Oscillospirales > Acutalibacteraceae > Fimenecus. Next base: position 13,646 of record JAZLAH010000065.1, read on the forward strand.
AGGCTATTTCGGTGAAAATGGTGAAGAGACATTTGTTGAGGATTTAAAAACATTATCTGATATTGCAAAAAGTGAATACACTGATTTACCATTCTTTATGATTGGTCATGGTATGGGTAGCCTTATTGCAAGAAAGTATACAGCTAAATATGGCTACTTGCTTGATGGTGTTGTTTATACGGGTACAAGTGGTGAAAACCCTATGATTGGAATAGGCATTTACCTTGCAAATACTCTTGCAAAGCAAAATGGCCCTATGTATCGTTCTGATATTCTTGATACAATGGCATTTGGTTCATATAACAGAAAGACTGCGAAACGTACAGAATGTGACTGGGCATCCCGTGACGAAAAAGAAGTGGACAAGTTTATTGCTGACGAGCTTTGTGGATATAAATACACTGTAAATGGTATGAAAGCGTTGTTTATGACACTTAAACAGGTTTCAGCACGTCGTTGGTACAACTCAGTTCCATTGAGTATGCCTATTTTGCTTCTTTCAGGTTCAATGGACCCTGTGGGTGATTATGGTAAAGGTGTCAAAGAGGTGTATAAAACACTTAAAAAGACAGGACACAAAAACGTTATAATGAAAATCTATGAAGATGCAAGACACGAGATTTTTAATGAAATAAATCGTGACGAGGTTCATGTGGATATAATTGAGTGGCTTGATGAAAGAACAGAAAAATTCAGACAGGAAAAACTCAGGTCTGCAGTTGTTGCATCCATTGATGAACCAGCAGATTTCAGTAAATTTGAATAGTATCATATTGTGGCTCCCTCTGACGAGGGAGCTGTCTTTTTGTAAAAAAAGACTGAGGGAGAGAAAAAGTCATCCTCAGTCTTTTTTATTAATGAAACTTTATTGATAATTAAAGTTTGTTATGTATTAGTTTTGCACTTTGCATTTACCATTTTGCATTTAAAAGTCTTTCGTATTCTTCCTCTGTGATTTCAATTACACCACCGTGCTTGTAGCCATAAGGGAAGCTGAATAAATCAGGACAGCGTGTAACATTCATATCACCCGGTTTTGATGAAATAAATGGCACATAACCCATTTTTTCTTTTTCACAACCGAAGAAGTCGAAGAGGATGCACCATCTTCCGTCAGGGAGAGTAAAGCTCGTACCTGCCTCATAAGAGCCCGGCCAATAAACTTCCTTTTCCATATATTCTTCAAATTCTTTATCGTGAATATAAGGGCCATATAAACTGTCAGATGTAGCGTGCATATTCATTGACGGACTTTGAGCATTTTTATAGAACATATGATATACACCATCAATTTTTCTGATGTGAGTATCAAGGATTTCATTATCTTTTGTGAAAAAAAGTTCTGGTTCTGAAAATGTTTCAAAATTCTTTGTGGTTGAGCAATAAATTGACATATGTTTATAGTCATCTTCTGCAACTGTTGAGCCCCAATGAACAAGATATTCGTCATTGATTTCGTCATAAAATGTTTCAGGTGCCCACATACAACCAAAATCATCTCTTCCAAAGTGAACGAGTTTTTCTTCGCTGAAATTAACAAGGTCTTTTGTTTTCCACATACGAAGACATTTGCTGCCTGTACGATTGATGTTTGACCAGTCTAATTGTAAATTTTCATCATAACGATTTGCAACACATAAATCAGTTGTGAGAATCACAAAACTATTGTCACAAAGTCGGATAATTTCAATGTCACGACAACCCTTTTCACCTAATTGTGCAGTTAAAATCGGATTTCCGTCATTAACTTTTTCCCAATTCAAGCCGTCACGGCTGATACCGAAATATACTTGTTCACCGTCAGGTGTAATTTTTTCTTTAAAATGTACAAATAAATATGCCATATTGTTTCTCCTATATTTCGAGAGTAGCAAGTCCACCTTCACTTGTTTCACGATATGCAGCGTGAATGTCCATACCTGTTTTCTTCATTGTTGTAATAACATTATCAAGTGAAATTCTTCGTGTTTCACTTAAGAAGCTTGCAAGGTTAACTGCATTTATGGCACGCATTGCAGCAACAGCATTTCGTTCGATACAAGGAATCTGTACAAGACCGCAAATAGGGTCACAAGTAAGACCTAAATGATGCTCGATAGCAATTTCAGCAGCATATTCGATTTTACCTCTTTTAAGACCGAAAAGTTCACCAAGAGCCGCTGCAGCCATAGCACAAGCTGTTCCTATTTCAGCCTGACAGCCACATTCTGCACCTGAAATGGAAGCGTTTGTCTTAACAAGATTTCCGATAAGACCACCTGTTGCCAAAGCCTGTAAAATCTGACGGTCAGTGTATCCGTGTTTAAGTTGCATATAGTAAAGTACAGCAGGGAGTACACCGGCAGCACCACAAGTAGGTGCTGTAACAATTCTGTGGCCAGATGCATTTTGTTCACTAACAGCAAAAGCGTATGAGCAAACTTCTCTGTTTTCTCTCGTTTCTGCACTTTCACCGATATGCTCCATATTGTAGAGGTATTTAGCTTTTTTTTGTACTTCAAGTCCACCAGGGAGGATTCCTTCGTCATCAATGCCCGTTTCAATGGCATTTTTCATTGTTTTCCAAACTTGTGCAAGGTAGTCCCAGATGTATTCGCCTTCAACTTCATCAACATATTGCCAAAGACGATATTTCTTTTCTTTGCAATATGCCTTAATTTCAGAAAATGTGCTTAACTCATATACAATAGGTTCTGTTGCAGACTGACTTCCCTCAAACTCAATTCGTCCACCACCAACGCTAAAAACTCGAATGAAATCTGTCTGTTCACCATTTTTGTATGCAAACAACTCCATTGTGTTAGGATGTTCAATATCAGTTTTATCAAAATCAAATTCAACATTGCAAGGAACAGGTGTAAGTGTGTTTTCAATAACTGAATCAGTGCAATGTCCCTTACCTGTTTTTGCAAGTGAACCATAAAGTATTGCTTTGAATTCATCAGCATCAGGATTATGACTTTTAAAAATCATACAAGCCTTTTCAGGACCCATAGTATGTGAACTTGAAGGTCCACAGCCAATTCTGTAAAGTTGATTTAATGATTCCATTCCTTTTGCCATAGTTACACCTTAACCTTTACAACAACTTTGAGGCATGAGAGAGGTTTGTTAACTGCCACACCTGGACAGTGTAAATCATTTGGATAAAGCACCATAAAACTGTTTTCAATAAGAGTCAATGGTTCAGTTTTACATTCATAAAACCACACGTCATTTTCAGGTTTTGCTTCAGTTTCAGTTTTATCACAGCACATAGGAGCAACACCGATAATTTCTTCACCTTTAACCATAAACTGAATATCAATATATTTTTTGTGTGCTTCAGAGATTGTTTTGTCAGGGTCGGTTTCGTAACGCTGTACCATATAGAAAATGTCATCACCCTGAAGTTCATATCTGCCTAATTCCATTTTTGTGAAATCAGTTTCACTGAGGAATTTTAACGCAGTATAAACTCGACCTAATCCCTCATAGTTTTTTATATTTTCCAAAGTATCAAAAATCATTTAAATCACCTTATTCATAAATCAGTTTTCTATAAAATCTATAAATTTTTCAGCAAGAACTTTTCTTGAATATATTTCACAGATTTTATCGTAATTTGCTTTTAATTGTTCTTCAGTAATTTCAGGGAATTTATGGATTTTGTTAACCAAATCCTCGTAGGACTGATAAATACAACCATCTATTCCGTCTAGAACCTCACGAGAAGCAATATTGTCAGTGCAATAAAGCATTTTACCATTAAGTATTGCTTCAATATAAGGCATACCAAAAGAGTGGTTTAGAGTAAAGTCAACAACTGCGTCGTACTTTCTCATTTCACCCTTTGGATTATTTGTTTCTCCACGATAAGTGATGAAATCCTCAAGTTCGTTTTCATATATTGTACTTAAAAATTCGTTAAGATAAGCACCGTTTCCGTAAACATTAATTCTAATATTTTCCTCATTGTTGTCCTTAAGATATTGTGCAAACCCAAGAAGATTATCAAGGTCAACCTTTCTGTCAGGACTTATACGCACAAGATACATACCGTTGAAGCCTATCTTTTCTTCGTTGTTTCTTAATACGATGTTTTCACGTTCAACACTTCTGCTCATTTCAAGAGTGTTTCCAAGAACAAGACTTTGTTCATAGTTATCATAATCCAAATCTCGTTTATATGCCTGTTTGCTTTCGTCTGTAACAAAAATTACCTTACCTAATTTTTGTTGTGAAATTCTCTTGAATGCTTCAGGATAAAGGTCACAAACAACGCTTGACGCACAATGGAAAAAGAATATTTTATTCTCAACGTGTTCTGATAAATTATCTGTCATATATAAATGCAAAGATTCACGTGTTGAGACAATAGTCTTTGATTTTGTGTTTTTAAGGAAGTTTTTTAGTGCATAGTTTGCATAAGGCCACAAATTGGCTTTTGAACAGTCGTAATTAAGATTGCCATAAAAACAATCTGCTTTAGGAATTAATCGTTTCAGCAACTCTGTTTTCGTTCTTCTGCCATCCACATAAAGTGGTGTAAGTTGTAGTCCGTAAGGCATCTGATTAAACTTTTTAAATCCTTTAAGTCCCACAAGTTCGACAAGGTAGTTTTTTTCAAGCAAAGCTTCTGCAAGTGAACGAGTTGCAAAAACTGTTCCTCCAATACCATGAAAATTGTAGCCCAAGAATGTAATTTTATTTCTTTGAATTTTTGCAAACTCATTATACATTCGGTTAATATGACCACCATTTACAATGTAGTCATAGTCAATTTTTTCAGGCAATCTTGACCTGAAAAACTCGTTGGTGCCGTATGATTCGTTTACAATAGTTTCAATTAACTGCTTTGATTTTGAAATAGAAGCTTCTTTTAATTCATCAAGAGAACAGTACAATCCTCTGCCTGCAAGATATGTTTCCAAATCAGGTTGATAAAGGAGAACCGGCTTGTTAAGTGTTGTAAAATCGAATCCAACAGAAGAGTAGTCAGTAATAAGTATATCGTTACGTGCAAGTTCGTCAAGAACATCCACATTTTTTGCGTGAACAAATTTAATTCTGTCAGTTTTTATATTTTCTTTCAAATACGCAATTTTACTTTCGTCAAAGAACTGATGAAGACAAACAGTAAAAGTTGATGATGTTCTTTCAAGATACTCTGCAAGACGTTCGTTGCCGAGAACTTTTTTCATCTGAACAAGTAGAATTTCAGTTTTGTAATTCTTACCAAAATACTCACGCCAAGTCGGGAACCAAAGAATGTTTTTACTTTCAGTTTTTGTTTTTAAATATTCCTGATGTCTTTTTACAAGTTCAATATATCTTGGAGGATAAATTCCGTAATAAAGCTGGTAATCTCTGAACTGATTTCTTTCTTTGAAAGTATCTTTAATGTTCTTGTTGTAATAAACAAAACGGAACATATTGTTGTTATATGCGTCGCCTCTGTAACCGATTGCTTTGATTCCAAGTGTTCCGTGCTGAAGATAAATCAATGGCTTTGTTATGAGGAAATTAAGTGCTTTACCAAAAATTCTATCAGGCAAAATGTCCTTGTAACTTAATGATACAAAAAACATATCAGCACTATAATATATTTCAAAGTGTTTTATGCTGTTTTTCCAGACTACAAACTTCTTTTCTTCTGGTGAAAGTGAGTTGTATATGGCTTGGGTGTTAGGATTTTTTGCCATTATAAAGTATTTGTCAATATCATCTTTTTTGGTAACTGTACTTTTCCAGAAATAGAATGAATTATTGTTGGCTGAAGCTCCTAGATTTTCACCTATAAGCCAAACAAAGTTTTTCTTCATTTTAACACCCTCATTATTTTTCAAAGGTTGATTTTTCAGGTAATGTTTTATTAAAAACTGAAATTACAACTTTTTTCTTTTCTTCAAAATTTTCTGTATTTACAGTATCGTTAATGCAAATCATAGAATGTGATTTTTCTTCAATTTCCTTGCAAAGCGAAGGGAACATTTCATCGTCAACATGGTAACATTGGGCAAAACTCGCATCTCTCACAGCAAAATTACCTTCTGCCAACTGCCAGTATTTCATAACCCACTGATTAACGTCACCTTTTTTTCTGAATCTGTTACAACAGGTTTCGTGGAGTGTATCGTAAGCTTTGTTCCATACTTTGTCAAAGGTAGATTTCAAAAAACAGGATGGTGTGTGGTGACAGTACATTCCCGGAAACCAAGGCCATGGCATAAGAAGTGCTGTTCGCATAACATTTTTGATTCCGTTTTTAGGGTCAAACCACTTTTTCCAATCACGCTTCATACATTGATGTTTGTTGAAATTATCGTTGATAACTTCAATATCAGCGCCGTGAAAATGTCCTGCGCTGTCATTTGCAAAATAAATACAATGAACTGAAGCTGTATCACAAGGTAAACCATCTTTAAAGAAATCCTCAGGTTTCACAGGTCTATTTAAGAACATATCATCGTTAAAATAAACGAATTGCTCAGCTAATCCCTCAATTCTGTGGAGATTCAATTCGATTGTATGTGAACTGAAAGTTGGAAGATATTCCGCAGGAATATAGTCCTTGTGATTTACAATGTTAAGTTTAGGATTTGTTGTATCAAGCCAAGAGGGCAAATGACCCCAGGTCACAAAATGAATTTTGTTAACCCAAGGTGCATATTTTTCCACAGCTCTAAACCAATACTGAAGATTGTCCCAATCACGAAAACGCACTTCACTATTGGATGTTGTTATAACTGTACCGTCATATTCTGATTTTTCTTTTTGCCATTCAGGGTCGTTACCATCAACCCAAATTATGACAAAGTCTATTGGCTGGTTATTTTCTGTACTCATAATTTATTTCATAAATTCATCGTATTTTGGAAGGACTTCAGCAGTTGTTCCATACATCTTCATTTCACCATCGTGAATCCAAAGAACATTATTGCAAAGATTTTTGATTGTTTCAGAGCTATGAGAAACAATAAGAACAGTTCTGTCATCCTTTGAGATAAGTTCTTTCATTTTAGCATAACTCTTTTTCTTGAATTTAGCATCACCAACGCTTAAAACTTCGTCAATAAGCATAATGTCAGTTTCAAGAATTGCAGTAATTGAGAAAGCAAGTTTTGAGTACATACCACTTGAGTATGACTTTACAGGACGGTCAATGAATTTTCCTAATTCAGAAAACTCAATAATTTCGTCAATTTTTTCATCAATAAAGTCTTTCTGGAATCCTAAAAGCATACCTGAAAGATAAATGTTTTCACGACCTGTAAGTGAATTCTGGAAACCAACACCGATTGAAAGAAGTGAAATTGAATTTCCGTGCAAATCGATTTCACCTTCGTCAGGTGAAAAAATACCTGCAATAGCACGAAGAAGTGTTGATTTACCACTACCGTTTTTACCAACAATACCTAAAATCTGTCCTTTCTGGACATCAAAAGATACACCTTTAACAGCTTCAAAATATTCAGTTTTAGTGAATTTTTTAGGTGACATCAATGCCCTGAAAAACGAAACTTTGTTGAGGAGACGGTATCTTATTTTTACGTCTTTAACTGAAATTGCATAGTTTGACATTGTTTTCACCTCTTATATAACTTTTACGTAACTATTTTCGTGTTTGTATATGATTCTTGTGCCGATTGCAGAAACAGCAATCCCTATTACTGTCCATATTGCAAGTGCAATGTAATGTGGTTCACCATTATAGAGAAGAACATTTCGCATATCTGTCATTATAAGTGCAATAGGATTGCAGTTAATAAGAATATTACCAATCAATTCATTCTTTGGAAGAATTCTTGTTTCGATAGAATAGAAAATACCTGAAATATAAAAACCAAGTTGCAAAACAACTGTGATTACATTGAGCAAGTCCTCAACAAAAACACCGAAATGAGTAATAATTGTTGTACAAGCATAAGTGATTATGAAAAGTAACAAGAAAAGAGGAACTACCCATAAGGCTTTCCAAGTGACAGGAACACGATAGATAATCATAAATACGGCTGTAAGTGCAAATGATACAAACATCTTGAATCCGAAAACACCGATTTTATCAAAGATAAAAACAAATTTTGGAATATATACTTTTGTTACAATACTTTTCTTGCCTTGAATAAGTTTAACGCCTGATTTTACTGTTTTACTGAAGAAAGTCCATACATTAAGACCGATGAAAACGAAAACAGGGAAGTATGGCTCATTACTGTTAAAAACAAATACAGCAACAAAGGAATAAACAAGCATATAAAGTAATGGGTCAAGAACCCACCAGAGCCAACTGAGAAACGAACCTGCAACCTCTGCTTTTAAATCAGATTGCACGGAATATACAGTATAATTCCAGAACTTTTTTATATCATTAATGAATCTTTTCATATTAAAAATCTCACTTTCGTCGATTTTAATTATATATACTGCATTATACCATTATCTTGCATATTTTTCAAGTATTCGCTGTGAGTAAGGATAGAGAATTTTCTGATAGAAAATCCGTTTGACAATATATGAACGATAAATTATAATTCAATATAGTGAGGTGATTGTAATGACACCATTTATCAGCATAGTTATGCCCGTTTATAATGTGGAAAAGTATATAAAAAAAAGTATTCAGTCAGTGTTGGCACAGAGCTTTACGGACTTTGAATTATTGCTCGTTGATGATTGTTCTCCAGACAAAAGTGGAAAAATCTGTGATGCTTTTGCTAAAATGGACAGGAGAATCAAGGTTGTTCACCTGGAGAAAAATGGTGGCGTTGCAAACGCAAGAAATACTGTTATGATACCAGCTTCTGGTGAATATCTTTGTTTCCTTGACAGCGATGACCATTTTGACTTGGATATGCTAGAAGTTTTGGCTGATTCCGTTAAGAAAAATCCTGCACAAGCAGTGGTTTTTGGACTTGTTGAGGAGTATTATAACGATAAAGGCTTGTTAAAAAGCACTAAGACAGTAAATTGTGATGAAAAGATAATCAGAAGTCAACAGGAATTGCGAGAAGAAATACTGAAACTTGAAGCACGTGATTTATACGGTTATCCTTGTAACAAAATGTATAATGTTGATTACCTTAAAAAAACTAAAGCTGTTTTTCCACGAATGAGATTCAATGAGGATATTATCTTCAATATTGACTTCTTTATGAATGCTGATTCCTGCAATCTTTTGAGTTTTGCACCGTATCATTATGTCAAGCATACAGGTAGCACAACAGGAAGTTTTATTCCAACATACTATCAGGACATAATGGTAAAAATCGACAGGTTGTATTCCCAACTTGAATATTGGGGTATGCATAGTGAAAAAAATCTTGAGTTTTTAGCGCTTAGATATACAAGATACCTTTTTTCAGCACTTGAAAGAAATTGTAACAAATGTTCAAAAATGCCTTATAAAGAACGAAAGAAATTTTTTAAAGAAGTTCTTAAAACTGAAAGATACCAAAAGCTTTCAAAATATATGAATGGTGATGGATATATCGGGATATTGGCAAAAATATTACGTACAAAAAGCAGTTTTCTCTGTCTTTCGGTAGCAAGAATAATTTATATTGTAAAAAGATACTTACCAAAATTATTCACGAAATTAAGTTAAAAAAATAAGGGACTTTCCATTTTGGAGAGTCCCTTGCTTGTTGTTTAGCAATATTTTTTTGTGATTTCCATCATCTGTTCCATCTTGTCTTCCATATCCTTAACAAGAGCAAACTGTGTACGACAACGGACAAGATTGTGTTCAGGATAGCCGATTTTGAAATACACGTCACCGTTAAGATAGTCTGTAAGGAATCGGATGCCACATTCATAAGTCATTATCTTTGCACCGAATGGTAAAAGTTCTTTTTCAAGGTCTGTAAGTGCATCCTTTGCACTACTGAGATAACCTTTAACATAAGTTTCGTAAAGAGGAAGGTTTAAACTTACTTTTGAAACATCTTTTTCATCTTCAGCGGCAGTATTTGCACCGAATCGGATACTGTCACCAAAATCGTAAACAGAAAGTCCCGGCATAACTGTATCAAGGTCGATAATACAAATACCTTTGTTTGAAATGTTATCAAAAAGAATGTTGTTAAGTTTTGTGTCGTTATGAGTAACACGAAGTGGCAATTTGCCCGCTGCAATCATATCAACAAGGACATGGGTGTCAGCTTCACGCTGAAGTGCAAATTCAACTTCATCCTTAACAGTGTCAAGTCTGCCTGCTTTGTTTTCTTCAATTGCTTTTTTCAAAGCTTCAAAACGGAGAGCAGTATGGTGGAAGTTCTCAATTGTTTCAAAAAGTGAAGCACCATCAAAATCTGCAAGAATATTCTGGAATTCACCGAATGCAACACCAGCGTTATAAAATACTTCTTCACTGTCAATGGAGTTACATGTGTAAACATCATCTACATAGATGTAAAGACGCCAACAGTCGTTGTTGCTGTCTATGAAATAATATTTTCCGTCTAAAGCAGGGAAAAAATTAAGTGTTCTGCGTTCAGGACAATCCACATTGTTTTCTGCATTCTTCTTGCGGATATGTTCAGTAACCGCAACGATATTGCTCATAAGGTAGTCTGGATTTTTGAACACAGCTGTATTGATTTTTTGAAGAACATATTTCATTACCTGACCTTCTTCGTCAAAAATCAGGTTATATGTACTGTTAATGTGACCATTATTAATCCTTTCGTAACCAGTAAAATCACCGTTAATTGAAAATTGTTCACATATTTCTTCAATATTAAAAGGCATGTTTGCCATAAAAAGCACCTCATAAATATATTTTTGGCGTAAATAGACATAATGTATTATATATCTAAGCAACAAAATAGTCAATCATTATTTTATTAGTTGTAATTAAACTGAAATTGTTTAAAAATACTCTTTACATAATACAGAATTTAATGTAAAATAAATTAAATATGATAATTGGTGTATTATGATTATCGTGGAGGTGTTTTATATGGAACCAAAATATAAGAGAGTGCTTTTAAAAGTCAGTGGTGAAGTTCTTGCTGGTGACAAAAAGCATGGTTTTGATTTTGATACTGTAAATAGCGTTTGTTCTGCTGTTAAGGAAATGGCAGATTTAGGAACAGAAATTGCTATCGTTGTTGGTGGTGGTAACTTCTGGAGAGGTCGTAGCAGTGGCGATATGGATAGAACAAGAGCTGACCATATCGGTATGCTTGCAACAGTTATGAATTCCTTGGCACTTGCTGATTCACTTGAACAGATGGGTGTTATTGTAAGAGTTCAGACAGCAATCGAAATGAACAAGATTGCTGAACCATATATCAGCCACCGTGCAAAACGTCACCTTGAAAAAGGCAGAGTTGTAATTTTCGGTTGTGGAACAGGTAACCCATTCTTCTCAACTGATACTGCAGCTGCTCTTCGTGCAGCTGAAATTGATGCTGATATTATTTTCAAGGCAACAAATGTTGATGGCGTTTATGACAAAGACCCTAACCGTTTTGATGACGCAATCAAGTATGATGTGATTACACATCAGGATATTTTAAGCAAAGGACTTGCTGTTATGGACAGTACAGCTGCTTCACTTTGCAGAGATAATAAGATTCCACTTCTTGTTTTCAATCTTCAGCAGCCTGAAAATATGGTTAAGGCTGTTAAGGGTGAAACAGTAGGCACACTTGTTGTTGACGAAAAATAATCTGATTTTTATATAAAGGAGATTAATTATGAATACAGTATTTGACGCAATGAAAGAAAAAATGAATAAGACAGTTTCAGTTCTTGAAAAGGAATTTGCTTCTATGAGAGCAGGTCGTGCAACTCCTGCAGTTCTCGATAAAGTTCAGGTTGACTATTACGGAGTTCCAACTCCAATTCAGCAGATGGCTGCTGTATCAGTAAGCGAAGGTAGAATCCTTGTTATTCAGCCATGGGATGTTAGCACAATCAATCCTATTTCAAAGGCTATTCAGGCTTCTGATATCGGTATCAACCCAATGAATGATGGTAAAGTTATCCGTCTTACATTCCCACCACTTACAGAGGAACGTAGAAAGATGCTTTGCAAGGATGTAAGCAAAACTGCAGAGGATTCAAAGGTTGCTATTCGTTCAATCCGTCGTGATGCTATTGATAAAATCAAGGCAATGAAGAAGAATAGTGAAATTACTGAAGATGACCAGAAGAATGCAGAAACAAAGATTCAGAAAATCACTGATGATTTCATCAAGGAAATCGACGTAATTGCTGACAAGAAAGAAAAAGAAATTATGGAGATATAAACAAATTGTGGGCGGGTTATTCCGCCCCAATTTGCTTATTTTAAGAATATGACAGAAAGAAATATTCCAAAGTTTTCTGTTGTGCCACAGCATATCGGAATCATTATGGACGGTAATGGCAGATGGGCAAAACAGAGAAATTTACCAAGATATAAAGGCCATATTGAGGGTGCAAAAACATTTCGTAAAATTGGTGAATTTGCAGCTGAAGTTGGCATTAAATGTATGACATTTTACGCTTTTTCTACTGAAAACTGGAAGCGTCCTCAGGAAGAGGTTGACGCTATTATGCAGTTGTTCAGGGAATACCTTAATGAGGCAGAAGAACGTAAAGAAGAAAATAAAGAAAAAGGTATCAGTCTTCGTTTTATCGGTGACCGAAGAGGAATTCCTGAGGATATTCAGGCTCTTATGGAACATATTGAAAGTGAGAGTCAGTGTGAAACAAAAATCATCCTGAATCTTGCAATCAACTATGGTGGTCGTCATGAGATTACTCAGGGTGTTCAGGATATTGCAAGAAAAGTAAAAAATGGCGAACTTGCACCAGAAGATATTACTGAGGAAATGATTTCGGAAAGTCTTTATACAAAAAATCTTCCTGACCCTGATTTGATTATCAGACCAAGTGGTGAATACAGATTGTCAAACTTTTTAACATGGCAGTCAGCATATTCAGAATTTTGGTTTTCAAATGTGCTTTGGCCTGATTTTACAGAGGACGACCTTTGTGAAGCTTTGAGGGACTTTGAAAAACGTAACAGACGTTTCGGTGGAGTTTGAGGATAAGAAAAGAGGACTTTTATGGCAAAAAGAATAGCTTTTGGTCTGTTGTGGACCATAATCGGAATATCTGCACTTGTTTTTATGCATACGTGGGTTTTCCTTATTTTCGCAATGTTTCTGTGTTTTACAGCAACTTTCGAACTTAACCGTTCATGTGGACTTAAGAACAAACCTGTAATGGTTTTAAGCCTTGTGGTTTCAGCACTGTTTCCTGTTTATTATGAATATGGTCATTATCTGCAGGAAATTGAAGGATTAAATCTGAAAGCAGAATACCTGATTACAGTTTATGTATTGTTGCTTTGTTTCCTTATGCTCCACAATCACGAAGAAACTAAATTTTCACACATTTCATTTGTTGTGGCATCATCATTACTTGTTCCGTTTTCGTTTACAAGACTTATGTTTTTCAGAGATATTGCAGAATATTATCCTGATAAAGGATACACAAATGCTCACGGAATTTTCTTGATTCTCTTTATCCTTTTCTCTGCTTGTATGACAGATACTTGTGCATATTTTGCAGGTAGTTTTTTAGGTAAACATAAGCTTTGTCCGAATATTAGTCCTAAAAAGACTGTTGAAGGTGCAATCGGTGGTGTAATCGGATGTGTGATTGCAAATGTGGTTTTATATGCAGTTTACAATAACTTCATTTTTGAAAACCCTGTTAATAATTACTTCCCGATAGTTGTTGCTTCAATTATTACATCAATTGTCGGTATGTGTGGTGATTTGACAGCGTCACTTATCAAGCGTAATTACGGAATTAAAGATTTTGGAAATCTTATTCCGGGACACGGTGGAATTATGGACCGTTTTGACAGTATTATGTTTGTTTCTATTGCATTTTATGCAGTATTCAACCTTTTCGAGGTGTCAATATAATGACTAAAAATTTAAGTATATTAGGCTCAACTGGTTCAATCGGTACTCAGAGCCTTGAAACAGCAAGAAAGTGCGGCTACTCTGTGTCCGCGCTTTCGGCATATTCTAATGTAGACTTAATTGAACAGCAAATCCGTGAATTTAAGCCACAAATAGCTGCGTTGGTTGATGAAAATGCAGCAAAAGAGCTTAAAGATAGAGTGTCTGATACCGATACAAAAGTGCTTTCAGGAATCCCGGGTGTCTGTGAATGTGCAGGTGTGGATAGTGCTGATACAGTAATCAATTCCGTTGTCGGTATGGCAGGTCTTAAACCTACTCTTACAGCAATTGAAGCAAATAAGAAAATTGCTCTTGCTAATAAGGAAACTCTTGTTGCAGGTGGACTTTTAGTCACAACAAATGCAAAGGAAAAGAATGTGGATATTCTTCCTGTTGATTCGGAACACTCTGCTATTTTCCAGTGTTTACAGGGACAACCTACAAACAGAGCATTAAAAAGAATTATCCTTACTGCAAGTGGTGGACCTTTCTTTGGTAAAACTCGTGAGGAGTTGAGTAAGGTTACTGTTGCAGATGCACTTAAGCATCCAAACTGGAGTATGGGACAGAAAATTACAATCGACTCTGCAACAATGATGAATAAAGGTCTTGAACTTATTGAAGCTGTCTGGCTTTTTAATGTTCATCCGTCAAAAATTGAAATCATTGTTCATAGAGAAAGTATAATTCATTCTGCAGTTGAGTATGATGATAATGCAGTAATAGCACAGTTGGGTCTTCCTGATATGAAAATTCCGATTCAGTATGCACTCACATATCCTGAAAGAATAGAATCTCTTACAGGTGAGTTGGATTTAACAAAGTTAGGAACATTAACATTCTATAAACCTGATTATGAAACTTTTAGATGTATGGATATTTGTCGTGAGGCAATTACACGTGGTGGACTTTATCCTGCATTTGCAAATTCAGCAAATGAACAGGCAAATCTTATGTTCAGAAAAGGTGAAATAGGATTTTTAGAAATTGGTGAACTGGTTGAAAAAGTAATGAACGAAGCACCAAAAGTTGAAACCTATACAGTTGAAGATGTTTATAATGCCGATATTGAGGCAAGAAATTTAGTAATTAAGTATTCAGGAAAGCAGTGATTTTTTGGAAATCTGGTCAAAGGTGTGGCCTTTTTTAGTAGCAATTTTATTTTTCGGACTTTTAATTTCAATTCATGAATTGGGACATTTCACTTTTGCAAAACTTTTTAAAGTAAAGGTTAATGAGTTTGCATTGGGAATGGGTCCTGCAATATTCAAAAAGAAAAAAGGCGAAACAACATACGCACTTCGACTTTTACCTATCGGTGGATATGTAAGTATGGAGGGTGAAGACGAAGAAAGTACAGATGAAAATGCTTTTGGCAATAAAAAAGTCTGGCAAAAGTTCATAATCGTTGCTGCAGGTGCAATAATGAATCTGATTTTAGGTGTTGTAATTGTTGCAACTTGCCTTTCGATGGATGATTTGGTAGGCACAACACAGATTTTAAATTTTCAGGAAAACGCAATAAGTCAGCAGACAGGACTTAAAGAGGGTGACGTTCTTCTTGAAATCGACGGCAGAAAAGTTTTTTCTGATATGGATATCTCATTTTTAATGAGTCGTAGTGACGATGGTGTCTTTGATATTACAGTTCGTCGTGACGGTAAAAAGGTTGAGCTTTCAGATGTCACATTTGAAACAAAAAAACAAGATGGTTATACACTCATAACATATGATTTTATAATTCTAGGTGAAGAACCTACTGTATTCAATGTGGTCGGAAATGCCTTTAAACAGACAGCATCAATCGGTAGACTGGTCTGGCTAAGTCTTTTTGATTTGGCGACAGGCAAATTCGGGCTTTCCGAATTGTCAGGCCCTGTGGGTACTGTGAATATACTTGCTGATGTGACTTCTTCAGCGGTTGAAAGCAAAGCAAACCTCATTTCAGCACTGACATTGATGGCGTTTGTTTCAATAAATATTGGTATTTTTAATCTTTTACCATTACCTGCACTTGATGGAGGAAGACTTTTCTTTTTGGTCATTGAGGGAATCCGTAGAAAACCAATTAATCCAAAGTATGAGGGTTATGTTCATGGAGCAGGACTTGCACTTTTGCTTTTTTTAATGGTAGTAATAACTTTTAACGATATTATCAATTTAGTCAAGAAATAAAAAGACGGTGTGATTATGATAGAACGTAGAAAAAGCCGAGTTGTAACGGCGGGAAATGTTAAAATCGGTGGAAATAATCCAATTTCAGTTCAGTCAATGCTCAATGTTATTGCTGAAGATGCTGAGGGAAATGTAAGACAAGCTGTTGAATTAGAAAAAGCAGGCTGTCAGATTATTCGTCTTACTGTGCCAAATAAAGAAGCAGTAAGAACTCTTTATGCAGTAAAAAATGCAGTTAGCATTCCTGTTGTTGCTGATATTCACTTTGACTATCGTTGTGCTTTGGAAAGTGTTTCAGCAGGTGTTGATAAAATAAGAATCAATCCTGGTAATATCGGTGATGATGAAAAAGTTCGTGCTGTTGCAGATGCTTGTCGTCTTCATAATGTTCCAATCCGAATTGGTGTGAACTCAGGTTCACTTGAAAAGAATCTTCTTGCAAAATATGGTTCACCAACACCTGAGGCTATGGCTGAAAGTGCAATGTATCACATAGGGCTTCTTGAAAAATTTGATTTTAATGACATTGTTGTTTCAATAAAGTCATCAGATGTTCAGAAAATGGTTAAAGCATATCGACTTGTAGCCGATATGTGTGATTATCCTTTGCACCTTGGAGTTACAGAAGCAGGTACACACAATATGGCTCTCGTAAAATCAAGTATTGGTATCGGTTCACTTCTTCTTGACGGTATTGGTGACACAATAAGAGTTTCAATGACTGCTGACCCTGTAACAGAGGTTAAAGCAGGCTTTGATATTTTAAAAGCAGCGGGAATTAAAACTGACTGTGCACAGATTGTTTCTTGTCC
>JAZLAH010000066.1:0-9679 GCA_045613065.1 Candidatus Fimenecus sp.
GAAGATGCTATGGAAGCAGACGAAACATTCTCAATTCTTATGGGTGATAAGGTTGAACCTCGTAGAGAATTTATTGAGAAAAATGCAAAGTATGTACAAAATCTTGACATTTAAGTTATAGAGTTAGAAAAATAGAGGTAATAAAATGAGTAAAGCTAACAATCCTAATCTTGGTGGATATGTTCCACTTGAAGAACAGAATATTATAAATGTTGAGATTAATAAGGAAATGAGAAAATCTTTCCTTGACTACTCAATGTCTGTTATCACATCTCGTGCGCTTCCTGATGTACGAGATGGTTTGAAGCCTGTTCACAGAAGAATTCTTTATACAATGTACGAAAATTCACTTTATCCTGATAAGCCACATCGTAAGTGTGCTGATACTGTCGGTTCAGTTCTTGGTAGATATCATCCACATGGTGACGCTTCTGTTTATGATGCTATGGTTCGTCTGGCTCAGGATTTCTCAATGAGATATATTCTTGTTGACGGTCACGGTAACTTTGGTTCAGTTGACGGTGACCCACCTGCTGCATACCGTTATACAGAGTCAAGAATGAGTAAAATTGCTCTTGAAATGCTCACAAATATTGATAAAGACACAGTTGATTTTACAACTAACTACGATGACCGTCTTAAAGAACCAACAGTTCTTCCATCAAGATATCCAAATCTTCTTGCAAATGGTTCAACAGGTATCGCTGTTGGTATGGCAACTAACATTCCACCACATAATCTTGGTGAACTGATTGATGGTATCTGTTGTGTAATTGATAATCCTGAAGCAGAGCTTGACGATATTATGGAACATATTAAGGGACCTGATTTCCCAACAAGTGGTATTATTATGGGTAAATCAGGAATTCGTGCTGCATATGCAACAGGTCGTGGTAAAATTGCACTTCGTGGTCGTGCTGAAATTGTTGAAAACGAAAAAAATGGTCGTTTCCAGATTATAATTACAGAGCTTCCATATCAGGTTAATAAAGCAAGACTTATTGAATCAATTGCTGACTTGCACAAAGATAAGAGAATCGAAGGTCTTTCTGATATTAATGACTATTCATCAAAACGTGGCGGCGGTATGAGAATAGTTATTGACCTTAAGCGTGATGCTAACCCACAGGTTATTCTTAATCAGCTTTATCAGATGACACAGCTTCAGATTTCTTATGGTATTATTCAGTTGGCTCTTGTAAATGGTGAACCAAAGATTCTTACTCTTAAGCAAATTATTGAAGAATATATTAAGTTCCAGTGTGAAATTATTACAAGAAGAACTCAGTATGACCTTAATAAAGCACAGGCAAGAGAACATATTCTTGAAGGTTTAGCACGAGCAATTGATATTGTTGATGAAATAATTGCAACAATCCGTGGTTGTAAGGGTGGTCAGGCTGAAGCAAAAGTTGCTATTATGGAAAAATTCGATTTTGATGACCCTCAGGCATCTGCTATCGTTGCATTCCGTCTTGGACAACTTGCTGGTCTTGAAATTCAGAAAATTATTGCAGAACGTGATGAATTAAGAGTTAAGATTGCAGAATATCTTGAAATTCTTGGTTCAGAATCAAAGGTTAAGGAATTACTTAAGGATGAACTTTCAGTAATCGGAAAGAAATTTGCTGACGAAAGAAGAACAGAAATTTCAAGTGTCCTTGGTGAAGTTGATATTGAGGACCTTATTGCAGAGGAAGATTGCGTATTTACTCTTACAAAGATGGGTTACATCAAACGTCAGCCTGTTGAAACTTATCAGGTACAGCGTCGTGGTGGTAAGGGTATCAAGGGAATGAGTCGTCGTGAAGAGGACTATGCTGAAAGTATGTTTATTTGTTCATCTCACGATTATATTCTTTTCTTCACTTCAGCAGGTAAGATGTATCGTCTTAAGGGATATGAAATTCCTGAAGGTAGCAGAACAGGAAAGGGTATGAATATTGTTAATATTCTTCCTATTACTGCTGACGAAAAAGTTACTGCAATGCTTCGTGTACCTGACTTTGGTGAGGATAAATATTTCCTTTGTATGGCAACAAAGAATGGTGTTATCAAGAGAACTGAACTTGATGCATATAAAAATATTCGTAAGAGTGGTATTATTGCAATTAACCTTGATGAAGGTGATGAACTTCGCTGGGTTAAGCTTACTGACGGTGAGCAGAATCTTATGGTTGCTACTCGTAAGGGTATGAGCATTTGCTTTAAAGAAAATGATGCTCGTGCAATCGGTAGAACAGCTCGTGGTGTTCGTGCAATTACTCTTTCAGATGGTGACGAAGTTGTAGGTATGGTTATTTTCGGTGACGAAGGTAAAGTTCTTACAATCAGTGAAAAAGGTTACGGAAGAAGCAGTGACGTTTCAAATTATCGTGTTCAGAATCGTGGTGGTAAAGGCCTTACAAACTATCATACTGAGCAGTATGGTGAGGTTTGTGCTATCGAAATGGTTGATGAAACACAAGACGTTATTATGATTTCTTCTGATGGTATCATTATTCGACTTCCTGCAGAGCAGGTTCGTGAATGTAACAGACCTTCAAAGGGTGTTATTCTTATGAAGACTAAGGAAGGCGAAAAGGTTGTTACAATTTCTCTTGCCGAACATGAGGAAGAAACAGAAGAAACTGAAAGTGTGGAGTCAGTTGAAATAACTGAAGTTGTTGAAGAATAATTAACCTATTCTGTTAGTGAAAGGAAAGATATGTATGAGTGGTGAGAGCAATAAAATGACAGAAACTGCTGTCCAGAATGCTCCTGAAAAAGAAAAGAAGAAAAAGTTTTTAATAATTCTTCTTCCATTTTTTATTATTTTTCTTGTAATGGTAATCGGTGTTGCAGGTTTTGTCGGATATAAATTCAGCCTGATTAATATTGATGAAGAAAGTACAACATTTAATCCAAATCAGGAATTTTTCGAATCAGAAGATGATAGCTTTGACTTTGGTGAGATTGACGATGCTACAGGACGAGATTTCAAAGAAGTTTTGAAGAACTGGGCAACTAATGGTGGAGAAAAAATGAAGGATAAAGATATCCTCAATATTCTTCTTATTGGTAGTGATGCCTCGGCAAAAGATCCAAATAGGTCACATGTTACTGAAAAAGGCAATACCGACGTAATGATGATTGTTTCAATTAATCCTATAAACAAAACGATTAAGCTTGTATCCATTATGCGTGATAGCTATACATATTTGGATAAGTTTGACAGATATGCGAAATTGAATGCTGCTTGTGCAAATGGTGGTCCTGGATATCTTGTTGAAACGATTGAGAATAATTACAAAATCAAGATTGACGGATATGTAATGGTGGATTTTGATTCATTTGTGCATGTTATCAATGTGCTTGGTGGTGTAAGAGTAGATGTTCCAGCTTACGTAGCAAACTTTTTGTATGATTCAAAAAATAAAGTAAGTTTTCCATCTGGAAATAATGTTCTTTTGAATGGTACTCAGGCACTTGCATTCAGTAGAGTAAGATATTCAGATGCAAATGGTGACGTAAGCCGAGTTGCTCGTCAACGACAGGTTATAACTGCTCTTATTCAGAGATGTAAAGGAGCAACACTATCAGAAATTAATGCAGTTTCTGATGTTATCCTTGCAAATGTAAGAACAAATATCAGTAGAAGAACAATTCTCACTTATGCTGCAAGAGCAGTTACAGATGGTTGGCCAAACTTTACTATTTCACAACTTACAATGCCTACACCTGATGCAAGATATGGATATAGTTCAAGGTCAACCGCATGGATTTGGGTTGTTGACTATCCACTTTGTGCACAAAAACTTCAACTTGAGCTTTATGGTGAAACAAATATTAAATTAGAAGAAAATAGAAAGACAGCAATAACCATTTTAGGCGGTTATGTGTCAAAGAAAGAAACTGACTAAAGGTGTTTTATAATGAATAATAGTTTTAATCAGAATGGTCAGTTTGGTGGATGGGCATCATCTTCTTATGGAGGTGGTGCAGAAATGTATAGCGAACAATATTTAAAATTCGTTCAGAAAGAACAAGAAAAAGAAAAAATAAAAAAAATCAGCAGCAGATGTTTTCTTGCGGTAATAATGTATGTGCTGATTTCTTATGCAATGTCTTTTGCGATTGTTTTGATTTCGTGGATATTTCCATCTATAAGTAAAATATATAACGATACTTTGCCATCATTGGCGTTTGAGATTATTCTTACTTTCCTTGCTATAGGATTGCCGTTTTTTGCTGTCCATCTCATTTTTAGGAAAGAAAAAATATCTACAGAACTACCATTTGGAACAACTTACAACAAAGAGGTTGCCAAATATCTTGTTATGATTTTCTTGCCGGTAATGATTTTAAGTGCAATTGTTATTAATTATGCATCAGCAATTTTTCAAGAAATTTTAGGTCTTGAATTTACTTCAAGCGTAGGAGAAATTACACTTAAAGGTGGAAAAGAAACATTATTAGGTGTTTTGGCTGTAGCTATTGTTCCTGCATTAATAGAAGAAACAGTAATCAGAGGAATAATAATGCAACCATTGAGAAAATATGGTGATAAATATGCAATTATTGCATCTGCATTATTGTTTGCTGTAATGCACGGAAATATGGTACAGATTCCATATACTGTTATCGGAGGATTACTTCTCGGTTATCTTGCTGTGGTAACAGGAAGTCTTTGGCCATCAATAGTACTTCATTTTGTTAATAACTTGTACTCTGTAGTGGTATTAAGTGTAAACGATAATTTTGGAGAAAAAGCGTCGACAATTGTAACAGCTATAATGTTGTTTGTATTTGCAATTATTGGAATAATCGGTATTATTAAGCTTACAAAAATGAAGTATCAGTTAACATTATCCAAAGAAGATAGTTTATTAACTATTGGTGAAAAGGTAACAGCAACATTGAAAAATGGTCCTGCAATTGTTGCACTTGTTTTGTTGACATTGATTACTATAAGTAATATTAAATTTTAAATATGGAAAAGATTGAATTTATGAATTATGCTCTTTCTCTTGCAAGAAAATCTGCAGAGGAAGGTGAAGTGCCTGTTGGTGCAATTGTCGTATGTGACGGTGAAATCGTTGGTGAAGGTAGAAATCGCAGAGAAGTTGTGAAGAATGCTTTGCACCATGCAGAAATTGAAGCAATTAATAACGCTTGTCAGAAACTTGGTGGCTGGCGTTTGTGGAAATGTGATTTATATGTCACACTTGAGCCTTGTCCTATGTGTGCAGGTGCAATTATAAATTCAAGAATAAGAAATGTATATTTTGGAGCAAAGGATGAAAAAAATGGTGCTGTCGTTTCGGCAGCACAGCTTTTTGATATGAATTTCACTCACAAACCAAGTTATGAGGGTGGAATTTTAGGTGAGGAATGTTCTGAAATACTTACAAAATTTTTTAAAGAATTAAGAAAACAGAAGGTTGGTGAAGAAAAATGAGCACTATTGCTGCTATTTCAACAGGCAGAGCACCTGGTGGAATTGGTGTTATCCGAATTTCAGGAGAAAATGCAATAAATGTTGCTGATAAAGTTTTTTCTTCATTCAATGGTAAAAAGTTAGAGGAAATTCCAGGATATTCAGCACTTTATGGTAAAGCGTCGGATGAAAAAGGTCATATAGACAATGTGGTTGCACTTGTTTTTCGTGCACCTAAAAGCTATACAGGTGAAGATGTTGTTGAAATATCTTGTCATGGAGGACTTTTTGTAACAGATAAAGTCCTGAAAGCAGTTTATGATGCAGGAGCAATTCCTGCAGAGCCTGGTGAATTTACAAAAAGAGCTTTCTTAAATGGCAAAATGGACCTGACAAGTGCAGAATCAGTTATGAATATTATTTCTGCACAAGGTGAACAGGCTGAAAAAATTGCTCTTGGTGTACTAGAAGGCAGACTTTTTAAAGAAATTAAAAAAATTAACGACAAACTTGTTTACGATATGGCGCTTCTTTCTGCTTGGGTCGACTATCCGTACGAAGAAATTGAAGATTTATCAGATAATAATTTGAAAGAACATATAGATGAGAGTATTTATAATCTCGAAAAGCTCATAAAGGACTTTGATAAGGGACAAATTATAATGGAGGGTGTTGATACTGCCATTGTGGGTTGTCCGAATGTTGGTAAATCAACACTTATGAATCTGTTATCAGGTACTGAAAAGTCTATTGTTACTGAAATTGCAGGAACAACACGAGATATCGTAGAAGATACTGTAAACGTTGGTGGAATTACACTTCGACTTGCTGATACAGCAGGCGTTCGTGAAACAGAAGATGTTGTTGAAAGTATCGGTGTTGACAGAGCAGTAAAAAGATTGCAGAATGCTGAACTTGTCCTTGCTGTTTTTGACGGAAGCCGTGAATTAAACGATGCTGACCGTAAGTTAATCGAGCTTTGTAAGAATAAGAAAGCAATAGGAATCGTTAATAAAACAGATTTAGAAGAAAATTATCTAAATGGTGAAATTGAGAAAAATTTCTCTCAGACAGTTTTTATCTCAGCAAAAACAGGCAAGGGAAAAGATGAACTTACAAAGGCTGTTGAAGAGCTTTTAGGTACTGCAGATTTTGATACATCGGCAACAGCAATCGTAAATAATCGTCAATGTGATTGTTGTAAAAAAGCACTTGATGCATTAAAAGATGCTGAAAATGCTCTTATGCTTGGAATGACAATGGATGCAGTTACAGTTTGCCTTGACTCAGCTATTGAAAATCTTATGGTTTTAACAGGTGAAAAAGCAACTGAATTAGTTGTTAATGAAATTTTTGCACAATTCTGTGTTGGAAAATAAACAATTAGTTAGTTATTATCTATCTTGAAAAGAGGTTTTATAAAATGAGTGGATGTAGTGGAAATTGTAGCAGTTGCTCATCAAATTGTGATAGCAAAAAGCAGGATTTGCGTATTCCAGGAAATCCTATGAGCGATGTAAAAAAGGTTATTGGTGTTGTAAGTGGTAAAGGTGGTGTTGGTAAAAGCTTTGTTACATCTTCACTTGCAGTAACAGCACAGACAATGGGTTATCAGACAGCAATCCTTGATGCTGATATTACAGGACCATCAATTCCAAAGGCTTTTGGTGTTCATGGAAATCCTGAAGCTACAGCAGATGGTATGTATCCATTGGAGTCAAAGCTTGGTACAAGAATTATGAGTGTGAACCTTCTTCTTGAAAGAGAAGACCAGCCTGTTATTTGGCGTGGACCTGTTATTTCAGGTCTTATTCACCAGTTTTGGCAAGAAACTGTTTGGGGCGATGTTGACTTTATGTTTGTTGATATGCCTCCAGGAACAGGTGACGTTCCACTTACAGTTTTCCAGTCACTTCCTGTTGATGGTATTGTAATTGTTACAACTCCTCAGGATTTGGTTACACTTATTGTTAAAAAAGCTGTTAATATGGCAAAGATGATGAATGTTCCAATTATCGGTTTAGTTGAAAATATGAGTTATTTTGAATGTCCTGACTGTAACAAAAAGCATTATATCTACGGTGAAAGCAAGATTGATGAAATTGCAAAGGAACTTGGTATTCCTGTTCTTGCAAAACTTCCAATCAACCCTGCAAATGCAGCACTTGTTGACAAGGGTTGCATTGAACTCAGTGAAGAAAAACAGTTCATTGATGTAATCAAAAAGATTGCGGAATAATAAATAGATAAAAACAAACTAAAAGGCAGCCCAATTATCTTGGACTGCCTTTATTATATATTTTGATTATTAATACAATGTGTTTGAAAGTACGAAACAAGTCCAGAGTGCAACTACAAATAAGCCTTCTGCAGGAATTGCGAGTTTTGTGTATGGACATTTCCAACCTTTATCAACGCAAAGGAAGATTGTTCTTGTGACAAAAACAGTTGTTGAGAAGAAAAGTCCACCAATCATTGAGTAGTATGGTGTTTTAAGTGCCAACATAAGGAAAAGTAAAAATCCACCTAAAGCACCTGAGATACCGCCATAATAAACTCTGATTTCTGTTTTACCTGCATTATCAACTGGTTTGATTGAAAAGCTTTCAGCATTTTTCAATGGACTGATGATAAAAACGATTGCCATTCCGAAGAAATAGAGGACAAGACCGATTGTGGCAACTGCTGCTGGGATATTTGACATTAAAATTTCTTTCATAATTAGATACTCCTTTATGATTTAATTGTTTCTTTTGTATTCTTTTTATCGAAGAATGTTGTAAAGTTTATAACGAGTAAAAGTATATATGCAACCCACATTGGAAGGTTTTCAATAAATGCACTCTTTCCAACAGTAACTAAAAGCACGAGCATAAGTGCAAGGATGATAACAAAAATCACTGTTGCAATTATATACTTTTTATCCTTCTCACTGCACTTGTAGAAAAGGAAGATGATCATACCAGCTGCACCGAAAAATGCAAAAATCAATGCAGATGCCCAGTGTCCGAGACAACGAGGAGTCATAATAAGCTCAAGTCCTGCTGATGGAACATTTATTGTAACAAAAAGTGCAGCACATCCAAGAGATGTAATTATAATACCTGCCTTGTTATAGTAATTGTTTTTGCGGTACATATAAAGTACGTTTGTGAATATGGAAAGAGAAGAAAGCACACCCCAGATTTTGTATTCTAACGGATATTTAAGTCCAAGCATACTTGCTGTAACATCAGTTAAGATATTACCGAATTGTTCCGGAAAACTTAAAAATCCATACCAAGTAATAAACGCAAAGCCTGCAATAAGGTTTGCTATACAGAAAATGGTTGTGCCTTTTGTAAGTTTCTCTGCAAATAAAATTTTCTTAATGAAAAATGCATAGAAGAAAAGCAAAATTGTTGAGCCGATTACCCAAAGCCAATAAATTGTAGCATTAGCATACATTGGTTCATAAAGCATTCCGTCAAATTTTGCAATGAATTGGTCAGCAGGCAAGAGCATATCTGCCTCTGTTGGAATTATGTATGCATATTGGTCCCAACTCATAACAAATGACATCCACAAGCCATAAACGACAGCCACAACAGCCCACATAATCGTGTAAACTTTCATCATTTTTTTGTTATCTGTCATATCAATCCCTCCATGACATTAGTTTATCATTAAAAGGAAATAATTGCAACAAAAAAGGACTACCAATTTGGTAGTCCTAAAATTTTGTGAATTTGAATTATTCTTCGTCTTCGCAGCAGTCACAATCACATTCGCAATCGAATTCGAGTGTTTCGCCACAAGCAGGACATTCAGCCTGACCATCAAGAATGATTTCTTCGTCGAAGTAAATCATTTCGCCACAGTTAGGACATTCAACTTCATACATTTCATCATCGCAATCACAACAACAATCGTCGTCACAATCGCAATCACAATCGTCACATTCGTCATAGAAGATTTCTTCAAGGTCTGCTAAATCTTCATCAACAGCGTCAAGCTGTTCTGTAACGAGAGCCATTTCGTCATCAAGATCGCTTACTGCGAGTGCAAGGTCTTCAAGTACATCGAGAACTGCGTTGATAACCTTTGTTTCCTTATCGTCCTTGTCAAAGTCAAGACCTTCAACAAGACCCTTAAGATAGGCTACTTTTTCTGTTACTGTCATCATTATAAATCCTCCGTTAAGTATAGTTTAACTTAATCAGCAAAAATTATGCTCTTGACATATACTCGCCTGTACGAGTATCAACGTTAATCATTTCG
>JAZLAH010000067.1:0-6869 GCA_045613065.1 Candidatus Fimenecus sp.
ATTAACGACTTTATTGACCTTGGTTCAGAGGAAATGCTGAATTATGCTCATTCTTATAATATTGCAGTTCAATATTGGACGATTAACGAAGAGGAAGATGTAAAAAGACTTACTGAAAATGGTGCTGACTGCATTATAACCGATTATCCTGAAATGGCATACAGCGTTATCGAAGAAAGCAAAAATCAATAATCTTTTTCAAAGTAAAGCCAACACAGAAGTTTTGTGTTGGCTGACTTGTTTATTTCAGGTAATTAAATGAAAATTATATGGCAATATTTGATTGTATATGATATAATCTGTTTTGATAAAATTCGTTTTGGGTAAGGTTGTGATAAGGTGAAAACTTCTACTGAAATCGGTTCAATTGCAACTATATTTGGTGAAGAAAGAGCAGTTGAACTTGTTGCGAATGCAGGCTTTGATGCGTGGGATTTCTCAATGTTCGATATGTGTGAAAAGAAAAACGGAATTTTAGTTCCTACCAGTCATCCATTGGCAAAGGATAACTATCTTTCACTTGCACGAAAACTTAAGCAAATCGGTCTTGATAATGGTATTATTTGTAATCAGGGTCACGCACCATTCCCATCATCACCAAAAAGCAGTTATTACCTTAAAAGAGCTATTGAATGTGTTGCAGAAGCAGGAGGGGATATCTGCGTAATCCATCCTATGAATAACGGTACTCCTCAGGAAAATGCAGAAATGTATTTTGAGCTTTTGCCTTTTGCAAAGGAATATAATGTAAAAATCGCAACTGAAAATATGTGGAATTGGAAGCGTTTTCGCAGACATTCCTGTTTTGCAGCGTGTGCAACTCCTGAAAGTTTTAATGCTCATCTTGATGCAGTCAATGACGATTATCTCGTTGCTTGTCTTGATATTGGTCATGCTGAAATGAAGGGTAGTGACACAACAGCTGTTGAAATGATAAAAGCACTTGGTAACAGACTTAAGGCTTTACATATTCACGATAATGACAAGCTTCACGATTCCCACGAGATTCCTTTTTCAATGAATATTGATTTTGTGCCTATTGTAAATGCATTGAAAGAGATTGAATATGACGGATATTTCACGCTTGAAGCAAGCTATCATCTTGAAAAATTACCAAAGGAAGATGTGTTGCAAGGTATCAATAACTTGTATAAATCAGCAAGAAAATTAGCAGATATGTTCGAGGGCAAATGATAGAATGACTTTTTCTGCACATAATATGAAATATGGAGGAGTTAGAATTGGTAATAGATTTTCATACTCATGCTTTTCCTGATAAAATTGCTGAAAGAGCGATAGCATCTTTGATTTCAGGCTGCAATGGTGAATATATGCCTTGTAGTGACGGCACTGTTTCGGGACTCTTTGCAAATATGGATAAGTTTGGTGTAGATGTTTCAGTTGTTCAGCCTGTTATAACAAAACCAAGTCAGACGGTGACTCTTAATAATTGGGCAAAAGAAATCACCTGTGACAGACTTATTTCCTTTGGTGGAATTCATCCCGCAACTGATGATTATAAAAGGGATATCGATTTTGTTTGTGAATTGGGTTTGCCGGGAATTAAGCTTCATCCTGAATATCAGCAGTTTGATGTTGATGCTCCGGAAATGCTTAAGATATATGATTATGCCTTGAGTAAAGGTCTGATTATACTTTTTCACGCAGGTTATGACCCCGCTTATCCGCCACCACTTCACAGCAGTCCAAAACAGTTTGCAGAGATTTCAAAGCAAATGCAAGGCGGAATTATTGTAGCTGCTCATCTTGGTGGTCAACGCCAATGGGACGATGTTGAAAAATATCTTGTAGGAACAGATGTGTATCTTGATACCTCAATGGGTATGAATTATTATTCCCATGAACAGTTTTTAAGAATTGTAAGAAAACACGGTGCAGATAAAATTCTTTTTGGTTCGGATGCTCCGTGGAGCAGAGCAGGGGAGGAAATTGATGCTTTGAACTTATTGCCACTTACCCAAGAAGAAAAAGATCTTATTCTTTATAAAAATGCAAAGAGAATACTGAATATATAAAAAAATAGGACTTGGATTTTACCCCAAGTCCTTTATTTTTTTATCCTAATGAATCTTTTTTGTTTGTCACAACTTCAACATCGTAACAGCTGAACTTTTCATCAATGTTTTCAGGTAATGTTTTCTGTGTAAGGAGGCTGACGATTGGTACGAGAACAAGTCCGCCTACCATTGCGAATACACCTGAGTATAATGAGTTTGTGAAGACAAAGCTTAATATCGGAGTTGTTGGTTTGAAAAGACCGATGCTGATTAAAAGCTGTACAATTTCAAGTCCTGTGCCGAAAATAAAGCTTGTAACAACTGCAGCCTTTGTAGTTTTCTTCCAGTACAAACTGTAGAGGAAAGGAGCAAGGAACGCACCAGCAAGAGCACCCCATGAAACACCCATCATCTGTGCAATGAATACTGATTCTGACCAGATTGTGTCCTTAAGGATTGCGATGATTGCAGAAAGTGCAATGAAGAAAACGATGAATACACGAAGAATGAAGATGCTTTTTTATCATCAACCTTTTGCTTCTTTTCAAGTCTTGGCTTGATAACATCAAGTGTGAGTGTTGAAGAAGATGTGAGAACAAGAGAAGAAAGTGTTGACATTGATGCAGAAAGAACAAGCACGATAACAAGAGCAACAATAACAGGGGCAAGGTCAGAGAGAAGAGTAGGGATAACCTTGTCGAACATTACAGCACCTGCTTCTGAAATATATCCGCTTGCAATCATTTCATCCTTGTAGACTCTGCCGAAACCACCAAGGAAGTAACAGCCACCTGCAACGATAATTGCAAAAACAGTAGAAATGATAGTACCTTTTTTAATTGAACCCTCGTCCTTGATTGAGTAGAAATTACCAATCATTTGTGGTAATCCCCAAGTACCTAATGATGTAAGTAAAACAACAAATAAAAGGAAAATGGGGTTAGGACCAAACATTGAAGTGAATTCAGCACCTGCTTCTGCACTGAGGGAGGCAACAGCCTGAGTAAAACCACCGTTTTTCATGAGTATAGCGATAATTACTGTAACAATACCAACAAGCATAATGATTCCCTGAATGAAATCATTGATTGCAGTTGCAATATATCCACCGAAAATAACGTAAATACCTGTTAGTATAGCCATAGCTATAACTATAACTATAACGATAACCACGTAAGGGATATTAAATACATTATTAAAGAAAGATGAAAGACCATTGTAAAGTGATGCAGTGTAAGGGATAAGGAAAATAAACACGATTACAGAAGCAACAATCTTAAGTGGCTTTGAATCATATCTCTTTTCAAAGAAGTCGGGCATTGTTTTTGAATCAAGGTGTTGTGTCATAACTCTCGTTCTTCTGCCGAGAATGCTTCAAGCAAGAAGTGAGCCTATGGATGCATTACCAAGACCAATCCAGGTTGAGGCAAGTCCAAAATTCCAGCCAAATTGTCCTGCATAACCAACAAAGATAACCGCAGAGAAATAAGATGTACCAAATGCAAAAACTGTAAGCTAAGGTCCGACACTTCTGCCACCTAAAACGAAACCATCAACATTGTTTGAGTGCTTCCTACAATAAAAGCCGACACCTATCATAAGTGCGAAGAAACATATAAGCATTGGAATACTAATCATCATTGTTGTTGTCATAAAAAAACACTCCTTTTTAATAATATTTGCTTGACAAACGTTGTGAAAAATGTTATTATTGCTTTAACGTTTTAAAGTTTAGCACTTTAAATGAGAGCTATCAATAAGAAATTTGAGAAATATTTATAATTTTGTCAAATTTTATTGATTTTTACTGGATGTTGCAGTAAAATACTATAATATTGTATTTTGGAGATGCGTTATGACAATCGTACATTTACTTGAAAAAAATGCTCGAGAGTTTCCTAATGATGTTGCATTAGTTGAGATTAACCCGGAACAACCAGAAACCCGAAGAATCACATGGAGTGAATTCGAACTCGTTGAACCAACTAACAGACGTCATTATCGTCGTGAAATTACTTGGAGTGTGTTTGAAGAAAAAGCAAACAGATTTGCTAATATGCTTACACAGAATGGTATCGGAAAAGGGAATAAGGTAGCAATCCTTTTAATGAATTGCATAGATTGGTTGCCTATTTATTTTGGTATTCTTAAAACAGGTGCATTGGTAGTGCCACTCAATTTTCGATATTCATCAGATGAAATTGAATATTGTCTTGATTTGGCTGAAGCTGATGTGCTTGTTTTCGGTAACGAATTCGTTGGACGAGTTGAAGCTGTAGCAGATAAAATCAGTAAGAAATGTAAACTTGTTTACTTTGGTGGTAGTTGTCCTGCTTTTGCAGATGATTACAATGAGCTTGTATCTGAGTGTTCAAGTTCATATCACGGATGCTGGTTGGAAGAATCTGATGATGCTGCAATTTACTTCTCATCAGGTACAACAGGTTTTCCAAAAGCTATTTTACATAACCACGAAAGTCTTATTCATTCTTGCAGAGTTGAACAAGCTCATCACGGACAGAAAAAAGATGACTGTTTCCTTTGTATTCCTCCACTTTATCATACAGGTGCGAAAATGCATTGGTTTGGTAGTCTTTTGACAGGTTCAAAGGCAATTATACTTAAGGGTACGCAGTCAAGAAATATCCTTAAAGTAGCAAGTGAAGAAAAATGCACTATTGTCTGGTTGCTTGTTCCATGGGCACAGGATATTCTCAATGCTATTGACAGTGGGGAAATCGATTTAAATGAGTTTGACTTTTCAAATTGGAGACTTATGCACATCGGTGCACAGCCTGTACCACAGAGTCTTATCAAGCGTTGGCTTGAATATTTCCCAAATCAGCAGTATGACACAAACTATGGTCTTTCTGAATCAATTGGACCTGGTGCTGTTCACCTTGGTGTTGAAAACGTAAATAAAGTTGGTGCAATCGGTGTTCCTGGCTACGGTTGGGAAACAAAAATCATCGACCCTGTAGGAAATGAAGTAGCAAAAGGTGATGTTGGTGAACTTTGTCTTAAAGGTCCTGGTGTTATGACTTGTTATTATCGTGACCCTGAAGCAACCGCAGCAACACTTAAAGATGGTTGGCTCTTGACAGGAGATATGGCAATGCAGGATGAAGATGGCTTTATTTTCCTTGTTGACCGTAAGAAGGATGTTATCATCACAGGTGGTGAAAACCTTTATCCTGTACAGATTGAAAACTTTATGGCTGCACACGAAAAAATCAAGGACGTAGCTGTTATTGGTCTTCCTGACCCAAGACTTGGTGAAATTGCAGCAGCAATTGTTGAAATTAAGAAGGATATGACTTGTACAGAGGAAGAAATCAATGAATTCTGTATGAGCCTTCCAAGATATAAGAGACCTCGAAAGATTATTTTCGCAGATGTTCCTCGTAACCCAACAGGAAAAATTGAAAAACCACGTCTTCGTAAAATGTACGGTGGCGAAGGACTTGTTGATTCACAGAATAAAGCATAAGGAAGAGAAATGAATATGAAGAAATTAATGATAGGCAATCAGGCAGTTGCAGAAGGATTGCATGATGGTGGTCTTGGCGTTGTATCAAGCTATCCCGGTACACCATCAACTGAAATTACAGAGTTTTTAAGTAAGTTTGATGATATTCACAGTGAATGGGCACCAAATGAAAAAGTTGCTTGTGAAGTAGCATTCGGTTCAAGCCTTGCAGGTGCACGTTCTGCATGTGCTATGAAACACGTTGGTCTTAACGTTGCTGCTGACCCATTGTTCACACTTTCATATACAGGTGTTAATGGTGGTCTCGTTATTTGTGTGGCAGATGACCCTGCAATGCACTCTTCACAGAATGAACAGGATTCTCGTCATTATGCAATGGCAGCAAAAGTGCCTATGCTCGAGCCTGCTGATTCAATGGAAGCATACACATTTGCAAAAAATGCTTTTGAATTATCAGAAAAATTTGATACACCTGTACTTCTTCGTATGTGTACAAGAATCGCACATAGCCAGTCAATCGTTGAAACAGGAGAAAAAATTCCTGCAACGTTAAAGGATTATGAAAAGAATCCTGCTAAGTACATAATGACACCTGCAAATGCTGTTAAGCGTCATCCATTGGTTGAAGAAAGAACACTTGCTCTTCAGGAATTTGCTGAAAATTGCGAATATAATGTTGTTGAAATGAATTCCGATGAAATCGGTATTATCACATCAGGTTGTTCATATCACTATGTTAAAGAGGTTATGGGAGATAGTGCAAGTGTCCTTAAAATCGGTATGTCATATCCATTACCAGTAAAGCTTATCAAAGATTTTGCATCAAAGGTGAAGACTCTTTATGTTATTGAAGAACTTGACCCATTTATTGAAAATCACGTTAAAGCACTTGGCATAGATGTAATCGGTAAAGAAAAATTCTCAATTTTAGGTGAATTTTCACAGGCAACTATTGCAAAAGCATTCGGTAAAGATTTACCTGAAAGCGTTTCTGCTGATTCAGTTATTCCAAACAGACCACCAATGATGTGTGCTGGTTGTCCTCACAGAGGTTTATATTACACTCTTGCAAAGAACAAGATTACAGCACTTGGTGATATCGGTTGTTATACTCTTGGTGCAGCACCACCACTCAATGCTCTTGATTCAACTCTTTGTATGGGTGCATCAATTTCAGGTCTTCACGGTTTTAATCTTGCTAGAGGTGGTGAAACTGAAAAGAAGAGTGTTGCAGTTATTGGTGACTCAACATTTATGCATTCAGGTATGACAGGTCTTGTAAATGTGGCATATAATGCTACAAATTCAACTGTAATTATTGTTGACAACTCAATTACAGGTATGACAGGACATCAGCAGAA
>JAZLAH010000068.1:0-18192 GCA_045613065.1 Candidatus Fimenecus sp.
GAAATGATGGGTCTTATCGGTATGGGTAACAACCCAATGGTAGGCGCAACAGTTGCATGTGCAGTTGCTGTTGAAGAAGCAAGCAAATAAGCCATTTATAAGGTTTTATTTGTAAACTTTAAATTTAATCATTGATAAATAAGTCAGACCCATCATTTTGGAGTTTTCCACGATGATGGGTCTATGTTTTTTGTAGAAAAATACTGATGCAAAGACATTAAGTGACGTATTTAAAAGTGACAATAATTAAGTTGAACAGAAAATCATTGCAGTTTAGAGTTTAAAACGAAAAACCGTGCTTCTCATAATTTGAGAAACACGGTTTTAGTGCTATTTGTTGGTTTTAATTGTCTTCTTCAGTTGTTTCTTCTCTTTCGTCTTTTGGCAGGTATTCAGCATTATTCTTTTGTTCAATGTTGTGCATTTCGAGTGACTGAAGTTCTGTTTCGATGACATCAAATGCATCAACAGCACCGTCGTGGTTAGTATCAGCAGCCATAAGACACCACTCATTTTCAATAGTTGCCTGACAAGTTGCTATACTTATGATAATATCTTTGTCAGCATCGTCAATAAGACCGTCACCATTTACATCACCATAAAGAACAGTTGAATATGTGTTAAGAAGTTCATTTGTAGTGCTATCATAGATATAAACCTTTGCACCAGTACCGATAAGGTCACTTTCAGTTAACTGTGTGCCATTGATATCAAAAACAGTAAAGTATTTTCCTTCAAGATTTATATCTGATTCAATTTGTGTAACAGAATTCAACTCATAAACCAAGGTGTTACAATAAATACACATACCATTTTCAAAGGTGTGATTTGCAACAAAATCTCTTGAATACTTTTCAGCATAAGCTTGAGCTGTTGAACCCGGACAGCAGTATATTACCGCTTTTTTAGGAATTGTATTAGCACTATCATAGATATTGCAATTAAATGAACGGAAGGTTATTTCATTAAGATTATCGCATCTATAGAAAGCACATTGACCTATTGATGTCAAACTTTGTGGTAAGGTAACATTTGTTAAGTTAGAATTATAGTAAAAAGCATATTCATCAATTATTTTGACTCCATTTGGGATTACTAAATCACCGATTAAATCGCAACATTCAAATGCATATTTCCCTATTGAAATCAAGTTTTTGGGCAATTTGATTTCTTTTAAAGGACAACACCCAAATGCGCTATTTCCTATTGAAATCAAGCTTGTAGGAAAGTTAATTTCTGTTAAATCAATATTACAATAAAATGCATAACTTCCTATTGAAGTTATTTCATCATTAAGTGTAATCTTTTCAACAAGATTAAAATTATAAAAGGCAGAATCACCTATCTGTGTTGCATCCGTGATTATAATTTCTTTTAGATTCATAAACATACCTTGAAATATGTACTCAAACGTCGCTTCTTCTCCTGAGGCATCTCTTGTTCTGCCTACAAATGGTAATGTAACTTTTTTGAGATTTTCACAAGCCTTAAACACTTCTTGACCAATTTCCGTTACACTATTTGGTACTTCTATTTCTGTTAGTCCTGTACACGCTTCAAAAGCATAACATCCTATTGATGTTAAGCTTGTAGGTAAGTTAATTTTTGTTAATTTTTCACAACAGGCAAATGCGTTACTTCCTATTGATGTCAAGCTTGTAGGAAAGTTGATTTCTGTTAATTTTTCACAAAACGAAAATGCATAACTTCCTATTGAAGTTATTTCATCATTAAGTGTAATCTTTTCAACAAGATTAAAATCAAAAAAGGCAGAATCACCTATCTGTGTTGCATCCGTGATTATAACCTCTGTTAGATTCATAAACATACCTTGAAATATGTACTCAAACGTCGCTTCTTCTCCTGAGGCATCTCTTGTTCTGCCTACAAATGGTAATGTAACTTTTTTGAGATTTTCACAACCTTTAAACGCTTTTTCACCTATTTCCGTTACACTATTTGGTACTTCTATCTCAGTTAGTCCTGTACAACCATAAAATGCAGACTTTCCTATTGATTCTAACCCAATAGATAAGTTGACTTCTGTTATTCCAGAACAATTATAGAATGCGTAATCACCAATACTCGTTACACTGTCCGGAATAGTTGCGCTTATTATAGACTTATTTTTAAACACTTCGTCAGCAATTGCAGTTACAGGAACTCCTGTAGAGGATGAAGCTGGAATATTAACTACAGTTTCATTACTATAATAACCCGAGATAATGTTGCCACCATCAACATTTAATATAGAATACGGTAAAACGGTTATTTGGCAGGTTGCAAATTTACCGTTTAATGTTCTCGCAGTAATAGTTGCAACACCAGGACCTACAGCAGATATGTTACCATACGCATTTACAACTGCTACAGATGTATCACTGGATGAATAGTATATCTCTCTGTCTACGGCATTAGACGGGTAAGCAGTTGCAACATTGCATACTCCTTCATTTATAAAAAGCGTGTAACTACTATATTTAAGCGAAACACTGCTTACAGGAGTAGATGACACGGATATAGAATGACCGAAATTCACATCATATACAGTCTCATACATCTTTTCCGCAAGTCCGACCCATTTATAATATCTGTTCGATATAATGTTACGTGTTGAATTACATACATCAACAACGTCCTGATAATCCGTACAACCGAACAATGCCCTCACTGTTCCCCATGCCGAGTCATAACTAGCAAGAGAAGCTCCGAGAGCTTGCATAATATCGTTTGCATAATACTGTGTCGTCAGAATCAGTCTGTATGCATGACGGCATTTTGTGGCATAGTCAACAGACCTACTTAAAAGATAATTATTACAGCAAGATGACAAATATCTACGAAGCTCATCTTCAATATCTGTTGCCGCAGAAACAATAAGATAACCTGTATTTAAATCACTAACGTCAAAAAATAAATTTGCAAACTTTATTCCAAAATCCCAAACATCACATATACGACCTACCGTTTTATCAAACAAAGTAGTTGCAACAAATTTGGTGGTTTGGAAGCATAAATTTTCAACATTATAAGAAGTTATATTATATCCCCCATCGGACATAATGGCCTCTATTTCTTCAGGCGAATCGGCCGCACAATAAATGTCAACTATATCCTCAATAGCAAGTTTGATATAAGGGTTTTGGGTTTTGTAATAAACTATCAACAATGCATCTATAGTTTTCTTGTTGTATTCCGCAGCTGTGCAAAGAGAATCAATACGATTGATTGCATCGCCAACGGTTCGATTTTGACACGCATTCAAGTAATTCCAAATAGCATTTGCATCACCGAAGTTTACGTGTTTAGAAGTAGACTCTAAAAGTTTATCAGCAAGTGTAATAAAAGCATTATCTGGCAAATCTTTTACAACTTTATTCTTTAAATCAGAAATGTTTTTAATTTTATATAATTCAAGAGTATCAAGAGTAAGATGTTGAAAAGTGAGTTTTAAAATCTCTAATAAATCAGATTCAATCGTACTTTTAAGAGCGTCACAGTTTACCTCTTTGAGTTCTTTACTCTGCAAAATATCCATTAGAACAAGCGAATAAAAATACTCAGGATTAGATTTTAAGTCTATATCATCGTTAAAAACTTTCACCTGGTCAATAGTTAACTGCTTCAAGATGGGGTGTGAAGATAAATATTCAGAAAAATCATGATGAAAAAAATTATCGTTAATAACTTTATCATACACATCAACGCTACCGTTGATAGTTGTACCATCGTGTTCAAGAATATTCATCAAATATTCAGCTTCAAACCTTGAATAGTCGAGTTCTTCGTCTGTACTTAGCGCTGTAGATTTTATTATTCCGGTTACAGCAACACTGACCGCAATTACCAAAATCAATACTGTACTTATAAATTTTTTCATTAGACCATCTCCAAATAAGAAGTGCATACCCGAAGGGATACATTTAAAAACACATCACTC
This sequence comes from Candidatus Fimenecus sp., assembly GCA_045613065.1. Taxonomy (GTDB): domain Bacteria; phylum Bacillota; class Clostridia; order Oscillospirales; family Acutalibacteraceae; genus Fimenecus. The sequence continues at coordinate 3,941 of JAZLAH010000068.1, forward strand.
GGTTTGTCACGACACAAGTTTTAATGTGCGATAACAAAACACAATAGTATTGTAAAAAAGAGTATCCATTTTCAACAAAGTAAAAAGTACATTAAGGGACCTATTACAACCTATTTATCTATTTTGCAGTAATATTTTACCATATTAGTCTTTAAAATACAAATAAATTGCAACTATATATTGCTAAAAATAAATATATAAAACTGTGCAAGTTGATATTCATTTAAAAAAATATTTAAGGTTTCATTAAGTGTTTGTGCTAGAAAAAATCTATTAAAAATTGCACAAAGGAAGAAAATACAAATAAAGCCATATTGATACGAATTGTTATGAAGTAGAAATACCCTGTATTTTTATTGCGACACTATATGACAAAATTGTAAAAAATGTTTATTATCTGTGGACTTTTCAGTTTGCGAGTGGTATAATAGTAAAGATTATGAGTGATAATGTGCCCAAAACCAGGAGGCTTTGATAAAATGAGAGTATTAAGATGGCTTGTAATGATAATTTTTGTTGTTACAACGGTGTTATTTGTTATAACATATGTTAATGAAAGAAGGACAACTGATGATACAATTCCTGTTATAACTGTAGATAAAGAATTAATTGAAGTAAGTTTTGAGGCGACTGATGAAGAATTGCTTCAGGGTGTTACTGCATACGATGAAAAGGATAAAGATATTACTGACCGAGTTGTTGTCGAATCTGTATCTAAATTCTATAAAGATGGTGTATGTAAGGTTGTTTATGCTGTCTGCGACAGTGATAACAATGTGGCAAATGCGACAAGAAAAATTAAGTTTAGAAATTATGTGCCACCGAAATTTTATGTAGATGAATCTCTTTGCTATTCTATTTACGATAAAATTAATGTTTCTAGTATAATCAGAGCAGAGGATTGTATCGATGGAGACATTTCACGAAGTATAATTGTTACATCTGAAGATTTTGTTGGTTCTGTTGTTGGTGTTTTTAACATTGATATTTCTGTTACAAACAGTAAGGGCGACACATCAACTCTAAAATTACCACTCGTTATTGAGGATAGAAATCCATCAGCACCTGTCATTAATTTGAGTGAATATTTAATTTATGCTGATATTGGTGAAGAAATAGATTTTGCTTCATTTTTGGTTAATGTAGAAAGTAGCGCTCAGGACGATATTCTTTTGGATAAAGTAAAAATTGAGACAAATGCAGATATGACACAAGAAGGGACATACAGTGTCCATTATTATGTAACTGATTCATCGGGTGCTCAAGGGCATTCAATACTTAATGTTATCGTAGGTTGATAGTATGAATATATTAAATGTAAGAATTGAATTACACAGCATATTGCGAGACTTGATAAAGAATGTTTGGGCTATTTTTATGGCAGGACTTATTGGGATTATGGGTATATATGTTGTAACAAGAGGTGTTTATACACCGGAATATACTGCGAAATCAATGCTTGTTGTTAATGCGAAAAATACTAGTTCTGCAACCATTTCATTGTTCAATATTTCTGTTGAAATGACGGATGTTATTTCAAGGATTCTTATTGAGCCGTCTGTTAAGGACAAAGCAGCAGAACTTTTGGGAGAAGAAAAATTTGATGGAAAGCTCAAATCATCTGTTTATGCTGAGACAAATTTTCTTGAGCTTTCAGTAACAAGTGATAGTCCGCAAAAATCTTATGAACTTCTTAAGGCGGTAATAGAAGCATATCCTTTAGTGTCGGACTCTGTTTTTGATAACGTTGTTATTACTGTTTTGACTATGCCAGAAGTTCCTCACGGACCATCGAACAGAATTACCACAGGAAACAGAGTTCTTATCGCAATAGCATGTAGTATGTTTATTGCAGGTCTTGTAGTTGTTTTCTCAATTTTCAGAGATACTGTTAAGGATGAAGAAGATTTTAAAAATAAACTTGAAGCAAAGCTTATTGGTACAGTGCCTCATGAAAAGAAACAATTCAGTATTCAGGAAAGACTTCAAGGAAAAAACAAGGCTCTTCTTATTCACAATAATGCTTTTATTAGCTTGAATTTTGTGGAAAATTATCATAAGATTGCGGCAAAAATTGAATATATAAATCATCGTAAGGGTTCAAAAGTGTTTGCAGTGACAAGTGTTACCGAAAATGAAGGTAAATCTACAACAGCAGCAAATATAGCCATTTCGTTGGCGGACCGTGGACATAAGGTTATTCTTATTGATTTGGATGGCAGAAAACCAGCACTTCATAAGATTTTTGATAAGAAACATAGTGAGAAGTCAGAGTTTGGTAATCTTCTCAATAGAAAAATTCAACCAAGAGAATTTCGTTTGAAAAGATACAAGCAGTCACCACTTTATCTTGCAATTAACACGGAGCCACATTTAGAATATGGTGAGTGGATAGAAAATGGAGAATTAAAGAAGGTTATCAGAAGTTTTGAGGCACAGGCAGACTTCATTATCCTTGATACTGCGCCAATTGCGGCTGATTCTTTTGTTACGGATATTGTTAAAATGGCTGACCAGACAATTTTGGTTGTAAGGACAGATACAGCATTTTCATCAGATATTAATGATGCGATTGCTACAATTAATGAGGTTGGTGGACATGTGGTAGGTTGTGTTCTTAACGATACATTCCCTGATTTCAATTTCTTCTCAATGGCGGGTGCTCATGAGTCAGGATTCCGTTACGGAGGTCGTTATGCTAAATATTCCAACAAGTATGGTAAATACGGAAAATATGGCAGATACGAAAACCCTAAGGAATCAGAATGATAACAAATAGTTCCATACTTAATTTGTGTGTGATAGATATATATAAAGGAAAAGATTACGGATGAAAGAAACTGACAACAAAACAAAATCATTAGAAATGCTCAATATGAGATATGAAGATGTAGCAATTGCATTTAGAAAAATTGGTTGGCTTTGTGCGTTATTTTCAGTAGTTTTTGGTTTAAGTATGTTTGTGTACAAACATGTCACATATGTTCCCCAATATACTTCTGAAGCAACATTTACTGTTAGCGTACAAAATGGCACATCTTCAAATGGTGGTATTTCGTTATACTCTTTTTACTATACTTCTGCGACGGCAAATCACTTGTCAACTATATTTCCTTGTATCATTGAAAGCAATTTGCTTTATGATGCTATTTGTGAGGATTTAGAGATACCGGTGGTTGGTGCATCCTTAAAAGCAAAAGGTGTTGAAGGATCAAATATGTTTACAATCAGTGCCACAGCTACAAATCCGGAAAGGGCATATTATGTTTTACTTTCTGCTATAGACAATTTTCCATCAATTGCAAAATATTCTATAGGTAATATGAGGTTTGAGATGATAACTGCTCCGACAATAGCTACCGAACCATCAAATAGCAAAGCGTATATCAGACCTGTTATCAAAGCGGTACTTGTAGGTATTGCTTTGGGATGTGCTTTTATAATCATCTATGCTTATAGCCGAAACACAATAAAAAACAAGGAAGATATTAAGAAAAATCTTGCTTCAGAATCATTGGGAATCATTCCACATATTAGTTTTAAGAGATATTCAAGAGAAATTGATAAATCAATTATCTGGACAAATCCGAATATTGATAAAGGGTTTTATGAATCGGTTCGTGTGTTAAGGAATGTCTTCAAGAATTCGTTAAAACCTGGTGAAAAAATCATTATGGGAACAAGTACTGCACCAAGTGAAGGTAAAACAACGGTTGTTACAAACCTTGCACTCTCACTTTGCGAACAAGGAAAAAAAGTGTTGCTTGTTGATGGTGACTTACGACACCCATCTGTTGCACCGTTATTAGGTATAGATGTTGATAATATCGATTATGAAGTTGAAAAAGAAAATTATAAAATTGCATATCTTAAAGAGCATAATATTTACTTTATGGTATTCAATACAAGCTACGGTAGTAAATTTAAGTACGTCAACTCAACATATATCAAGAGCGTATTTGATGATGTCCGTGATGATTTCGACCTTATTCTTGTCGATACACCACCTTGTGGACTTGTTTCCGATGCACTCTTCTTTGCTCAGGCATCTGATGCCGCATATTATGTTGTATTACAAGACGCAGTAAGAGTATCAAAGATTCAGAATGGTTTCAATAATCTTTTATCAACTGACATTAGAGTTCTTGGGTGTGTTCTTAATGGTGCTCAGGCAGCTAATTCAGGTTATGGTTTCAGTTACAGATACTCTGGTTATGGATATGGATATAAGACATATCATAACTATCATTATGGAAGCAAGAGTTACAATAAATATGGTGGATATGGATATGGTTCTGGATATGGATATGGATATGGTTCTGGATATGGGTATGGCAAGAAAACAAAACACCATTTTTATGGGTTAGGAAAAGGACATAAACATGAAAAGAAATGAGGATTATCACAATCTTTTACAGAATATAGCCTATGAGTGGAAATGGATTTTCTGTTATGTGAAAAAGTATTGGTTAGCTCTTTTTCTTTACACTTTGCTTGGTCTTATTGCTATTGTAATGTCTCTTGGGGTTTCGGTTGCAGGTAAGAATCTTATTGATGCAGTCGTTAATAAAGCAAATGATACAATTTTGATGTTTGGTGTAATTGCAATAGGCCTTGCAGTTTTTCAACATGGTTTTCAGGCGTTATCCTCTTATGTTACATCACATGTAAGCAGTAAAATCAGCAATGAAATCCGTGAAGATATTTATGCACATGTTGTCAGCGCACAATGGGAAGAGATAAGCAATTTTCATTCAGGTGATATACTTAATCGCCTTGAAGTTGATGTTCAAGCGGTTTCTTCTTCAGTGATTAACTTCATTCCAAATGTTATTACAAGGAGTGTTCAATTTTTAGGTGCGTTAGTGATTGTGCTTTATTACGACAGTACAATGGCGATAATTGCTCTAATGAGTGCACCGCTGTTATTCTTTTCGTCAAAGTTTTTAGTAAAAACTATAAGAAAATATAGTCAATTGAGTCGAGAACTTAATGGTAAAATTCTCTCATATTCGGAGGAATCGGTTCAAAATTTACTTACGATTAAAGCTTTTGACCTAACTAAAGAATATATGAGAAATTTTAAAAAAGTACTTGATAATTACAGAGAAACAAAACTGACTTACGATAAATTCAGTATTGCAATGACACTTTGTTTGTCTCTCGTTGGACTTGCGATTTCATACGGTTGCTATGGTTGGGGTGTTTATAGGTTGTGGCAAGGTATGATTACGTTTGGTACGATGACTTTGTTTATTCAACTTTCGGGTCAATTGACTTCTTCTTTTAGTTCTTTGGCTTCACTTGTTCCTTCGGTTGTTTCAACGGCAACTTCAGCAGGACGAGTTATGGAAATTACCGAATTGTCAAAGGAATTGGACAAAGAGAAAGAAAAGGCTGAAGCTTTTTATGAAAAAGCAAAAGAAAAGGGCATCAGTATAATTTTTGACAATGTTTCTTTTAAATATAAGAATGGAGAAAACTTTGTTATTAATAATGCTTCATTTGAAGTTAATGCAGGAGAAACAGTAGCTCTTATAGGTCCATCAGGTGAAGGTAAAACAACAATTCTTAAGCTTTTGCTAGGAATTATGCCTGTGACAGCAGGTGAAATTTATCTTCAGTCAGCAGATGGTGAAAAAATTACTGTTTCGGATAGTACGCGAAGATTTTGTTCTTATGTGCCTCAGGGTATTAATATTTTTTCGGGTACAATCAGGGAAAACCTTACTGCTGTTAAAAAGGATGCTACGGATAGTGAACTTTACCAAGTCATAAAAGCTGCAGTCCTCGATAATATGATATCATTGCTTCCAGAAGGATTGGAAACATACATAAACGAGCAGGGTGGTAACTTTTCGCAAGGACAGTTGCAGAGAATTGCTATTGCGAGAGCATTGTTAAAAGACTCCGTAATTCTCTTGATGGATGAAACTACATCGGCTCTTGACCCAAGTACAGAAAAACAGGTGCTTGAGAACATAATGGTAGCAAATCCTACAAAAATCTGCCTTATAACAACACATCGTGAGAGCATGTTGAAATATTGTGATAAGATATTCGCTGTTGAACAAAATGGTGGTATATCACAAATAATAGGAGATAAAGACTGATAGCTAAATGCTATCAGTCTTTTTTAGAAAAATATATTGCATTATGTTTCCTTGACAATGTGAATAGTTGGGTGTAAAATACGCTTGTATAAAATTTACAATGAAAAGTACAAACCCTGTAGGAGATAATTATGAAAATAAAAAAGGAAATGATACTACGTGAAATAGCAGGAGAAAATATTCTTGTTCCTATTGGTGACGCTGTTCTTGACCTTAATGGTCTTTTTATGATAACAGAAACAGGTGTATTTATTTGGAAGATTCTTACTGAAGTGGAAACGGAAGATGAAATCCTCAACAAACTGCTTGAAGAATACGAAATCGATGAGGAGACTGCTAAGAATGATGTTGCGGAGTTTCTAAAAAAATTAAGAGGTTTCGGTATAATTGATTAAAGAAAAAGGACAAGGAGTTTAAAACCTTGTCCTTTATATTTTTATTTGAATTAGTGTTTAAAACAAGCGTTGTACTCTTCAACCCAACGTAAAACTGTCTTGCGGTTATATGTAGTTGGCATTGCTGCTGTTATCGCAGTTGCTCTTGCTAACTGAAGTCCCATTTTAACAACTTTTCCAAGGATAATCTTGTTATTGATAAGTCCGTTAAGCTTGATTTTAATATCATCCATTGACATTCCGCCAAGCATTGCACCAAGACTCGTGGAATCAGCATCAATTGTCATATCTTCAGCATTGAGTATTCCTTTTGCGAAAATATAGTCAAGTTCAGGACCTTCAAGGCGTGTGAGCAATAATTTAACACATGCAAGAGGAGCTAAGGCAGCACCGATTTCTTTATAGAAGTTTTTCTGGTATGTCCAGAGTGTTTCTGCACTATATGAACCGCTTGAATCATTTGAAATAGCATCGGCAAGGATTTTAGCAGCCTTAAGTGAGTTTGCGATACCTGAACCAATAACAGGAACTGTCATAAATGCACTGTCGCCGATTGCTGCGTATCCGTCAGCAACAAGGACGCCTAATGGCTGGCGAACAGGAATGTTAGCAAAACTATCACCACGAAGAATTTCTGTGCCGATACTTGGATTTGATTCCCTCATTTTATTAATCTGGTCAATAGCATAGTCACGGTCAAACTTATGGAACCTTCCGATAAGCACATCTGTATGACCCTCTTCGGTTGCAATCCATGAAATACCTAATTCATTATTAGGAAGAAGAATAACCTTGAATTTGTCGTGTTCAGCTACTTCACAGGCTTTATTGAAAAAAGCTCTGTAAATATAAAACTGTTCATATTCTATAGGATTATTCTGGATTCCCATTGATGGAGGAAGTGCACGTCTTACAGGAGAATTAAGACCACAAGCATCAATTACAAGGTCAGCAAGATACTCACCTTTGTCAGTTTTGATACCAACAACTCTGTTGCCGAAGAGAATAGGTTTTTCAATATTTTCTTCGTATTGGAACTTAACACCTGCTTTTTCAGCGTGTTCAATAAGGTGAGCATAGATATCACTACGCTCCATCTGGATTTCCTTTTTATCTTCTTCAGTGTTTTGTGTAAGTGCTGTTTCCATAGCAGGACCATAAAAGGTCATATCGTGCTTGAGATTGTATTTGCTTTTATCAGGCAGAGGAATTCCAACGGCTGTCCAACCTTTTTTATCAAAAATGTCGGTCCAGTCATATCCCATACTGTTTTTAGCGTTTCTTTCGTAAACGGTAACATCAAAACCTTTTTGTGCAAGGAGCATTGCAGCAGCAATACCACCATGTCCACCACCGGCAACAATAATTTTATTTCCCATAAAAATCCCTCTTTTCGACATATTTAATGTATGTGTGGATTATATAAATTATACCATAAAACACTTGCATTATCAATATAAGAAATGGTATAATGAGTAAGTATATTATAATGGTTATTTGTATGAATTTTTGGGTGAAAATCTATAAATTAATGAACAAAGTGTTCAAGAGAAGGAAAAGAGACGATGAATAAAAAACATAAGAACGCAGTTAAAGTTAATATTCCTGAATATCAGACTATAAGGGAAATTATTTTTGAAGGAACAGCTCGTGGCGGTGATAAAAAGCAGTTTATGTATCTCGACAGAAATAAACAGCTTCAAGAAAGCAATTATAATCAGACGTTTAAAAGAATCAGAACTCTTAGCACATATTTTTACAGCAAGGGTATCATAGATGGCAAAAAGGTTGCTATCGTTTCTGAAAATAGTGCTGATTGGGTTTTTGCATATTACGCAACAATCGTTGGTGGTAATGTGTGCGTTCCAATGGATGCAAAGCTTACTTATGAAGATATTGAAGACCAAATTATCCGTTGCGATTGTGACGCTGTTGCTTATTCAAAGAAATTTGCAAAGCTTGCAGAACAGATGAAGGCAAATCCTCTGGTTCCTCAGATGGAATATTTCTTCATGAACGACTTCGATGAATATTATGCAGAAGGTGAAAAACTTATTGCAGAAGGAAACGATTATTTCGACAGGGTTGAAGTTAAGCCTGATGACTTGGCTGCAATCGTTTTCACATCAGGTACAACAGGCAAGAGTAAGGGTGTTATGCTCACTCATAAGAATGTTGCAAGTAACTGTTCTGCATCATTAAGAGTGTTAACAGGTCGTCACGCTATTGCTTTCTTGCCGTTACATCACACTCTTTCATGGGTTAGTGCTCTTTATGCAACATATATCGTTTCTGAATGGGGTTATCTCTGTGACGGTATTAACCACATTCAGCAGGATATAAAGAAATTCCAACCATATAATTTCACAGGTGTTCCTCTTGTTGTTGAAACTGTTTATGACAGAATATGGAAAACTGCTCGTAAAATGGGTAAAGAGGAATTACTCAAAAAAGGTCTTAAAATCAGTAATTTTCTTATGAAACTTGGTATTGACAAGCGTCGTAAGATTTTCCAGATGGTTCATGATAATCTTGGTGGTAACCTTGATATGATTATCTGTGGTGGCGCTTATCTTGACCCTAAATATGAAAAGGGACTTTATGACCTTGGTATTGATGTTTTCAACGGTTATGGTCTTACAGAGTGTTCACCGGTTATTACATGTAACCACCCTGCTAAATTCAAGTTTGGTAGCGTTGGTACTCCTCTTGATTGTAATGAAATCAAGATTGTGGACCCTGATGAAGATGGTGTTGGTGAAATCTATGTAAGAGGCTCAAATGTTATGGTTGGTTACTATAACGACCCTGAGGCTACTGCAGAGGCTTTTGACGGTGATTGGTTCAAGACAGGTGACTTTGGACGAATCGACAAAGATGGTTTCCTCTTTATGGTTGGTAGAAAGAAGAATCTTATTATTCTTTCTAATGGTAAGAACGTATCTCCTGAAGAAATTGAAGAAAAGCTTATGAGCACACTTCCATATATCAAAGAAGTTCTTGTTTATCAGGATGGAGACAAAATTCTTGGTGAATTCTTCCTTAATGAAGAAGATTATCCTGATTGCAAAGATAGAATTGACGCGGATGTTAAGGCTGTTAATGCACAGATGCCTGCATTTAAGAGAGTAACAAAGGTTATTCTTCGTGATACAGAATTCCCTAAGACAACAACTCTTAAAATTGCAAGAAAGTATCACACAAACTAAAATAGAAAATTATTTAAGGAGACATCATATCAAAAGTTGTCTCCTTTACTTTTTATTCGATAAACTGTTGACGAAATGACAAAATAGTGTTATCATTTGTGACGGAAAAAAGTATGTATATTTTTGGAGGAGTTAAAATGAAAAAGATTTTCAGAACAAGCGTAGCATTACTTCTTGTTATTGCTATTATTTCAAGTTCTTTTGTGTGTTTTGCAAAAGGTCTTAATAAGGATGCAGTAGCACTTCATAAAGGACAGTATAAAAATTATGTTCTTCTTGGTGATAGTGTTGCAAGTGGTTATCGTGATACAATAACAGATAATGATGACGAATACAATAAAAAATATGGAGAAACAGCATATTTCAGAGTTCCTGGCTCATATGCCGACGTTCTTGCAAATGCTATTATTGAAGATAAGTCAATGACTGCTTTTGCAGGTCCTGGATTCAGAACAATTGAAATCAGATATATGCTTGAAGATGATTTCACAGGAGCTGACGAATATCTTTTCCACCCTGCACAGATGAATACAGTAGGGGAACCAGGAAGTGAAGAATATCGTACAGCATATAAAAAGGCAGTTGCAGAAGCTGACCTTATCACTCTTGGTGTTGGTGGTAACGATTGGGGTGCATATTTAGGTTGGGTTATTGCTGACGTGTTTGAGAAAGAAAATGTTGCAGATAAATATACAGCAAAGTTGGAAAAATTCCTTGCAGAAAACGAAATGGATTTGGGCGAGATTGAAGACCTTGTTGAACTTGCACATACTGCAGGTGCGCTTCCTGAACTCGTTAAGACACTTCCTGAAGCACTTAAGTATGGCCTTGGCAATTTCTATAAAAACTGGAATATTATGATTCAGGATATTTATGACCTTAACCCTGATGTAACACTTATGGTTATTGGTATGAGTGACAACAGTCTCAAGGGTAAATATTATGATTATGATGGCGTAGTTGGTGGTCCTGTAAATGGTGGTGAAGAACCAGACGAAACAACTGCAGCAGTTACATCTGCAATTGTTGAGTTTATTATGACAGTTGGTAATGCACCAATGATTGAGGGTGAAAAGAAGTTCGGATACACATATGTTGATACAAAAGGCACAACATATGTAGACAGTCATCCAGATGCCGACGGACACGTTCATATTGCGAACAAGATTATAGAGGCACTTCCTCATCCTGAATATTCAAATAGATTTACAGATGTAAAAGTTGGTAGCAAGTATTATAATGGTGTAGAATATGTGATTATGAATAACATTATGAGTGCTACATCTGCAACAACTTTCAGCCCTGATAAAGTTCTCAATAAGAGTGAAATGAATAAAGCGTTGAATGCTATTAACGGTACTGAAAATGCTGCAAATGATACAGCAGAAGTAAATGCATTGGATTTTGCAAAAGCAATTCTTGGTAGCGGTTCAAAAGACATTGCAGAGTTATTTGAATCACTTTCTGTAGCATTACAAGTAATGGTAGATAATAGCTTCGATGTTAATGCACCTGTTACAAGAGGTGCAGCAGCAAATTATTTTAAGATGCTTGCTAAATAATTGCACAACACAAAAAGCAAAAAAATAAACCTCCTTTTTCAAGGAGGTTTTATTTTTGTTAAATGCACTATATTTATAAATTAGCTACCGATAAGACCCTCTTTAAGAGTAACATCAAATCCTTGTTCTTTATATCTTTCATACATATCATGATTGTTTATGATGTTTACGATTCTACCAACAAAGAATGCGATAGGTTTAAGATACCAAGCTGAATTTTTGTAGTTATGACCACCTTGCTTTGATGTTTTTGTAATTTCAAGACGATTAAATTCTTCGTTAGTTTCAGAAGAGTATGATTTGAAGGTGAGAGTATCTTCTGTAATGTCTATAAGGTTATAAATAGTCTCGTTTTCTTCAAGACGAGTATAGCCAACATGCTCACCAACAGGTGGTACGTCGCCCTCGTCATCGAGTGTAGATGCGTGGCGTGATATTGAACCAGATGATACATAGACTGTGCCTTCTGGGTTTGTGAGCTGAGCATTGTGGCTGGTTTCTTCTACAGTTTTTCTGCCATAAATAACATTTGAAACGCTGTAATAATGGCTGTGTCCGTAAAGACACATATCAACACCGAATTCATCAAAGAAAGGTGTCCATAAAAGTTTTAACATTGCATTTTCCGAATCAAGCCAAGGCTCTCTTCCGCCAAACATATCGTGATGCATAACAGCAATCACCCACACAGCATCTTCGTTCTGCTCTGTTGCATTTTTCATAAATTTATAATGCTCTCTCATTGATACGTTACAGGAGTCAAGAATAAGGAAAAGTGCATCTCCTTGTCTGAACCAATAATCGTTGCCTATGTATGATTTAAAGGTCTGTTCTTCCTCATTTGGGAATGATGTATAGTCTTTATACCCAACACTTTTTCTGTCGTGATTTCCTACAGCAAGTGAAAAAGGAATTGATTTAATAAGAGCAGGGGAGCTTAAGCCTTCATATTCGTTTCTGAGACCTTCTGAAGCCTGGTCACCGCCTGAAACAATTGCATCAATTGTGTTTCCTTCGAAACCAGCTGTTTTTACAGCATCCTCAAGGACTTCGTTCCAAAGATATGATGTATCACGAAGTTCGGTTTCATTATCTTCGTTATCTTCAGTAACGTGAATGTCAGAAACATAAAGTACTGTATCCTTTTCGTTTTTCTCAATAGTGAATGTATATGTATTTGATTTGAAATCACCACTGAAACACTTGTAGGTATAAATACCTGCATCAAGGTTGGTAAGAGTTACATACAGACGATTGTCACCTTCTGCAGTTTTTTTCGCAGTTGCATCGATTTTTTCACTGCCTTTGATGCTTTTCAGTTCAATGTATCCTTCGTCTGTATCGGAATACCAAGCAATTGTTCTGTCGTTTTCATCACTACCAACAAACATTGTTACAGCAGCTTCGTTATCATCGGTTTTAATCTCCCAAGTCTTGTCCCAAATGCCCTTGCTGATTTCATCAAATAAAGCAAAAGATGTTGATGAAATGTTAAAGAGCATAACAAAGACCATAAAAATACACAAAAATTTTTTCGACATTTTCATATTCTTTTTCTCCTTCATTTTACATATTTCTTATGAGATTATTATACTATGTGCATATGAAAAACGCAAGATGGTAGATATATAAGAAAAAACCAAGGCTATTTCTAACAATCTTGATTATTAAATGCTTATATGATAAAATCCATTTAGATAAGCATTGTAAAAAGAGGTGAGCCATTATGAAAAAAGCATTATCAATTGTCTTTGTTGTGTTTATGTTTTTAAGTATTATGTCCTTGACTGTTTTCGCGACAGATGATGAAACAGAAAAAAATTGGACAACTTCTTTCGATGAAGCAACAGGTACGCTTACTGTTTCCGGTACAGGTGTTGTTGACGGATTATATCCCCTCGATTGTTTTGCATATAACGGAGAATCCTATGAAAAAGAAGAAAATTTCGATATAAAGAAACTGGTTATTGAGGAAGGCATAACAGGACTTTCCGTTTCTTTTTCATATCTTCATGAGTTAACGGAAGTTGTTTTTCCAAGCACTTTAAAAAGTATCGACTGTTGCTTTAATTATTGTGAGAAATTAGAGTATGTCGAGTTCCCCGAGAATGTTAAAAAGATAGGTAATCATTCATTCAATGACTGTGATAATCTGAGTAGAATCAAATTTAACGATTCTATTTCAATTAGTGACAGACGAAGTGAATTCGGCGAACGGATACTTTATGATTTTTCAAATTTACCGTCATTAAAAGAGGTCACAATTCCTGACGGTTCATTTTTAGGCGGAGCTTTTTGGGATTGCGAAAATTTAACAAAGGTTGTTATGGAAGGTCATATTGATCTTGGGGGAAATAATGACTGCAACGGATATGCAATTAATTTTGGCGGAGAGCATCATAGCCAGAATTTAGTTGTATATGTTAATAACCAAGCTATGGCAGATAACCTGAAAGAATATTGTGAGTACGAATTCGGAGTTAATGCTTTTTTCAAAATTGTAAACATTAATATAAAAGAGAAAATCGTCAATAATGCAGAATTTGTTATACCAATCGTTTTAGTCATTGTCCTTGCAGGTGCTGTACCAATAACTGTAAAGAAAAATCAAAAAAAGAAAGAGCTCCCATTGAATATGGAGCTCTTTCTTTTTGGTTGAACAACGTTCCGTGGGTGCGAATCAGTGTTCGTCTGACTTTTATTTGGTGGAGATGGCGGGAGTCGAACCCGCGTCCGAAAACCTATTCCTGAAACTTTCTACGAGCGTAGTTTATCTACTGGAATTCCCTACGGGACAGCCGATAAACAGGCATTCCTTTCGGTAGTCTTGTTATGTGTGACGGACTACAAGACGATTATCCGTTCACATTTACTGCTAAATGACACTCCGTACCGAGTCGCAGTCCTCTCGGGGGAATGCTCGCCGCTAATTAAGCAGCAAGAAGTACTTTTTCGTTTTTGTCGTTTATTTTT
>JAZLAH010000069.1:0-15549 GCA_045613065.1 Candidatus Fimenecus sp.
AATGTAGAATTTCCAGAAAGTATTGATAGTAATGAAAACTTAACCGTTGAAAAAGACGGATACGAACTTTCATTTAGTGTTGATAACATTGAAGAAAGCACTGCTGTTGTTGAAAACGACATTGTCGTTAGTGATACTAATGTCCCTGTAGCAGACAAGGCAATTGCACAAACACAGTCATCTGTTACATACAACGATGTTGCTGAGGACACCAATTTACAATACATTGTTACTCCAAACTCTATTAAAGAGAATATCATAGTTTCAAACAAAGAAAGCGTTAAAGATACATACACATTCACATTTGAAACAAACGGATTAGATGCTGAAAAACTTGACGACGGTAGTGTTATTTTCAAGGATGAAAATAATGAAATCAAATTTAGAGTTCCCCGTCCTGTAATGACAGATACTGGCCTTGCATTTTCCTATGATATTAATGTTATTTTAATTGAAAACGCAGACGGTACAATCACACTTGAATACTCACCATCAATTGAATGGACAAGTAGTTCTGACCGTGCATATCCAATCACCATTGACCCTGCAATTTATGTAGAAAATAAAGATGTATCTTGGGTTGAAGATACTTTTGTTATACACGATAGTTCTAATAGTAATCAACAAAATACGAATTATTATAATGACTATATCGGTGCTGTTACCAACATGACTGATGAAGCCGGAACTCAATATCAGGCGGAAGTATACACAAAATTTAATATTGATTCACTTAGATCATTGGGAAACAATATTGTTTTCACTGAAGTTCAATATCTGTTTGTCGGTATTTCTGCAGATGGCAAAGCACTTGCAAAAAAAATTAAAGAGTATCCTACCGTAGAAAATCAAATAATTGACTTATCAAATGTAACACACAATACAAAACCAATTCTTGAAGATGAAGTAATTGATTATTATACTTCACCATACTCATTAAAAAATGGTGGTAGTGCAGATTTCAGTTATATTCATTTCAACATTACTAAACCGTTAAACGAATGGTATAATGGTTCAGAAAATAACGGTTTTGCAGTTGTAGCTGGAAATGAAGGATATGTCGGTATATATTATTTAAACGGAACACAAACATCATCCACTGGCTCTACAACAACTTATACAACGGCAATAACTATGGACTATGTTGACATGGGTGGTTATAACGAAAACCTTAATTATCATAGCCAAACTGTTGGTCGAGCTGGAACAGGTTATGTAAACGACTTCACACAGCATCTTTCTATTATTCGTGATGACCTTTCAATTGATGGCAATATTATGCCTGTAACTGTAGGAATGATTTATAATTCTGCCACCTATGATAAAATTAATGAGTTGAATTATAATACAATGATGGCATATGGCAATGGTTGGACACCAAATTATTTGCGTGCTTTTGTACAAATGTCAGACAATCAACTCACTTATTATACAGAAAATGGTTCCGCAATTGATTACACTTACACAACAGAACATGATGTAGTGACATTTGAAGAAACCTATTCTGAATATTATGGCAAATATGGATATGAAATTGAATATTTTCCTGCTACAAGTACAGAACCTGAATATATCGTAATAACTCGTCCCGATGGTTACGAAGAACGTTTTAATAATATGGGACTATTAACTTCTGTGACTAATTCTGATTATCCATCACAGAAGATAAGTATCGTATATGATTCTATGTTTAGAATTGACCACATTACTGATGGTGTTGGCAGAAAGTACGACTATCTTTATGACAATACAACTAATTTGTTATCAAAGATTAAATGTTATGCTGCAAATGGTACACCTATAACAGCAGGTTCTACTATCTCCCCTCTTGAAGTCAATTACACATATGATGGAAATAAAAATCTTACATCAGTAACTTTCCCTGATGGCAAATCAGCAACATATACTTATGACACAAATGGAAACATTACATCAATTTCAAACATTGATGGTTATCGCATTGTATATGATTATGATGGAAATGGAAAAATTACAAAAGTTACTGAACAAGCTTGGAATGGTGAAGAATATAAAAATGGTCTTTCTGTCACATATGACCGTTTGAGTCCTACGCAAATTAAACTTACTGATGCAAGAGGCAACTACGAAATCTATCAGTTTAATAACAATGGAACTCTTCTTTATACAACTGACAGTAATGGTAATTACGCATTAAACAATGATTTTGGTTCAGATAATGATACATATTTAATTTCATCAAATGAATATCGCACAAATGCTGAAAACCTATTGCTCAACGCAAGTTTTGAAAAAGAATACAGTTCTTTAAACATATCACGTGCAAAGCATTGGGAAAATTTAAGTTCTGCATTTGAAAGAACAACATCTGATGATGCGTATTTAGGTGATTATGTATATACTGTTTCCAAAACAAATAACGCTACAGTATATCAAAAGCAAACAGTTGAAGTTTTATCTGGTGGTGAATACACATTTTCAGCATATGTTAAATCAGACGAGGCAAATAGTGGCAAATTATATTTGAACATTTCATCATATAATAGTTCAAACCAAAAAACAGAAACCGAATCTTTTCCTATTGAATCTACTGGTGGAGGATGGCAAAGATATTGTGTAACACTTGATGCTCCAAGTAACACAAAGAAAATTGTTGTTGAATTTGGTTTCAAATCCTCTTATGGCACTTATTATGTTGATAACGTTCAACTTGAACAAGCAAGTTCAGTAAATGAATACAACTACATTGACAATGGTGGATTCAGAAAAGGATTTGAAAGTTGGGAAGATGAACCGACTTATTCTATTGTAAGTACAGAAATTAATGGTTTAAATGAAAAGGCTGTTTTATTTAACGGATGTTCAGATGATGAAAATGTAATCTATCAAACTGTAAAAATTGATGGTAAAAAAGATGATGTTTTCACAATCGGTGGCTGGCTTAAATCTTATTTTGTTAAATCATCAACAAACAATACAATAATCAAAAACATAATCAACGACACTAACAATGGCAACATATTTAATTTCACAAATAACCGTTTTGCACAGATTGAAGTATCATATCAATACAAAGAAATAAATGATGATGGTACAGAAAAGACTTTGATCGAAACAATTAATGTCCCATTCTGTGAAAATATGGATGACTGGCAGTTTGCAGCAAAAGATTTCTATCTAAAAAATGATTGTAAGGAAGTATTAGTTGCAATTCGTTATTCTAAAAACGCAAACTCTGCTTTACTTTCAAATATTGAGCTTACTAAAAATGAAGATGCTGTTGTGTTTAGTGATGATGAATCCACAACTGAAGATACTACAACTGAAGAGCCTACTTGCAAATGCGAAGATTGTGAAGCACCTAACTGTCCTTGCGTATGTGAAAGTGAATCACCTTGTGATAGAACACAATGCAAATGCCGAGGTACTATTATTGGAAAAGATGATTTTGGAAACATCACATCAATTACTACTTTTGATGGTATAAAAACTATTCAGACATTATCAGAGTATACCGAAGATGGTAACTATCTTGAATCTGAAACTGATGAAAATGGAAACACTGTCAAATACAATTTTAATTTAGTTAATGGAATACTCGACGCTATTACAGATGCTAAAAACAACAGTACAACTTACACATACAATGCTTTCGGCGGCTTAACACAAGTTTCATCAGGTAATAGTTCAGCAAATTACACATATGAAAACGATAGACTTACAGCCATTACTCATAATGGTTTTTCATACGAACTTTCATACGACATATGGGGTCAGTTAACTGAAATATCTGTCAACGGAAATACAATCATCTCCTATACTTATTATGAAGATGAAAATCATGACCAGATATGGTTTTCAACACTTCATAATGACGATGATGAAATTCGCGATAAATCCACATCTATTACCACAATATATAATTATGACGATATCGGAAATCTTAATGAAATAACCATAAATGGTGAAACTAAATTTATTTACAATTATGACTCCCTTGGTTACCTTACCGAAATATCTGCAATTGATAGCAGAATTATTCATTATATAGATGAAAGAACCGATATTCTTGATTTTGACGGTAATTATATTTATTCATCTTACACTAATGATGATGGTGATTTTATTGAAGAATTTGGTGATGTAACATATACTACAAAATCCTATGATAGTGAATATAGTGCTACTGATGGCACTACTACCGAAAAAAGTGATGTTATAGCTACAAATGGTAAAACAATTGGTACTATAGACAAGCAAGATTGGTTTGGCAGATATACAGAAAGTGTAATTAAAACTGAAAGTGCAAACGACGAAAATGCAGAAAATACTTTTGCAGCAATTAAAACAGAATACACATATCCAGAAAACATAGAACATCAAACATCAAATCGTGTAGAAACTTATGTCAACAAGGTGTATAATGGAACAAACACAGATGGTAACAACTATAACTCGTATAATGGGTTCCATTATGAGTATGATGCTAATGGAAACATAGTCGCTGAATATAGTATGAACGCAGGCGGAACTGTAACCTTGCGTTACAGTTATGTATATGATGAACTTAATCAGCTTGTTCGTGTAAATGATGCGGTTGCACAGAAAACCTACACCTATACTTATGATGGTTCAGGTAACATTCTTACTAAAACAACATATCCTTATTCCATTGAGGAGTTAGGAACAGCAACTGAAACATTAAATTACACTTACAACTTCACATGGAAAGACAAGTTAATGTCATATGGTTCAACAAATATTGAGTATGATGATATCGGTAATCCAACAAAAATTGGTAACGAGAATTTCTATTGGAGTGGTCGCCAACTTGAAAAATATGTTTTAGGTAATAAGACAATTACATTCGAATATGATGAAAGTGGACTTCGCCATAGAAAAACTGTTAAAGAAAACAACAAGATTACTGAGAGATACGATTATGTATGGTTGGATGGTTCTCTCATTTCTCAAACATATACAACATATTTAAACGAGGAAGTAAACTCAACTAATACTGCTAAATTTATTTATGATGCTTGGGGAACACTTCAAGGATTTATTCTTAACGATACATCAACATATCTTTACACAAAAAATTTGCAGGGAGACATACTTTCTATCGTAAATGAAAGTGGTAGAACTATACTCACATATTCCTATGATGCATGGGGCGCAGTTACATTCTCCGCAACATCAATGCCCGATTTAATGTTAGCTATTACACTGTCGTTTGTCAGTCCATTTACTTATCGTGGTTATTGTTATGACTATGATATTGAACTCTACTATCTCCAAAGTCGTTATTATTCTCCTGAAATTGGTAGATTCATAAATACTGATGATACTCAGATTGCAATTGCAACTCAAGGAACTGTTTTAGGAGCAAACTTATTCGCATATTGTAATAACAATCCCGTAAATTATATAGACCCACAAGGGACCGTTGCTTATCAAAGCTTTTGGAATGCAAGTAATGGAAATACTTTAATTACATTAGCAAACAGCCTTTTTTCCTCTTATCAAAATCGTAGTTTATATCAAAATACATATGTTAAAACCATGCAATTTAATAATTATAAGAAAGGAATAACATGGGTCTATGTTCCAACATACTATTATAAAGGTGGTACAATTGATACGAAAGGAAAAATAATACATGTGTATTATTATACTTTTAACGGTAACTTTAGAGTTAAAGGTGAAGTAAAATATAAAACCGCATTAGAATGGAAACTCTATGTTGAATCAAGACATGTAACTATATTTACTCGGTTAAAAAATTCATTTATGAGAGAATTAGGGTTAGACGAATACAGTTATTCAATGTTTATGGATGCAATTTATTCTACAATAGAAGGGACTAAACTAGGTGATATTTATGTAATTGCAAATATAATTGACACTGCATTAGATTTTATAGCATCATATCGCGATAAACAAGATAAAGAAATTCTCAAAGCAATTAAGGGTTTAAAGAATAATCAATACGTTATGATTGCATGGGCAGCTTATTATCAACAATATAGATGTGGTGATTATTTAAGAAAAGCCTGGTATACAAACTCAACAAAAAGATTTTACTAAAGAGGTAAACATGAAAAAGTTCACTAGAATGTTATTGTCTATTTTGATAGTTATCACTGTAAATAAAATTATTATTGCATTTGTAGCTTTCTCAACAGAAACAATGGATTCAAATGCAATACAATTAGGGACCATAAACGATATTGTTTTTCAAGAAAACAAAGCTGTTTCTAAAGAAAATTACAGTTTATTAAACTGGGGTTTTGGAAATGATGTTTCCTCAGCTGATGAAGCATTTCTCATACTTGACAAAACAAAGTATGAGAAAGTAAGTTTTACAGAACAAGTTGCAATACAACTTATACAAAACAGATTCAATTCTGTTATTATGCTTTATCAGTATCCTACATATTACAGAGATAATGCCGATTCATATGCGTGCATTGCACTCAGACAAGGTTCTGCATCAAAAGTAGTTGTAGTTAAACTTTTCAATAATTATTATTTAATTGTAGACTATATTGAAAATAATAGTGTAACTGAAAATAACAAATTGGGTAATCATACAACTGCAGTTTATAGTGCAATTTTTCCAGAGAGTATAAAAGAAATTGAAACCTTGCAAACAGAAAAAACACATTATTCTTCTTATTCTTTTTATCCTCTAAAATTAGCACAATATGTGGCGACCCCTATTTCTAAAATTACTAATATTTCTGGAATAATTTTAGAAATAATTATTGTGTATAACTCACTTTTAAGAAGAGATTCTAAAATAAAATTAGAAGACTCAAGAGATAATTAGTTTATAATTTAATGATTAACTTCCCGAAAGTCCACAATGGGCGGTTCTGTGAGTTTTTTCGATTGACGACTACATTGGTAAGTGTAATTTTCATGCCTACTCGCTACTTATTTCAAACACAACAATAAGGAATGAGGATAGTCACTATGTATAACGCACATTGTTATACTGTTAAATTCATAATTTTGGGAGTTACCTTCTCATACCATTGATAAAGTTGTAAAGAATCATCTTATATTCTTAAAGTAATTTTTTTACAAAACATGTGCGAACTATGAGAATAAAGTAAGACTTTAAAAATTTTTTATGAGAAATATGCAAACTATTAATGAAAGATTCGAAAAAGAGATTTTTTATAACTTAAACTAAATAACCCAAGAAAAAAACCAACAAGTACTACTTGTTGGTTTTTTGTTGCAATGCCATCAATAAAATAACCACAAATTAGAAATCAATATTTAATAAATTACTATTTGCTTCTCATTATATTTGTCTGCATCATTCGATAGCTCAATTCTAATCATTTCGCTCTTATATTTTTCAATAATATGAAATTTTTTCTTAATATAAAGTAGTTTAATTTGACAATAGTTTTAATTATGATTTTTATTTTTTTGTCGTATTTTTCTATTTTTTTGCATTTAACCTTACTTTTTATATAAAATTCTATAAAATGTGCTTGACAAGAAAAATTACATAAATAGGAGGAATTATTATGAAAAAGAAAACGACAAAAATTATTAGCATTATCCTATCGGTGCTACTGATTTTTTCAGTAATGCCAATGACAGCTCTTGCAACAGATTCAGTTGCATCTGTCACCACATCAACAGGTGAAGTTACCGATTATACTGACCTGACAGAAGCATTTTATGCTGCTGCAGGAAGTGCAGATTCAAAAATTACATTGTTAAGTGATGTTGATTTAAATTGGAGTGGTATTGAAATTTCTAATTATACAGGATTTACTTCAGGTAATTTTACCCTTGAATTAAATGGTAAAACAATTTCAAGTGAAACAGATAGTTCTGTTTTATGTATTGGACCTGATATTAACTGTATAATTAAAGATAGTATTGGTGATGGTGGAATTGTAAATTTGGGTGGAGTTGCATCAACTGCTATACTTGCTATTGGTGATATTACAATAGAAAGTGGCATTTTCACATCAGAAAATAAAGCTATTGCTATTTATGATGGTAACACTACAATTAATGGTGGTACATTTAATAGCCCTCATTTTGCTGTATCTGTTTATGGTGGTTTTTTAACTGTAAATAATGGTGAGTTTAATGGTAGTACTTGTGGATTGTATTTCACAGAAGAGAATATGTTCTATAAAACACAAGGCAAAGGAATTGTTTATGGTGGCACATTTAACGGTGGTATTGGAATTAATTATGCCGATGACAATTTCCGACTTATAAATGCAATTGCTGATGGATATGGTGTTTTTGGTGAAGATGGAAATGAAATTGTCCTTACTGAAATGCAAAGATTTGTTAGTGGAATTGTTACTGTGAAAGAATCAGTCAGCGAAAGAGAATATGTAGTATCATTAACAAATGCTGATGGTACAGTAAAAGAGTTCATATCATTTGATGAAGCATATAATGTGGCATTAGCAACTAAAAATTCAGTTTTGACTTTGTATGCTGATGTTGAAGTAACAGGAAAAATTACACCATCAAAATATGTAAGACCAGATTTTATATTTGATTTGAATGGATTTACTGTTTCAGGTAGTTCAGACAGCTATATTTTCGGATTAACAAAGAACTCAAAAATAGTTATTAAAGATAGTGTTGGAACAGGAAAAATTGTAAACACTAATGAATCATTCGGTTCAGTATTCGCTAATGCTGGTACATTAATTATTGAAAATGGTAATATTATCAGTACAGCTAAAACTGCCATTATAAGTGGTAATACACTTATTGTATATGGCGGTTCAATAAGTGGTAAAGAATATGGTATAAACAGCTCAGGCAATATAACTATTTATGATGGTGAAATCTCAGGCGAAAAGTTTGGATTATATGTAAGTGTAAAGAATGGTTCAGTTGGCACTCTTTATGGTGGTACATTCAACGAAGGTATTGACCTTTATGATTCATCATCAAACTATACTATTGCGAATCTTCTTGCAGAAGGTCATTTCTATTATGACAATGACGATAACAATATAACTGATTTTGGTGAATTCCAAGCAATCAATGAAACAGTAATTGTAAAAAACAAATTCCCTGTATCAGTTATTCAACCTGACGGAACAACTGAATATTTTCCAAGTGTTGATGAGGGTGTAAATAAAGCAAATAAAGATATTGATAGCATACTTAAATTACTTACTGACATTCTTTTAAATTCTACACTTACTTTTGACGGTACAACAACGCTTGACCTTAATGGAAAAAACCTTGAAGTAAATGATGAAAATTCAATTTTAGTTGGCAATGGTGGATTACTTAATATTGCTGACTCACTTGGTAATGGTACAATTGACGGTGGTACAGTTAAAGTTGATGGTGGTACTCTCAACTTTAATGATGGTACAATTGTAAGTACAACAAATGGTATTACTAATTCAGGTGGTACTGTTAATGTCAATGGTGGCGAAATCATCTCTGAAAACGGATATGTAGATATTTTCGTTGAGGGTGATAACACTACAAAGGTTTATGGTGGTACTTATGAAGATGGTTTCACAACATTAGGTGCAACAGTAAGTGAAGTTCTTGCAGATGGTTATGTGTTCTATAATGGCGATGGTGCTGTTGAAATTGATGATGACCAGATAGAAATTAGCGACAATGTTGTAGTTTATGAAAAGACTATCGTAACTGCTATGTCATCACAAATCAGATTTAATAGAAATGATGATGGTTCTTATGCAGGTACATTTGATGTAAGAACAAGAGCAAAAATTAGCGATGCTGACTTCCAGAAATATATTGCTGGTTCAAACGAGGAAGCAATTAACAAAATCTCAAAAGTAGGATTTGTTTATGCTAAAGCTACAACTGAATTTGATATTAATATAGCAAAAACTGTTGCTCAGGGTGGTAAAGTTGATGGCTTCATTGACAAACCTATAAGTTACATTCAGGATAGCGACGGATACTATATGTTCACCTGTCTTGTAACAGGAATCCCTGAAGAAGATGTTGATAACGGACTTACAGCTTATGCATATATCTGTGTTGAAGATGTTTGGTATTTCTTCCCTGTTGAAGTAACAGCAGAATTTGCTGAAATGTATAACACATATTACCCAATCGCTGCAGAACAGTATGGATGGGAGGTATAAATATGAACACTATTAAAAAATACGAAACTCCGGACTTCGATGTAACCATTTACAAGGTAGAAGATGTAATCACAGCATCATCACCTGGTAATCTTGAATTTGGTAAAGATGACCCAAATGGTGATGAAGGCTGGTTTGGATAATCTAAAAACACATAAAACAAGAATAAGCACCGGTATTAATTTATCGGTGCTTCAAATAACAGTTTAATTTGTCAAAATATGTTGATTTTTATGACTCATATTAATAAGAGAAAATATTCAACATACTATTTATAAATTTTCAAACAGAAAGAACAACTTTTGTATAGTTAAAATTGAAAAAATTTGAGAAAGTAAATCTGAATAAATTATAATTTTTTATTGTTGTAATTGTTTATAGATGTAAAAGTGAGATTATGGGAGAAAGAAAAATGGAAAATAAAAACATTAACAACCAAGTGCATATTTTAACTAAAGTAAAGAAACCACATGTATTTACAAATGCTTTATCTAAATTTATTTTGATATTTCTTGGTAAAAGAGATGGCAAAAAAGGAATCCCTTCAAACAATAATAATCCAGACTGGATGTCACCAACATTAAGAAAAGAACACGCTAAAATTGATGAAAATATGGCAAAAGTATGGTATGACATTTATGAGAAGAGCGGAGTAATATACACCGAAACAGAAGCTCTCATATCAGAATTCGAGCAAAATGTCATAGAAACAAAGCGCATTCATGATTATATTATTGCTGAAGGCATTAAGTATAAGGATGTTGTTAGCAACAATATTTCAAATACAATTTTGTATGATATGTTAAATACAAAAAGAGATAGTGAACAAAAATGTGATGCTCTTGGTATAAGACTGCGTAGAGCTAATGAATATAATAAAATAATTTCTGTTGCTAAAGTTCAATATTTTAAAAATAGAATTAAAATAAAAAAAGATTATCAAGAAATAAAGACAAACTATCAAATAATCAGCATATTAGAAGAAGAACTTGATGTTTTCTTCTTAGAACTTTGTTCAAACATTGAAAGACGAACATCCTGGTACTGGCAAGGTGTTTTACTTAAACATCCTCAAAAAGTTTCTCTGCCACAGGTTCCCCCAAAAACAAATAATAAATACATAAATGATTTTCACGATAAAAGAAGAGCAAAACTAAAAGTGAAAATAGACAAAATAGAAAGAATTCATGAAGAAATCTTAAAACTTGAGTATGTAGAGTAAGGAGTAACAATAATGTCAGTATTTACATATAAAAAAAGAACAAAAAATGTGTTTAAACCAATTTCAAGAATACCCTATGGTAACATTACATTAAATCCCTATAAAATAAGACCATATACATTTAGCTTAGTAGAAGGCTTAAATGAACAATTAAACTATATTATTAATAATTCACCCGATTCAATAGATGGTCAAAATGGTGATATTTTAGATAATTATATTAAAAACTGGGAAAACAGAGCTCGTGCTAATTTGAATACAGAAAGAACATTGCGGGTAGGTATTATTAATCAAATCAGTAGTGCAAGAAATGCTAATATTAAAAACGCCAAAGATTGGCTTATTTCAGAAAAAGATAATTTAAATCAAATCAGAGAAGAACTAAAAAAAGTTCAAGAAAAGTATGATAACGAAAAGAACAAGTGTATGAATTGGTAATGTTGTGAGGTAATTAGAATGATTAGTATCAAAAGTAAAATTCACGGAAATAAAGTAGATGCAGAGATTGATGAATACGGAGACCTTTCATCTTTCGCCACAAGTGGTATAGGATGGGAAGCGAGAGTTCATAAAAATAAAACAGAAAAAGAAATGGAGAGAGATGAATACCAATATACTGGTATTCAACAACTAGGAACATCATATCCAAATCCATATACAAGAGACCAGTTAATAAAATTAAAATTTGGCAACAGCACTATTTTCCAAAGCGCTATCGTATCTTTTGTCGTTACCACTTGTGCCATTATAATTGATATGATTTGTTACACATTATTAATTCAAGGGTCTGTAGATATAAATACTGATTTAAGCATTCAAGACTATTTACCTGCTTTGGGTGCTGCAATCGCAATCGATTTTATTCCTTTGTTCTTTGCCCAAAATTTACACAGATTAAACACGTGCAAAAAGAAAGTGCTTAAGAGATTTAATATAATAAGCATAGTAGTTATCATAACAATAATAGCAATAATATTGACATATAGAATTCTTCAAATTTCACAACCAGAAGACAGTGAAATCGTTTCTGTGTTTTGGGCATTTTTAATGATGATTATTCCTGTAGCTACAACAATGACTTGTTTTATTGTAAGCTACATTTCATATAATCCATTGCGTGAAGAATTAAAGAGATTAAAAAATCAAGAGTTGTATATTCAGGAAAATATTTATGAAATTAATGCTATGCTTAGTGAAGCAGAGTCTATTCCAAATTACAGGGAAAATCTTATTAAGCAGGATGATGCATTATATGATTCTGCATATGATTTAATTGGTACTATAGGTGAATATTACAGAAGTTATATACGAACTGAAATAATTCCAATGTTGCACTCCCCTGCTGACACAACTGACCTTACAGTTGATAGAAACATAAAGACAATTCAAAAAATTGAATTACCTATATATAATCCTACAGTTGGAGATGATATTAAATGAAAAAAAAATTTTTTATTATTAGTTTCATTGTCATTGCAATTATAGTTATTCTTATATTAATAGAAAACACTAAGCCTCCAAAAGAAACATACTCTGTTTGTTTCACTGTAGGTAACACAAGAAATGTGATGCAATTCGATACTAATATTTTGAAAGATGAATTAGATAGTGCATTCATAAATAAAAGTGATTACTCGCTTGTAATAATAGATGGTAATCCTACTGAATTATCAGATAGTAACACTTTAATCTATCCTAATCGCATTTTAGACAAAGATAATAACAATAAAGCAGTTTTAGATGAACAAATATCTAAAATGCTATCGTTCGAACCAAATGATGAAGAAATAGACATCTTAGCTGCACTAAAAACTGCCAGCCAATCTTTAGACAACAAAGCAGATCACAAGAAAATTGTTGTATATAGTTCTGGAATTTCTACTAAAGGGGATTTAGATTTTTTACAAAATCCTGATTGGCTTCTAGAAGATCCCAAGGAAATTGTAGATTTGCTAAAAAAACAATATGCCTTACCTGATTTAAGAGGAATTGAAATTGTATGGTATGGTCTTAATCATGTTGATAATAACCAGAAAAAACTTAATAATTTTCAATATTATAAACTAAAGAGCTTGTGGTTGGAAATACTAATAGAATCTGGTGCTAAATATGAAAATATAAACATGATATTTAACGAAAAAGCATCAACTGTAACCGAAGACGACTTAATAGATAAAACTAGTTTTCCAAATGTTAGTGCTGTAAATTTTGATGATATAATTGTTTTTAACGATGAAGATTTTGCTTTTATTGCAAAAACTGCTAATTTACAAGACAAGGAAAAAGCCATTAAAACTTTAATGCCAATAGCAGAAGATATTAAAAATTCTGGTTACCCACAGTTTTATATTGTTGGAAGCACTGCATCTATTGATAGTAAGGAGGATTGTATTAGATTAAGCAAAGAACGTGCAAATACGATAAAAACGATTCTGTGTGATTTAGGAATTCCTAAACAATGTTTAAAAGCCTACGGAATTGGTAGAGAATACATTGATGATAGTTATTATTGGAGAATAAATGATATGTATTCAAATGGCAAATTAAATCCAGAACTTGCACAAGAAAACAGAAAGGTAATGTTAATTCTTGTAGATTCAAGTAGTGGAAACAAGTTTTTAAAAGAATACAATGAATACTTTAAAATCAAATAAAAAGGAATAACAGAAAATATATTATGCGAATCATACAGAAGTTTTAATAGAAAACTATGATAAAAACACCGAAGTGAATTTTTGAAAAAATACTCTCTTTGATTATGATTGTTATAACACTAATTGTTTGTTTTAATTTTATGCTTATACAAGCTAGTGCAACAGAAGTTTCTCCTCGTTATAACAACACGAACAGCACAACTACAAATTTTAATATTTCAAGCAGTGGTTTAGCAACCGTTTCAATCAGCTGTTCAAGTAAAATAGAAATAACTCAAAGTATTGATGTGCATTCATATATTCAAAAAAAGTTGGTTTGTTTTGGTTTAAGGTTAATAATAGGTTAACTAATGATGAATAAGCAGATTACAAAGTGGGAAGTAGTTTGAATGTTAAACATACTTTACAACTCAATAAAAAGATGATTATAGAATTAAATTTTAAATTACAATTTCTGGTACGGGTGGTGCTAACGATGTAATTGAAAAAACACTAACTGTTACATACAATTGATTTAATATATATAACTTCATTAAGAAATTCTTTAAACAATAATAAGGGGCATAAGTTAAATAACATAGAATTGTTTATAATATAAAATGAGAAGTCAGCCTATATTTGCTTTAAATTAGATAGTTAAACAATTTTACATCCAATATTTTCTTAAAAATAAAAGTCGTCATTTTAAAACCATCACTTCATATAACTCAACATCATATAACTTTATTTAGAATGACGACTTTTAGATATAGAGAAAACTTTCAACAAAAAAAGATATACTTGATTTTGATTAAATAATCCATAAAATATTAAATATTATAACTACATCATAAGCCAACAAACTGAATTTTATAATGAATTTTCACAATTATAACGGTTAATACAAATAAAATATTTTATAAAAAATAAACGGTCATTAAGACCGTTTATTTTTTTGTCATGTTTCTTCATTTTTTTGCATTTTGCCTTACTTTTTTCACTGAACTTTGTAAAATAAATGTTGAAATATAGTGTCTGCATATTGGAGGTGTATGATACGAATATCTTGCTATTAAAATAACATGTTGCAAACTTCAAATTATACAAAGGAGAAAAAATATGAAAAAGAAAACTAAAACTATATGTAAGGCTTTATCAGTATTTCTTGCATTCCTGATTGTTGTACAAATATTGCCATTGCAAGTTTTAGCAGAAAGTGTTACTGATGCTATTGCACATAAAGAATTTATTGAAGATGTTTTGAATAATCCAACATCTGAAGAAAACACTTCTGATGCAGAAATACTTTATGAAGTTGAGAAAAAAAGAGATGAATACACCAAAGTATATAAAAAGAGTGATGGTACATACACTGCAATTATGACAGAAGAGCCATTGCATTATCTTAATGACGGTGTATGGGAAGAAATTCACAACTCAATGTCTCTTAACGGAAATCTTTATACAAATTTAGACAATTTGTTTAATGTAGAATTTCCAGAAAGTATTGATAGTAATGAAAACTTAACCGTTGAAAAAGACGGATACGAACTTTCATTTAGTGTTGATAACA
>JAZLAH010000070.1:0-1902 GCA_045613065.1 Candidatus Fimenecus sp.
TGCTGTCGATATTGATTTTACTGTCCTTCTTACACATATTGGTTTTGAAGAAGATAAGAAACTTGCCGCACAACTTGACCCAGCTTGGGGTGTTGATGTAATTGTAGGTGGACATTCTCATACATTCATTGAAGAACCTGCTGTTGTAAATGACGTAGTTGTTGTTCAGGCAGGTACAGGTACTGACCAGATTGGTCGTTTCGACATTATGATTGATACTGATAATAACTGTATTGACAGTTACACATGGAAAACAGTGCCAATTAACGAAGAGCATTGCCCAAGAGATGAGGCTCTTGAAGATATTCTTAAATTCTATAAGTCAAAAACTGATGTTAAGTACAGTCGTCATATTACAAGATTTAAAAAGCAGCTTACACATCCTGAAAGAACTAAGGAAACTGCTCTCGGTGGCTTGTTCTCTGATATTATGCGTGAAAGTTTAGGACTTGACATTATGCTTTTGGGCTCAGGCAGTGTCCGTAGTACAGAGTTAGGACCAATTGTTCTTTATTCTGACCTTTGTGAGTGTTTTCCTTACGATGATTCTGCATATATGATTAAAGTTACAGGTGCACAATTTAAGAGAATGATTAAGCATATGGTTCGTGATGGAGTCTGGGCTGGAGAACATTGTGAATTTTATCAGCTGTCATCAGGATTAAGAGTTACATATGACCGTGCTACTCACGAATATACAAGATTTGATTTCAATGGTGAGCCAATTGATGATAATAAGATTTACAAGGTTGGTCTTCAGCAGTTCCATTTTAACAATTTAGAAGACTTCTTCAACATTTCACTTGATGAGATTTCAGAAAATGGAAAGCCTGTTGTAATTTCAACATCTTGTCGTGGAATTTTTGATGAATACCTTTCAAACCATCAAAATCTTGACCGTGATGTTACAGGAAGACTTGTAGTGATATAAGATGAAAAAGAAAAAACGATTTAGGAGCAATGGTGGATTTTTCATAGCCTTGGGATTCAATTTAATATTCAATCTTGAATGGACGATACCTGCGTGGATATTATTAGCACTTCATTTTGTTTTTGATATTTCAATGTGGTGGTTTGTAGGTGCAATGCTTGTTTGGGTTTCAATTATTGCTCTTTACACATCATTTTTATGTTGGGTTTCAAGAGCAAGTAATACTCCAGAAATTAAAAAGGAAAATAAAAATCCATATTCTGCTAAAACAGTTATTCCTAAAAGAAAAATAGGAGGAGATAACAGTGAAAATATTTAAAAGAATAGTTGCCTTATTTCTTTGCTTTGCATTTTTGATTTCTTTTACTGCTTGTGGTGACAAAAATGGTGGAGAAACACCATCAACAACAGAATCCACAACAGAGAAGAAAACAAACGATAAAGATACTGCTAACAAAGAAGATGATGGTGACGACCTTCTAATAACTCTTTATCCTGAGGATGAATCTAATGAATATCAGGAGCTTAAGGGCAAACTTGAACATATAGAAACTAATATTTACATAGGTGAATATGGTGGTTCTTTTAGATTCATTTCACCAAAGAATGGTGTTAAGGTAAGTCTTGAAGCAGTTTTGTGGTCATCAGTTATGGGTGATTTTGAACCACGTAACACGGTTTTTGAAATATCAACCGAAAAAGACAAAATATATGAGTTTGAGTGCTCCCGTACAGAAACTATTCCTGAATACCGACTTGTTGCTGAATATAAGGGCAAGAAAGCTGAGTATTATATGGTTATGGATGGTTTTGGTGTTGTGAATGAGTTACAAATGGTAGCAGAAAACGGTGAAATTGAAGAAATAACTGAAGATTCAGCGTTCTATAATCTCTGTGTTGCTCGTGCTGTTTCAGATGTTTTCTACAACGACAGACTTATCAAGGATGTTCCTGAGGTTGTTTACGAAACT
>JAZLAH010000071.1:0-36154 GCA_045613065.1 Candidatus Fimenecus sp.
AGAAATTGACAAGGGTCTTGCAATTCTCAAAAACATTATCGAAGAGGTATAAACTATGAAACATCTTTTAAGTATGCTTGCTCTTTCAACTGAAGAAATCACAGATATTCTTAATCTTGCTGACCAGTTGAAATATGAAAATAAAAATAATATCAAACATCATCGTCTTGAAGGACAGACTCTTGGTATGATTTTCCAGAAATCATCAACAAGAACAAGAGTATCATTTGAAACAGGTATGTATCAGCTTGGTGGTCAGGCACTTTTCCTTTCAAATCGTGACCTCCAGATTGGTCGTGGTGAACCAATCCAGGATACAGCAAGAGTTCTTTCTCGTTACCTTGATGGTATTATGATTAGAACTTTTGAACAGAGTGAAGTTGAAAATCTTGCAAAGTATGGTTCTATTCCAATTATCAATGGTCTTACTGACTTCTGTCATCCTTGTCAGGTGCTTGCTGACCTTATGACAGTTCGTGAACACAAAGGTCACCTTGATGGACTTAAAATGACATATATCGGTGATGGTAACAATATGGCAAACTCACTTATCGTCGGTGGTCTTAAAATGGGTATGGATGTTACAGTTGCTTGTCCTGAAGGCTTTGACCCTGATAAGAGAGTTCTTAAATTCGCACAGGAAAATGGCCATTTCGGTCTTTATCGTGACCCTGTTGAGGCTTGTGCAGGTGCTGATGTAATCTTCACAGACGTTTGGGCATCAATGGGTCAGGAAGAAGAAGCAGCATATCGTAAGCAGGTGTTTGGTGGTATTTATCAGATTAACCATAAGACACTTGAAGCTGCAAATCCAAGCTGTATGGTACAACATTGTCTTCCTGCACACCGTGGTGAAGAAATCACAGAAGAAGTATTCGAATCACATGCAGACGAAATCTTCGACGAAGCAGAAAACAGACTTCACGCACAGAAAGCTGTTATGGTTACACTTATGGAACGCAAATAAGCGCAAAATGCAAAACGCAAAGCGCACAGTGAAAGGGACGAGTAATTTCGTCCCTTTTTATTTGTGTAAACTATAATTTATCGCTCTATTTTAATTATGTTTCTTTGGCTCCCTATGACGAGGGAGGCATTATAATTGCAACGCAGTTCCGACATTTTGTATTTTGCACTTTGAATTTTGCATTAAAAAAAGCCTCCCAATTGGGAGGCTTTTTGTCATTTATTTAACCCATTTTGCAACGGCTGTTTCAACAAGTTCTACAACCTTATCAACGATAACTTCGTCACCGTCCTGAAGATTGAGGAGAGGTTCTCTTACGCCACCGAGTTCAAGTCCAGCTCTCTTTTTAAGAGCAGCCTTTGCAGTTGCGTACATATTGCCTTTTGTTGAGCACATTGTGTAGATAACTTCGTTAATGTCATCCTGTAATTCGTGGATGTTCTTAACATCACCGTTTTTAATCTTTTCATTGAGTTTAACGAAAAGTTCAGGCATAACACCGTATGTACCACCGATACCACCTTCAGCACCGATAAGCCGACCACCAACGAACTGTTCATCAGGACCATTGAAGATTACAACTTCACGATTGTTCATTTTTGCCTGACGACGGAACATCTGGATATCCTGAATTGGCATTGATGAGTTCTTAACACCAACTACTCTTGGATTTTTAAGCATTTCTTCAAACAATGGCATTGTAAGTGCAACACCTGCAAGCTGAGGAATGTTGTAAATAACATAATCTGTGTTTGGTGCTGCTGCTGAAATGTCATTCCAGTATTTTGCAATAGCCTTTTCAGGAAGTCTGAAGTAAATTGGAGGAATTGTAGCAATAGCATCAACTCCAAGTGATTCAGCATGACGAGCAAGCTCACAGCTGTCCTTTGTGTTGTTACAAGCAACGTGAGCAATGATTGTGATTCTGCCCTTGTTAGCTTCCATAACTGCTTCAAGTGTCTTTTTTCTATCTTCAACACTTAAATAGATACATTCACCTGATGAACCGCCAACGTAAAGACCGTCAACACCTTTTTCGATAAGGAATTCAACTAATGCTTTTGTTCCTTCAACTGAAACATCACCATTTTCATCATAACATGCATAAAACGCAGGGATGACACCCTTATATTTTTCAAGACTCATTTTAATTAACCTCTTTCTTCAATTTCTTCTAACATTTTGTCAAGCATAATAAGACATCTTGGTACATGGAAAGGACCTTTGAATGTTGAACCGATACAAGCAGGAAGTGTAGGATTACCGTCACGACGGAGATAGCCATACCATTCACCACAAGGAGCAACAGCAAACTTGTCTTTTGTATAATCAACTAACTGATTGAAAATATTGAGATATTTTTCATCGTTAGTATCTCTGTAAATCATAAGAGCAGCAATAAGTGCCTCGTTATGTGGCCACCAGAGTTTCATATCATGTTCATAAGCCTCAGGTGGGTTGCCAAGACAATCGAAGAAGTAAAGAATACCACCGAATTCCTTGTCCCAGCCTTTCTCAAATGCCATATCGAAAATCTCAACAGCCTTTGCGTGCAATTCCTTGTCACCTGTCTGGTTTGCTCTTTCCATAAGGAACCAGCTACATTCAATATCGTGACCTGGGTTTACAACTCTGCCTTCAGTAACGTTAAGTCTTGGTGTACCATCAAGAGCAACTGACTCAAGTGTGCAACCTAAATCTTTCTTAACGTGATACTTGAAAATGTCCTCAACACATTCGTCAGCACGCTTGTTGTAAATCTCAGCATTTTCAGGGTCAACACGAAGCATAACAGATGTAACGTTGAGAATAATCATAGGAATACCGAGTGCTCTGCCTGTACGTGTTTCAGGGTCAGTCTTTGGTCCAAGACCTGTTGGGTCAGCCATTCCGTGATTAAGATTCCAGTACATATCGTATGCTCGTCTTGCTCTTTCAAGATGCTCTTTTTCGCCTGTAATACCATAATATTCAGCATTAGCAATACAATAAAATGCTTCTGAATAGCAATATCTTCTCTGACGAAGTGGTTTACCGTCTTCAGTGACAGTAAAATAAAGTCTGCCGTCAGCATTTTTGTTCACACAATAATTTTCAAGGAAGTCGATACAACTTTTACTTGCTTCGAGCCATTCCTGTTTTACGCCATAAACGTGACAAAGATGTGCAAAAGTCCATCCGCAACGACCTTGCATCCATACGCTCTTGTCAGTTGAAAAGACTTTACCGTCTTTGTCAATGCAAGTGTAAACGCCACCGTGAACCTTGTCCATACCGTTTTCGAGCCAGAAATCAGCAACGCTCTTAAGTTCGTCGGCTACCCAATTTCTTGTTTCCTTGAGATTCATTTATTTCACCTCGTATAAGTTAGTATATTATAACGGAAAAATTGTAACACATAAAATAAGCTTTGTAAAGAAATTTTAAAGTGTAAAATGCAAAGTGCAAAGCGTAAAATGAAAAAATAATAAAAAATTCCGAAAATATTTGCAAAAAAGTGTTGACAAAATGAAAACGTTATATTATAATAACAAAGCCGTCGCAATGAACGGCAACTATGGCGGCATAGCTTAGTTGGCTAGAGCGTCCGGTTCATACCCGGAAGGTCACAGGTTCAAGTCCCGTTGCCGCTACCAAGGGACTGAACAAGTCCCTAATATATGGCCCGGTGGTCAAGCGGTTAAGACACCGCCCTTTCACGGCGGTAACACGGGTTCGATTCCCGTCCGGGTCACCACGAAGAAGCATCGCAGTAGCGGTGCTTTTTTCTTTTGTAAATTTAAGAATACAAAGAATCGAACCCGAGAGGGTTTTTGCGTAAAGAAAACAGTCCGGTGGATTAGTGACGATGAAACTCTTAAACAAACGGACAAATCAATAATGGTTAATGGAATACTGAACTCTATCAGTTGGTTATACAACCACTGCAAAAACTGCAACCGACCACTGCAAAAACTGCAACCGACCACTGCAAAAACTGCAATCGACCACTGCAAAAACTGCAACCGACCACTGCAAAAACTGCAACCGACCACTGCAAAAACTGCAATCTATAAATAATAATATAATTAATTTCAAAAATAGTTAATCGGTTAACTATTTTTATTTTTTATCAAAAGTATAGTTAAATTTAATCTAAAATCACAGTATTATGTAAACAATTTGTTAACATTTTGACTTATTTTAAAAATCGTCCCGCAAATCCTGGGACGAAATGGCTTTTCCGCCCTATATATGGGAGGTATTTTTTTGAAAAACGAATTTAATTATATGATTTGGCCTTTAGATTTGATTACAAATAAGAAATATCAAAAGTTAACTGCTAATGAAAAAATATTATATACATTACTTTTGAACAGAAAAAATATGTCACGAAAAAATTATAAGTTTTTTTCTGACCAAAAGGGAATTTTTATTTATTACTCGCACGAACAGATTAAAAAGCATTTATGTTGTAGTGACCACACGGTGGTAAATGCTCTTAATGAATTGGAACGAGTGGGACTTATTAGTAAGGTGCATCAGAAGAATGGTCATCCACTTAAAATTTATGTGAATGATATTTGGATGTTGGATAAGGAGACTAATTCTTTTGCTTCTAAAAAGTCGCAGGACAAGCTTTCGCAGAAACCATATTACAATTCATTTAACAAAGAAAAAACGCACACAAACCATTCTCCGAAAGAAGAAAAGCAAGTGAGTTTTGATGTGAATATGTCGCTTACTCCGATGCAGAAAAACAGGCGTAGTTTTGGTGATGTAAAATCCAAAACAAAGAAAAAGAAGACTGAGAATAATTCTCAATCTTCTTGATAATATCTATTCTTCCGACATAATCTGTCGTATGTCCTTGCCGATAAATTCCACAGGCTTAAATGTACCTATAATTCGTGAAGCAATGCTTTCAGGATATCTTGTTTTCAGTTCTTCAAGGTTTAAATTTGAACTTATTATTGTAGGAACACCACGAGCAACACGGCTGTTGATTATGTTGTATATTGCTGAAACAATAAATGGAGTTGAAAATTCTGCTCCCAAATCGTCAAGAATAAGTAAATCAGCATTTACTAAAACATCCTCTGTTTCAAAGGAGTCTGCTCTGCCAAATTTTTCTTTTTCGATTTTATTAAGGAATGTTATAACTGAACCATAAAGTACATTATATCCTTTTTTTATTACTTCATTAGCAATTGCAAGAGAAAGATGTGTTTTTCCAAGACCAGTTCTGCCATAGAAATAAAGTGATGGGGAATCAGTATCAAATTTTTCTGCATATCTTTTGCAATTATTATAAACCGACAACATTTCATCGTGAGGATTTTCACCACTTATATTGGTGTTAGGGTAATAGCTAACATCAAAATCCTCAAAACTTGAAAGCTCAAGTGGTGTCATTGTTGACATTTTCTCACTTGCATACTTTTTTAGAATCTCATTGTGACAAGAACAAAGCTTTGTGCCGTATGAAATACGACGTTCATTGTCATAATCCTCAACAACACCAGTATCCTGACATTTTTCGCAGGTGTATTTCACATCAAGGTAATCCTCAGGGAGGTTAAGTGCTTTAAGAAGATTTTTTCTTTCTTCTCTCAGCTGACTATTCTTTTGTCGGATACGATTAAGCTCTGCTTCAGCCTTTTCCTTTGGCATAGAAAATGCTCTTACAGTTTCGTGTCCTGTTTTTGCAAGCTCTGTTTCAATAAACTGAAATTCAGGGTATTTAAAACTTAATTCATTTTTATGCTGACTTGCAGTATATTCCGCATTGTTTTTTCTATTTCTAATTTCTGCACGTGCTTTTTCGTGCAGTTCTCTTGAATATGCCAAGTTTTATGCCCCCTTTGTTCTTTTTCTTTTTTTATTTTTTAATTCACCAAAATCTTTTCGGTTTTGTTTTGCTTGTTTTTCAGCCAATTCCACATCAAATGATGTTTCTTTGGTTTCGTTATTTGCTTTTTGAGTCTTGCTCTGGAATTTCTTTGTTCCTTTTTCAATATCCTCAAGGGTATTAAGACCCTGTTTACGCCAATTCTTGATTGTACCATTCATATGGCAGATATTGTTCCAAATAAGTCTGCCTGTCTGCTTTTCAACTTTCATAATGTGGAACGCTTTTTCGATTTCGTCAATGCCATAACCCCAACGGAGCCATTCGCAGAAGATTTCCATAACAGCAAAAGTTGGTGCAGATGTGTCGTTATTTGTTCTTACAGCAAGTTCACGGAAAACTGAAAGTGCTTTTTCAGTTTCATTTATGTAATCGTCGGCTGAAACCAAGTCTGTAATTCCATTTTCAGCCCAATATTTTGCAATTTTGAGAATGTCGTTCTGACTTGTGTTGTCAATGCTCTGTGCAAAGTGGAGAAGACAGTTTGCAACGTCAGGTGTAATTCCGTAACGATATACAACTGAATAAATTGTGCATTGCATACTGTAACCCAATGTTCTGCCTAAAATTTCTTGTGCCTCGTTGAAAAGACGCTTCATTGCACCGTTTTTCTTGAGAATTTTTTCAATTTCAGCCTGATTAGGGTTTGTGAAATGAATTTCAGGAAGAGGAGTTTTCACTTTTTCAGGTGTTGCAATCTGCTTTTCGGTTTTAACAGGTGTTTTGATTTCTTCACTCTGTAAAATTCCGTTGTCAGTCCAGTATTCAACACATTCTTTAACTGTACCGAGAGAAAGATTTGTAATTTTTGTGATTTCTTCTATTGAAATTTCAGGATTTCTGAAAATAGCGATAATGACCTTTAACTGTTCACCACTTGCAAACTTAAGCCCTTTGTCTGCAATTTCTGTTGGTAACGAAAACATTGATGAATACACTTTTGGTGAAATTTTGAACATATCTTTCCCTCCTTTACCCGACAATGTGGGACAATAAGTATATCATATTATTCGTTTATTTGCAATCACAAGATGTAGTGTATCATACAAATGCAAAGTGCAAGATGCAAAGCGCAAAATTATATAATTACTTATAAATTATAATTTGTCGAGCTCTTTTGATAAAATTGCCTTGGTTTCCTCTGACGAGGGAGGCATTACAATCGCAACGCAGTTCCTACATTTTGCGCTTTGCGTTTTGCATTTTGCACTTCATCGATAAACTCCAAATTGTCATTCCTTTTGCATGTATCTGCACTTAAATAATTGTTGACTTTACTTCATTAAAGTTATATAATTATAGGGAATATAAATTTCTAAATAAAATATGGTTTGGAGTGGAATTTATGAGTATTACAAAATCTGTTTTTGGTATGACAAAAGACGGCAAACAGGTTGACTCGTTTCTCATTGAGAACAACAATAATATGAAGATTAATCTTATCACTTATGGTGCTACTTTGCAGAGTATTCTCGTAAAGGATAAGGACGAAAACGAAATCGATTTACTTCTTGGTTTTGACGATATGGATGGTTTTGAAAATCGTCACGATTATCAAGGTATGATAGTAGGTCCTGTTGCTAACAGAATTTCAAAAGGTGGACTTACAATCGACGGTGTAAAAGTTCCCGTTACAACAACTCATGGTGATGTAACTCTTCACAGTAACGGAGAATTTTCAACAGCTGTTTGGAATGCTATTATCGTGGACTCTGATTCAGTTGAGTTCTCATATTTCAGTGCTGACGGTACAGAGGGATTCCCTGGTAACAAGAAGGTGACTGTAAAATATACTCTTACAGATAAGAACGAGATTATTATGGATTACACAGCAGTTTCTGATAAAAAGACTGCATTCAACCTTACTAATCACGCTTATTTCAATCTTAAGGGTTATCAGAATGGCGACATTCTCGACCATACTCTCTACATAAATGCTGATGCATTTACTCCAATGGGTGATGGGCTTGTTCCAACAGGTGAAATCCGTGATGTTACAGGCACTCCATTCGATTTCCGTGAACCTAAGACAATCGGTAGAGATATTGGAATGGACTATGAACAGTTAGATGCAGGTAACGGTTACGACCACAACTTCTGCATTAACGATTACAATAAGGAACTTCGTCTTGCAGCAACTGTTACTGCTCCAAATGGTGTAAGACTTGATTGTCTTACAGATTTACCAGGTATGCAGCTTTATGTTGGTAATTTCCTTGAAGGTAAAATCGG
Organism: Candidatus Fimenecus sp.; assembly: GCA_045613065.1. Lineage (GTDB taxonomy): Bacteria > Bacillota > Clostridia > Oscillospirales > Acutalibacteraceae > Fimenecus. Next base: position 8,091 of record JAZLAH010000071.1, read on the forward strand.
TAAGAATAATACTCCAATGGAATTCCGTTCAGGCTTCTGCCTTGAAACTCAGTATTATCCAAATGCTACAAATACACCATCATTCTATAACTGTGTGTTTGACAAGGATGAGGTTGTAAAGACAACAACTATTTATAAAATCACTGTGTGATTTTTATAAGTGCAAAATTATAATAAAAAGGAAAATACACTATGGAAAATACAAAACGAATTTATTTATCAGCACTTGTTTACAACCGTACAGGTGTGCTTTTAAGGGTTGCGGGACTTTTTGCTCGTCGTGGATATAACGTTGTTTCTCTTACTGTTTCTGAAACTGAAAGTCCTGAATTTTCTCGTATGACTATCGTTTCTGACGTTGAGGAATACAAGGTTACAATGGTTGAACAGCAGCTTTCTCGTCTTGAAGAAGTTATCAAGGTTATTAACCTTAGTGAAGGTCAGACAATTCAGTCTGAAATTCTTCTTATCAAGGTTCACGCTCTTAATAAGGACAGAAAAAAGGTGCTTAAGACTATCAATGGTTTCGGTGCTCGTGTTATGGATATCGGTCACACAACAATTACTGCAGAACTTACAGGTCTTCCAAGTCTTATTGATAAGTTTATCGACAAAATGGAAAAACACGGAATCTGTGAACTTTCACGTTCAGGTCTTACTGCTCTTGAAAGTGGCGACAGAAGTATTAAGGCAGTGAACTAAAGGAGTTAAATAATTATGGGTATGACAATGACACAAAAAATCCTTGCAGCTCATGCGGGACTCGATAAAGTAGAAGCAGGACAGCTTATTAATGTTCGTCTTGACCTTGTTATGGGTAACGACGTTACAAGTCCTGTTGCAATCAACGAAATGAAAGCAAAAGGTTTTACAGATGTATTTGACAGAGAAAAAATTGCTCTTGTTATGGACCATTTCACACCAAATAAGGACATTAAATCTGCTGAACATTGTAAACAGGTAAGACAGTTTGCAAGAGAATATAAAATCAAGAATTTCTTTGATGTAGGACAGATGGGTATTGAACATGCTCTTCTTCCTGAAAAAGGAATCGTTATTTCAGGTGATACTGTTATCGGTGCTGACTCTCATACTTGTACATACGGTGCTCTCGGTGCTTTCTCAACGGGTGTTGGTTCAACTGATATGGCTGCTGGTATGATTTCAGGTATGGCTTGGTTTAAGGTTCCATCTGCAATTAAGGTTAATGTTACAGGTAAGTTCAACAAGTGGGTTAGTGGTAAAGACCTTATTCTCCACTTGATCGGTAAAATCGGTGTTGACGGTGCTTTATATCGTTCACTTGAATTTACAGGTGATGGAATTGCAAATCTTTCAATGGACGACAGATTCTGTATTGCAAATATGGCTATTGAATGTGGTGCAAAGAACGGTATTTTCCCTGTTGATGAAAAGACACTTGAGTATATGAAAGGTAGAACTGACCGTACTCCAGTAATTTTCGAAGCTGATGAAGACGCTGTTTATGATGAAGTAATCAATATTGACCTTGGTGAACTCAAATCAACTGTTGCATTTCCACATCTTCCTGAAAATGCTCATATTGTTGGTGAATTCGACAAGATTTACGTTGACCAGTCAGTTATAGGTTCATGTACAAATGGTAGAATTGAAGATATGCGTGCTGCTGCAGAAGTGCTTAAAGGCAAAAAGGTTAACGAAAATGTTCGTTGTATCGTTATTCCTGCAACACAGAATGTGTATCTCCAGTGTGTAAGAGAAGGTCTTGCTGAAATTTTCGTTGAAGCAGGTGCTGTTTTCTCAACACCAACTTGTGGTCCTTGTCTTGGTGGTCATATGGGTATCCTTGCAGCTGAAGAAAAGGCAATTTCTACTACAAACCGTAACTTTGTAGGTCGTATGGGTCATCCTACAAGTGAAGTTTATCTTGCAAGTCCTTATGTGGCTGCTGCAAGTGCAATCGCAGGTTATATCTGCACACCAGAGGAGGTACTTTAATATGAAAATTCAAGGTTTAGTACATAAATACGGTGACCACGTTGATACAGACGTTATCATTCCTGCAAGATATCTTAATACTGCTGACCATAAGGAATTGGCTTCACACTGTATGGAAGATATCGATAAGGAATTTGTAAATAAAGTTAAAGATGGAGACATTATGGTTGCAGGTGTTAACTTCGGCTGTGGTTCATCTCGTGAACACGCTCCTATTGCTATTAAAGCTGCTGGTGTTTCTTGTGTTATTGCAAAAACTTTTGCAAGAATTTTTTACAGAAACTCTCTTAACATCGGACTTCCAATCCTTGAATGTCCTGAAGCTTGTGATGCAATCGAAGCTGGTGATGAAGTTTCAGTTGACTTTGATACAGGTGTAATCACAAATGTTACAAAAGGCACAAGCTATAAGGCTCAGCCATTCCCAGAATTTATCCAGAATATTATTTCAAAGGGTGGACTTTTAGCTTCGCTAAAATAAGCGCAAAATGCAAAGTGCAAAGCGCAAAATGAAACATAATATTTATGTCACACATTTTTCTCATTTCCATAGAATGTAATGTAAGTTCAATATGGAAGGAGGAAATAATAAATGTGTAACTTCTTCGGTAACAACACTTGGTTAATTATCATAATCATCTTAATTCTTCTCTCTGATAATAACAACGGTGGTTGCGGTTATAACAACGACTGTGGTTGTCCTCGTCACAATGACTGTGGCTGTGGCTGCTGCTAAATTAAATTCAAAGTGCAAAATGAATGAAGAAAAATAGTAGGGCGGGAGCTCATAACAGAGTTCCCGCTGTTTTTTGTAGGAACTTTTAATATATGGACTTTTACGAAATTACAAGAGAACCTGAAAAAGCGTTGCTGATTTCTGTTGATACGGGAGATTTTGATGCTGACGCTTCCATAGAAGAACTTACGCTCCTGACGGAAAGTGCAGGGGCTTCAGTTGTTGGTTCAATTATCCAACGAAAAAGTACTCCTGACGGTGCAACTTACCTTGGTAAAGGCAGACTTGAGGAGGCAAAGCTTTTTTGCGAAAATCAGGAAATCGAACTGATTGTCTGTGACGGTGAACTGACTCCGTCACAAATCCGAAACATAGAAAACGCAACAGATGTACGTGTTGTTGATAGAACACAGTTAATTCTCGATATTTTTGCTTTAAGAGCAAAGACAAGTGAAGGTAAATTGCAGGTTGAGTTGGCACAGTTAAAATATTCTTTGCCACGACTTACGGGTAAAGGTAAACAATTATCACGACTTGGTGGTGGTATCGGTACACGTGGTCCTGGTGAAACAAAACTTGAAAGTGACCGTCGTCATATTATGAGACGAATGCACGCCTTACAGGAACAAATGGCTGAGGTTGAAAAAAGACGAGGACTTTTACGAAAAAGACGAGAAAAAGATGGGGTCATAACAGTAGCACTTGTTGGCTATACAAATGCAGGTAAATCAACACTTATGAATGCTTTGACAGATGCCGGAGTGCTTGCTGAGGACAAGCTTTTTGCAACGCTTGACCCAACTTCACGAAGACTCTCATTGCCCAATGGTCAGGATGTTATGCTTATTGACACAGTTGGTTTTGTCAGCCGACTCCCGCACGATTTGGTCAAAGCTTTTAAGTCAACTCTTGAAGAGGCAAGTGAAGCTGATGTTATTCTTAACGTGTGTGACGCATCGGATGTTCATTGTAGTGAACATATCGAGATTACCACCGATATTCTCCGTGAATTAGGTTGTAAAGGTGATAACATCATTACCGTTATGAATAAATGTGATAAGGCAGAGAATGTCTTTGACATTATTTCTATTGGTAAAACTGTTATGATTAGTGCATTAAATGGCACAAATCTTGATTTGCTTTTAAAGGAAATCGAAAAAGTTCTTGAACTTAAGAGTGTAACACTTGATTTGCTTATTCCATTCTCAAAAGGTGGAGAAGTGAATTTCATCCGTAATAATGGTAAGATTTTAAGTGAAGAATATACCAATGATGGTACAAAATTGAAAGTAATTCTGCCTGCTTCTATGGCAGATAAATATAAAGACTATGTTATATAGGGATGTGACATTATGAAATTTGAAATTGTTAAAGACCAGTTTATAAAAGACGGACAACCTATTAAGCTTATTTCGGGTGCAGTTCACTATTTCAGAAATATGCCTGACACTTGGTCAGATATTTTCAAGAAATTAAAGGCAATGGGTTGTAACTGTGTTGAAACATACTGTGCATGGAATATGCATGAAAAAATTCCGGGACAATTCGACTTTTCAGGAATTCTCGACATTGCAAAGTTTATTGAAATGGCACAGGCTGAAGACCTTATGGTTATTGTAAGACCAGGTCCATATATCTGTTCTGAATGGGAATTTGGTGGACTTCCTTGGTGGATTCAGGCTGACGAAGATATGGAAATTCGTTGTATGAATGAAAAATACATAGAACGCTTTGATATGTACCTTGACCGTCTTTGTGCTGAAATCAAGCCATATCTCACAACTAATGGTGGCAATATCATTATGGTTCAGTGTGAAAACGAGTACGGATATTATGGTGATGATAAGGAATACCTTAATTACCTTAAAAAAGGCTTTGAAAATCGTGGAATTGATGTTCCATTGTTCACATCTGATGGTACTGGTATGACAGACTTGCTTGACGGTGCTATTGATGGTTGTCTTTCAACACTTAATTTCGGTAGTCGAGTTGAGGAAAACTTCAAGGCTCACGACGAATTGTTCCCTGAAATGCCAAAAATGTGTATGGAAATGTGGAACGGTTGGTTTGACGCTTGGGGTGATGAGTATCATCACACAACATCAGCAGAGGATTATGCAAAAGTTGTTGACGATATGCTGACAAAAGGTCACCTTAATATGTATATGTTTATCGGTGGTACTAATTTCGGTTTCACATCAGGTGCAAATCACTATGAAAGCTTCAAGCCTGACGTTACAAGTTACGACTATGACGCTATGCTTACTGAATGTGGTGACGTTACACCAAAGTATATGGCAGTTCGTGAAGTAATTAAAAAGCATATTGGTACTGACTTGCCTGAAATTCCAAAAGACAGAGAAAAAATGGCTTATGGCAAAGTGACTCTTACTGAAAGCACAGGCTTCTTTTCAGCACTTCCTTATCTTGCAGACCCAATTCATTCCGACGTTCCAAAGTGTATGGAAAAATACGGAAATGGTTACGGATACATTGCGTACAGAACAACTCTCGGTCGTGATTATGGTGAAACCCGACTTTCTTTTGAAAGCCTTGGTGACAGAGCACAGATTTACATAAATGATGAATTAATTGACATTCTTTATATTAATGACAGACTTGAAACAAAGTTCAGTGGTAAAAAAGGTGATGTGCTTACTGTTCTTTGTGAAAATATGGGTAGATGCAACTTCGGTGCAAAAATGATGCGTAAAAAGGGTATCGCTGGCAGATGTCTTTTTGATAATCGTGTTCATTTTAACTGGGAAGTTTACACAATGCCAATGGATAATCTTCACAACATTCCTTTTGAAAATAAAGAATTCAATGAAAAATCAGCATTTTATCGTGGTGTTTTCAATATCCAGAATCCAAAGGACACATTCCTGAAGCTTCCTGATTTTACAAAGGGTTTTGTTACAATCAATGGCTTTAACCTTGGTAGATATTGGGAAATCGGACCTCAGCAGACACTTTATGTTCCTGCATCAGTTCTTAAAGATGGTGAAAATGAAATTATTGTCTTTGAATCTGACGGATTAAAAGGTGAGCCTGTTGTGGAATTTGTTGATAAGCCGATATTAGGATAAATGCAAAATGCAAAGCGCAAAGTGCAAAATTTTGGAACTGCGTTGCAATTATAAATATTAATAAATTGTAAATAATTAAAATTTGACCTTGTTTGACCTTGACAAGGTCATTTTTCTTGCTATAATAGTAAATAGAAAAGGTCAAAGAAAGTCAAAGTCAAACAAAAGGACGTGAGAATATGAACATCAGCAACATAATCGCATCTATGATTCAGGAGATGTTGGAAAATGACGGCTATACAGAAATTCAACGAAATGAATTAGCCCAAAAAGTTGGTTGTGTGCCAAGTCAGATAAATTATGTAATATCGTCACGCTTCACACCTGAACACGGTTATATTGTGGAAAGTCGTCGTGGTGGTGGAGGATATATAAAGATTACAAGAGCAACATATGATAGAAACTCACTTAAAATGCACTTGATTAACTCGATTGGTCAGTCATTGTCGGAAAATATATGTCGTGCTCATTTAAAAAATCTTTATGACAGAGATATTATCGACGAAAAATCGGTCAAAATATTTTTATCAGCATTAACTGGAAATGCTTATCGTGATATTCCGAGAGAATACGGTGATATTATCCGAGCATCCATTTTCAAGCAAATGATATTAAATGTTATTTAAGCGCAAAATGCAAAGTGCATAGCGCAAAATGATTGTAGGTGATTAGAATATGGATGAAAATATTATAGAGAGTAAAAGTTTTCAATTTGCTGTGAGAATAGTTAATTTATATAAACACTTAACAAATGATAAAAAAGAATATGTTATGTCAAAACAACTTTTAAAATGTGGCACTAGCATAGGTGCAAATGTTGCAGAAGCAGAAAGAGGTCAGACAAAAGCTGATTTTTATGCAAAATTAAGTATTGCATTGAAAGAAGCACATGAAACATATTATTGGTTACGATTGTTAAATACAACAGAGTATCTAACTGAAAAAGAATTTGTTTCAATTGAAAAAGATATAAAAGAAATTATTGCATTATTAATGGCAATTTGTAAGACGACACAGCAAAATAAAAAATAATTTTGCGTTTTGCATTTTGCATTTGAACGGAGTGAATTATTATGTTATGTCAAAATTGTGGAAAATATGAGGCTACAACTCATGTTAAAAGAATTATAAATGGTGAAAGTGCAGAGGCTCATCTCTGTCAGGATTGTGCAAAGGCACTTGGTTACAATGATGTTTTTGGTGGTTTTGGGAACACATTTACAGATTTGCTTGGTTCGTTTTTTGGTGAACCACAGACAGCAACACTCAGTTCCCGTACAATCCGTTGTGAAAAATGTGGAAACACATTCAATGACATTGTGAATAACGGAAAACTTGGTTGTGCAGATTGTTATGCAACATTTTATGACAAACTTTTACCATCATTACAACGAATCCACGGAAAAACTCGTCATGAAGGTAAAAATCCTACAATAATCAAAACTGAAGTTAAAACAGCTGAAAATCTGATGGAAAATCTTGAAAATGAACTGAGAACTGCAATCAGTGAACAGAATTTTGAAAAAGCAGCTGAACTTCGTGACAGAATAAATGAGTTGAAAGCAGGTGGCAAAAATGAGTAACAGATGGTATTTAGGCGTTGGTGAGCAGAGTGACATTGTCGTTAGCACTCGAATTCGCCTTGCAAGAAACATAAGTGAATATCCTTTCCCCAATAAATTGAATACTAAAAACAGAATAGAACTTAATAATATTATTAAGGATGCTATGGAAAAGGATAATAAATACGATTTGCGATTTGTAGAGATGAAAACTCTTGCTCGTTTTGAGGCTGCATCAATGGCGGAACGCCATATTATCAGTCCTGAATTTGCATCTGACGATAATGGTCGTGCATTTATGATTTCCAAAGATGAGGATATTTGCATAATGCTCAATGAAGAAGACCATATTAGATTACAGGTGATGAAATCTGGATTTGCTCTTGATGAGGCATATCAGGTTGCAGACGAAATCGACGACTTAATCGGAAACAGGCTGAATTTCGCCTTTGACAAGCGTATCGGATATCTTACACAATGTCCTACAAACCTTGGTACAGGTATGAGAGCATCTGTAATGCTCCATCTTCCTGCACTTACAATGAATGGACAGATTCATAAGCTTATCAACACAATTTCAAAGCTTGGTCTTACATTCCGCGGTGCATTTGGTGAGGGTACAAAGGCAATCGGTGATATGTATCAGCTCTCTAATCAGATTACTCTCGGTATTTCCGAAGAATTTGCAATAAAAAATCTTAAAGCAATCACATTACAACTTTGTGCAAATGAGAGAACAGCCCGAGAAGAACTTTTGAAGTCAATTAATACTGACGACGCAATTTTCCGTGCATACGGAACACTCAAATGGGCAAGACTCTTATCAACAAAGGAACTTATGGAAAATCTTTCACTTGTACGTCTTGGTTCAGTTACGGGAAAAATTAACGTTCCTATTGAAACTGTCAATGAATTGATGATTTCAATGCAACCTGCAAGTATCAATTCTCGTGCAGGACAAAAACTCCCTACACAGGAAAGAGATATGGTACGAGCAACAGAGGTAAGGAATAGATTGAATTAAAGATTAAGGAAAAGGTATTTGGCTCCCATTGTCAGACGAACTGTCGACGAAGTTGACTGAGAGGTAGTAAAAGTGATAGCTGATAAATAATTTATTGTATTTATCTCTCCCTCAGTCTGTTACGCAGACAGCTCCCACGTCATAGGGAGCCAATAATTATAATTTATGAAATTGAGGTGAAATGACAATGTACAACTTTACAGGTTTTAGTGAAAAGGCAAATTTGGCGCTGAACTCGGCACTCGAAATTGCTGAAGATTCAGGTCACACATATATTGGTAGTGAACACATTCTGTTAGGTATTCTTGGAGTTTCGGACTCTGTTGCAGGAAAGCTTCTTAATTCAAAAGGTATAACCTATTCAAAGATTTACGAAGTTGTTTGTCAGACAATCGGCACTGGGTTGCCAACGGAATTGAATCCGTCGGATTTTACACCACGAAGCAAACACATTGTTGAAAGTGCATTGGCTCTTGCAAATTCTATGGGACAGTCACTTGCAGGTACAGAGCACATCCTTATTTCACTTTGTCGTGAAGGTAGTGGTTACGGTTGTCAGCTCCTTAATCGTATGGGAGTAAGTCCACAGAGCTTAATCCGTGATATTGCAAGTTTTACAGGCAATAAAAACAGTCAGCAGAAATCATTTGGTCAGCAAAGTAAAAAATCTAATTCAGTTCTCGAAAAGTTTTCAAGAGATTTAACAAGTCTTGCAAGAGAGAATAAAATTGACCCTGTAATCGGTCGTGAAAATGAAATTCAACGAGTAATTCAAATTTTATCACGAAGAAGTAAAAATAATCCTTGCTTAATCGGTGAACCGGGTGTTGGTAAAACTGCTATTGCAGAGGGTCTTGCACTTAAAATTGCAAAGGGAACTGTTCCTGAACTTTTGAAAGATAAAAAAATTGTGTCACTTGATTTGACAGGAATGGTAGCAGGAACAAAATATCGTGGCGACTTTGAAGAACGAATAAAAGGCATTATTGACGAAGTCAAGGAGTCAAAGGATATTATTCTTTTTATTGACGAGGTGCATACACTTATAGGCACAGGTAGTGCTGAAGGTGCAGTTGATGCAGCAAATATCCTGAAACCCTCTTTGGCTCGTGGTGAATTGCAGTTAATCGGTGCTACAACCATCGACGAATATCGTAAAAATATTGAAAAAGATGCAGCACTTGAACGACGTTTTCAGCCTGTTATGGTTGGTGAACCATCAACTGATGAGGCTGTTGAAATCCTTAAAGGAATCCGTGACAAATATGAGGCACACCATAAGGTGAAAATTACAGACGAAGCAATAAAATCAGCCGTAATGCTTTCACACAGATATATCGGTGACAGATTTTTACCTGACAAAGCAATCGATTTGATTGATGAGGCTTGTTCAAAAGTGCGTTTGGAATCCCTTACTCCACCTAAAGAAATCAAAGACATGGAAAACCGACTTAATTCAATCTGTGCCGAAAAGGAGATGGCAGTAAATCAGCAGGATTTTGAACGAGCAGCACTTCTTCGTGATGAAGAAAAATCACTTCAGCAGGAATTGAATTTAGAAAAAGCAAAGTGGCAGTCCTCATCACCTGAACGTGATTTGTCCGTAACGGAAACTGAAATCGCAGAAATTGTGTCGGGATGGACAGGAGTTCCTGTAAGCAGAATGACTCAGGAGGAAAGTGAAAAGCTCCTCAATATGGAATCGGAAATTCACAAGAGAATTGTGGGTCAAGAAAAGGCCGTTTCAGCAGTAAGCCGTGCAATACGTCGTGGTCGTGCAGGACTCAAAGACCCCAAAAGACCAATGGGAACATTCCTTTTCTGTGGTCCTACTGGTGTTGGTAAAACTGAACTTACAAAAGCACTTTCCGAAGCAATGTTCGGTGACGAAAATGCTATGATAAGACTTGATATGTCGGAATTTATGGAAAAGCACACGGTTTCAAAGCTTATCGGTTCACCACCAGGATATGTGGGATTTGACGAAGGTGGTCAGCTTACTGAAAAAGTACGTAGAAAACCTTATTCCGTAATTCTCTTTGATGAAATTGAAAAAGCACATCCTGATGTTTTCAATGCCCTTTTGCAGATTCTTGATGACGGTATTCTGACGGATTCACAGGGTAGGAGAGTGGATTTCAAAAACTGTGTGATTATTATGACATCAAATGTTGGTGCAAGGCTTATAAATGAAGAAAGAACCACATTCGGTTTCACAGCAAATGAAAACAGCCACTCTGACGATAAAATCAAAGAGGCTGTTATGGATGAATTGAAAAGAACGTTCCGTCCTGAATTTTTAAACAGAATCGACGACACAATCGTTTTTACAAGACTTTCACAGGATGATATTAAGGAAATTGCAAAACGTCTTTTAAAATCCCTTGAAAAACGAATGAGTGATATTGAGATTAGTATGACATTTGATGAATCCGTTATAGATTTTGTGTCAAAGGAGGGCTTCGATAAAATCTATGGTGCAAGACCGTTAAAACGAGCAATCCAAACGAAAATCGAAGATATCCTCTCTGAAAAAATTCTTGATAAATCACTTGAAAAAGGCAAGTCATATATCTGCACAATAAATAATAATCAGCTGATGGTAAATATCTGTTGAAAATTATGACTGCAACTCAGTTTCAATTATCAAAATAAAACCCTTTGGATTTTTCCAAAGGGCTTTTTGTTTAATTACATAATATCAATATAATCTTTAAGAATTACTGCAGCTTCCGCTCTTGTAATTGACTTATTCAAACTGCATTTTTTTACACTTGAAATCATTTCCATTGTAAGTGCAGTAGCCTTAATCTGCTGTTTTGGGTCTTTATTACCAATAACAACCATTTTATATGCTGCAGAAACAACATCTAAATAACTTGCGTCATCATTTGAGCTTTCAACAATATCTTTAACACCTGAAACCTTGTATGTTGCATCAGCAAGTTGCTTCATTGTGATTGGAGCATCATAACCGAATTTTGATTTTGAAGTACCTTTCATAATACCGTGCTGGAACATATATTCAATTGATTTGTATTCCTTTGATTTTGTTGAAACATCATCATATGGGAAGTTAGCATCAGGAAGTGAATCAAGAATCAAATCAGCAATATATCTGTGACCTTCAGCACTTGGGTGATTCTGTTCACAAACAGTACCTACTGGGTCAATGAATGTATAACCGTACTTCTCAGCACCTTCAGCCATAGGCTTGTTTGCATAATCAACAATCAATTGACCTACGCTGAGTTTGAGTAAAGCTGCTTCGTTTTTGTCAGCAGTTTCCTGGTCCTGAACACTATTGTCAAACATGCCGATTACAACAAGAGTTACATCAGGATTAAGTGCATAAATATCTTCAATCATATAATTCCAGTTGATAACGTAGTTTTTGAAACCAGTTACAAGAGCCTGTGGTAAAACTCTTATAATATCAGGTAAAGCACCACAAAGAGCAGCAAGGTCAATAAGTGATTCAACAGTATCTAAATCTGTACCTGCGTTTATAAGATACTCATAAGCCATATCCATGAATTTCTGGTTTTTTTCTTCGAATTTATCCATTTCTTCATAAATATGCCAGCCAAGGAATGAGCCCCAGTCGTTACCACCGATATTGAGTGTGATAAGACCGGCTTCTGCGACTGCTTTTCTGATTTGTGGAATTTTTTCAGCCATAACTTCTTCATCTATTGAATAGAAAAGGAAACGGTCAGCTTCATAATCATCTTCAAAAATGTAACGCATATCAACTGTTCTGAAACCGATACAAGCCATTGGATGATATACATCTACACCAAGGTCATCAGCAACATGAGCACCGTATGAACCTTCAACACGAACAAAACGTGTTTCTTTTTCAACAACGTCACTCCAACCACTTGCAACACTATCACCTAAAAGTACATATGAACCATAGTCTTCGTACTTCTTTTCATATTTAGTTGCGAAACAAGTAAATAATCCTGACATCATAGTGATAATCAGTAAAACCGCAATGCTTTTTTTAATGAAATTATTCATTTAAAGCGCCCCTTATTATAATAAATTTTGACAGACAATTTTATCACATATTAAAATTATAGTCAATAATAAGAAGTTATTAAATATTAATGAATAATTTGATATTGTTGTTGACGAAAGTATAGTGTATATGATAATATAAGTGGTGTAATAAAGGCGATATAACTTTATTAAAATTTTGGAGGTAAAACAATGAAAAAGATTATTGCATTAGTTATGGTAGCTGTGCTTATGCTCACTTTTGCAGCATGTGGCACAAATGGTGGTAAAGAAGAAACTCCTGATGTATCAGTTGCTTCTCCTGTTGAGCTTCTCAACACAGTATGGGCAACATACGCTGAAGAAGAAAAGTTCCCAGTTGCAGGTGGCGATATGACAGAAGAAAACATGAATATGGAAGGCCCTGGCGTTTATGGTCTTGAAGATGCTGAAGGTTTTGCTAACATCACTCATTTCCCTGCTGAATCATTAGCAAAGATTGATTCTGCTGCAACACTTATGCATATGATGAATGCTAACACATTTACAGGTGCTGCTTACCACGTAGTTGACGCTGATATGGCTGCTCTTGCAACAGAAGTTAAGGATAGTGTTATGGCTACTCGTTGGATGTGTGGTTTCCCTGAAAAGCTTGTTATCGTAACAGTTGGTGAATATATGGTTTCATACTTCGGTAATGGTGAATTAGTAAGCACATTTACAGCAAAGCTTCAGGCAGCATATCCATCAGCAACAGTTGTTGTTGACGAAGCAATCGTTGCATAATTTCTTTAAAAAAACCTAAAATAAAATTATAGTAACCGCTGAAGATTGTTATGCAAATTATCAGCGGTTATTTTTTAAGGTGAATTATTCATGTTATTTTCAAGTATTCCATTTTTATTTTATTTTCTGCCGATAGTGCTTTTATTGTACTTCGTTGCACCAAAAAAATTGAAAAATACAGTTTTGCTTCTCTCCAGTTTATTCTTTTATGGTTGGGGTGAACCAAAATTCCTTATATTTATGCTGATTTCCATAACACAGGGTTATGTGTTTGGACTGCTTATAGAAAAATATCAGGGCAAAGTATTATCAAAAGTGTTTTTGACAGCATCTGTACTTTTAAGTCTTGGCATATTGGGTTATTACAAATATGCTGACTTTTTCATCGAGAATTTCAATGCTTTGACAGGTATGTCTGTACCATTGTTACGAATTGTTCTTCCAATAGGTATCAGTTTTTATACTTTCCAGATTTTAAGCTATGCAGTTGATGTGTATCGTCAGGATACAAAAGCACAGCGTAATTTTATAAATCTTGCAGCATATATTTCAATGTTCCCACAGTTGATTGCAGGTCCGATTGTAAGATATTCAGATATTGCGGTTCAACTTGAAGAACGTACACACTCTCTTGAAAAAACTGCATTGGGTGTAAGACGATTTATAATTGGTTTAAGTAAAAAAATTCTCCTTGCTAATCTTCTTGGAGAGGTTGTTGCTGATTTCAAGGCTTCTGACGATAAGTCAGTTCTTTTCTATTGGATTTATGCTTTAGCTTATCTTTTCCATATCTATTTTGACTTCTCAGGTTATAGTGATATGGCAATCGGTCTTGGTAAAATCTTCGGATTTGATTTCCTTGAAAACTTTAATTATCCGTATATTTCTTCAAGTATTACAGACTTTTGGAGAAGATGGCATATGTCACTGGGTAGTTGGTTCAGAGATTATCTTTACTTCCCATTGGGAGGCAATCGAGTTTCAAAACCACGATTCTTCTTTAACTTGTTTGTGGTCTGGATGGCAACAGGTTTCTGGCACGGTGCAGCCTGGACTTTCATCTTCTGGGGACTTTATTTTGCAGTGCTTTTGATTATTGAAAAGTCATTCCTCTTGAAATATCTTAATAAAACACGAGTGATAAAACACATTTACGTTCTTTTCTTCGTAATTGTAAGTTTTGTGATTTTCGATTCTGTATCATTGGGTGAAGCATTTACAACCGTGGGAGCAATGCTCGGAGCAGGGGATATACCTGCAATTTCACAAGAGGCGTTGTTCTATCTTAAGAGTTTTGGAACACTCCTTATAATTGCCATAGTTGGTTCAACTCCATTACCTAAAAAGATAGTTGGTTCAATAGGTAAATCAGTTGTTGGTAAGAATATTGTTTCTGTTGGTGAACCGGTAGTGCTTATTGGAATGTTGGCACTCTGTACAGCATTCCTTATAGATGGCTCATTTAATCCGTTCTTGTATTTTAGGTTTTAGAGAGGAGGAGAAACTATGTCAAAAATTAAGAATTATATTATAGTAGCTATTTCTGTGATTTTTGTTTTCGGATTTCTCCTTGTGGGTATTATATTGCCTGATTCTGAAATCTCAACAACAGAACGAAGAAAACTCAGTAAATTCCCTAAAATAACTGTTGAAAGCATAACATCAGGTAAATTTATGAGTGAATTTGAATCATATACTCTTGACCATTTTCCATTAAGAGATCAGTTCCGCACTCTTAAAGCTTATGCAACATTTTACGGAATGGGACAAAAAGATAATAATGACTTTTTCTCATATGATGATTATATTGTGAAAATGGAATATCCTTTGAATGAGGATTCTGTTCAGTATGCTACAAGTCGTTTTCAGTTAATATATGACAAGTATCTTAAAGACAAGGATATGAAGATTTATTCAACCCTTATTCCTGATAAAAACTTCTTTGTGCCAAAGGACGAGGGTTATCTCTCAATGGATTATGATTTGATGGCAGATATGATGAAAAGTCAGATGAGTTATTCACAGTATATCGATATATTCTCACAGCTTGAGCTTTTTGATTACTATTCAACCGATACACATTGGCGTCAGGAAAAACTCATAGATGTGGCACAGTATATCGCAAAGGAAATGGGAGTAACACTTGAGGCTGAATATGATGTTCAAAAGGTTGAAACTCCTTTTTATGGTGTATATCACGGTCAGTTTGCAATGCCGGTTGAACCTGATGAATTGTATTATCTCACAAGTGATATTCTCGACAACTGCATCGTAACGGATTTGGAAACAAATTCACAGATTCCTGTATACGATATGGAAAAAATCACAAGTGATGACCCAACCAAAATCCCTGACCCATACGAAATGTTCTTGTCAGGACCTAATCGTTCAATTCTTGTAATTGAAAACAAAAACGCCACAACAGATAAAGAGTTGATTATATTCAGAGATTCTTATGCAAACGCTATTGCACCATTGTTTGTGGAGGGTTATAGAAAAATAACTCTTGTAGATTTAAGAAGAGTATCACCACAATTCCTTGGCAACTTTGTTGAATTTACAAATCAGGATGTCCTCTTTATGCAGAGTGCATTAGTCCTCAACGATTCAAGTGAAATTAAATAAAAAATTATCCTCTTGGGTTCACTTCATTTTCCAAGAGGATTTTTTCAATCATTTTGCAATTTTTATGTAAATATTTCAGAAACAAAGTCTATTACTGTGAATGATTGTGCCAAAATGGCATCAATAATCAGCACAACAGAAATTACCGCAACAGGGTCAACACCATCTGTAATGTTGATGGCATATGCATCACCGAATGTGAACCATTCCTTTGAAATAGTTGCTACGGTGTAATTATCACGATAGATTTCATATTCGTGAGCAAGAAAATCGCCGTCAACCTGCCAGTCATATCCTGTTACACTGAACTTTTGCTTGAAAAGTGTGAAGTGTTTTACAACCTCTGCAACATCTTCACCATTCATTTCTATAAAAAATCGTGGTAAGAAAGACAATACTTTTTGGTGAATATGTGCTAAATGGTTATTTCCCATGTCATAAAGGTCAAGTTTTTTTCCGATAGTAAATACTGAACCCTCAACCCAATATGCTTCGTTTCCGTATTCATTATAAATATTGAATTTATCTTTCCAGGAGAAAACCTTTTGTTTCATGTAGAGTTTCATAACAACACCTCTATTTTGCGCTTTGCACTTTGCATTTTGCACTTATATTTCTTTACCGTTTTTATCAAACAATGGTAATCTTTCAAGGTAGATGATATCATCACGATCTGCAGCATCACCTTCAGCAAGAATAAACATTTTGCCACAAACGATTCCGCCTGCATCATTAACGAGTTTTTCAACTGCAGCCAAAGACTGACCCAAAGAAACAACATCATCAACTATGAGAATTCTTTTGCCTTTCATAAGTTCTGCATCAGCCAAATCGAGATAAAGTTTCTGTTCACCCTCGGTTGTAATTGAATTTACAGTTGACTCAAAAACTCCTGTCATATAAAGCTTCGGTTTTTTACGAGCTACAAAATATTTCTGGTTATCCTGAAGTCTTGCCATTTCGTGAGCAAGTGGAATACCTTTAGCCTCTGCTGTGATTATGTAGTCATACTCAGGGGCTTTTTTTAATAATTCTTCAGCACAAGCAGTAGTAAGTTCAGGGTCACCGAAAATAACAAAACCTGCAATCATAAGTTCATCATTGAGAGGACACATTGGTAAATTTCTCTCAAGTCCTGCAATATTCATAGTGTAAAACATAATAACATTCTCCTAAAAAGTTGATAGAAAACAAAAAGAGGACGGAATCCCATCCATCCTCCAATTTTGTTGAATTAGTTAGCCAATGCTCTGCTGAGCCAAACTTCAGCAATATCAAGAGCAGCATAAAGGCCTTTCTTTTCACTTGATTTAACAATTCTCTCACGAGGGCTTACATCAGGGTCAGTATTAAGCAACTGAACTGATACCTTTGAAGCAACTTCAATATCATTAACAGGCTTTGTTGCAAGAATCTGCATCATAATAACGTACTTGTCATTTGGGAAGCCGTAATAAAGAGTGTTGCCGTTTCTAACTAATGGTTTGCCTTTAAAAGTGAGGAATTTGCCATTTTCTTTTGCCAAAACAAACACCTTATTTCTTTGAGTTTTTGAGATAGTCTTTAACAAGGTCCTGCAAAAGCTCATCTCTGTCAAGACGACGGATAAGGCTTCTTGCATTGTTATGAGTAGTGATATATGTTGGGTCTTCAGAAAGAATATATCCAACTATCTGGTTAATAGGATTATATCCTTTTTCCACCAAAGCGTCATAAACTGCCACAAGCACCTGTCGTGTGGTTTCCTCTCGTTCATCTTTCAAGGAAAATTGTATAGTCTTGTTAGGGTCGAGCATTCTGCCACCTCCAAATATCTAATCTATATTATTATATACTGTATTTTGAAAAATTACAATAGGAATTTTTCAAAAAATGCAAAATGCAAAGTGCAAAGTGCAAAATTAGTGCTGTCTTAGATGACAGGTGAGTATCTGCGACGCTAATGTTAAACAGGATGTGGAGAAAGACAAAGAACTCGGTCATTCTGAGGAATGAAATGACGAAGAATCTCATCAATAAAATCAATAGACCATTCGTTGCACTCAGGGTGACTGGTAAATTATTAAATTCAATTTTCTATAATTGCAACGCAGTTCCGACATTTTGCATTGTGCGTTTTGCACTTTGCATTTAAAAAGCACCCCGAAGGGTGCTTTAATTATGACTTAAGTGCAATATTTTCTTTTGCGAGTGCATCAATAATGCTGTTTGCAACATCCATAACTTCTTCTCTTGTAAGAGTCTTTTCAGGATGTGAGAAAGTAATTCTTGTTGTGATTGACTTGCCGTTTTCATCACGGTATGTATCAGTAACTTCAACTTTCTTGATAAGTGGACAATTAGCATCCTTAATTGCTTTGCCGATTGGTGCAAAAATATCGCTTACAAATGAAAGGTCAACTTCGATTGCAGGGAATTTTGATGGTTCAGCATAGTGAATACCAGCATCAGTAAGTTCTGCAAAAGCAGGAACGTCGATTTCAGCAAATACGATTGCTGCTTTCTTGTCAATTTTCTTGCCAACTGTTGGGTGAACAACACCGATTTTACCAAGAACAACACCATCACAAGAAATTTCGTTAAGGTTTCTTGGATGTTCATATGAAAGTGTAGCTTCCATTGGGTTGAATTCAAGTGGCTTGTGCTTGATGTTGTCAGAAACAACTGAAAGCATTGTAGCAAGTTCAATGTAAAGTGATTCAAGAGATTTTGTTTTGCTGAAAAGTGTTACACAGAGTTTCTTATGCTCGTCACACATTCCGTCAGCATTAAGACCATCAACAGTTCTGCCAACTTCGAAAATACCGAAATCAGGTGCATAGTTTGTGTTTACCTTAACCTGACAAAGCTGTGTTGGGATAATTGATTTACGAATTGTTTCAATATTAGGATTTGTAGCATTCTGGAGCTTGATATTGTCTTCAATCTCAATTCCCAATGCCTTGTATTCATCATAATACTGCCATACATAAGAATGAACTTCGTGAAGTGAATATCTGTGAACGAGAATGTCCTTAATTCTGTCTTCAACAGTCTTTTCAACTGCTGCACGAACAGGGTAGAGAGGAGCTTCTGCAGTATGGATATCAAAGTTATCGTAACCGTAAATTCTTGTGATTTCTTCAACGATATCAGCCTTGATAGTAACGTCTTTTGTTGCTCTCCAGCTTGGTACTTCTACTGTGAACTTGTCACCGTCGTTAGTAGCCTTGAAACCAAGTGAATTAAGAGTATTTACGATAGTATCGTTTCCGATTTCGATACCTGTGTACTTGTCAATAAATGCTTTATCGAAATCGAGAGTAACCTGTGGATATTTGAAAGCGTATTCGTCAGTAAGTGCAGATACAACCTTTGCACCATCATCAATGTCAGTAAGAAGCTTAACAAATCTTCCAATAGCAGGAACAGTCATTTCAGGGTCAAGGCACTTTTCATAACGCATTGAAGCATCAGTTCTGTGTGAAAGGCGAACAGTTGACTTACGGATTGATGCAGCGTTGAATGTTGCTGATTCAAGAGTAAGAGTTGTTGTATCTTCTACAATTTCACTATCAAGACCACCCATAATACCTGCAATAGCAACAGGAGTGTTGTCGTTGCAAATCATAAGTGTGTTTTCGTCAATATTTCTGTCAATTCCGTCAAGTGTCTGGAATACGAAAGGCTCATTGAATCTCTTGATTCTGATTTTTTCAACCTTTCTTGAGTCGAATGCATGCATTGGTTGACCCATTTCAAGCATAAGGTAGTTTGTAAGGACAGCAAGAAGGTTAATGCCTCTCATTCCGCAGTAGAAAAGACGGATTCTCATATTAACAGGGCTTACATTTTTTGTAATGTTTTCAACCTGTAAGCAAGAATATCTCTGACAAAGTTCATCTTCAATCTTAAGGTCAACCTTTGGAAGATTGTCATACTGTGATAAATCGACCTGTGGAAGTGGTTTTAATGGACGTCCTGCAAGTGAAGCGAATTCACGAGCAATACCATAATGACCCCAAAGGTCAGGACGGTTTGTAAGAGATTTATTATCAACCTCAAAAACGATATCGTCGATTTCGTAAACGTCCTTAAGGTCAGTACCATTCTTAACGTCCTCAAGAATGTCCATAATACCTGAATTGTCATCGCTGATGCCGATTTCCTTTTCAGAACAGCACATACCGTTTGACATATATCCTGCAAGAGGTCTTGGTGCGATTTCGATTTCACCAAGACGAGCGCCAACCTTTGCAAAAGCAGTTTTCATACCAACTCTTACATTTGGTGCACCACAAACAACGTCAACTAATTCAGCTTCACCGATATCAATTTTTAAAAGGTGGAGCTTTTCTGATTCAGGGTGATTTTCAACAGATTTAATTTCAGCAACAACGATACCTGAAAAATCACTGCCTTTAAAGAAGATTTCGTTCTCAACTTCAGCAGTTGAAAGTGAAAATTTACGGATTAACTCCATTTTGTCAAGACCACTAAGGTCAACGAAATCACTAATCCAGTTCATTGATAAAAACATAATTCTGCTCCTCCTTCCTTAATCTTCATCGTCTGTGAACTGTGAAAGCACTTTAAGGCTACCACTGTTCAAATCACGAATATCTTTAACGCCATATTTCATCATTGCGAGTCTTGTAAGACCAAGACCAAATGCAAAACCCGTGTATTCTTCAGGGTCAATTTCACCTGCTTTAAGAACTTCAGGGTGAATCATACCACATGGGCAGAGTTCAAGCCAACCACTGTGCTTACATGATGGACAACCTTCACCACCACAGATGAGACAACTGATGTCAAGCTCGAAACCAGGTTCAACGAATGGGAAGAAACCAGGACGAAGACGAACTTTAATGTCTTTCTGGAATACTTCTGAAAGCATAGTTTTCATAAAGTAGATAAGGTTTGAGATTGAAATATCCTTGTCAACCATAACACCTTCCATCTGGAAGAATGTGTTTTCGTGACAAGCGTCAGTAGCTTCATTTCTGAAACAACGACCTGGGAAAATAGCCTTGATTGGCACACCGTCGTTGATAAGAGCATCTTTATACTTCTTGTAAATAGCATTCTGTGCTGCTGATGTCTGTGACTTCAATAACTGACCATTTTCAAGGTAATATGTGTCCTGCATATCTCTTGCTGGATGGTCCTTTGGAATGTTAAGTGACTCAAAACATTCATAGTCAGTAACAACTTCGCTGTAATCCTCAACGTTAAAGCCCATTGATTTGAAGATTGTTTCACACTGACGCTGAACAAGAGTAATTGGATGATATGAACCTCTTGTTAAGTTTGCAGGAACTGAAATATCGAAAACAGGTGTGCTTTCGATTTCCTTTTTAAGTTCAAGCTCCTTGAGTTCAGCACTCTTTTCAGCAATCTTCTGCTCAACATAAGCTCTTACTTCGTTTACAATCTGACCCATAACAGGTCTTTCTTCAGCAGACAATGAACCCATCATTTTAAGCATAGATGTAAGTTCACCTTTTTTGCCGAGAATCTGTACTCTGAAATTTTCAAGTTGACTCTGTTCAGTAAATGTAGCCAACTCTGCTTCCGCTTTTTGACGGATAGCTTCAAGTTTTTCTCTCATTTTTGTCTTCCTCACTTTGATTAAGGTATATTTTTTTCGGAAATAGGGACATAAAAAAGTCCCACACTCCAAAGAGCATGGGACGAATAAAATCCGCGGTACCACCCAATTTTTTGCAAAAAGCAAACACTTCCGTGTCCAATAACGAGAACAAACCGTCATTACCTACTGCTATTTCAGTAAAGCCACTCTAAAGGGAACTTCAATTAAGCTTTAGTCTTATGTGCTTTCAGCCAAGGCACAATTCTCTGTCAAGGTTACTCACTTAATCTACTTTCTTTTTCATCGTGTTTTAAATATCGCATAGAATTATATCAAATTAATAAGTACAAGTCAAGTATAAAATGGAGGTTATCGAGATGAATAAATGTTGTACTCTTGCCTCCCTCGTCAGAGGGAGCCAATCATAAATCAGTAACGCAGTTCCTTCATTTTGCACTTTGCATTTTGCACTTATAATTTATCGTGATGTTGCACTTTCATAAAGTGCTTCGATTTCTGCAAGGTGAGTATAGTTTTCAGCCTGAATTACAAGATTTCTTGCATCGTTATATGGTTTTGTGATTCTGCGATAAACTGAAACACCTTTTGTATATGCTTTAAGCTGGGCCTTTGCCTGACGACGTTCTTTGTCTGAATTATATTCACGATTTTTGATTTCTTCAGGAATTCTGTCATCAGGAATTGTAAGGTTATCTTTTCCATATTTTCTAAGAAGTTTTGCACTTCGTCTTTTCTCACGAGCAAGGGATAATGCATCTGCACGGATTTCTTTTTCTTCCTTTGTGGAGTTAGGAAGATTTCGTGCAACTTGCATTTCTTCTTTCCAATCATCATAAAGATGAATTTCACCTAAAGATAAAGTCTGTTTTGCAGAAACAAGTTTTGCCTTATATCTTTCTGTGTTGAATTTCTCAAGTTCTTCCTTAACGATAGGTAATCCCTCAACAAATTCATTGTATTTTCTGATTTCACGAATTTCGTCTTTTGCCTTTTTAACTGCAAGTCCTCTTTCTTCTTTATCCTGAATTTTCTTTGCAGCTTTTAATGCAGATTTATCAACAGCCTTTTTTGTAAGACCATCTCTTGCACCGTTTATGATTTTCATTGCATCAACAAGCTGTGCATCTTCAAGTTCGTTATTACCATAGTCCTCAAACATAGCACGGATTTTAAGAACATTTACATATCCACGATGCTTTTCTTCAGACAAGTCATAGAAAAGGTATGGAATAAGATTCATTATTGAACCAATTATTGAACAAATAATAAGTACAGTAAAGAGATTGTTTCTCATCTCATCATTATAAAGAACAGAATAATCTTCTTTAAGTCCCATTTTTTCATAAATTGCAGGTATAACAAGTCCTGTGAAGAAGCCTATAATTGTACCAATCATTGTAAGTGGTGTAAAAAGTCCGTCGACTCTGACACCTGTTTTCCACTGGTGATAATCTCGCATATCAGCATTGATATTTGGTGTGTAAACATTGGAGAATGTATTGATAAATGTATTCACATAAACAACAACACACATAAGCAAGACATTTTTATAAACCAATAATAAAATTGCATAGAGCACAACATTTATTGTGTTATGCACAATGAGAAGATTTTTCTTACCAAGAAGTTTGATTGCAAATGGTGCTAACATCATAGCCCACAGTGCTGCATTTGAAATGAGTGTTGTAGCAAGTCCCATATACACCTTATGAGCACCGTCATCGGAATAGTTAAAGGTCCAGTTTACAAGAATAGCACTTGCACCTTCAAGGAATCCGAGCCAACCACCTAAGTTGATAATCCAGAAATATTTATTCTTAGCAACTTCACGAAGTGAGTCTATAAGACTGACATATTCAACAGGACGCTTTGCAACGATAATTCGTTCTTTAAGTTTTGGTGTAAAAATGAAAAGAACAATAAGTCCAACAACTGTAAAACCAGGATAAATTACACGATATGTCCAGATGTTATCCATACCCCAAGTGAGGCCTGCAATAGTAGGTACAACAAGTGATGTAAGTGTAGGTGCTAATGAATAAAGAATCTGTGAAATACTTGAAACATTTGCTCTTTCCTGTGCATTCGGTGTGATAACCTGCTTGTAGAATGCAAAGGATTCATTATAGAAACCAAGGAACACAGAAAGAATCATAAATCCAATCCAGACAACCACTACTTTTGTCCAGTAGTCCCATTGTTCATATGGCAACCATACGAATATTGTAGAAATTACAGCAATAGGAACAGGCGTTTTAAGAAGGATTGGAATAAATTTACCACCAGGCATTTTGTGGTTGTCGAAGAACCAACCTCTGAAAATACCGATAGGAATACCTACGATGTTTGCAAGAATAAGCATTATCTGAAGATGTACAGGTTGAAGACCGATACTTGCACCCACGATAAAGTTAGCTGCACTAAGTCCTATGGCATTTGCAAGTGTTGATGCCCAATGAATACCAAATCCTGCAACACCAAGATTGACGATTTCTTTATATGGAACATAATTACCTTCAGCAGGAGTGTCCCAGTACTGTTTTATATTAGAAACAAGTTCTTTTATTTTTCCCATTTCAATTCTCCTTGTGATTTAATGAATCAATTATAGAGTATTTAATATGTAATTTCAAGTGATAACTTTATAAATGCACCGCAGTTCCGAAATTGTTCACTATTCATTTTTCATTAAATAAAAAAGGGACGATGCAAAATCGTCCCATACAAGATTATTCTTTTTACACATTGAAACGGAAAAGAACAATGTCTCCGTCTTTCATAACGTATTCCTTACCTTCGGAACGGACTAAACCTTTTTCCTTTGCAGCCTGCATTGTGCCGTTTGCCATAAGGTCGTCAAAGTGGATAACCTCTGCACGGATAAAGCCACGTTCAAAGTCGGTATGAATTTTACCAGCAGCCTGTGGTGCTTTTGTACCTTTCTTGATTGTCCAAGCACGAACTTCAGGCTGACCTGCTGTAAGATATGAGATAAGACCCAACAAATCGTATGAACGCTGAATAAGAAGGTCAAGACCACCTTGCTCAATACCCAAATCAGCAAGGAACATTTCCTTTTCTTCCTTGTCAAGTTCTGCAATCTGTGCTTCAAGTTCAGCACAAATAGGAAGTGTTTCAGCACCCTCAGCCTCTGCAAGCTTACAAACTGCATTATAACGAGCATTTTCACGGATATTATTTGCAAAGTCATCTTCACTCATATTACAAGCATAAATAATTGGTTTTGATGAGAGAAGTGCAACATCAGAAAGGAATTCCTTTTCTTCATCGTCAGCTTCAACTGCACGTGCATTAACACCATTTTCGAGTTCGCCACGAAGACGCTTAAGGAAATCAAGTTCCTTCTGGAGTGACTTATCACCCTTCAAATCCTTTTCAACCTTTGTAATTCTTCTGTCAAGAATTTCAACGTCAGAGAGAATAAGTTCAAGGTTTATTGTTTCAATATCACGCTGTGGGTCAATACTACCTTCAACATGGATAATATCGTCGTTATCAAAGCAACGAACAACGTGGATAATCGCATCAACTTCACGGATATGAGAAAGGAACTTGTTACCAAGACCTTCACCCTTTGATGCACCTTTTACAAGACCTGCAATATCAACAAATTCGATTGTAGCAGGAGTAATCTTAGCAGGGTTGTACATTTCTGCAAGCTTGTCAATTCTATAATCAGGAACTGCAACAACGCCAACGTTAGGCTCGATTGTGCAGAAAGCGTAGTTCGCAGACTGTGCACCTGCGTTTGTAATAGCATTAAAAAGTGTACTTTTACCAACATTTGGCAAACCAACAATACCAAGTTTCATTTTTATCATCCTTATAATAAATTTCCAAAAATGTATTATACACTATTGCTGAAAAATTTTCAATAGTGTATAATTTAATAAAATATAAGGGTCGGCATCTTCGACAACCCGAACAAATTATACGAGTAAACCGACAATGGGATGTGTAGGACGCCGTCCCTTACGAATTGGTGATGTTTTATGAATGAATTTGCAAGAACTGAAAGATTGATAGGCAGTGACAATCTTCAAAAACTTAAAAATGCGAATATAATAATTTTTGGTCTTGGTGGTGTTGGTTCATACGTTGCTGAGGCTCTTGCACGTTGTGGCATTGGCAAAATGACTGTTGTTGATAAAGATGTTGTTGATATTACAAACATCAACCGTCAGTTATATGCACTTCAATCAACCGTTGGCAAAAATAAAGCAGATGTGGCAAAAGAACGTATTTTAGATATTAATCCTCAATGTGAAGTGACAGCTATTGTGAAAATGTATCTTCCTGAAAATGCAGATGAGTTTAACCTATCACAATACGATTATATTATTGATGCCATTGATAATGTAACGGCAAAAATTGATTTGGCAATAAAATCACAGGAATTGAATATACCTATAATAGCATCAATGGGTACAGGAAATAAACTTGACCCAACTGCATTTAAGATAACGGATATTTATAAAACAGATACTTGTCCTCTGTGTAGAGTTATGAGAAGAGAGTTGAAACAAAGAGGAGTTAAAAAGTTAAAAGTTCTCTATTCAACAGAAATTCCTAAGAACGATGGTGAAAGAACACCTGCAAGTATCAGCTTTGTGCCAAGTGTTGCAGGTTTGACAATTGCAGGTGAGGTTGTTAAGGATATAATGAGTAAAGAAGAGTAAATCGGAGTTTGTCGGGGAGAATTATAATTTGCATTATTTACAATTTGTTCATTGACTTGAAATTTATAAAATAGTAAAATAACTTTTGGTGATAATATGAGTTTAATTGAAATTCGTGATATGTACAAGATTTACAATCCTGGTGAAAACGAGGTTCGTGCCATTGACGGCATTAACCTTACTATTGAACATGGTGAATTCGTTGCCATTATAGGTCAGTCAGGTTCCGGTAAATCTACACTTATGAATATGCTTGGTCTTCTTGATGTGCCTACAAGTGGTAAATATCTTCTTAATGGTCAGGATGTTGATGGACTCCAGGATGATGACCTTTCTGAAATCAGAAATAAGGAAATCGGATTCATTTTCCAAGGGTTCAATCTTATTACAAGTCTTACTGCAGTTGAAAATGTTGAACTTCCTTTAGTTTATCGTGGTATGAAAAAGGAAGAGAGAAACAAACTTGCTATTGATGCTCTTAATCGTGTGGGACTTTCTCACCGACTTGACCACTTACCTAAACAGATGTCAGGTGGTCAGCAACAGAGAGTTGCAATAGCTCGTGCCGTTGCAGCAAAACCACCAATTATCCTTGCTGACGAACCAACAGGTAACCTTGACTCACATTCAGGTGTAGAGGTTATGAAAATTCTTCACGAATTACACGAAGAGGGAAGAACAGTTATTCTTATCACTCACGATAACGAAATTGCAAATGAAGCACAGCGTGTAATCAGAATTCAGGACGGACAGATAGTTTCTGATGTAATGAATAAATAATAAACACGTAGTCTATAAATACACAATATGTTGTGGACTGTTGAAAAGAAATTACAAAATAATTACTAAAATAGATAAAAATGTTACTCGAAAGGGTAGCATTTTATTTTTTTCTATGATAAAATTGTAAGGATATTTTTATTTCACAAAATGGAGGATGAATGAAAATGAAAACAAAAATGGCTTTGAAAAAAGTCCTTTGCGTGATTCTTGCGGTTGCTACTGCTGTTGTGGGAATTCCTTTCTCTGCACTTGCAGCAACAAAGGATACTGTGGATTTCGCTATTCTCAGTGATACTCACTATTTTGCAGAATCATCAATGGGAGAAACTGCAGAAGACAAGCAGGAGTTTGTAGATATGATGCTCCTCAATAACTCAACATCGGGATTAGCACCTAATCTTTTAGATGCTGCTTTGGCTAATCTTGCTGTAAAAGCGAAGAATGGTGAAATTGATTTCCTTCTTTTACCCGGTGACCTTACACGAAATGCTGAATATGCAGGTCATGTTGAACAGGCAGAAAAACTTGCAAAGTTTGAGGCAGATACAGGTATTCCTGTTTATGTTATCAATGGTAACCATGATATTAACAATAAGCGTTCAATGTATTATGATGGTGAAGAACTTGTAACATCAAAGAAGAATCCTGCTCTTCGTGATGCAATCGACACCTCACCTGTAGAATTTGAAGAAATCTATAAGGATTTCGGTTTTGCACCTGAAGGTGACGGATATTATGGTCGTTACAGAGATGTTGCTGTAAACGAATGTGGCTCACTTTCTTATGTAACAGACATCAATGACACTTATCGTCTTATTGCTCTTGACGTTATGATGTATTCAGCTGACACAACTGCTTCAGGTGAAAACGAACAGGAAACAGGTGGTCAGTTCTCAGAAGAGCTTCTTGAATGGGCAGTCAAAGAAACTGAAAAGGCTGTAAAAGACGGCAAGACAGTTATTGGTATGATTCATAACAACCTTATTCCTCACATGGAAACACAGGTTGATATTCTTGACCAGTTCGTTCTTTTTGGATGGGAAAAAGCCGCTGATGCTCTTGCAAAGGCAGGTATGCACTATACAATTTCAGGTCATACTCATATGCAGGATGCTGCATCTTATGTTACAGACAGCGGTGATGAAAACCACGAAATCGTAACATCTTCAATCCTCAGC
>JAZLAH010000072.1:0-103425 GCA_045613065.1 Candidatus Fimenecus sp.
TGATAACGTTGTTATGGACGTTGAACTCATCACTCCTATCGCTATCGAAGAAGGTCTTCGTTTCGCTATCCGTGAAGGCGGTAGAACAGTTGGTTCAGGTGTTGTTACAAAGGTTAACGAATAATTCCTGATTATTCAACATTTTATGCCCCTACCTTTTGGTAGGGGCTTTTTCTATCTTTATTCCGTATTGACTAAAGATAAAAAATGTTTTATACTATACAAGCACTAAAAACAAAGGAATGTATATAATGGAACAGAAAAAAATTGACAGAATAAATGAACTTGCGAAGAAAATGAAAACAGTAGGTCTTACAGAAGAAGAAAAGGCAGAACAGGCTGTTCTTCGTCGTGAATATATTGATAGTTTTAAACGAAGCCTTACAGGTCAGCTTGATAATATGTACATTGTTGATGAAAAAGGCAACAAAACAAAGGTTGAACGCAAAAACATTAAAAAATAAAAGTGAATATGTTGGGGTATAAAAGACTCAACAACTTGACTAAACCGCTAAATGTAGTGTATAATATTTAGTGGTTTTTTTATATTCACTAAAGATAATTTTTGGAAAAGGATGTAATGTATGGCAAAGAAACCATCTTACGGTAATGAAAGTATATCTCAACTTAAAGGTGCTGACCGTGTAAGAAAGCGTCCTGGAGTTATTTTCGGTTCTGACGGTATTGACGGATGTCAGCACGCTGTTTTTGAAATTCTCTCAAACTCAATTGACGAAGCAAGAGAAGGCTATGGTGATAAGATAGTCGTAACACGTTTTCTTGATGGCTCTATTGAAGTTCAGGATTTTGGTCGAGGTATTCCTGTTGACTATAATAAGAACGAAGGCTGTTATAACTGGGAACTTGTTTTCTGCGAATTGTATGCTGGTGGTAAATATGACACCAACGACGGAGGAAACTATGAGTATTCTTTAGGTCTTAACGGTTTGGGTCTTTGTGCAACACAGTACGCATCTGAATATATGGATGCTGAAATTCATACAGGTGGTTTTAAGTATCTTCTTCACTTTGAAAAAGGTGAAATCGCAGGGGATATGATTAAAGAACCATATAATAAGCGTGATACAGGCTCACGTATCCGTTGGAAACCGGACCTTAAGGTGTTTACAGATATAAATATTCCTCTTTCATATTTTCAGGAAACAATCAAAAGACAATCTGTTGTAAATGCAGGTATTAAATTTATACTTAAGGACCAGATTTCAGCAAATTCATTTGAAACATATGAATATATTTATGACAATGGCATTACTGACTATGTAAAAGAGATTGCAGATGGTACAGAAATGTCATCAGTGCAGTATTGGTCAACTGAAAGAGTTGGTCGTGACCGTGAGGACAAAAAGGATTATCGTGTAAAGATTACAGCATCTCTTTGTTTTTCAAATAAAATTCAGCTTAAAGAGTATTACCATAACTCAAGTTTTCTTGAACATGGTGGTGCTCCTGAAAAAGCATTCAGAAATGCATTCGTATATCAGGTGGATAATTACCTTAAAACAAATGGTAAGTATGTTAAGAGTGATGCGAAAATTAACTATCAGGACGTTGAAGACTGCTTGATTTTCGTTGTATCTTCATTCTCAACACAGACTTCTTATGAAAACCAGACTAAAAAGTCAATTACAAATAAATTCATTCAGGAAGCAATGACTGATTTCTTCCGTCAGCAACTTGAAATTTATTTCCTTGAAAACAAACTTGACGCAGAAAAGATTACAAATCAGATTCTTATCAATATGCGTTCAAGAATTAAGGCTGAAAGCACAAGAATTAATATTAAAAAGACATTACAGTCAAGTAATGATATGACAAGTCGTGTCGAAAAGTTCGTTGACTGTCGTAGCCGTGATGTTAATGAAAGAGAAATCTTCATAGTGGAAGGTGACTCTGCTCTTGGTGCTTGTAAACAGGCTCGTGACTCATCATTCCAGGCTATCATTCCTGTTCGAGGTAAGATTCTTAACTGTCTTAAGAGTGAATATGACAAGATTTTCAAAAGTGATATTATCGTTGACCTTATAAAAGTGCTTGGTTGTGGTGTTGAAGTAAATTCAAAGAAGAGTAAGGAAGTTTCTTCATTCAATATTGACGATTTAAGATGGAATAAAGTTATTATCTGTACCGACGCCGACGTTGACGGGTTCCAGATTAGAACACTTATTCTTACAATGATTTACAGACTTATGCCAACTCTTATAAAAGAGGGTAAAGTTTATATTGCAGAATCACCACTTTATGAAGTCCGCTATAAAGACGAAACATGGTTCTGTTATACAGAAAAAGAAAAAGCAGACGTTTTAGCTGAACTTGGTAATGTGAAATACACAATTCAGCGTTCAAAAGGTCTTGGTGAAAACGATGCGGATATGATGTGGCTTACTACAATGAATCCGAAAACAAGACGACTTATTAAAATTGAGCCTGATTATAGTCCTGAAGCTGTTGCAGAAAAATTTGATTTGCTTTTAGGTGATAATCTTCAGGGTAGAAAAGACCATATTGCTGAAAATGGTCATATGTATATTGAATTGGCAGATATTTCATAAGGAAGGGGGATATTATGGCACGTAAAAAGAAAATTGATGTTCCAAAAGTGGAAGAAGAAAATATAAATGCACATATTATTGGTGCCGGTGATGTTGTTGAGCAGTTTATAACTGAAACTCTTGAAACCAACTATATGCCTTATGCAATGAGTGTTATTATGTCCCGTGCAATTCCTGAAATTGACGGTCTCAAACCATCTCACAGAAAACTTCTTTATACAATGTATAAAATGGGTCTTCTTAGTGGTGCAAGGGTAAAATCAGCAAATATCGTAGGTCGTACAATGCAGTTGAATCCTCATGGTGACGGTGCTATCTATGAAACGATGGTGCGTCTTTCAAAGGGTAATGAGAGTTTGTTGCATCCATATATTGACTCAAAGGGTAACTTTGGTAAGGCATATTCAAAAAATATGGCGTATGCTGCATCTCGTTATACTGAAGCAAAGTTAGAGGCTATTTCAGCTGAACTTTTCCGTGATATTGATAAAGATACAGTAGATTTTGTTGACAACTACGATGCTACTATGCAGGAACCTACTCTTTTGCCTGTATCATTCCCATCAATTCTTGTAAACTCAAATACAGGTATTGCTGTTGGTATGGCATCTTCAATTTGCTCATTCAATCTTCGTGAAATTTGCGAAACAACAATCGGACTTATTAAAAATCCTGATTTTGATATAACAGAAACCTTAAAAGCACCTGATTTTATCGGTGGTGGTAAAATTATTTATGACCAGAATCAGATGAATGAAATCTTCCGTACCGGTCGTGGTGGCTTTAAAGTAAGAGCAAAATACGAATATGATAAAGCAAACAACTGTATTGATATTACAGAAATTCCTCCTACAACAACTGCAGAAGCAATTATTGATAAGGTTATTGAAAGAGTAAAGGCAAATGCTATCCGTGAAATAAGCGACATCCGTGACGAAACCGACAAAAAAGGTCTTAAAATCACAATTGACTTAAAGCGTGGCACAGATGTTGAAAAGCTTATGGCAAAGCTTTATAAAATGACAACACTTGAGGATACATTCTCCTGTAATTTCAATGTTCTTATTGCAGGTGTACCACAGGTGCTTGGTGTTGCAGATTTGCTTACTGAGTGGATTGCATTCCGTACAGAATGTGTAAATAGACGAGTTTACTTCGATTTGACAAGAGCAAAAGACAAACTCCATCTCTTGTTAGGTCTTCAGAAAATTCTTCTTGATATTGATAAAGCGATTAAAATTGTCCGTGAAACTGAAGAAGAAGCTGAAGTTGTACCTAATTTGATGATTGGTTTCGGTATTGATAAAATTCAGGCTGAATATGTTGCTGAAATCAAACTTCGTCACCTTAACCGTGAATATATTATGAAACGTCTTAATGATGTTGATGACCTTAAAAAGCAGATTGAGGATATGGAAGATATCCTTTCAAGCAAAGCAAGAGTTAAGAAAATTCTTGTTAATGAACTTAATCAGGTTATTGATAAATACGGTAAGGATAGATGTACAGAGATTATTTATGCTCAGGAAATTGAAGATATGGAGGATGAATTGGAAGCAGTTCCTGATTATCCTGTTACTCTCTTTTTTACAAAGGAAGGATATTTCAAAAAGATTACTCCATTGTCACTTCGTATGAGTGGCGAGCATAAACTTAAGGAAAATGACGAGATTATCGCAACTGTTGAAACAACAAACAGCGTTGAGCTTCTTTTCTTTACTAATAAATGTCAGGTTTATAAGTCAAGGGCTTGTGAATTTGATGATACAAAGGCAAGTGTACTTGGTGATTATGTTGCTACAAAGCTTCAGATGGAGCCTGATGAAACTGCAACATTTATGGCTGTTGTGAAGGAGTACAAGGGATATATGCTCTTCTTCTTCCAGAATGGTAAGGTTGCAAAGGTTGATATTTCTGCCTATGAAACAAAGACAAATCGTAAAAAGCTTATTAAGGCTTATTCAGATAAGAGTCCTCTTGTAGGTGCAGTATATATTCCTGAAGATAAAGAACTTGTTATGAAATCAACTGCAGGTAGATACTTACTCTTTAATTCAGGTGCAATCTCTGCAAAAACTACAAAGGATAGTCAGGGTGTTGCTGTAATGAGCTTAAAGAAAGGTCATAGAGTTGAGTCTGTAACAGACTTCAACGACGGAATGTTTGCAAAACCAACTCGTTACAGAACAAAAAATCTCCCTGCAAATGGTGCAATACTCAGTGCAGAAGACCAAGGAGAACAGTTGACATTCTAAATGCAAAATTCAAAATGCAAAGTGCAAAATGTAGGGGTCGCTGACCACAGCGTCCCGTTTTTATTGACAATAAAGAATTTAAGTGATATATTGAAAATACGATAAATCTAAAGGAGAGAAAACAATGGAATCGAAAAAAGCAAAAATCATTTTTAGCTTTATTTTTGTTGTTTTGGTTATAGCGTGTGTGTTACCACTTGCTAATTCTCTTTTTGGTAATCCAATTTCATTAAATCTTGCTAAAAAATCAGCACTGGAATATATAGAAAGGGAGTACCCTGATTCTGATTGCATAATTGAGGATGTATATTTTGATGGGAAGTATGCAGATTATGTTGCACACATTATTTCGCCAACGAAGGACCATATAGATTTTTCTTTGTATTTGAATTCCCAAGGAGAAATAAGGGTAATTGAATATTGGGTATCCCCGAGTTCATATGCAGATATTATGACCGAAGAACAAATAAAACAGATGTATTTAACTGCTCATGATTTGTATGCAGAGTGGTTTAGCCCTAACAATAATCTTATTGTTGATTGGGATAATGTAACAATAATTGATGATATTGAATACTTTGAAGTGAATTCAACTGAAATAACATCTGTTGAAGAACTTAAAAAAGAGTTTGGAAAGTACTTTGACCGTGAAGACTTTGACGGAATAATTGACCGATTTTATGTAATGCATAATGGGAAAATGTATGGAATGTCGTTTTTACTTGAAGGTGACGATATTCCGTGGGAAAGCCATAAAATGACCATAAATATTAATACAAACACAGAATGTGATTTCACAATAACGTCATATAACGGTGACGAAAAACAAGAATTGAATTATAGATTAAAAGTAATCGATGGAAATTGGAAGTTCACAGGTGCGTTCCATTGGGTTACAACGGATACGCTAGTTTTAGTAGATAATAAAGAATAGATAAAAAATAATAAATAATATTTGTATGGGACGCTGACCACAGCGTCCCGTTTGATATAACAAAACCGACCGTCATTAAAACAGTCGGTACAGACAACTTCGCAAACGCAAGTTAACTTGTTGCTGTCTGCAAAAGTATTATATGAAGAGTAAATAAAAAAATTCATAAAAAAATAATATTTTTTCAAAAAAGACTTGCATTTTTAATTTTGTTGTGGTAGAATATCAAGGCTGTTAAATATAGATGGTTTGGAGGTTGACTCGTTATGGCATGGTATCACATCGTTTTCGGCTTGGCACTTATTGTGTTAGCAGTTTTAATTGTTCTTTTTGTTCTTTTACAGGAAGGTAATGAGCAGGGTCTCGGTGCCATTTCTGGTGGTTCTTCTGAATCTTTCTTTGGCAAGAACAAGGGCAGAACAGATGAAGCAAAGAAAGCATTCCTTACAAAGATTTTTGCTGGAGCATTCTTAGTAATCGTTCTTGTTGCATCTATTGTAATGATTTTTGCATAATTAAAAATTAAAATCCCGATAATAAATCGGGAATATATGATCCACTAGCTCAGTTGGCAGAGCACTTGACTTTTAATCAAGGTGTCCGGAGTTCGAATCTCCGGTGGATCACCAATTGAAAAACCTCGTAATTCCTTGATATATAAGGGCTTGCGAGGTTTTTGTTTTGTAAAATATCATTTTTTAAAATGCATAAAAGTACATAAAAACACATAAAAACGCATAAAAATATCGTATAAAATGTCGTATAAATCTTTGCTTAATGGCGAAAATGCCTCCCCAGGATATTTTTTATCCTGGGGAGTTTTTCTTTACAATTGACAGAGAAAATCTTCAATTACATCATCAAGGTGTATAAGTTCAACCTGGTAATTGTTTAAATCCTTTACCAAATGCTTTATTGCATTACGGTCATTTGTAATGTCTTTTACGATTTTTCCGTAGAATAGTTTTTCAAAACCTACGATGCCATAAGTTTTTACCGTCTTTTCTTCAATTTTTGTTAAGTGTGGGAACATAACATATTTCATCTTCTCACCTCCAGTCTGCTCGGAGGCGTATATTTCAATTTTTTAATCGACAATTCTCAATAATATGTGACAATGAAAAAGTCCCCTGCAAAGGTTTAATCCAATGCAGGGGACATGTTATGTATTCTATTCTTTTTGTTTAAACTTGCTTATAATATCACCGAAATATTCTTTAATACCTTTATATCCATCATAAGCACCTGAAGAGGCAAGGCCTGAAATCAAACCAGCAAGTAATATATCAGGTGTAAATTTCCAAGAGTGCATCCACAGGCTTAAAATGACACCGAGAACGGCCATAATAAGAGGAATGAACTTATTGATTTTATCTGTTGTCACAATATTCTTGAGAATATATCCAACAACAAGACAAATCAAAACAATTGTAACGATTAAATATTCTTTTAAAATTTCAATTGGATTCATATGTATTCTCCTTTACATTTCAATAATCTTGATACCATATTGCACGCAACATTCGTGCTCGATACGACATCCACGAGCTTCTTTCCAACCTTTTGCAAAAACTGCAACATCGGCCGTGGAAAGTAATTCGAGTGACTTTCCTAAAAACCAAAGTGGTTTTGCTTCAGCAGGAGCATTCTGAAAGAATGAGTCAATAACTTCAGGGTTTTCAGTTGCTGATTCTTCCACTTTTTTAATCATTCGTTTTCTTTCTGATAAGATTTCCTCATCTGACTTATCACGCATAGGCTGTGAAATGAAAATTTTCATAATTATTTCTCCTTAAATCCGAATTTTTTCATCATTGCAAGTGTAAGAGGTCCGATACATCCGTCCTGTTCTAACCCTGTACGCCTCTGGAATTCTTTTGTCCAGGCTTCTGTGTTTTCACCGAAATACCCACCTTTGACATCCTCTTTATCTCTGTTGAGAGTTTTTGCATAAGATGGGAACACATTGTAATAGAAGTCATTGATTCTTTCAATATTCTTTCCTGAGTCACCGTTTTGGAAATATCCCTTTGCCGGGAAGAATTCATCATCTTCCACAGGCTCTATGTACTTGATGTTAAGAGTTCTGAGGATACCCTTTGCGATTGCAATACCCATAACTCTGCGTTCTGCAAGAGTATCAACAATCTTGACATCCTCCTTGTTGTCAATGAATGCACATTCAACAAGAACAGAATCGCAAAGGATCTGACAAACGAAGCCAAAGTAATCCATACCGTTAGTGAGGAGCTTAACTTTTAAGCCTCTGCTGTTCTGACCGATTTTTGTGATTTCATCGAGAATATTTCTTGCGAGAATATCATCAGATGTATCTGCTTTAGAGTGGAATACTTCAGCACCATTGCCACCACCTGCATTAAGATGGATGTCTGCAGCAAGGTCAGGTTTAAAAGCATTACACTCTTTAATTCGTGCTGCAAGATTTTCACTTACATCACTTTCACGACTCAACATTACAAGCACATCATGACGTACAAGTTCATCATGTGTGGCTTTTGCAATATCGAGAGCCATGTCTTTTTCTTTTCTGCCAAAGGCGACAGCGCCAGGGTCTTTACCACCGTGGCCGACACCTAAATATACTTTTTTCTGTGCCATAATTATTCCTCCATATGATAATGTTCGATATGTTTTTCACAAGCCTCAATTCTTTTGTGTGCTTGTTTTGTTGATGTTTCCACTGCAGACAATCTGCCCTCAAATTTTGTATTGTGTTCATCTTGTTTTTCTTGTTTGCGTTTAATATCATCAACACCTGATTTAATATAGCCAAGTTCGGTAAGCACAACACCATCTTTCTTACCCTCGTTTGCATCATCGCTTTTTTTATTTCTTGAAAAAGCAATATAACCGAAGATAATTGCACAAACAGAAGATATAAGACTTAATGCCGTTTGCCACTCCATACTCCTCACCACCTTCCTTTAGAGGGTATAAAAAAAGCACCACCAATTAAGGTGATGCTTTTGTTTGTTAAATCTTATATACAAGTTTCATAAGTTCGTTTTGGAAACACTTTGCGAGTTTTACACCACCATCAGTATTAGGATGTAACCCGTCACTTAAATATTTGCCATTAGCATTATTAAATTCAAGACCACTATAAATTCCTGACACTCTAAAAGCATCAATGTAATCAAGTGCAAGTCTTTCACAATTCTCGATTATTCCATTTCTTCGGATTAACATATCACTATATGGTCTGTCGGTTTTTGCAGATTGTAACGGTGTAACAAAAACAACAAGTGCGTTTGGATATAATCCCATAAGTTTTTCATATATCCACCTCATTGCACCACTAAATGTTGTTAAATCACAACTGTCTAATGATAATGAAAACTGTTCTTCATTTAAAGTTGCTTTTGCTGTGTTGTCGTTAGTTCCTGCAAATATAAGGATAATGTCAGGTGTGTCATAATCTGCTGAATTATTGAGAACTTTCTGCACTTGATTTGGTACAGATTTATTTGCAGTTTCCGTAGGATTGCCATCAAGAGCATAATTGGTAGGGTGATGAAGATATGAACCACTTATTGCGAGATTGCCCACCTTTACCATTCCTGTATAATTTAAAAGTGGAGTTACATATTTTGATGATTTTACAACTTCTGTATCAGTAATGCTATCACCGAAAAACATAATCTTTTTGCCTTTAAGTGTTTTGGTGATTTCTTCAAGAACTTCAACTCTGTAATTAAGTCCTGTGCTGTTAAACATTTCAACTGTCGGTGTCATTTCAGCACCTGAAACAATAAAATATTTCGCATTTTCAGGAATATCAACAGTTTTTGTTACAACTTTTGAATTACCCACTATTGACACGTCTTGTAAGTATGCCTTGTTTCCATCATAAAAAGCAATTTCACAAGTAGAATTAGACATTTTTGTTGTATACGTAACTTTATCATATCCTGTTGTTTCGATATAATCAGTTCGTTTTCCTCTTGTTACTGCTATACCTGTATTTACAACTGTACCGTCTGCCAAAACCCAACCTGTCAAATCAGCACTTATAGTCGGTGTGTCAAACTGTGAATTTAACTTATTAACCGTTTGTGAAATATCGTTTATAGCCTTTGCGACAACTTTATTTTTAACAGCATTTTCACTATCTGTTGACAATTCGCCATCAATAGGAATGTTTTTAATTACATCTTCACTTATTTTGTTAATTGGGATGTATTCATACTTTATTTTTTCCCAATAAGGCTCATATGCTGTTGGTGTTGTACCCTTTTCAAGTTGATAAGGAGAAAAAGAATCATAATCACTAACACGAACATATTTTGGACTATCAATCGTGAAAGCGTTTTTGCCCTCATCTCTCAATGTTTTTTCTTTTTTCTTGTCTAAATCATAGATACAAATTCTATAATTTGCAACAGAACCTTTACTGTTTGAATACACATAATTTCCTGCTTCAAGATAGATGTAGTCGGTTCTTTTAAAGTCTGGGTGTTCAACTTCTGCACCAGTTTCAACACTAATTGAACCTGATTGAAGTTTGCTTTCATCAATTAAGTTTTTACCCGTTTCAATAATGCCAACATCAACACGAGAAACAGCATCATCAACATAAGCTTTTATGACTTTATTCTGCACAGGGTTTTCACTTGTGTCACTCATAACATTGTCAACATCAATTTCAACATTTTCAAGTTTCTCGTTAAAGTCTGTTGTTACTTCTGCAATTGCTTCTGCAACTGCTTTACCACTTTGAGGATTTGAACTTGTAGGATTGTATGTTTGGTCTGTTGTAACTTGGTTTTCATTCACTTTTCTATTTACAGCAAAAAGTTCATCATCAATAATTTGAAAGTTTTCGTTAAGTGCACTTATGTCAGCACTATCCGAAAATGACGGAAGATTTAATAAATATTTAGATGTTTGGTTCATATATTATACCTCACTTTTTATTAACCAAATATGCATTTCCCACGCATTTCTATGTAAAAACTGCAATTGCTTGATATTAATTCAGTTTCTTCTTCGTTGCCTTGTTCATTGTCAATAACACTAATCGTCAAATTTTTGGTGTCAAACGCTACACCACCTACCCCACAAGTTACTTGATATGTTGTTCGTGGTGTTACACTTATAAATTCAGGGTCTGTTAAAAATTCATCAGGAAACGTAACGCTAAACCATCCATAATATTTGTTATTTGTCATTTTCCAATCGCAACTTATATTGTTGGATGGATAAACACGACACCAACACTCCATATAGTTGTTAGACCACTTTCTTATGTGCCATTTAACATAATTAATCGTCACTTCGTAATCTTGTAAGACATATATCGCAGGAGTGACGCCACCTCCACCTGTGCCACCACTTGACATCAACTCGTTGACATCGTCTCTTAACTCATCGCACAACGTTTCAACAATATCTAATCTTGTTCTGTTACTACCAATGTATCCATCAATTGAGTCAAAGTTATCGTTCAAGTCTTTAACACTTACTTTATCTGCTCCGTCAGGCATTTTAAAACTACAATTTTCAGTATATTGCATATAAACACTCCTTTTATACCTTAACTATTGTGTTCATAATTAGTTCGTCACCAATTATATGTTTTTGTATTTTTAGTGCATCAGCAATTCCAACAACACCATCACCTGTGACATCGCCCCTGTTGGTTTCACTTGTGTCAAATTGAATTGTGTTTGTGTTTTTAGCAAATATTAAAAGCAAATCCAAATCGTTAATTTTTCCATCGTTGTTTATGTCACCAATTAACTCTCTTGCCATTTAACTCACCTCGTGAACAACAGTTTTTTGTTTTAATGTGCCATTATAAGTTAATTCAAAGCTTAAAACAACACCTTTTTTTGTTATAAAATTATCACCATTATAAAGGTTAGTTTCAACATCTACAAAATCTCCAGGCTCTATTGCTACATTGTGTAAAGAGTCAATAACAATATCACTACTATCTTCTGAATACCAATAATCCAAAAATGTTGTTCTTGATTGTAAGTCTGCACTTGTTGATAAATCTAAATAGCACAAGAGATTATCTTCAACATAGACTTCGCCCATTTTGTTATTGTTTTTTGTTGCCTGTGACTTTGTTTCTATCACGGGGATAACATTAATTTCTGTGTTACTTAAACCATAGGTGTGTGTACCAATAATTTTGCCATTATAAGCACACGCAGTTTCTGATGTGCTCAATCCTTTATAAAGATACTTATAATAATCTATTGAGTTGCCATAACTATCAACATATGTTAGCGTTTCAGTAGGCATCATTTTATAAGAATTTTCGCTGTCAAGTTCCCAAATATACTGATTAAATAAAAAACTTGAAATGTTTTTTCCTCTTATTATTTCGGGATTTGATTTCATTATTTTTTTTGTAAAAGTAAAAACACTTGGAAATGTTGCAGGATAAAGAGCAGGAGCCCACGAAACAAGACCAAACATATTCATTTTTGCATAAGAATAGCCACTACTGTTTACATCAAAATCCCAATAATAGTTGAATACGCTTGCATAATTTTTTAACAAATCTTTTGTTGTTCCGTTAAAATAAACAATTTTGTCTAAAGTTTCAGAAGATGGTGAGTCAGATGTTCTTATATCAGGCACTTCTGCAACAGAATTAGATGTAAATGTTATAATTTGTTCTGAATTTAAAAAATTGCCTCTTTCATTCAAAAACAACCATTTTATTGGGTTTTCTAACGGTATTCCCTCTTTAAAAGACTTCTCAATCTTTTCTGAAAAGAAATATAACGGGTCTCTTGCTGTCCAAGTAATTGTATGTCCTTGAATTGTTGGTCTTGCAACAAGAATTAAAGATGGAAACTCTATCTTTATTTTATTTTGGCTTCTAAAGACTTCGCCCCAAGTTTTTGGAGTATATTCTCCCCAAGTATGGATTTCTCCACTAACAACACTCAAGTTCGAACCCATCGGACTATCCCAAGTGCCTGTTAATTCGTTCCAAGTGTTTGACGAAAAGTCATCCCAAGTGCTTTTGGCAGTTCCTGTATCTTCACCATAACTGATACCGTTTAAAACATCACCCCAAGTGTTTATGTTGGAAGTATCTTGCTCAAACCACAAATTAACTTTCATATATTTGGCTACATTGTTGTACTTTTCAGGGTAATTGTTCTCATTAAGTTTGCCAAAATAAAACTCTTTCCAAGTCAATTCCATATATGGCAAGGTTTGACCTGTGGGGTCAATACCTCGCTTATATGTCATATCGATTATGTTGCTTGGTTTCCATTGAATTTCAACATCTTCACCACTTACAGTAATATAGGGCTCTATTTTAGGTCTTACATTTGATTTTACAATGTCTAAATACTTTTCATTTGTAGTAAGCACTTAATACACCTCACTTACTGTTATAACATCACTTTCGCCCATATCAATGATAGAAAAACCACAATTATAATAATGTGTTGGTACAACTACACCATTTCTAATTTCGGTAGTGCTTGACGGATTAGCCTTTTCGATGTTACCACGATAAAAACGCTGTATTTTGACTTTGCTCTCTGTGTGGCTGAAATATTTCATATAAAATACATATCCGTAAGTGTCAAACCAACGATTAATTTTCCACCAATCTGTATTTTTAAGTCTTGCAAATTTTATCTGCATTGTGTATTGTGTTCTACCCACATATTCAATGAGCATTGTTCCGTTAGCATTTCGACCTGCTTCAACAATAAACTCGTTTGATGTTGGAAGTTCAACAGGGCAAGGGAGTTGCAAGGTGTTAAGGAGATTAGTCCCTGAAACACCTGTGCCAATTTCAATATAACTTTCTTTTGTATTAATAGGCATTTGCAAAACCTCCGAATACTGTCTGTGAACCAAGATTGTTTTCAGCCTCACGAACTGCAAGTGCTATCTGTCTGCTGTCAAGATAAATCGGCACTTCAATTCTGCCATTAAAATTACTACCAACATTCATATTGGCTACTACTTCAGCGACAGCTTGTTTGATTGTATCGAGTGGTGCTTCGATATTGGTTTGTCCTCGTGGCTGGTCGTTTACCCAAGCCAAGAATGGACTGCCACCGGGAAGAACTGTACCCTGTGCAAGT
Organism: Candidatus Fimenecus sp.; assembly: GCA_045613065.1. Classification (GTDB taxonomy): domain Bacteria; phylum Bacillota; class Clostridia; order Oscillospirales; family Acutalibacteraceae; genus Fimenecus. The sequence goes on from JAZLAH010000072.1 coordinate 13,856, forward strand.
TGTGGAATGTTTAATTTTGAGATGTTGAAACCAACTCTACCACCACCTAAAACATCAGGAAGTTTAAAACCGAATGAATTAAGCTTGTCGATGAGCTTGTTTATTCCACTTGCAACCCATTTAATAAGTCCGTTAATCATATCTTTACCTTTTTGTCCCCAATAGGAAGCAGTAAAGTATTTTGCGACCTTTGTATCCCACCAATCTTTTATTTTGTTCCATGTTTCTTTTATTTTGTTGTGGATGGCATCCCAGTTTAAAGCACCAACGGAAACTAATCCCACAGCACCTGCTGCAATCAAACTGATACCGAGAGGAAGTCCAACACCTGAAGCAACCAATATGATACCTAATACCAACAGTCCAAAAGAAACACCTGCCACAAGACCGGCATTTTTCTGAATAAAGTTTGAAATTGTAGTGGTAATCTTGTCCCAATTCAATGCTACGGTTGCAACCAATGCTGTTGCACCTACAAGAATTAACCCAATACCCAATGGAAGACTTGCACCTGTTGCCACTAAAATAATGCCCAATACTAACATTGCCAACGAAACACCGACAACAAGACCGGCATTCTTTTGAAAGAAATCTTTAATTGCATCAGGTATTGCACTCCAATTTAATGCAATGGAAGCACATAAAGAAATAGCACCAGCTACTATTAATCCAATTGACAACGGTGTTGGACCTGCAAAGATACAAAGCATAACACCAAGAGCTAACATAGCGCCACCTGCGATTGCAGTAATGGTTGATAAAATGCTTTTAACATCTGCTACATCAAATGCAACCAAAGAGGCCACCGAACCAATTACCGCTGCTGCACCAGCAATAATAAAACCAATAGCAAGTGGTTTAGGGCTACCAAGAAACAAAAGCATTACGCCAATTGCAATCAATGCACCACCTATAGCACCCATAATCGAGGCGAGTGTTTTGATTACATCCTTACCTATATCGGTTTCTGCTATAGACGCTTCGGTTACTGCAAACAATGTAGCACCTGCAACAATAAAACCGATACCCCAACCAATATGACCTGTACATAGCAATATTATGCCAATAGCCACTAAAGCACCACCAACAACACCCATAATTGTTGTGAGCATTGCATCAACTTCATCAGCAACTGCTTGTCCGTTGAAATCACTATCCCATTCTTCAAGCCCTAAATCACTCAATCCGGCAGAGGATGAGCCACCACTTGATGTATCTTGTGAGAGGGTATTGAGTTCATCAAATCCTGCAAGAGATTTTTTCAATTCTTTATTTGTGCCTTTTACTGCATCAGTTAAGTCGTTTTGATTATCAACCGAACCGGCTATTGCATTGGACTGTTCTGTTGCTGTGTCAAGTGTTTTTCCGCTGAGTTTTGCAATAATCTGTAAACCTCTTGTGAGAACATTCAATACCATTGTTCCCACTCTTAAAATGGGAAGTAAGATTTTATTAACAACTTGTCCCCGAGTGTTTTTGAAATCTTCAAATGCAGCGTTAAACCGCATTCGTGTTAATGCAGAAGTGTTTGCGACCTCTGTACCATATTTCTTTGTAGCCTGTTCAAGAATAGCCATTGAGCGTATTTGCTGTTGAGTATAAGCATCTAACTTTTCCCAACTCTTACCGTCAGCCATTCGCTTAAAGGCATCTGTCATTTCAATAGTTTTGACATTAACGAAAATGCCTAAATCTTCAATAGCTTCTGTATTACCCAATAGTCCTGAACGAATTCGCTCTTGAACATCAGCGACCTCACGACCTGTCTTGCTTGCAACAACAGCTGTCATATTGAGGTAATGATTTGTCAAGTTTGCATTTGTTGCCTGGTCTGCCCATACGCTGAACAGATTGCCATAAACTGATGCATAAGATGCAGCTGCTGACTTTGACATGCCTAATGCACGAGCGTTACTGTCAATAAAATCTCCGACTTTATCACTTGCCTGACCGTAAATATCAATTAAACGTTGAACACTCGCTTCTGTGCTTGTTGCCATTTGACCTGCTTCTTTTGAAAAATTCCAAATAGCTGTGACACTGAAAACTGTTGCAATCATTCCACCGAGTGCAGAGAATGAATTCGTAATAGATTTAATTCCCTTACTTAAAGAGTTAACACCTTGATTAAAGCCGGATGAATCGACTTTTGTATTAATTCTTATAGAACCATCATATGTACCCGACATATTGCATCAACTCCTTTCTACCAATCAGAATCAAGCAATGCCTGTTCTTCAGCGGTAAGTTTTAAAGGAAGATTTACCATTTTACGGTTTTGTCTGTAAAATTCCTCTTCCCATTTATCAAGTTTTATTCCTTTTGCTTTTTTACTACGGATAGATATGATATTTGAGAATGTACATTCGCCAATTTCCATATAAGCACCAATAAAGGACCACCAATGTGTGTATTTATCAGGCATTCTCACATCGTATCCTAATGTTCGGCTTATTGGTGGTGCTAACTGCTTGAAATCGTGATGCCAATCCATTAACTGTGGTTTAGATGTATCTTGTTCTTCATCGTCTTCGCCGTTGTTAATGATTCTAAACATCTCTATGACGGCTTGTTCAAGGTTTACACATTTGGTCATATCATCTTCATAAAAGATAAATAATGCACACTGTAATTTTTCTTGTGTATCAAGCTCCTCATCATTCAATGCACCGATGACATCAAGGACCATTCTGTAATCGCATTTATTCCGTATTACGTATTCTTTTCCGTCTATCGTGACGGACATCGGCAAGTCCCACATCATTTCTTGTACTTACCGATATGTTTCTGCATTTTCTTTTCAGCATCTTTATTCGCATTCTCAATGTATCGCTTGAGTTCAGGAGCAATAGCTTCCAAGAAATTGAGAATGAAATAATTGCCATCTACAATGGCGAGAGGTGAGCAATATTTGAAAACAACGGAAGAAATGTTGCTGTCAAAGGCTGCATCGAGTTCTTCACAGATGATTCTCTTTGTTTCTGTAACAACTTTTGAAATGATTCTTGCTCTTTCAGTTATCTCTTTGAGTTGTTCTTCTGATAAGTTCTGCACATCGTCAATTTCGTCAATTGAAACAGGCTCACCACTATTTGATAATTCAAAATCTTCAAAATTGAGTTTGTTCACCTTTTCAGCAATTTTATCTTTCGCTGACATTAGTCGTGTTGCAAGTTCTGGGTCGGATGGGTTAAAATAAATATTCTGCACATCTCCGTTATCAAATTCGATAGGAAATGCGACTTTACCTGTGCTTAATTTAATAGCCATAATTACCTCCATTAAAAGGAAATCACCCTACCAATTAAGGTAAGGTGATTTAAAATTTTACGCTGCCTTTGCTGTGAATGTAGGAACATTGTCAGCGAACTTGACTGTACCTCTTGTTTTCTCATTAGAATAGTGTACATCGATAGGCATATCGACATAAGCACTACCACCGATTTTTGTAGGACTGATTGTACAGTTTTTCTGAATGTCCGCATCGTAGCCTGTGCTTGTGTCGCCAACATATGAATAAACAGTAAGCATCTCAAACTGTGAAAGCAATTCAGGTGTGTTGTTCATCCAAATTTCGTGGAGCTTGAATGCAAGTTTAGAACCACCACGAACAGTAAATGGGTCAAAGCTCTGTGATGGCTTCCAACCTTTTACAGATGTTTCGTTATTACCGAGAATATCTGTGCTTTCTTCAGTTTCGGGATTTAATTCAATAGCACTGTCTTCAATGCCCTTGCCTAAAAGTTCCCATTCGGGAGCATCGGCTGTACCGACATTAACATAGTGTTTAAGCAGTTTTCGAGGTGCTTTTACACCTGTGCCAACATTGAAATCTGACATAGTTAATTTCTCCTTTACTTGTTATAATGTTTCTCATAGAAACATTGAATTTGAATTTGGTATCGCCCCGTAATGCCGTCATCTGATAACTCAAACAACATTCCATTCTGGGCTGTAATGTATTCTTCTGTGGGATTATCACCTAAAGTAGGTGCAAGTCCCATTGTGGATTGTTCTTCAATCCATTCTGTGAATTCTTCAAGCCATCCTGATGCTTCAAGACGAATAAGGTCATTGATTGTAAAATGCATGGCATAAAGAGATACATTGTATTGTTTTTTAATGACAACATTGTCATATATATCTTCAGTTCTGCTTATTACACTTTCGCCTGTGGGCATAATGCCATAGTTACCTGCTTCGGCATCAGTCCAATCAATATGAGCTTTACCAAATCGGTCTATATTTGGATAACTTGCAATAAAATCACGAATTTTCTGTATTTTTGATGTACTCATTATTTTCCTCCAGCTCTTTTTTTCGCACCTGTTATGATTTGTGCTCCGTGGTCTGCTTTCATTCTCTCAAACCAATGACCGCCACGTTTGGGGTCATAGGAACGGCTATTAGAGGTTTCATAATATTGCTTCCTTGCATATGGTGCAATCCAACAAACTTCTCCCTTGCCTATTTCTGTACCCAAAATACCACTCTTTTGAAGCATTGACGACCTTAACGGAACATATCGGCTTGAATGTCGTAGTACTTCACTATCAACATACTTTTGTGCCTCTGTGTATTGACCGTTCCACTTAGGGGAAAAGCCAGGATTCCATTCTAATCGTGCTCTTATAGTGCCGTTTTTCGTTTTATATTGAACAACTGCACCTTTTGGAGTTGTGATTTGTGCTATGACTTTACTCATTTACAATCAAATCTCCAATGACGAAGAGCAGGAAATCCAACACGATTGTCTTTTGCACTTGTGACTCGATATACTTCGCGAGTTACAAGGCTGTTAGCATCATTAAGTTCTGCATTTGTTACAGTACCAATGGCAATCAATGTCTTTTGTGGAATCAACGCCCATTTATCTGTTGGAGCAGATGACAGTGATTTCCATTCGTAAGGAGTAAGGAAATCACCGTGTGGGGCATTTTCAGGAATACGGCAAGTGAAGTAGTCAGCAGTATTTAATCCTTTTTCTGTGACGGTGCGTTCTGTTTTACCAATAAATGATACTCCGGGAATGAAAAAGCCATAAAATCTACCGTTATATTCATTTATAACAGTAATGTCTTTATTGGAAATCACAATCCATCACACCTCCGTATAAGAGATTGACAGGGTAGGTGAGATACTTGTTAAATATCTCTTCCTTTTTTGTTTTTTCTTCTGCTTTTACATCCTGAGAGTAGGAAACGGAAACACCGTCATTACTCGCTGAGGATACTCCTGCAGGGATAGAGGAAAAAAAATTGAGGACATCAATAAGTTCACACTCACAAGCAAAAAGATTGTCATTCATCTCTTCCTTGTGCTTTGGTGCACGGTTAAATGTGCGATAGTCAATTTCAGCAGATGCTTGTCTTGATAAAGCGTTATATGTAGCTTCATTAAGTTTTCCACCGTTCTGTACATAACTATCGTATGTGCTGTACATATCAATGCCCCCTTATTAATTAAGCAGCAGCTGTGTGCTTGTGAACGAATGCGAGGTCCTTGTTTGTAACACGGAAGCCTGAGTTCATTTCTGTCTGTGCCTTTGAACCAACAAATTCATCAGTATCAACAACTCTTGCTGTTTCAAAGTTTGTTACAGTTGAAAAAGCTTCGTGGTAATACATGATGAAATCCACATTGGCAAAAGAAACAGTTTTAAGAGCACCTGTGTGGTCATAATACTTTGCGTTTGCTGCTGAAAGTCCATTGTTTTCAACGAAAATAAAACCGAGCCAATGACCAACATTGCCTGATTCATTGATTTTATCATTTCGTGATGGAGTGAATTCTGCACCCGCTGCTTCAAGAATAGTTGTGTAGAAATCAGGTGAACACATAACAACATTTGCTCGACCTTTCTTTTTTACAACTTCTTTACGCACGGCAAGAATAACACTTTTAATGTTTTCTTTTGTTGCTTCTCTTGTGTCTGCTGATACAGTTGCTTCATTAACGAGACAAGCACCAGCACTCAACTGCCAACCCTCACGCGCTTCAGCAATAGCAGTCGAAAGTCTTTCGTTTGCAAGTGGGAATTTTACTGCAGAAGCCTGAACTCCACGAATTTTCTTGGATTTCAAATAGTTGTTGTTGAGAAGAATTGGGATTAATTCATCCTTTGCTTCCTCATCTGTAAAGTCTCTACCCGGAGTGCCTACTTCACAAGCTGTTGTGCTGAGTTTGTGAACATAGATAGCACCTGCTGGACCAATCTGATATTTATCGGTGCAAGTAACACCGGGAACGAAAACAGAGCCGAAGTAAAGATTAGGCTCTAAAATTGCTGAATATTTTTCATCAACATTTAACTGATTGTACATAATTGACATAAATAATTACCTCGTTTTCTTTAAGTATTTTGATAAAATGGATTGTTTTTGTAGAAAGCATCCATATAAGCCTTATCACTTGACGGAGTTGGTGCAGGCTGTCCCGGAATAGTAACGGTAGGTGTTTTTCCGTCATCAAACAGATAACCGTTTTCTGTTTTTATGCTTTCAAGTTTAGCTGTAAAGTCTGCATCTCTGTTTTTGCTTTCTTTCAGAGCAGAGATGTCAAACAATGCTTTTACCGCTGTTACATTCTTTGCTTTTGCAGTAGATAACTGACCGTCAATCCAACTGTCAAACTCCATATCAGCAAGTTTTGTCTGAAATTCTTTGTCTTTTGATGCAAGGTCATTTGTAAGAGTTGTAATCTTACCTTGTAGTTCTTTCACATCAACACCCTCAAATTCTTTGAGTGCATTCTGTGCAGTATCTAACTGCGTTTTGTAGTTGTCCCTTGCTGTTTCAATTTTGCTAACTTCAACAATGGATTTGTAGTTTTCTCTGAAGTCTTTCTCAAACTCTGTGAGTTTGTCTGCAGGAACGGTTATACCGTGCTTTGCAAGAATGCTTTTAATGTCTGTCATAATAAATCAACCTTTCTACATGATGTTTATACAGCTTTGTCTGCTGTTAAAAGATTTTTAGCCCTTATACTCGGCAGAGTAGGTATAAAAATAGCACCCTCAACGAATGCCAAGAGTGCTAAAATTATTAAATTTGGGTATAAAAAAAGCACCTGCAAAGTAAGTGCTTAATTGTTTAAATAGATATTATCATATATGCGTTGGGCTTGACGACCTAACTCGCTATAATCTTCGCCGTTTTCTTCCCAACACTCTTCAGATAAATCAATCCACTCTGATAGAATGTCAAGAACTGTATTTGTTTCCTGTGCTGAAAAAATTTTTTCTTGCGAATCTGCGGGTAGGTTCTTTTTTATAAATTCAGTATCACTATTTTTGAATACAAGCATAATATCAACTCCTTGGATTTACTTGAATAATTTTACCATCTGTGGTGCTTATAGTAACTACACAGTCTTTACCTATAAAGCGAATACGTTCATCTTGAATTGTTTCGTTATTTCTCTTTAAGCTCCTATTATAAGGCTTGGAAATGTTCGTATCAGAATTAGTTAAACATTCTAATACATCATCAATAGATACACCCAATCTTTTACCGTCGTGAGAAGTTGAAACTTGTCCAATTACTCTGTCAATGAAATGTGTAGTATATGCATTAATTGTATATTCGTTAGATGTTTTTTTGCCTATCAGTTTTATATTGGCTTCTTCTGCAATTTTTGTGTATTGCTCGAAACCAACAAGCGGGGAAATGTCGCCTTTTTTTACGGCATTATTGTAACCAATAAGCAGTTGATGTTCCCAAGTATCATTATACTTGTTTTTATAGTATTCTGCAAGTGTTTTGGGTGCTTTTCCTGTGGCACCTATGTCGTGAATCCAAGTTTGATAATGCTTTTCTGCCTTGTGTACCGCTTTCTGTGAAACAGACTTATTGAAACCGTAGGATTGTTCTCTTGCACGGTCACGGTAAAGACCTGTTTGTTGTGTGAAGTCTTTTATTTTTGCTTCCTGCTTTTTCAAAAGAACTGATTTACGGTCAAATTCAGCCTGTAAGCTCTCTTTTAAATCTACATTATCAGTTTCCTTTATTCCTGAATCAAGCATTGTCAATTCGCGTTTTGTGGCTCGTATTCGTCTTTCAAATGCTCTCTGTTTTTGCGTTGCATCATATTCAGACATTTCAACACCGTTATATGTAACCTTGCGATTCTCATACTCATTTAATTCTTCTTGAGTATATGCAGGTTCGCTGTCTTCAAAGAACGGGAAAAAGTCGTGACGGCAATTCCAACCTTTAAGACCGTCACCAGTTCCGTACCCAGTGGATTTAACGAAATCGGGGTATTTTGCGTGTGTTCCACTTAAAGAGTACACTTTACCTTGCCATTCCATATGTGATGGTCTTGCGCCGTTGTGGGCTGTAACTTCAATAAGGTCACTTCCCATTTCTTCTGCAAGTGCTAATTGCATTTCGCCTGTGGTCTGTCCCACTCCTGTAAGTGCAGCACGGCGAACAGCAACATCAAGGTAATCTGTATGTCCTGTGGGATATTTGATTGTTGCTATTCCTTTTTCTGCAAGAGTTTTTATGCAGGTACGAATAGCAGTATTATAATCAAATGCCCCCGATACAATCTGCATATAAGCAGTATCGAGAGCATTTTCAAATTGTTGTGTAGCTGTGTTTGCAGTAGTATTGGTTAAGTTTTGGAATAATGCTTGTGTTTTAACCAATCCTGCATTGATAATCTTTTGTAATTGCTGATTTTCTGCAAGGGGAGTAGGGTTATAACCCGCTTTCACATATGCCTTTTTATCGGCATTATAGGCTGTTTCTGCTGCTTCGTTGAACATTGCAATAAGTTCTGCATCGCTTTTTCCTGTAGCCTTTGAGAGTTTGTCAAACACAGCATCGTGGGTTATTCCCATTTCTTGTAATCTTGATAACTGCCATTGAGCTGTTTCTGTGGCAAAGTCAGTCTTTACAATTCGCCTTGCCATATCACGAAGAATATCGTCTTCAAGTTCTTCATAGAGTTTTACGACATTATCGGGTAATTCGCTTAACTGTTTGGGTGTAAGCATTTAATCACCTACCAAAGAGAATATCGTCAGGTGTCTTTTCTTCAGGCATATAATCCTTTTTTGCTTCTTCATCAGATATTCCAAAATACCAACCCACAAATTTTTCTTTTTTGAGATAGCCACCGTCTGCCATTTGCTTTCTGCGAGAAAATTCAACACTTGTATCTTCGAAAATGCTGTCGCCGAATGTTACAGATGGTTCAACTTTTCCTGCAGGGGCAAGACCATAAAGAGTGGCAAAAACATCATAAAGATAAATAAGGTCCTTTATACCTTGTGCCATACCGCTTTCCTGTATTGCCTTTATGGTGTTGTAGGTATCTTTGTCTTCTGATATAACTTGTGTTGCAGTGATTTTACCTGTCTTAACATCAAATGTGAATGTTCCTGTAGAAAAACCACAAAGCATTTCAATGTGACGAATAACAATGTTTATAGCCTGTTGATACTCTTCAATTCGCATCTCAGGAGTATAATCACCATAAAGCTGTTTCATTTTGTCAGGGTCACCATTAAGAATGATGTAAAAGTCAGTTGCTAATTCGCTGTATTCAATAGGCTTTTTGCCTTTGAACTCTTTAAGTGTAGAACGGTCAAAAATAAGACGTCTTTTGCCTGTGTGTACTTCACGCAAGAATTCTGACCATATAAAATCCAATTCCTGTATACCATCCATTGCATTTGAGAAGATAGATACAGGAAGTTTACTTGTATTATCAATGCAATTTACAAACGGCATTTTTAATGATGCATAATGAACACGGTCAATATCTTTGATAAGAATATCCGGTTGAATGTCTTTCCAACGATAGATTTCTGTCAATGGAATTTCACCATTAAGCCCACTTTTATCTGTGTAATATGCTTTGTTGTTTATGTATAAACCATCTTTTTGCAAATCAAAGCGTTCAATGCGTACAACGGTTCTACCGTTCAAAGTGTCAAAATCAGTAAAGAAACCAGCCTCAACAAATCCCGCACCGTTAATTCGTGTGGGATAATATCTGTCTGCATTTACAACCTCGCAGTAAATGTTTTTACCACTTACAAAAGGTTTTAATATTACTTCACCACCAACACCTGCAATCTGAACATTAGGACAAATAGAAGGTATCACAAAACGAGTGATTTGGTCGTTAATGTAATCGGCTCTTGCACCAGTTCCTGCTGATAACTTAATCTCATTGGTTGCAAGTGTAGCCATATAACTTGTGAGAACATTTGCAAACCTTGTGTGGTGTTCTCCTTCTTTTGATTCGTTTTCGTTATAGAAAAGACGAAACCAAGAGGTAATTGCTTCTGCCATTTTATCAGATACTTGAATGTCCGTAATGTTCAATTCGTTTTGTCTAAACAAGTTTTTCACCGTCCGTTTTATGTTATTTATAAAATTCTTAAAACTTACCATTCGTCATACTCCAATTCTTTTCTCAGTACGGTATAACAAAAATATCTTATATCATCCATTGCATGGTCATTCTCTTTAATTACTGCATCTTCTGATTTCTTTTCATCCCAACGATACAGACCAAATTCACGAATAGCATCTTTACAATTTGAATGGATTTTAATAGTTCCACTCGTAAGCATATTTGAAACTGTTCTGATACCGTCAAGCACCTTGTTGTTTGCCGGTTGAACAATATATTCTCCGTGTCTTCTTATGCACTCAATAAAAGATGCTGCAGATGGGTCAACAACGATGCAATCAATGTTTTTGCCATTTGCAAGAGCTTTTATGTCTTCATAATACTCTTCATCAGTTTTTTGTTTTCCTTTTGACCTACCATCATAATAGAACTCCTTAATTCGTGTTGCCTTACCGTTATATAAACACCATAGCCCGGCAGAAAAAGGATTGAGTGTTCCATAGTCAACAGATATGAAATAATCCCCATAGTCAGGAACATCATCCACGACACAGGAGAGAGTGTTAAAATCAGGATACACGAGACCTTCTGCAACGACCCACATTCCACGGATAAAACGGTCATAGAAAACACCTGTGTAAAGATTCTCATATCTTTGTCGTATTGCATCAGATAATGAGAGGTTATCTTCCATTGTGAAATGAAGATGTAACATTCTTTTTTCTTTACATTTTTTTACCCATTCCACATAGAACCAATGCATTGGTCCTTCAGGGTTACAGTTAAACCACAATTTTGAACCAACAACAGAACATCGTGCGATTGCCTGTTCCACAAATGAGCGTGGCATCAATACAACTTCATCAAGTAATATTCCCGCAAGAGTAATTCCCTGAATGAGTGATGCAGAGCTTTCATCACGACCACCGAAAAGATAATAACGGTTAGAACGACCGTTGTATGTAATGTCAACAGCGTTTATGCTTCGTCTTTCCTGTATATGCATTAAACCACCAAGCCAATTATGCATTGGGGTGATAACGTTTCGCCTTAAACTTTCTATGGTTTTTCCACAGAGAGCGAATATCTGATTATTGAATTCTGTCATACTCCACAGAATAAACCCATCCGTCATCGATAAGGTTTTACCTGAACGGACAGAACCATCACAGATAATTCCGTCAAGCTCCTTATAGTCCGTCATATTCCACCAAAGCATTGATGTTAATTGTTTTTCGCTGAATTGTTCGTATTTCATTTCTTTTCACCAAGTGCCTTTACGGATTTTGTAATTGCATCAGCGAGATTGTTACCATCTTTTGATGCACCTTTTGTTAATTCAGTTGTGGAGAATTTATCTATGATAATACCCATAACGGTAGCCAATTGATTTAGTGGAGTGGATGCTATTCTGTATTCATCATCCAGTTCGTTGAGAATTTTTCCAATGATACTACATGCCTTATCTCTGTTTGCATCCATGTAGGCGAGTATCTCTTTTGAGTTTTCCTCTTTTTTATCCTGTAATTTCTGTCCAATTTCTGCATCTTTGGTGACAATGTTTTTAACTGTTTGTCTTGTTACACCATTCTTTTTTGCGACAGCACTGTAGCTTTCAAGCTCAATATAATCTGCTATTATTTTCTTTTTTTGCCTATCTGTGAGCCTTGCAGCCACAATCACCACCTCGTTAAGTGAAATATTTAATAACGAAAAAGGACACCCATATAGGATGCCCTATTCCGTTTACGAAAGGATGTGTCAAAATGGAAAAGACCAGTCTTACGGCTCTTCACAGTTTATAGTTTATTACAAAGAAAGGTGACAAAAGTGACAACTTAGTGATTTTCTAAATATCTTTTCACTTTTTTGTATACTCCATCTTTTGTGTTTCCTCCGCCTATTTCCATTGCTACCTTTACCCAGGTATATCCATTTTGGAAACGATAGATAAAAATGAGCTTTGTTATCTCGTCATCAATGGAGTCTATGTATTCAAGTGCTTTGCGATTTGATAATACAATGTTTGAGTAAATCTTTTTGAGTTTTGCTTCATCATCAAGATAAGATGCTATTATTGTGTCTTTAGATGTACCATCAGATGGTGGCATTCCTGACATATTCGGTGATGCACTATCAACGAGATTTTTTTTGCTGTTGATTTTTGCCTGCAATTTTCGTGCAGGTTCAAGGCTTTTTCTTAATTTGTTCAGTTCGTACAATGTCATCTTTGATTTACCTCCACCGATATACCTTTCTTTATATGGGCATTGGCTAACATACAAAATCCTAACGAATTATTTATCTTTGTTCGCCACTCACATTTTTCTTTCACACAAACGTATGTATTGTTTTTTGCCATCTTCTACTCCTTAAGTCAATTGAATATTTGCGTTAGAATTGCAAACAAGTTTAATGAACCTACACGAAGGATGTCGTAAGTAAGTGCTATAATCCACATAATCAAGTTCATAATCTAACCCCCTTTGAGTGAAATCATTTGTAATATAAATGCTATACCACAAGCAAAAAGAATAAGCATAGCAACAATATCAAGCATTGTCGTCACTCACTTTTCTTATCAACTTGCCGTGTTTTTTAATTTCAATTGCCAATTCATTCTTTGAAAATCCTCGACAACAAACATTGTAGCCATCTTCAAATGTGTACCAATAATACTTTGCCATTGTTGTATCGCTCCTTAAAATAAGCAAAATTGTTCAGGTTTTTCGTCTTCAGAATAATCAGGAAATTTCTTTAAAGCACTATTTATGCTGTTTTTGAAATCATTCCAACTGTTCAAATTTGCTACAATATAATTTCCACCACCGATATTTCTGCCATATTGACTTTGGCAATTGTGGTCTTCGAAAATTGTAATATGATACTCGTTGTTGCTTACATATCTACCTGTTGAGATTGATAATTCGTAAGTGTTACCATTAATCTTATGTTTACTTCTAAATGGCGTAGTAAAGATTGAAATGATTTCCTCTTTTGCAACAAGTTCTCTTAATTGAATAAACTGTTGTTCTGTGAAAAATGTTGTAGCATTCATTGCACTTCCGTCACCTCGATTATTGTGTGTGGATTTTTAGGGTCTTTTTGACCTTTACATAAAACAAGGGTGATACAGTCAAAGCTATCATCTGCGAGTATTCCTGCACGGACTAAACCATCAAGGATGAACTTGCCTGAATAGTTATCAGGGTCACGACGACGGTCATCCTTGAAATGATATGTAATTTTAACTATTGCTTTCTGATATGGTTTAAGTGGTTTAGGACGGCAGAGAAGATTTATCAGTCCCTGCCATTCCTTTTTTACCTCTTGATACTTCCAACGGTCATCACGACCGATATATTTGTTGTTGGATGGGGGAATAGCATTAATTTTATAAATCATTTGAATTGCACCTCACATTCCAATTTGTTCATATACAGGATTCTCAAAAAGGGAACATTGAATATTGCATTGTGATAGCATTTCTTCGTTTGCTCTCTTGCAGAATTGTTTATCGATTTCAAAACCATAACTGCTCCTATTGAGTTCTTTTGCTGCACGAAGAGTTGTACCACTCCCGGCACAAGGGTCGATAACCACATCACCCTCATCGGTAAAAATTTCAATTAGTTGTTTCAGAAGATTAACAGGTTTTTGAGTGGGATGAATTTTAGGAATGTCTTTACCGTCTTTTCGCCACTCAAAATGGTTAAATATCATTCTTCCGTTGTTATTGAATTTTGGAAGCTTTTCACGATATAAAACAAGACCATATTCAGTAGCACCTACAATCTTCATATTAGCTTTAAGTACCTGTGCAGAATAGTTCTTTGTGAACACAAGTGGTATATGATGCATAAATCCATATTTCTCACCATACTTAATAACCGTTTGTAACTGTTGAAAAGAACAGAACACAATCATTGCCGGAGCTTGTCCTGCTTGTTTAGGCTCTTTTTTCAGCAATCGATTGCAAAAGTGCATATATTCTGCAATATTAAAGTTTGTATCGGTGTTAAAAAATGTTTTTCCGGCCTTACTGCTTTCGCCTTGTTTGTTATCACCGTTTACATACCATTCTGTGCTTGATGCGTATGCATTGACACCGAGGTTATATGGAATATCGGCAATAACTAATTGTGCTTTTGGAATACCATATCTCTTAAAGTTTTGAAAATTGTCATTAAACAGTTCAGTTTTAATTGGTTTGTTTAGAACGGACATCCGTCATCATCCTCAAAGTTTGGAATGTCAGGAGCAGAAAACTCTGATGTATCAGGGAGAATCGAAAACGAACCACCATTATCTTGCTTTTTATCTCCGCAGAAAGAAACATTATCAGCAACAACATCATATGCCGTACGCTTGTTCCCGTTCTTGTCTTCATAGTTGCGAACCTGAAGTGAGCCCTGAACAACAATCATCTGACCTTTTTTAAAAAATCTTGTTACAAAATCTGCTGTACTACGCCAAGCAACACAGTTGATGAAGTCTGTCTGTCTTTCGTCACCACTTTTATAATTTCGGTCAACTGCAACTGTAAAAGATGTTACCGAGATGTTATTTTGTGTTGTTCTGAGTTCTGGGTCAGTGGTAAGTCTGCCCATAATAATTACTGAATTTAACATTGCTTTTTTCTCCTTATTTTTTGTTGTAATACCCTTTAAGATGTCCTATTGTACGATACAGGTCATTCAACATCTCTTCTTTGATTTGAATTTTTGACATTACATATCCTGAACCTGTAAGCTTATATTCTTTTTTGAGTTTGTTGATTTGCTTTTTCAGGGTTTTAATGTCTTGTCTATATGGTTCGAGTAAATCCTCAAAGGCTGTGGTGTCATCTATGTAACTCTTACCAAACTCATAAATGAATTCTTCAGTTGTGAAGCCATATTCGGTCATAATTCGTTTCTGTTCACGAGCTTTTAACTCATTCATCCGTTTGGCGTTATGGTGTACGCCGTTCGGTGGCTCGTTGTGGCAATCGTGACAGAGATTAATCATTGCCCCATATTTCTCACTTTTCTTTTTGTAAGCTCCGTTGAATATGTGATGTTTTTCCAAAGGACCATATTTATGGCATAATTCACAGTTTCCTGTCATATTTCTCTTTGCCTTCCTGCTCTTATTCTGCGAGCTCGTTTTATAATGTCAGTAATATCTGACCTATCAAGAAATTCATCAATTAAAGTGGCAATTAAAGCAGATTTTGTCACGCCCTCATCAATACAAAGGTTGTCTAAAATTTCATTTGTTTCTGTTGTAATGTGTGCATGTACACATGCAGCATTATTCATTATTTCCACTCCTCTTTTAAAAGTTGCAATTGTTCCGGCGTCATTGTTTCAATGCCAACTGCTTTACAGTCCTGAACTATATTGTCAATTAATCTTGACATCTGTTCTGTATCATAAAACGAAGACCCGGCATAAAAGATTATATTTGTGCATCCCTCGATTTTGCTTGAGCCTGTATCTTCACAGACCCAACCAAGGCCGTGGCTTTCCCACATTCTGATAGCGTTATCTTTTTCCTCTAAAAGAACAGGGGATGTGTAGCAATTTCCGCCAATATTCTTTATAGCTGAACGATAAATCTCATCTTTCGGGAGTTTTGTTCTTTCTGCCAACTTGTTACATAACACCCAAAAATATGAGTTGGCATCAAGGGAGCGTTTCGCTCTATATTGTTTAAATACGACATTCAAATCTTTGTCCTTGTATTCGTCATATAGAGCTCGTCCGTCACCCTGAATGGCAAGGGAGAGAACAGCCTCGCCATTCATTGTGTATGTCATATCTGATATTTTTGCTCGAATTTCTGTCATTGATTTTTATCCTGTTCTGCCATCTTCAGCCATTCAGCAATATAGTGGTTAATTTTGCGTAGTTCTTCGGTTGTCACGCCCTCGCACTTTGTATTTGCTTGTGCTGTCTTTTTGATAAACTCACTTTGTAAGCCTGTTAATGTTGTCAGTTTTCTGATTTGAGCATTAATATTATCCACAAGAGTTTGTTTTTCTATATCTACCTGTGGTTGTGATGGTGGTTGCACACTTGCTTGTGGTGGTTGCCCTGTGTTGTTAGGTGGTGGTTGAATGTTCTTCGTTTTGCCGTTTTCCCACTCGAAGACGATTCCACTAATACTGTCATTTTTAATCGACAACTTTACAATCTTTTTATCCTTGATTTCAATGTGATGAACTGAAAACTTATCTTTTGTTTTCTTCCCTTCTAATCGAACATTAGGACATTTAATCCAAATGAATGGTGCGGTATATAGTTCGCGACCAATGCCCCAATTGACACACGCCCTTTTGAAACTGTCCGATGCTTCGCCTTTTTCGGCTTCTGTTTTGCTTTCTGCTCCACAGTCGCTTTTATGTACCCATTTTTCGGGCTGAGTGATATTTCCAAAATTAACATTTATGCCAACACGACAGAACAAATTTCCTTTGCACTCATAGTGTTCTCTTTGCCAATTTTCAGCGCCGACCGTTTCATCAAGAATTGACATATCACATCTTGCATCTTTGTAGAGGAGCAGGGTGCATCCTTTACCTTCTGATATTTGCCCTACACGGATTTCTATTTCATCAGCTCTTAAGTCTCTGAATTGCATTTTTTATCTTCCTTTCCGTAACAACACCAACCATTGTTTGGCATTGTTGCACAGAATTGTTTGCAGTACACGATGTTTTTTCTTCCTGGCATTTCTGTGTGATGTGTACAGTTTTTGCAAATAGCCTGAGGATGTATTTCTTTTAATTCCATTACACTACCTCGTCCAAAGGGCATTGACTACCCACACACTTTTCTGGGTATTCACATATCTGTTTGTTGAGTTGGCAAGTTCTTCGTGATGGGCTGAAGAACGGGCATTGTTTGCAACTTATATCAGCATTTCCTTTGAAATCAACAGGGAATGTTACTGTTACTGTTGCTACAGCTGTTATGTAACTTGCAACTCCACTTTCAAAATTTGCCATTATATAAAACCCTCCGTTTCTGATGCTTTTGGAATTGTTTCAAGTAAACAATCCTGACACAGTTCCTGACCTTCGTATTCGTATAAGGTTTCTTCTCCTTGGCAATTATCACAAACCCGAACTTTTATGTGAGCATGAGGACAAGAACTGCCAAGGCAAGGGTAGCCAGGTGTTGCACAATCACGACATTCGTTTCTTTCAACGGTCATCCTTGTCACCTGCCTTGAAAATAAAGTCAATAATTGTTCCTACTGGGTTGTATAGTTTTTCTTTATCAACAGATTCCATGCCGATTTCAGCGGCCAACTGGTCCTGCTCCATACGAGTTTTTTTATGTACCATCTGACTATCTCCTTTTTTATGTAGTTATCTCACTGTGACGTTTGCGACGGTTCTTTTTTGTTCCAAAGTCTATGCGATTTTCCCTTGCTTGTCTTTCAGCTAATTCAACATCGAATGAAACCTCTTTACGACAAGTCGTGATTTGAATTTCGTCTTCCCATCTGCGATATTTGAGCCATGTTTCAGGATATGGAATAAATCGTCCGCTTTCTTTTTGCCACTCTTCAGTAAGTTTTTGATTGTTAATTGCAGTAATAATTTTCTGTAATAAATCATCTGTCACATTAAGCCTGTTAAAAACTTCCTGAGCTCGTATCTTATTCTTCTTTTTGGGATATGCACACCAAAACGAGTCAAAAAAAGCATTTTTTTGCTCATATATATATTTCTTATCATTCTTATCATTCTTTTCATTCTTGTTTGTTGTTGATTGATTGTTGCTTGTTTGTTCGCTGTTTGTTGTTTGCTTGTTGATTACTGTGTTAATAGCACCTTGATAAATATCGTAATTTCGTATAGTTATCAAGGAATAACGGTTAGTCGTTTGGCTTGTTATTTCGTTTGTCGATTTTAATCGTTTAAGTGATGTGCGAACTTGTGCAACCGACAACCCTGTTTTTGTGCAAATTTTATCTAAACTTGTGACCAATTGACCTCTTTTTATGGTCGTTCCATGCCACTCATTATCTGTATGATTTGCCGTCAAAAGCAAGAATATAAAGGTTGATAAGGTTTCGGGTTTGTCGAACCATTCCCAATCAATAAGAGAACGAAAAAGCTTTATAAAGCCCTCATCTTTTGGCACTTGACATCCCCCTTATTTTGGTTTACAATATTCTTGTAAATAGTTTTGCGTTTGCCGTGTTTGGTTGCAGCCGACACGGCTTTTTCTTTTTTGCAGTCGCATTTCTCATTGTAGTCAAGATTAGCACCACAATATGGGCAAGTCCAAAACTGCATTAAAAATCCCACCCTTCTATTACTTTGATAAAGCAATCGACAACAGCAAAAAAGCTTAATAGAGTGACTCCTAACCAACAGAGCATATCTGTTAGTGCTTCTTTTGTCCTGTTTCTTATCTCATGCCTTTTGGCATTGTCTGTGGCAAGATTGAACTTTAAACGCCCCTTTTTGACTAAATCATAAAAAGATGCTGTTCTTAATGCGAAAATTACTGTAATGACTATCAGAGCCAATAAATAATAGGTCCATAGCAATCTCATAATTTATCCTCCTGTAATATTTCATTAATCTGTTCATCAAGATTATGGATAATTCCATCACAATCACCATGTGATGCGTGTGCTTTCCAAGATGTATAACATTCATCAAACTTTTCACGGCTGAGCTTACCCTCTACGACAAGCTTGGCCATCTTTTTATATTTACGAACAGCGTTGTGCTTATTCTCATTTCTTATCTTACAAACGACCTTACCATTACGAATATAAGTATGAAATCCAAGAAACTTAATACCATTCTTAAATGGCATAATTTGTGTCTTGCCGTTAAGGGTTAATTCTAATCCATTAACATATTCGGTAATCTTTTTAAGGCAGTATTTAAGGTGGTCCTTATCCTGATGTATTAAATAGAAATCATCCATATATCTACCGTAATATTGAATACCAAGTGTTTCTGTAATGTAATGGTCCAATCCATTAAGATAAAGAAGTGCGAATACCTGTGATGTCTGATTACCTAATGGCAAACCTTTTCCATCGGTGCTATCGATAATAAGATTACAAAGCCATCTGATGCCGTCGTCTGTGAATTGTTCGGCCACGAGTTTCTTTAATATCTCGTGGTCTATGTTATAAAAGAATTTAGTTACATCTGCTTTTAATATGTAGATGTTCATACCATGCATGGTATAGGCATCCAACATATCTTTTTTAAGTGTTTCTAAACCAAACAATGTTCCTTTACCAATTTGTCCTGCAAAGTTGTTACGAATGAATGCAGAGGCAAGTTTCGGCAGCAGAACATTATCACAAAGACTGTGTTGTACAATTTTGTCAACAAAAGCACCTGCTTTAATAACTCGTTCTTTCGGCTCGTAAACTTTGAATTCAAAATATCCTTTTATTCGATATTCTCGTTTTTCAAGCAGGTTTTTTAGGCGATTAATTCCGTCAAGTGCCATTGTTTCAAACTTGGCAGCACTCATTTTATACCCCTTGCCTTGCTTTGCTCTGCGATAAGCACGGTAAAGGCTTTCAAAAGATGTTACTTTTTCAAAATCTGTCATATTATTTAAGGGAAAGGCTATGCGTTCTTTTGATGGTGATGCACTGATTTCGGCATATTGCCTACTTTTTCTCGCTATCCACCGGAACGGACGAACCCCACCGTCATTGTTGTAGTAGTTATAGTTGAGTATTCCATTGTTGTTGACGGCACGGACACAAAAAACAGAGATCAACGTATAGCCTGTGCTTTATCTATCTTTATCCCTTTTTCTCCATGCAAGTGTCATGTGTTTAACATCTGAAACAAGACTCGACCAATATTCTGCTCTTTTGGGAGTAATAAGGTTTAACCTTAACGAACTCTCTATGTAAAACAGAAGCTCTTCGCAATAAGTAATTGCATTTGTTTGCAAGTCATATCTGAGAATTTTGTTTTCAACTCTTGCACGATTTGCTTCCAAAAGTCTTTCGTATATATCAAAGCTCTTTCGCTGCATTCTATCTACAAGTGTGAATCGAAACTTTTTAGGGAATGTTTTACAATTTGATGTAATCTCTAAAGTGTAAAATGATAGTTCCTTTGCTTTGATTATTACTTGCATTTCTTTCTCTTTGGTTTTGTCTTGTCCCATATGTTGCTCCTGTTAAGATACCGAGATTGAAGAATTTAAGATATAAAACGGACGAACCCCACCGACACAGTAGTAGTAGAGATAGACGAGTATTCCAATGTTGCGGACGGCACGGACAACGTCGTCCCATCCTGGAACTGCGATAGGAGTAGCAAGCCACCACCAAGTACAAAGATTATATTTTTCAAGAATGTCGTGATACTTACGGAAAAGGTCACATGTCAAAAGACTTACCTTATCCTGTACTGAACCATACTTTTTGCTACCCTCGACAGTTGTAAGGTCAACCGTATGTTCAATAATGTTTTCAGCACCAACTTCTGCAGAAAGCTCGTCCAAGAATTTAGAGTTGAGATGTTTACGGATATTTGAATCTGTGTAAATGCCTTTCTTTTCATCAAATATCATTCTTTCTACAATGTTCTTTGCAATACAAACTGTTTTCCCATCAGGAAGATGTTCAAGAACGATGTGTTCCATTGTTTCTGTTTTACAAGTATTTCCTACCTGAATTTCTGCTAATGTCATAGTTTTATCCCTCCACTTTAGATACAAAGATATTAGATTTTAAGATGCAAAACGGACGAACCCCACCGTCACTGTAGCAGCAGCCATAGTCGAGAATTCCACAGTCGTCGACGGCACGGACACAATCGTCATAGTTTGGAACATCGATAGGTGTACAGAGCCACCACCATTTATCAAGTTTATATTTTTCAAGAATATCGTGGTACTTACTGAAAAGACTACAGGTTAAAAGACTTACCTTATCCTGTACTGAACCATACTTTTTGCTACCCTCGACAGTTGTAAGGTCAACCGTATGTTCAATAATGTTTTCAGCACCGAAATTCAATGAAAGTGTTTTATAGAAATTAGTATTAAGATAGTTTCTCAAATCACTTGAAATCCAATTGCCTGATTTGGAATCAAACTGCATTCTCTCCTCAAAAGCATTTTTGAAAAGGATGGCTGTACCTTCCTCAAGATGTTCGAGAACAATAATCTCAAACATTCCTGCTTTCACTATTTCACCGGGTTTGATTTTATCAAGCGTGGTGAGAGTTCCATTACCAAGAAGGGACTTAATCATTTCATCTGATACGCCCTCAATAATGACTCGTTTTGTGTTTGGTTCTACTGTTACTTTACTCATTTGTAACACTCCTTTTAACTTAATATTTTTGCAAATTGCAATTTAAGAATTCCATTTCTGGAAATTCCGTAACGCTTTTTTATTGTGCGAGGGTCTATGCCCAAAAAAGTCGCACATTCCTTTTGAGATAAATGGTCCTTGTCAGGAAATTTTTCATCGAGCCTGACAATGTATTCTCGATATAGTTCTTTTTCTCTTGGCATATTGACACCGTCCTTTTCTTTGCTCACAGAGCTTATTCATCACACAGACCATACCGTTGTATGAATATTGTGACACAAAGACTGTAAATGAGTTTAATTTTGAGATATGTCTGTGCGACGAGTAAGCTCTTTTTTTCATATAAGCCTCCTTAAGTTTAGAAAAACTAAACTTTTACGGTATAAAAAAATTTGCCTATATCTTTTTTGGCAATTTTTAATATTCTACAGATAGTGACAATTTCTTTTTGCTTAAAGAACGCACTACTTCCAAGTTTTTGTGAAAGAGTGGCGGGCGACATTCTTATCTTTGAAGCAAATGTTTTTTGCGTATATCCGTATTCTTTAATCCTGCCTTCAAGAGCCGAATAATCAAATATCATCAAAGCACCTCCTGTTCAGAAATTCTAAACTAATATTATCACAACATTTCGTAGTTGTCAACATATAATTTCACATTTTCTAAACTTCTTTTAGTTTTTTAGAAATTTTGTGTTGATTTTTCTAAACTATAATGGTATTATATCAAGAGAGGTGAGAAAATGGATAAGATAAGTTGTGCGGAAAGAATCGCGTATGCTTTAACTGTGCGAAAAATGACTCAAACCGAACTATGCAAAAAAACAGGCATCCCAAAAAGTGCAATGTCACAATATATAAAAGGTTCGTTTGAGCCTAAACAAAACAGGGTGTATTTGATTTCCAAAGCACTTGATGTCAGTGAGGCATGGTTAATGGGTTATGATGTTCCTATGAAAAAAGAAGCACCAACATCTGAGTCGGTGCTTACAGATTATGAGTTGGAAGTCATTAAACTTTTGAGAACTGTTCCTGAAGACAAGAGGGAGGACTTTCTTAATTATCTTCAAGCTGCAGTAAATATGTTGAAATGATTTCTTCCAATTGTGGAATGGTAACCAGGGGAGCATCACCACCACAGATAATTTGCATTGCTTTTTTAATAAACTCACTATCAGACATTGGCACTCCTTTCTGCATCGAACAAATGTTCGTTTACAATATTTATTGTAGCGAGTTTTTTCAAAAAAGTCAATAGGTAAAATGAAACAGTCCTTAAAAACGGACTTGAGGAAGAAAACTGAAATTTCTTGTCACAAAATGTCTTGAATGTACGATTTATATAATAATAGTATATTTATATAAAAGGAGAAATGGTTATGTATTGTCCTAAATGTGGATGTGAAAACAATGATGGAGCTAATTTTTGTGCAAGTTGTGGTTATAATTATACAACTGGTACAAGTGAAAATGTCTCAAAGAGAAAAAAGAATGTTAAGTTAACAGAAAAGAAGAAAAAACCAAACGGCTGTTTGACTGCTCTTATTGTTGTGATTATTATATTTGGTGTATTTTTTGTTGCTTTGTTAAGTGGAGATGATAGCAGTTCAGGTGCCGAAAACACAACAAACAATAGTCAAGTTGATAATGTTCAGCAGAATGACGATGAAAAGGTATATGGGATTGGTGACACTGTAACAGTTAACACGAGCCGTGGTGACTATTCACTGAAGTTTACAGGCGTAAGAGAGACTTCCAAACGAAATCAATATGCAGATGATAATCCACAACGAGTTGTTATTTTGGAATATGAATATAAAAACATTTCTTTTGACTCTGATGTCGTTGTTAGTTATTTATATCTCCGAACTTATGATAACGACGGTAACGCTCTTGCCGTTTATCCTGACACTTCAATAAAACCAACTACAAATATTAGTCAGGGAAAAACTGCCACTGCATCTGTTGCTTACGGATTAAACAGCGACGATAATATCGTAACTGTAGATTTTTATAATATAACTATGGAAAGTATGCATAATGCTGAATGCTCATTTAAATTAACTTGGTAACACAAGAAGAATTTGATGCAAAGAAAAGACAGATATTGGGATTGTAGTTTGTGTAACTGTTATTAAATAGGATGTGAAAAAATGGAAAATTTAAAGGATATAGCATTAATTGCTATGCCCGTTATAACATGTTGGGTAACTTATATTGTAACGCGACTCGGTATAAAAAACGATAAGTCTTCTAACATATTAGAAGAACAGTATTTAAAAGTTGTTTCACCAATCCATTACATACTAAAAACAGCAAAAAAGAAAAAACTTTTTACTGAAATTGGTAATGTTGTTAATGAAAATTATCATCTTTTGCCTGAAGGTTTGTACGATGATTTTATTGGATTTACAAATGCGGAAATAAGTGAGCAAGAGTTTAAAAATAAAATAGACGAATATAATCGAATTCTTCGGTACAAATTAGGATATTCAAAAATAAAGATTACCAAGAAAGATAAAGAGGCAGAAAAACAATTGGCGATGTCAAAAAACTATCTAATTATCAGATGGATACTTACAATTTTATCAGTGCTTGTTGGTGTTTGTACATCGCTTCTTTTTGATGCAACACCAGTGGTTTGATTTTCAATTTATGAGAATAATGATTAAAACAATAATCAGGAGGTGATACAATGAAATCAAAGAGAAAAGACGGATATTATGAAAAGGTTATGACATTCACCATTAATGGTGAAAAGATACGAAAGCACTTTTATTATAAAGATGAATTTGAACTTGTAGAAAAAGTAAAAGCATTTGAAAGACAACTGTCAGAAAGTGAAAAAGTGTATTTTTCATTCGTGGCTGATAAATGGTGGGAGAGTCATTGCAACAACATTGAGGGTGGTACACAGATTAGTTATCAACCTGCATATAAACGAGCTGTAGATGCTTTTGATGGTAAGGAGATAAAAGATATTACATCAATAGATATAAAGCGAGTTTTAGACCGTATGGCAAAACAGCGATACTCTGCACAGACGGTAAGAGTACAAAGAATAGTTTTAAATCTTATCTTTAAAGATGCTGTTTTAAATAAATATATTGACATCAATCCTGTTTCAGTTGTATCAGTTCCTCGTAATCTTCCAAAAGCAAAAAGAGAAATGCCTACTGATGATGAAATTGAAATAGTAATGCAGTCAGCAGATGCATCCTTTGGAATGTTTGCTTACTTAATACTCTTTACAGGGTGTCGTCGTGGCGAAGCTCTCGCACTACAATGGAAAGATATAGACTTTAAGAAAAAGACAATCAGTATAAGCAAAAGTGTAAACTACAGCGGTGCAAATCAAAATGTGCCTATTGTATCACCACATCCTAAAAGTGATGCAGGTATCAGAGAGATAGTCATAATTGATTGTTTGTATAACAGATTAAAAGAGATGTCACAAGGCTGTTCTCAGGATGATTATGTATTTGGCGGCAATTCACCGCTGACAAAATCATCTTTCCGTAAAAAGTGGATGAAGTATCAAAAAGAAACGAATACGAGCTTCACACCACATCAATTACGACACGCCTATGCAACCATTTTATACGATGCAGGAATAGATGAAAAGGTCGCACAAGGTCTGATGGGACACTCCACAATTCAGCTCACAAGAGATATTTACACCCATGTTCGTATGAACCGAAAGGAATTAGCATCATCAAAATTAAATGAGTATGTTCATAAGCTTAATAAAGTTTAAGAATTTTACAATGAACACTTCACAATTGATTAATCTATAAATCGGAACACTCCTACAAAGGCTATTTGCCAGTGTAGGAGTGTTTTTTTGGCATAATATGAGTAAGTGCGCCTTTATTCATTTAATAGTGACATTACTATCTAACACGTTTCGTCATATTACTCAAAGGAGATGTATAATAATATAGTGATTTTAATTTTAATAAAGGATAAATAATATGAAAAGATTCTCTCTACGCAAAAAAAATTCGCAAAATATGACAAAAAAATCTCCTGAGGCCTTGATTTTCCGCGCACATGCTGATAAAATTATTATTAAATTGGGACCGAATAATGATTTAGAATTTTTCGTTGGTAATAGTATCGTTACTAATGTAAATTTGAAAGGATATTTTTGTTCTTCGAAAAATCAATCGGTGTGTAATCCGAAGGGAAATAAGAAAAACGATGATGTTAGTAATTGGCACCATCGTAAGAAGGATGATTGTAAAATGATAAGTGTAGTAAGTGCGGCAAATTATTTAATTTCACTTTTTTATAACTCTGATAGGCATTGTAGGTCTGCAGTGATACAAAAATTACTGGTTATTGCACAAATGAGGTCGCTTTGTGAGGATAACGAGTTGTTATTTAGTGATGATATAGTTGTTAAAGACAGTTGTTTTTCTATAGACTTTATATCAAAAACATATCCAAATGTTATTTTTGATGGAGAACATAGAGAAAAAGATGAAATTCTTCCAGATGATGCTTTGTTAGTGGTCGAAGAGGAAACATCTAATTCGACATGTTTTTTTAAGGTTAATGATATGCCCGATAGGGAAAAAAATATATTAAGAACAACATATCAAAGATTTGGGATGTATTCTGGAGACAGTATAGGTAAAGTGATGTGCTCATTATCATTACACAGACAATATTATCAAATTGGAATAATTCAAAGTAATACAGATTTAAGAAATTATTTAAATTCAATTCCAGTTGAGGATATGGGGAATCCTATTGTAAACTTTGTTACATTTAACGCTGAAATTTAATTAAAGGAAAGTTTTATATGTCAGAACTTCATGAACAAGTTATAACTTTTTCGGAGAATTTTTGTGATATTTGTTTTAGTTATCTAATGAATAAAAAAGATACAGATTCTGAAAAACTTGACACGAAGAAGTGTTTGGAAGAAAACTTGATTAAAATGGTTAACATTATACATAATGCTGGTAAAAATAAAACAACATATATTAATGTTTATGTTGTTCAAGGAGTAAGATTTTCCATTGTTAAAATTGTTGGACAAAAGACACTAAGAGAAGAAACACTATCGGATGGTATTGTTACAGAAAATGAAATTAGAAAGCTTTTTGATATATTCGAAGAACATTATGAAAAAAATGGCGAACTGTATATAGAAGATTTGAAAGCAATTTTTCATCGCATGTTCAAAGAAATTAATTATTTATGTTCAGAATATGATGGCATTGCATTACAATCATATAACCTGACATCAAAAATGATTGAAAAAAAACATATGGACCATCTTGATACATTGGACAGTTCTTTAAAAAAAATGAAAAAAGATATAGGTGGTTTGACAACAAATATAAATGATTTGGAAACATCTTTTTTAGAGAATGTTGATAAAACATCTGAGAAAATCAGTACAGCAAGGAGAAACCTACTCAAGGCAACAAATGAGTCAAAAAGTTTACTTAACAATACGATTTCTATTTTAGGTCTGTTTATGACAATTGCGGCGGCTGTTTTTGGTGGAGTTACTATTACTAACGAGGTCCTAAAAGCAATAAGTGGTGATATGTTTACTTCAACTATATTTGTATTGGCTACGAGCTTTATTTTGGTGAATTTAATTTTTTTATTTTCGTTTATAATTGCTAAGATGAGCGGGAAAGATATAGGAATGCAGTGTCAGCACTTTTCTATAAGCCTAAAATCATTGAAAGATAGATATAAAATAAACATTGATGATAGTTTTATTGAAGAAAATCTTTACGAATTACATAATTGTTTGTTTTGTGATTCAAAGTGTGGTTTTTTCAAAAAGTTCAAATGTAGATATCAATATATGCTATACGTTGATGCGATATTGATTGTATTATTTGTGGTGTTAGGCATTATATGGATAATAAAAGAATTCTTTTATGCTTCTTGGGTATCTTCTTTAGGTGATATACAGGTTAAGAATCGCTTATTTAAAACTGGCTTTTTTGTGGTAATCTCGATCTCTGTCATCATCTTAAGTAAGATAGTGCAAAAAAAAGCAAACATAATAAAAATTGTAATTACGCTTGTTTGTTCTGCTTTAGTAATAATTGGAATTGTATTTATAATACTTGCAGGATATCAATTTTATTGTTTAATAAAATGATTAAGGGTTGTTATATTCGTATTACATATCGTAATAATGAAATCTTGACTTGATTTATAGCCATTTTAATTGGACTTTTAATCAAGGTGTCCGGAGTTCGAATCTCCGGTGGATCACCAAAAAGAAGCAGTCACACAAAGTGTGGCTGTTTTCTTTTTGTCCCGAAGGGACGGAAGATTCGAACTCGAAGAGTTTTTGCGTCAAGAAAACGATTCGGGGAATCGTTTTTAGCAAAAGGCGTGAGACATTTATGTCGAACGAGCAGTATGCAAGGCGAAGCCGAAGCAGACGGTCGCTCCGGTGGATCACCAAAAAGAAGCAGTCACACAAAGTGTGGCTGTTTTCTTTTTGTCCCGAAGGGACGGAAGATTCGAACTCGAAGAATATATAAAATCCCTATTTTATATTGAATTTTATCTCATTTATGCTACAATGAACATATATCCAACAGGGGAGGCAAATTTTATGAAAATTACATTTATGGGAGCAGGAAGTACTGTTTTTGCAAGAAATGTTATAGGTGACTGCATGTGTACAGAAGCACTTCGAGACAGCGTTTTTGCTCTTTATGATATTGATGGTGAAAGACTTGAAGAAAGCCGTGTTATCCTTGAGGCTATGCGAAAGGCTAAAGGTGGATATGGCAAAATCGAGTGCTATGTTGGTGTAGAAAATAGAAAAGATGCACTTCGAGGTGCTGATTTCGTTGTTAATGCTATTCAGGTTGGTCTTTATGACCCTTGTACAATTATTGACTTTGAAGTGCCAAAGAAATATGGCTTAAGACAGACTATCGGTGATACTCTCGGTATGGGTGGAATTATGCGTACACTTCGTACAATTCCTGTTATGAAAGGCTTTGCTGACGATATGGAAGAAGTGTGTCCTGATGCACTTTTCTTAAACTATGTTAATCCGATGGCAATGCTTACAGGCTATATGCAGAGATACACAGGTGTTAAAACAGTTGGTCTTTGCCATAGTGTTCAGGGTTGTTCAAGACATCTTCTTAAAACTTTGGAAATGGAAGACAAGTTAGAGGGCAGAAAAGAGCTTATTGCAGGTATCAACCATATGGCGTGGCTTCTTGAAATCAAGGATAAAAATGGTATTGACCTTTATCCTGAAATCAAGTCAAGAGTTGATGCTTATATGCAAAAACCTGATGCAGACGATAAAGTCCGTATGGATTATATCAAGAATTTTGGTTATTATTGCACAGAATCAAGTGAACATAATGCCGAGTACAATATGTTCTATATAAAGAGCAAATATCCTGAACTTATTGAAAGATATAACATTCCGCTTGATGAATATCCACGTCGTTGTGTGAGTCAGATTGAAAAATGGAAAAAAGACTATGCTGAAATGCTTGAGAAGGGCGTTAGAGAGCATGAACGTTCAAATGAATATGCTTCAAGAATTATGGAATCAATGGTAACGGGTGACCCATATCAGATTGGTGGTAATGTTCTCAATACAGGACATCTTATTACAAACTTACCTGAAAATGCTTGTGTTGAAGTGCCTTGTCTTGTAAATGGCAGAGGTATTCATCCTTGTCACGTTGGTCCAATACCTGTTCAGTGTGCTGCAATGAATATGACAAACATCAATGTTCAGTTGCTTACAATTGAAGCGGCTGTTACAGGAAAGAAAGAGCATATTTATCAGGCTGCAATGCTTGACCCACATACTGGAAGTGAACTCGATATTGACACAATCAAGAAAATGGTTGACGATTTAATCGAAGTTCACGGTGACTACTTACCAAAATTTAATTAAATTATAAATTAAAGACCATTCTTTTAATTAAGAGTGGTCTTTTTTGTTAATACTATTACAGGTGATTAGCGTGAAAAATCACGCTAATCTAATTTTATGTCCATCACGCCTTGTACGGCTACAGCAAGGAGTGATGCTCGTGTTTCATACAAATTTGTAGCCGGAAAGGCTATGGAAATTAATATGTTATCTGTATGGTCTGCTGAATCTGAATTTAAGACTTTTCCAAAACTAAATAGAGATATAAAAACGAGTGTTGCTATTATCGGTGGTGGGATTACAGGTGTTTTATGTGGTTATATGTTGAAACATAATGGTGTTGATTGTGTAATTCTTGAGGCTGATAGAATCTGTAAAGGTGTGACACAAAATACAACTGCCAAAATAACTTCACAACACGGATTGATTTACGATAAATTAATTAAAAATTTCGGAATCGAAAAAGCACAAATGTATCTCAATGCAAATGAAAATGCCTTGAAAAAATATGCTGAATTGTGTAAAAATATCTCCTGTGAGTTCGAAAGAAAAGATAATTATGTTTATTCAGTAAACAGTCCGAAAAAAATCAATGATGAGCTTCATGCATTGGTAAGGTTAGGATATAATCCTGACTTCTGTACTGAAATACCTGTTCCTGTTGAGATTGCAGGTGCAGTGAAATTCCCAAATCAAGCACAATTCAATCCGTTACAATTTTTGTCGCATATTTCAAAAGATTTGACAATTTATGAAAACACAAAGGTTATCGAAATCCGTGGCAATAAGGCAATCACGGAAAAAGCAGAAATAACAGCAGATTATTTTATTGTGACAACTCATTTTCCATTTATGAATAAGTATGGCGGATATTTTATCAAACTTTATCAGGAACGTTCTTATGTTTTAGCATTACAAGATGGTCCACAAATCGACGGAATGTATGTTGATGAAGCAAAAAAAGGAATGTCATTTCGAAATTATAAAAACTATCTTCTAATAGGTGGTGGCGACCACAGAACAGGTAAAGATGGTGGGAATTATCGTGAATTAAAGTCTTTCTGGGCAATTCATTATCCTGAATTACCTATTAAATATCATTGGGCAACGCAGGATTGTATGAGTCTTGATTCCGTTCCGTATATCGGCAGATATTCAAAAAAAATTCCAAATGTTTTTGTAGCAACTGGCTTTAATAAATGGGGTATGACTTCTTCAATGGTGTCAGCAGAATTGCTTTGTGATATGATTCTTAATAAAACCAATGAATATGAGCAACTTTTTTCACCAGCAAGAAGTATTCTCACACTACAACTTCCAATCAATGCTTTTGAAACAACAGTAGGACTTCTGACTCCCTCAAAAAAGCGTTGTCCTCATTTAGGATGTGCGTTGAAATGGAATAGTGCAGAGCATACATGGGATTGTCCGTGTCACGGTTCAAGATTTACAGAAAAGGGAAAATTAATTGAAAATCCCGCAACTGATGATTTGAAAAGTATATGACACTTTCGACCAAATCTCTTTTTTATTGACAAATTATGCTATAATTGGTATATTATTCGTTGTAATTTTTACGAATGAAGGCGTAAGATGAAATGAAAAAAAGATTATTGAAGTTTTTATGCGTTGTTTTATCTGCTGTTATTGTAGTGGTTTCAATAACATTCATGAAAAAGGACAAACCTGTAAATCAACAGTTTGAAACAACACTAAGCACCACTCAGGAACAAACTACTGAGGAAAGTACCACTGCAGAAACTACAACAGAGGAAGAAACAACAGAGACAACTACAATTCCTCAGGAGACAACAACTGTAAAGCCGACACAACCAATAATTGTTGACTCTCTTCAGTCACTTGTAACTGCAACAGCGGTCAAATACAATGCTATGAGTATTCAAGTGGCAACAATTGTTGATGGTCAGGTTCATGCAACAGCAGAATATGGATGGGCAGAAAAAAATGTAAGACCAATGACATCAGATACAAAAATCCGAGTTGCATCTTTGTCAAAGACCATTCTTGCATTAGTGGTTTATCGACTTATTGATGATGAAATGCTTGATATTGATACTGATATTTCAGAGTATCTTGGCTATACTGTACAGAATCCGTCATATCCTGATGTACCAATCACATTAAGAGTGCTTTTAGCTCATTCATCAGGTCTGGTGAATGCAAGTTATGTTCATTCTCTTGAACAGTTGCAGAGTCATCTTCAAAAGCCTTCAGCATACACACAATATGAACCGGGAACACATTATGAATACAACAATTTTGCTTATGGAATTGTGGGAACAATATGTGAATTGGTGACAGGTAAAAGTGTAACAACCTTGCTTAATGAATACTTCTTTAATCCAATGGGTATAGAAGCATCATATATTCCAGCGTTATTAAATGCGAATGAAATAGCAGTTTTGTATGATGATAACCACAATGTTGCAAGAGGTGTGAGAACTCAACAAAATCAGTTGAGTTTTACTGAAACTGCAGGTAAAGGATTTAAGTTGTATTCAGGCGGACTTACTATGAGTGCAACAGATTATGCAAAGCTCCTTACATTGTTGATGAATGATGGTATTTATGATGGTGTGCGTTACTTATCATCAGAAAGCATTGAACTTATTCATTCTGTACAGTCCACAAGAGTTAATGGAAAAATTGGTCAGGGTATGCCTGTGCTTACACGATATAAGTTCTATGGTGGTAAGAAATTACAGTATCATACAGGTAGTGCATATGGTGTATATAGCCTTTATACTTATGACAGAGCAACAAAAACAGGAGTTGTTATTTTAACAATAGGTGCAAAGGAAGGACGAGATCCATATAGCATTTATAGTGTATGTGCAGATATTGCAAAGGGTGTGCACGAAAATAACTTTGTAGAGTAAAAAGAAAAGGTATGTGAGTAATTCACATACCTTTTTACATTTTATTTAAGTAACGGAATAACATTTTTAGCAACAATCTCATAAGCTGGAGCGTTAATATGAAGTCCGTCATATGTGTATTCTTTTTTCAAATTTCCGTTTTCGTCTTTAAGTTCATCAGTAAAATCAATCCATACACAATTGTATTTTTCACAGATTTTGATAAACTCCTTATTCATTTCATCAATCTTTTTGTTACTTCGTTTTTCGAACTTATCACGCATATTTTCGTTGATAGGATAAACTGCTTCGATAATGAAGTTTACATCCAGACATTGTTGTTTTGTTGATTTTATAATGTTTTCAAGATTTTCTATACTCAAAGAAAGTGGAAGACCACGACCAATATCGTTTGTACCTATAAGAAGAACAATATTTTTTGGCTTGATATCAAGAACGTTTTCCTGAAGTCTCTCCAGAAGTCGATCTGTTGTGTCACCACTTATGCCTCTGTTGTAAACAGCCTGACCACTTGATTTTGAAAAATCATAAAACAACTCATACCAGTTGAAAAAATCAGTAATTGAGTCACCAAGAAGCACAGTTTGCTTCTCAATGGCATATTTTTTGTTTAAGAAAGAATAGTTATTCTTTTTGGTTGTCATTTCATTGCTGTATTGAGTAAGCTTTGAATAATCAGTACTTTTTCCAAACATTGTTATCACCTTATTCGTTTAAGAAATCTCTTTTCATAATACATTCTTCAAAGAAAGAGTTAACAGTATCCATAATTGTCAAATCTTCTTTTGTAATAAGAGAATAATCGATATTCTGATAAACTTCATATGCTTCAGGAGAATTAGCACCAAGAGACTCGATTTTTGCAAATATGTCGTTAAGATACTGTTCAGCATCTTTTGCAAGGTAAATATTATGATATTTGCTATCGCAAAGAATGGTTCTTGCGTTTGGATTATTGCTAATTTTATGTTTTTTGCCAACAGGACTGTTTTTCAGTGTTACCTGTAAGTCATTTCCACCATGTAATACAAGTGTTGGAATTTTGTTATTATTAATACTGTCACATGAACGAAGAATTCCTGCTTTGCCAAATCGTAAAAGGTTAATCAAATCAAAAAACGGACTGAATATTGAAAGGTTTGCTCTTGTTTTTAACCTTGCATTATCACGGATAAGTTTGTTCATTGAGTTGAATGGAGAAAATGCAGCAATTCCTTTAATAGGGGCTGTTGGAGCAATTGTTGAAACATTACAAACACTGTAGCCACCCCATGAATGACCGGCAAGAAGAAGTGGTAAAACCTTTAAATCATCTCGTGTGCTAACAAAATCCAATGCGTGTTTCAAATCGATAATACCTTGAGCAAAACCATAAAGCTTGTCACCTTCGGATGAACAAGTACCTGTGTTGTCGTAGGCTAATACAAGGTAACCCTTTTGTGCAAAATAATTGATTTCAGTAGTATATGCAAGATGACCTGCACCCATACCGTGAGAAAAAACAATGAGTGCTTTATAATTGTCAACCTTTGCATTGCTGTAAAGGAAACCATTGAGTGTTTGACCTTTATTAGATTTGAAACTAACAGGCATTGCATTGAGGTTATCAAAATTCTTTGCCTTTAAATATTTTAAATTTTCATTTCCTTCACAACGTTTTGAAAAACCTGCAAAGTCCATAATTTTAATGGCAATAACAAATAAAAGTAAGCAAATAAAAATAAGAGCTATGACAAAATAAATCATATAATTCTCCTTTCTATATGTATATTTTACCATATAGAAAGAAATTTGCAACTTTTTTATTGCGAGGATGGATTTCATATTGTATAATACACTATATGAGGTGATAATATGAGTTGTTCTAAACAGTTGAAAATTATCAGATGTGCAAACAAATTAAAACAATATCAGGTGGCTGACGCTTTGGGTATAAGCCGTTCAACGTATTGTAGTTATGAAACAGGTAGACGAAGTGTGGAACTTGAAACTCTGTCAAAGTTGTCATATTTTTACAAACTTCCGATAGATAGTTTTTTTGAAGATTCTTATGTTGAAGTTGTGAGTGAAGATGATAATTATGAAAGAGATTTGGATGCAAAGTATGTTTCACAGCTTTCATCGGAAGAAATTTCTTTGATTGCAAAACTTCGTGCAATGAATGACGAGGAAAGGCAAGAAATTATCACAATTGTAAACAGCAAAGTAACAAGCAAACCATAATATCATATAGTAGGGCGGGGTCTTGACCTCGCCATTATTTTTTGTTTTCATAAACTTCAATTATTTGTTAGCCTTATTGACTATTTGGCTAATTTTGTGATAGAATATGATGATTTATTTTTGAAAAGGTACAGTGATATGAAAAATAATATGTATAATATGACATCTTCACTTGAAGATTATCTTGAGGCAGTTTTTATTATTTCAAAACAGAAAGATAATGTGAGAATTACCGATATTGCAGAATTCCTTGGTGTTTCAAAGCCAAGTGTTAATCGTGCAATAAATACGCTTAAACAAAACGGTTATCTTGAACATGTCACATATGGTGATATTGAAATCACTCCTCAAGGAGAAAGTTATGCTGCAAATGTTTTGAGAAGACATAAGTTAATTAAGCATTTTCTTATTGATACTTTGGGTGTTGACGAAAAAACTGCAGAGCATGAGGCTTGTCAGATGGAACACGTAATGAGTTCAAGCACTATAGATAAGCTTTACGAATATCTTGAAAGGCAGGAATAATTGTGTATAAGGTTGCTGTAATCGGTGGTGGAGCATCAGGACTTGCTTGTGCAATTGAACTTATGCACACTGTTAAAGAAAAGGACGAAGTTAAGGTTACCGTTTTTGAAAAGCTTTCACGAATTGGTAAAAAAATACTTGTTACAGGTAATGGCAGATGTAATCTGACTAATACCAATGCAGAAAATTCAGGTTTTCGTGGTGATGTTGCATTTTCAGAAATTGCACTTGAAAAATATAATCCTGAAAGTAATATAAGGTTCTTCAATGAATTGGGACTTTACACAAGAACAGAGGAAGAGGGTAGAGTATATCCTTTGTCTAATCAAGCTTCTTCAGTTCTTGATGTATTGCGATTTGAATGTTCAAGATTGGGTATTGAAACAGTATGTGATTATAATGCCGTTCATCTTAAATCCGTATTCAATGGTGTGGTTGATAAATTGGTAATAAACAATCGTGACAGATTCGATTATGTTGTTGTGGCATCAGGTGGTAAAGCAGCAAAGGTTCACGGTACAGACGGAGATTCATATGAACTTCTTAAAATGATGGGACATAAGATTACTCCTGTTGCACCTGCACTTGTTTCCCTTAATTGTGATGATTTTACAAAAGCACTTAAGGGTGTTCGTTCTGTTTGTAAAATGGATTTGATTATTGACGGTAAAAAAGCACTTGAAAATCACGGAGAAGTTCAGTTTACTGATTACGGACTTTCAGGTATTCCGATTATGCAGTTGTCACGATTTGTGTCAATGTCTCCGTCAAACAATATTCATATAAATCTTGATGTAACACCTGATTTTACTGACGAAGAAATTGAGGAATATATCTTTAATCGTCGTGAATTTGGAACGGGACTTTGTGAAAATCTTCTTATCGGTATTATGAATAAGCAATTGTGCATAACCTTATTAAAGGAATGTCATATTGCACCTAATGGTCGTATATTCGAATTAAGAGATAGTGAAATTCTGGCACTTGCAAAGCTTTGTAAATGTTGGAAAATAAAGGTTAAAACTGCTCGTGGCTTTGATTTTGCTCAGGTTACAGCAGGTGGTGCAGATTGTTCACAGTTCAACCCTGAAACAATGGAATCAAAGCTTGTTAAAAACTTGTTCTGTTGTGGTGAAGCACTTGATGTTGATGGTGACTGTGGTGGATATAATCTTCAGTGGGCTTGGAGTTCAGGCAGAACTGCAGGCTACACTATCGGTGAGAGGATAAACAATGCTCAGAATAAATGAAATTAAACTCGACCTTGACTGCGATTTTCATGATATTGAAGACGCTGCAGCCAAGACATTAAAATTAAATAAAAACAGAATTTTGAAAACAGAAATCTTCAAGCAGAGTGTGGATTGTCGTAAAGGAGAGGTACGCTTTGTTTTTACTGTTGATGTGACAATTGACGGTGATGAAGATAAGATTATTGAAAGTCTTAACAATAATCGTGTTATTAAGTGCCAGAAATATGAATATAAAATTCCTGAATCAAACAGAAAAAGCACTTTGCCACCTGTTGTTGCAGGTTTTGGCCCTGCAGGAATGTTCGCAGCCCTTATTCTTGCACGAAGTGGACATTGTCCGATAGTTATTGAACGAGGTAAAGACATTGATTCAAGAACTGCTGATGTTAATAATTTCTGGACAAATCGTATTCTTGATGAAACATCCAACATTCAGTATGGTGAGGGTGGTGCAGGAACATTTTCTGACGGAAAACTAACAACAGGTATTAAGGATAGTCGTTGTAGATTCGTTTTTGAGGAATTTGTGTCACATGGTGCACCTGACGATATCCTTACTAATGCGAAACCACATATCGGTACAGATAAACTTAAGGAAACAGTTAAAAATATTCGTGAGGAAATAATTTCTCTTGGTGGAACAGTCCTTTTTGAAACACAGCTTACAAATATAATTGTGGCAAATAGTTTTATCCACGGAGTAACTGTTACTGATAAATACGGCAAAGAAAAAGATATTGAAACAGATGCAGTTGTTTTGTCTGTTGGCCATTCTGCACGAGATACTATTGAAATGCTCTATGGTAAAGGTATCAATATGATGCAAAAGCCTTTTTCAGTTGGAGCTCGAATTGAACATCCCCAGGAATATATCAATTCTGTTCAGTATGGTGAGTTCAAAAATCATCCTAAACTTAAAGCTGCTGATTACAAACTTGCTTGTCATCCACCACATGGCAGAGGTGCATACACTTTCTGTATGTGTCCTGGTGGTACTGTTGTATGTGCTTCATCACAAAAAGGTGGAGTTGTGACAAATGGTATGAGTGAATATGCTCGTGATAAGGAAAATGCAAACTCTGCAATCCTCGTTGGTGTTGAACCTGAAGATTTTCCAACAGAACATCCACTTTCAGGTTTCCAGCTTCAGCGTGAAATCGAAGAAAAAGCATTTAACCTTGGTGGTGGCGATTATACTGCACCTGCAACTCTTGTTGGAGATTTTCTTAAATGCCAGAAATCAACTAAATTGGGTTCAGTAAAACCATCCTTTACAACAGGTGTCACAATGGATGATATAAGCCGAGTTTTACCTGAAAAAGTTGTAAATACAATGCGTGATGCTTTGGTGCAGATGGATAAGAAACTTAAAGGCTTTGCTATGGATGAGGCTGTGCTTACAGCACCAGAAACTAGAAGCTCATCTCCTGTAAGGATTCTTCGAGATGAATTTTTCCAGACAAATATCCGTGGTCTTTATCCTTGTGGTGAAGGTGCAGGTTATGCAGGTGGAATCGTTTCAGCAGGTGTTGATGGCGTTAAATGTGCTGAGGCTGTACTTTCTGATTTGACATAATTAATGTTTGACAAATATGTAAGTGTTGATATATTATAGTTACAATGAAATTAACAGAAAGGAGATTATGTGATGAATTACGACAATCTTTGTATGAATTGTATGAATGAATTGTCAGGGGAAAAACAATGTCCAAAATGTGGATACCATGTTGATTCTCCACAAATTTCACCATATTTACCTTTAAAAACACCACTTGGTGGTAAATATATTATTGGAAAAGCAGTTTCATCTAATGGTGAAAGTATTACATATTCAGCTTATGATGTTGATAGAAAAACTGCAGTTGTTATAAAGGAATTTTTGCCTGAACGACTTGCAATCAGAGCTGATGATGGCAAAACAGTAGCCATAGTCAAGAATTCTCAAGATACATATTATGACCTTTTGAATAAGTTTCTTGATTTGTGGCGAAATCTTGCAAGAGTAAGAGGCTTTTCTGCGTTGATTCCTGTAATTGATATTGTTGAAGAAAATAATACTGCTTATGCTGTTACAGAATATATTGAAAGTCTTTCTCTTAGTGAGTTCCTTTTAAGAAGTAAGACAGGTTATCTTAATTGGGAAAAAGCAAAGGTTCTTTTTATGCCTGTGCTTTCTCTTCTCTCTAATCTTCATCAGTCAGGTATTGTCCACTATGGTATAAGTCCTGATACTTTGCTTATCGGAAGAGATGGTAAATTGCGACTTTCAGGTTTTTCAATTCCTGAAGCAAGATTTGAAAGAACTCAGATTCCTGCAGAATTATTTGACGGATATACCCCACTTGAGCAGTATGGATACGACCTTGAAAGTGGAGAATGGTCAGATGTTTATTCATTCTGTGCAACTGTGTATCGTTCTCTTGTTGGTAGTGTTCCACAAAATGCAATTTCTCGTTCAACAAGTGATAAATTGATAATTCCTGCAAGATATGCTGAAATCATACCTGTTTATGTTATAAATGCTTTGATGAATGGTCTTCAGGTCGACCCATTGGAGAGAACAAAAGATATTGAATCACTTCGTGAAGAACTCTCTGCAACTCCATCAAATGTTGTATCTTCATATTCAAGTATCAGAGTACCTTCTGAAGATAAAAAAGATGCTCCTGTTTATGTTACATCAGATGAGGAATCTCCTGTACAGATAATTCTAAAAACATTCCTTATTATTTTAGGTGTGGGTCTTATCGGATTTGCAGGTTGGCTTGTATATGATAAGGTAATCAATGCACCAGAGGAAACACCTGTAGAGGACAATACTCAGGTTGCAGAAACTGTTGAAGTTCCTAATTTTGTGAACAGTTCATATGATTTGATTGCACAAAACCCTGTTCAAAATGACAGATTTACAATCAAGTCGGTTTCAGAATATAGCACAACAGTTGAAAAAGGTTATATCATTTCACAAAGTATTGCACCTGGTAAAACAGTAGAAAAGGGAACTGAAATTGTTTTTGTTATCAGTAAAGGTCCTGAATATGTACTTATTCCACCGGTAGTGGATTTTGAAGCAGATTTGGCAAAAGAACAGCTTGAAAACGCGGGGTTTGTTGTAAAAATTATTGAAAAAGCAAATGATGGAAACTATACAGCAAATACAGTTGCTTCTGTTACTCCTGAAGAAGGCTCAAGTCAGATTAAGGGTAGTGAAATTTATCTTGAAGTCTGGGGAGAACCACCTGTGGATGATGGATTTAACTGGTTCGATGATGACAGCGTTAACAATGGTGATTTAACACCGGGAATCGACTTTGGAGAGTTGCTTGGCAACTTGTTTTAATAATTAAAAAGAGGTACTAACTTTAACAAGTTGGTACCTCAATTTTTTTGTGTATTTTATGAAATTGTTATGCAACCCATAGGTTCAATGATAACACCGTTTGTAGTAACCTGTTCTCCAGTATAGTTTGTGTAAACTTTGATACTGTTATCATATTCTGTGCAGTAAACACCATTCTGAATAAGAGAGTGTGATGTCATTCGTGAATCACGAAGACTGGCTAATGCTTCATTTGCCTTTGTGTAATATGTAACCATTTCGTTGATATTTTTGTCATAGTAATACTTTTCATCGAGTTCTTTATC
This sequence comes from Candidatus Fimenecus sp., assembly GCA_045613065.1. Lineage (GTDB taxonomy): Bacteria > Bacillota > Clostridia > Oscillospirales > Acutalibacteraceae > Fimenecus. The sequence goes on from JAZLAH010000072.1 coordinate 53,994, forward strand.
AAAGGTTGTACAGTACCAATCTGCACTTGGTAAACAACCATATTCAACAGCTTTCAAAAATGCAATTATTGGGTCGGTAGCAGTGTTAAAACCAACAGCACTATATTCTAATATACCGTGAACAAGCATCTGTACAAACGGAATACCCACATAACCGATACTTTCATAACGAGAAAGAGGTGAAACAGGGATGTTTGAAATAACATCAGCATTTCTAATTGAATAGAAATTACCAGTATCAATCATAAGCATCTTTGAAGTCGAAAGAGCAGAAACCTGTGAAGAAATTTCCGACTGAGCAAGTGTTCGTGAATATGAATTGTATGAATAGTCAGAATAAAGCAGACTACCCATATCGTTAAGTGCATATCCGTCAAAATTTACTTTTTCAGACGATTTAAGAATTTTTTCAACGGCATTTTCAAGTTTGCTCATTTTAAGATATTCCTGTGAAGATGTACTTTTCGGGAATGAGTGTACCGTTGTATCTGTGATGTTTTTCTTATTTATGGATTTTGCACCTGATAACTGATTACTGTATGTAAGAATATCTGTGTCAATGAATAATGAGAATTTTTGACTGCTGAGATATGAATATAATTCGTCAAAATCTTTGGCTGTACCTAAAGAGTTTTTAAAATCATCAAAGTCATCTGTGTTACCATTGTTAGCGTCGTAATAAAGTCCATTATATCGCAGATATACGTTGTCAACACCTTTAGCTTTCAATAATGTCATAAGAGAAAGTGTTTGTTTGTAATCTGAAAGAGAATGGTATTTTCTTTCACTATCCTTATATCCACCTTGAACAGAAACTACCATAGGAAGATTTACTGATGTAACATCAACAGTTTTAGTTGAAAGCACAGAGTTCCTTATGAGATTTTCTCGACAGGCAGTTGCCATACCTGAATATGTAGCGGACTTTCCTGAAAGGAAACGGTAACAAAGAGTGATTTCATCTTTATATGAATTTCCCTGAATTTCTTCTGAATAAATATCTGTAACTTTAAATGTTGCATTTACATTGTTAAGGGAGTCTGGACCATTACGATTTGCATTAATTGTGGCAACAGAATCACCTTTTTCAATGATACAAAGGAAAGCGCTATCACCGTGTTTTATACCAAAAGCACCTATAAGACAGCCTGAATCGTTACGACTGTCAGATGTGGCAGCATCTTCACCATAAACTGCAAGAGAAATAGGTGAAAAGTCGATGTCAGTAACGCTTGTTTTTATAATTGCACCACAGCCGTCAGGAACGAAAAGGTAGTCATCAGTACCACTATTTTCGTATGCTCCGAAATTGTTGAGAATAGTAATATCCTCAAGGAAAGTACCATTTGGTAAGTGAAGAGTGTTCATATTCACATTTGCATAGAATGAACCGTCACGTAATGTGTAAAGAATTGTCACATCAGCACGGATTTCATCATCTTTTATTTTGCTGAGTTCTTTTGCTCCTGTTTCTTTGTCAAGAGCCATTGAATATGTTACGGAAATACCGTCAACCGATGCAGTATATGTAAAGTTTCCGTGTGCAACAGAGTTGTCCTGAGAATTAAGTTTGTAAATTTTGTTACCACCATCTGAAAGAGTGAGTTCTACTGCATAACTCTGAATTTCCTTTTTTACACTTGTGTCTGGTAAAGCTGACCATACAGCACCTGAATTTGTGTCACGAATAGCAACTGCAGTTGTATCCTTGTCAAATAGAAGTTCAATAAGACCTGACTTTGAAACTGAATTGTAAGCTTTTTTGTTTGTTTTGTGGAACTGATTTCCTGAATACTTTGCTGAAATATATTCTGCTTCCTCTTGTCTGTTTACATAAGGGACACAAGAGGTGAGGAGCAGAGAAATAAGACAGATGACCGATACAATTTTAATTAAAATATTAAAACGAGAATTTTTCATAACAGTTCTCCTGAAAAAAGGTAGAATATAATTTCTTATATTCTACCATACAATAATAAAAATATCAAATTTTTCAGCCTGTCAGCTTTTTTCTCATGCTGTTAAGAATAGTTTTTTCTTTTCGTGAAACCTGAACTTGAGAAATCCCCATAATATTTGCAGTTTTGCTTTGGGTAAGTCCTTTATAAAATCGTAAAATTATAAGTTGTCGGTCATTTGGTGGTAAATCTTTCAACACTTGATGTATGGACAGTTTGTCATCAATAGGTGAATATTCATCTTCAGTTGGTATATCTATCTGATTTTCGTCGTCATTGTCAGCGGTCAGAGATTTTACAGGTTGAAGAACACATATAAGTTGTGCAGTTTCGTAAAGAGACATATTCATGATTTCAGAAAGCTCTGAAACAGTAGGCTCAACACCGTTTTCTTTTTCAAAATTTTCTTTGACAACTGCTAATTCACGAGCTTTTTCCTTAAGACTTCTGCTGATTTTTACAGCACCACCATCACGGAAAATTCGCCTGATTTCACCCAGAATTGATGGAACGGCATAAGTGGAAAACGCAAAGCCCAAATCTTCACGAAAACCATCAGCAGCCTTGATAAGTCCTACACATCCTGTAGAATATAAGTCGTCATAGTCAACACCTTTACCCGTAAACCTGGAAGCACAACTACCAACAAGACCTAAATTGTTAAGTATCAGTTCGTCCCTCGTCATTTTACTCGACCATTGATTTTTTTGTACAAGGTGACACTGGTGCCTGAATTTACTTTTGAACGGACAACTATTTTGTCCATAAAACTTTCCATAACAGAAAAACCAAGTCCTGCACGGTCACCACCAAGAGTAGTAAAAAGAGGTTCTCGAGCTTTTTTTATATCACTTATTCCACAGCCTTTGTCACGGATTGAAATTACAACATTATTGTTATCATAAATTTTTACTGTTATGTAAATTTTGCCTAAAGAGCTTTTGTAGCCGTGAACAATACAGTTTGTAACTGCTTCACTTACAGCAGTTTTTATGTCATTGATTTCCTCAACTGTCGGGTCAAGCTGTGCTGTAAAAGCAGCCACAACAGCTCTTGAAAATCCCTCGTTGACAGAACGACTGTCAATTGTCATTCGGAATTCGTTTGCCACCATTTTTACTTCCTCCTTTTTTGATTGTTGCAATTCGGTCAAGTCCAGCAAGACGCATAACCTTATATGAATTGCTTGAAAGTCCTGTAACCTCAAGGTCACCACCAAGTTCACTCAGTAATTTGTATCTTCCCATAACAAGTCCGATTCCCGAACTATCCATAAATGTCACATCCGAAAAATCAAGCACAACTGTTTTTGGTCTGCAGTTTTCAATTTTTTCATCAATGTGAAGTCTACTTGGTAGTGCAGTATGATGGTCGATTTCACCACTTAACTGACAGTAGAGAATTTCATCCTGAAAATCAATCTGTACACTCATTTTTAAACCTCCGTTATTCTGTAACTACTGATTAAATCGAGTTACTGTACTTTTTTCTATTCTATTCCGTTATTATTAAGAATAATGTCATAATCAGTATGTCTTGTAACATTTTTTGCAATCACAATCATTTTGCACTTATTTTATCTCCACATTGGTATAATAATGTTTCAAAATTTCTTTATAATTAAACCCTTGTTGTGCCATATAATTAGCACCATATTGACTCATACCTGCACCATGACCATAGCCATTTACAGTAAACACAAATTCCCCATCTTTATATTCACAAGTAAATGTACTGCTTCGCAAATCAAAAAGTGTGCGTATTTCTGTGCCTTTGAATGTTTTGCCACATATTGTGATTGTTTTCACCATGCCTGTTTCGGTATTGGTGACTTTTTCTATCCATTTTTCAGCATCACCGGTAAATTTTACATCTTCTTTCTGGAGAATTTCTTTAAACTCCTTTTTACTAATAGTTACTTGTGACTGATAAGCAGGGGATAATTTGTCACCAATGCTTGGGACAGATACGAGATATGGATATTTTCCACCCCAGACATCTGCAGCGTTTTCTGTTGTGCCATTGGAAATTGAATGAAAAACGGCACATATATATTCACCATCATATTGCAAAGTGAGATTTCCCACTTCATCAATACATTTCTCAATTTTCTTACGATAACTGTCATAGTTTTCTTTCCATTTTTCCTTTTGCTTTTCAGGAGATAGAAAGGCTTGATGTATGGCGTAACTGTCTGTAATGTCAGCACCTTTAAGGTCTTTGGTGTTATGTTCTTTGGTATATAAAAGTAACGTATGTGCTGCAATAATCTGTGCTTTTAATGCTTCCTCATGGTATGAAGCATTCATTTCTCCTGCAACAACACCTAAAAGGTATTCTTTTAATGACATTTCCGTAATATTGTTAGAGCTTACTGACATAACTTTTACAGTGGCATCAGTTTCTTCTGTTGTGATTTCTGTTTCTGAAACGGATTCGTCGAGAAATTCCTGTGATATAACCTGTGTTGCCTTTTCGACAGACACTAGAGGACAAAGAATCAGGCTGAGTGCCAGAAAAAAGCAAATGAGTGTGTAAGTTTTCATTTTTTTATCGCTCCCTTTTGTTGACTTTAATCTTTAAATGTATTAAAATATACAATGTATATTTATATTATCTTGGATACATATCGAAATTTTCTACAAGGAGGTAAAATAATGGCAGAATATATTTCAAGTATCTCCAATGATGCTCTCTCAATTTTATGTGAAGAGCTTCGTAAAAATAACCACATTAATCCTGATTATTACAATAGATTTGAGGTTAAGCGTGGTCTTCGTAATTATGACGGAACAGGTGTTCTTGCAGGGCTTACTCGTGTTTGCTCTGTTGAGGGTTATTATATGGACGACGGTGAAAGAGTACCAAAACAAGGTAAACTCGTTTACCGTGGTATAAATATGTCAGATATTATTGACCATTGTGAAAAGGAAAATCGTTTCGGATACGAAGAAGTTGCATGGCTTCTTCTCTTTGGTGCACTTCCTACAAAAGAACAGCTCAAATGGTTTACAGAATTGCTTTCAGAATGTCGTAATCTTCCTGAAGATTTTATCGAAGATATGATTATGAAAGCACCATCACCTGACGTTATGAATAAGTCAGCACGAAGTGTTCTTGCTCTTTATTCTTATGACCCTAATCCTGATGATATATCACCTGAAAATGTTCTTCGTCAGTGCATTCAGCTTATTGCTCAGATGCCTGTAATTATGACAAGTGCGTATCAGGTTAAGCGTCGTGTATATGATAAGAAGAGTATGTATTTCCATCAGAGTAAACCAGGACTCGGTACAGCAGAGAGTATTCTTCGTTCAATTCGTCCTGACAAGAAATTTACTGATGATGAGGCAAAACTTCTTGACGTTTGTATGATTATTCATGCTGAACACGGTGGTGGTAACAACTCTACATTCACAAACCGTTGTATTACTTCAAGTGGTACAGATACATATGCTGCAATTGCTGCTGGTATAGGCTCACTTAAAGGTCCTCGTCACGGTGGTGCTAATATTAAGGTTTTCAAGATGGTTGAGGACATGAAAGCTAATATTCAGGACTATACAGACGAAGGTCAGGTTGCTGATTACATTACAAAGATTATGAATAAACAGGCAAATGACGGTTCAGGTCTTGTTTACGGTATGGGTCACGCTGTTTATACACTTTCTGACCCTCGTGCAGTAATTCTTCGTCGTTATGCCGACAAGTTCTCAAAAATCTGTGGCAGAGAAGATGAATTCAGACTTCTCAACCTTATTGAGGAACTTACTCCTGAACTTTTTGCAAAGCATCGTGGTATAAACAAGAAAATGTGTGCTAACGTTGACCTTTATTCAGGTCTTGTATACGATATGCTTGGCATTCCACAGGATTTGTTTACACCTATCTTTATGGCTGCTCGTATGGCTGGTTGGTCAGCACATCGTATTGAGGAACTTACAACAGGTGGCAGAATTATTCGTCCTGCATATAAAAATGTTACAATTCCTCGTGAATATGTTCCAATGAGTGAACGTGTTCACCGTGAAAAAGGTGTTCAGGCTGAATATATTCCTATTGAAGAGAGGTAAGATGTATGAAAATAGTAGGAAAATTCAAGAAACTCAATCCCATATTACCTCTTTACATTGTAGTTGGTTTGTTGTGTGCAGCAATTCCATTCAGAACATATCAGTTGCTTTTTATTACAGAGGCAAGCACAGGATTTTACACATCCGTTGATTGGTCAGTTTATGCTGTATATGGATTAGCAGCATTGGCAATTTTAGTTTCGATTATCGTTGTAGGTTTAGCAAAAAATGTTCCTTCTTCGAGAGATGAAATTCGTAAAAAGAACGTATTTCTAGCTGTATCATCAATACTTTTTGCGCTTGGTATTATAATTGATTCAGTTTTTGCTTTCACATCAATTCTTGCAGGTACTTTGAGTGCTGAAAATTTTAGTTCAGTTGTAATTGAAGCCGTTTTTGGTGTTTTTGCTGCAATATATGTTATGATTTTCGGTATTTCACATTTCGACGGAAGAACAACATATTTCCAGTACAGATTTTTAGCATTGGCACCGTTAGCCTGGACAACAGGCAGAATAATCATAAGATTTATGAAAAAAATATCTTATGTAAATGTTGCGGATTTAATGCTTGAAATATTTATTCTTGCAGCCATGATGATTTTCTTCCTTGCATTTGCAAGAATTTCATCAGGACTTTCAAATGAAAAGTCAATGCGTTCACTTTTCGCATCAGGCTTTGTTTGTATTTTCTTCTGTGCATTGGCAAACATCCCAAGAATTGTTTTGAGTGTTACAGGAAATGGTGATTATATTCCATACGAATATCCACTTTCAATCTGTGATTTGACATTTGCACTTTTTGTTGTTGCATATATTGTAAATGCTATGAGTAAAGCAACAATAAATGACCACGATGAAATCTATATGGAAGAGGAAGTAAAATAAACAAATTATGTTTTTCAATAATGTTTTAACTGCGTTTACTCAGGTTGTTATTCTTTTCCTTATTGCAATGGTCGGTTTTATTTGCCATAAAGCAAAAATATATACGGAAAAGGCATCACGACTTACAACTGATTTACTTTTCTATATTGTCGCACCTGCAATTATTATCCGTTCATTCTGTGGAATGGAGTATAATCCTGATGCTTTGAAAGGACTTCTTTTAGCACTTGTAGGTGGTGTTTTCCTCCACCTTGTGGGAATTGTGATTATTCCTTTCCTTTTTAACAAGGGTGATAAAGCAACTGCGTGTATATTTAAATATGCTTGTGTTTACGGTAATGTGGGATATATGGCTCTGCCATTGGCTCAGGCTGTTTTGGGTGATGAAGGCATTTTCTATTGTTCAGTAATTTTAGTACCTTTCAATATCCTTTCATTTACTCATGGTGTAAGCACAATGCAGAAAGGTCAGGAAAATTCAAAATTCAACATTAAAAAACTTATTGTCAACCCAGGTGTGATTGGTGTTGCAATCGGTTTACCACTTTTCCTTCTTCAGGTGGAATTGCCTGAAATTATCTATTCACCTGTTTCATATATTGCAGACCTTAATACTCCTCTTGCTATGGTTATGTTTGGTACCTACTTGGCATCAGCTGACTGGAAAACACTTTTTTCAGACAAGAGAATTTTCGTATCTGCATTTGTTAAGGTGATAATAGTTCCACTTGTTACAATTTTCAGCTTAAAACTTTTCGGATTTAGTGGAACATTGCTTACGGCCTGTGCTCTCAGTGCATCTGCACCAACTGCAAGTAATACCGTTATGTTTGCTGCAAAATATAACCGTGATACAGCACTTGCATCTAAGATAACAGCATTTATCAGTGTGTTATCAATTTTAACAATGCCTGTAATGATAGCAATAGCACAAGAGTTACAATAGTTTGTAGCCATCTCAAAAATTTTAGGCATACGCCTTGACGGTTAATTACAATTGTTTTGAATTAGTGATTTTTATATTTAAAGGAGTGATTTTCGTGAAGTTGGTAGTAGCAATTATCAATAATGATGATGCGAATACAGTTATGTCAAACCTTACAAAAGCAGGATATTCTGCTACAAAGCTCACAACATCAGGTGGTTTTTTGCGTGCAGGAAACGTAACACTTTTGATTGGTGTTGAAAAGAATAAGGTTGATGATGTAATCAATATTATCGGTGAATACAGTAGTCAGCGTAAGAAAATCACACCTGTTAATACTACATATATCGGGGAGTCTATGCTTTCATCAATGCCTGTTGAGGTTACAGTAGGTGGAGCAACAATTTTTGTTCTTGATGTGGAGCAGTTTTATAAGATATGACAAACGAGATACAGACAAAAACAGAAATGATATATAATCAGGTTGTGTCTTCAGTTGGACAAGGCAATTTTCCTCATGGTGTTTTGGTGGAATGTCAGAACAGTAATGAGGGTGAAGAGTTTGCAAGATTTATTGCAAATACTCTTGTCTGTACTGGGGATAACAAGCCTTGTTCTGTGTGTCCTGATTGCATAAAGGCTCAGGGTAAAGGACATCCTGATATTTTTGAAACAGACGGAATTAAAGGCAAAAGCAAAAACTTTACTGTTGATGCTGTACGTGAAATTCGTGACGATGCCTTTGTTATTCCAAATGAAAGTGATAAAAAGATATATATATTGAAAAATGGACACAATATGAATGAACAGGCACAGAATGCCATTCTCAAAATATTGGAAGAACCACCATCATATGTATATTTCATAATAGTGACAGAGTCAAAAAGTACAATGCTTGAAACTGTGTTGTCTCGAGTTCAGGTTTATTCACTTTTAAGTGACGAGAGCGTAATTACAGAAAAGGAAGCCGTTGCAGTCAAAAATCTTGTGGGTGCAATCCTTAATATAAACGAGATAGCACTTATGGAGCAGACAGCAGTGTTTCAAAAGAATAATCAGTTTGCAAAATCAGTTCTTATACTGATGACGGAGGTTTTTCGTGATGCTCTTGTGAAGAAAAACGGATTCATAAGAGATTTCCGTTTTCCTGAGGAAACAAATAGCTTGTGCAAAAGTCTTACAGCAAAATCATTATTGCAGTTGATTTCTGCATGTGATGAACTTATAACTTCAATTGACCGTAATTGTAATAATAACTTGCTTCTTGTTCGTATGTGTTACGAATTTAAACGAGCAATAGGCAGATAAAATATAGGGGAATTTTTTATATGATAGAAACAGTTGGAATAAGATTTAAAGAAGGCGGAAAAATCTACGATTTTGATGCTAATGGAATGAAATTCAATAAAGGCGACTATGCTATGGTAGAAACTGTTCGTGGTATCGAGTGTGGCAAAGTTGCAAAAGCTAACCATGGTGTAAGTGAGGATAATATTACACAACCACTTAAAAAGGTTATTCGTGTGGCTGATGAAAAAGATATTAAAACATTGAATGAAAATAAAGAAAAAGAGCAGGAAGCATTTAAAACTTGCCAAAAGAAAATCGAAGCACATGGGTTGGAAATGAATCTTGTTGATGTGGAATACACTTTTGACAGAAGTAAACTTCTCTTTTACTTTACTGCTGATGGTAGAGTCGATTTCCGTGAACTTGTAAAGGATTTGGCGTCAACATTCAAGACAAGAATTGAACTTCGTCAGATTGGTGTCCGTGACGAGTCAAGAATGGTTGGTGGTTTTGGTATTTGTGGCAGACCGTTCTGTTGCAATACATTTTTAAATGATTTCCAACCGGTTTCAATTAAAATGGCGAAGGAACAGGGACTTTCACTTAATCCTACAAAAATCAGTGGTACTTGTGGAAGACTTATGTGCTGTCTTAAGTACGAGCAGGAAACTTATGAGCATCTTTTAAGAGTTACTCCAAAAGTGGGTGCTATTGTTGATACTCCTGAAGGAAAAGGTAAGGTTGTTGAAAATAATCTTATTACAGGAATGCTTAAGGTTAGTCTTGATCGTCGTCCTGACGCAGCACCATTGCTTATAAATCGTCATTCTGTAAAACTTCTTAAGGATGCACATATCCGTATAGAAAAAGAGGAATTAGAGGCATTAAAAGGAATTGAATAAAAAATACTTGATTTTTCATTTTTATATGCTACAATGATAATATACCAATAAAGGGAGGTACATAACAATGGCATACAAAATTACTGATGACTGCATCTCATGTGGTGCTTGTGCAGCTGATTGTCCTGTAGAGGCTATTTCAGAAGGCGACGGCATCTATGTAATCGACGCTGATACATGCATCGATTGTGGCGCTTGTGCAGATAGCTGCCCTGTTTCAGCACCTCAGGCTGAATAATTAAATTTAAAAGTAAAAAGAAACCGCCAAGGAAAATATCCTTGGCGATTTTTTTATGCTTCCCTCTGACAAGGGGAGCCGAGTTCGAAATATATTATTCAAATATCTTTAAATCAAAATTATTTGCCACGATTTGACCACCCTCAAAGTTAGGGTGTATTTTATCTCTGCCTAAAAGTTCTTTTCGTGAACAATTCGGTTTATTCTTATCAATACAATAACTTGCCTGGTCATAAACCATATCGAAATATTCGTTGTTTTCCATAAGCATCTTATTGTATTCAAGCACCATTGCTTCTTTTTCAGGTCGTGAATCAGCAGCAAGACCGAAATGAAGTACGTTCATTGCAATAAACTTTTTGCCCCTTGCGTGTGCTTGTTCTGATAAATCCTTAACTGCGTTAAAGACTTGTTCAGGAGTAGGCTTTTCACTTTTTGGTGCTGCGATTGTGCCGTATTGGAGAAAATCGTTTGTACCAAGAACAAATATTACATATTCAGCATCGTTGAATCTCAAAACATCTTTTTCATATCTGTTAATTCCACTTATACCGAAAAGTCCAGGGCAGGGGAATCGACGATGAAAGTTCTTTAATGTTCTGTTACCCATAATTGAACGATTAATAACAGCATATTTTCCTTTATATTGCTCACGGATTCTCTTTTCAAAAGCATTTGTCCAGAATCCCTGCTGAGTGATTGAATCACCAAACATAACAATTGATGTAGCGTTGTCCTCATTTAAAAGCTCAATCGTATTGATGAGTGGAATAGGCTTGTGAAAACCCATTCCGAGAACAACTGCTGCAACTTTTCTCACAGTATCTCTTACTCTTGGTTGATTTTCAGCGTGAGGAATCTTTGTGTAATCACCCTTAACTGTAATAAGATTTACATTATTAAGAAGATTACCACTACAAAGGTCACCTTTTACAACATAAATGCTCACACAGAAATATTCGTCAACTTTAATGTTGAAATCAACAGGGTCAGTTACAACCATTTCATTTTTTTCTAAAACAAAAGACTCTTTTGAATTAACAGTGACTGTTGTGAATTCACCACCTATAAAAGTGCCGTTTTCATCACATTTTGCTACTGTAATTCCACCGATTTCAACAGGAGTTTTACCTGGGTTGTTGCAAAGTTCAAGTCTTAATTGCTTACCACTTATGGCAGAACAAATAACCATTCTATAAGTCTTTTTGCATGAGGGATAATAAAAATGTGAAAGTGCAGCATGGGCTTGTCCCCATACCTGTACCCATTTTTCAGCCATAATAGCACCTCGTTTTCGATTAACCTAATTCGTGTCTATCTGTAATCTTGATTTCAGGATTCTTCATACCCATTGTTTCGAGAACAATAATTTCATTTTCTTCCTTTAAAAGACAACCAGGAAGATAAAGTGATTTTTGAGGGCCTACTTTCCAATATCTACCAAGGTTAAATCCGTTAATCCATACATAACCTTTATCAAATCCGTCAAGGTGTACGAAACAATCAGCCTTTGAATCAGCCTTGAATGTACCTTTATAGAACATAGCACCCTTATCTTTGTTGAAACTTTCCGCAGGTTTATATGTGAGTTTTTCAAGGTTATCAAGTGGTAAAGTCCATACATCATAACCCATCTGGCGCTGGTTGGCAACATAGATATCAGAGAAGCCTTTACGGTCAATCATATTTTCACCGTAGTTAACACGTCCCATTGTGTCAATAAGAAGACCAATTTTCTTTTCACCGTCAACAGCACCAATCATAACAACTTCTGTATCCTGAGCACTCTTTGTGAACTTTTTGAAGATTGAACCGAGTGAGAATTTTCCAGGCTTTGTATAAACTGTTCGGTCTATGAATTTCTTGTACTTATCGTCAACATAAACGAAGCCAAAGTCGTGAACGTTTCTAATCATCAATGGAATTGGGTCATAATGGCCACGAATCACAGTTTCGTAGTAAATCATACCGAAGTTCTGACCGAAGTATTCCATACTTTCAGGAACAGCAACACGATGCTTTTCACCGATTGCATCAAGATTTTCAAAAAGAGTTGCAGATTCTGTAAGTTTAACCGTACCGATATTCTGACGCTTTGGTGACTCAGGTAACTTTTCCATCTTAAGACCTTGATGTTTATGTAAAAGTTCTCTTACAGCGTGGTATGCAGGAGTGTAATCACCCCATTCGTTAAGAAGTGCACAGTAGTCATAGCTTGTAACTGTTGGTTCATAAGCACTGCCAGGATTGAAGTTTGCACCTGCATTAAAGCCAAAGTTAGTACCACCGTGGAACATATAGAAATTGAAGCTTGCACCACAATCGAGGAATTCCTGAACTTCTTTTACAACTGATTCAGGTTTTCTTGTATGGTGTTTATCTCTCCAATGGTCAAACCATCCACACCAGAATTCACCACACATATTAGGACCATCGTTAGGAAAGTCCTTAAAAACATTGAACGCAGTTTTAGCACGTGAGCCAAAGTTGAGAACTTTATAAATATGTGGTAATGAACCACCTGAAAGCATATTTTTCCAACTACCATCAGATGTGAAGAGAGGACAGTTTATACCACAGTCACGAGTCAACTTCTCAACAAAAAGGAGATAATCCTTATCATTACCATATGAACCGTATTCGTTTTCAACCTGCATCATAATAATATTGCCACCATTAGTCATTAATAATGGCTTTAATCTGCCCAAAAGTTCCTTGTAGTATCGCTCAATACATGTAAGGAAATCAGGATACATACAACGAATCTGCATATTTTTGTCTTTTAAAAGCCAAGCAGGAAGTCCACCAAAGTCCCATTCAGCACAGATGTATGGACCGGGTCTTACGATACAGTAAAGGCCCACTTTCTGAGCAGTTTTTACGAATCTTTCAATGTCAAGAATACCATCAAAATGGAATTCTCCTGGTTTTGGTTCATGAAGATTCCAGCAAGTGTATGTTTCAACAGTGTTGAAACCGGCAAGTTTTAATTTTGTAAGTCTGTCTTCCCAATATTCAGGAACAGTACGGAAATAATGCATAGCACCTGAATAAATTTTAATTGGTTTTCCATCCATATAAAATTCCTTATTTTTAATTTCAAACATACCATTATACCTCCAATGTATTTGCATATTCCTGAATCATATCAAGAAGCAATTGTTCGTTTTCATCGAAAATCTTGTCACACTCTGAAATCTTACCTTCAGTTTCTTCGTTTTCTTCATTAACAAGAACAACATAGTGTGAATACGCATTTTTTAAGTTTTTACAAAGAATCTCAGGCAATAATGCTCCAATTTTCTCAACTGCCTTCTGGACTTCACCACAGAAAGCAATATTGATGAAAAATCGTGTATGACCACCTTTTTTGATTTCTTTGTAATATGTCATTAATGTGTTATATGGTTCAGGCACTTCTTCAAGTCGCCATAAATCCCATAAATATTCCAATTTTTCCTGTTCTTCAGTTAAAGGCTCTTTCTTTTTAAATATATCAAAAAGTCCCATGATTTACTTCCTTTCAATTAAACACACACATTCTATATGGTCTGTATGTGGAAACATATCCACTGGCTGTATTTTCTTCACTTTATATCCGTTTTTGCTTAAGTACATCAAATCTCTTGCAAGGGTTTCAGGGTTGCAGCTTACATAAACAACCTTTTCAGGATTAAGCTTTACAAGAGAAGAGAGAAATGGAATGTCACTTCCTGCTCGTGCAGGGTCCATAATAACTGCGTCAATTTGTTCGTTGTTGTTTGCCAAATCAACCATAAATTTTCCAGCATCAGCAGGGAAAAACTTAATATTTTCAATGTTGTTGAGCTTTGCGTTTTCCTTTGCATCTTTTACAGCGTCTTTGTTGATTTCAACACCGAGAACACTTTTTACATTTTTACTTGCAATAAGTCCGATTGTACCTGTACCGCAATATGCGTCAATAATTCTCTCGTTACCTTTGAAATCAGCATATTCAAGTGCCTTGTTATAGAGAACTTCAGTTTGTATAGGATTAATCTGGTAAAATGCTTTTGGTGAAATACGGAATTTAAGTCCGCAAAGTTCTTCTGTGATTTTTCCGTCACCGAAAAGCACTTCACTCTTATCACCGAGCACCATACTTGTGAATTTGTTATTCACATTCTGCACAATTGTTGTGATTTCAGGATGTCTGCCAACAAGTGCATTGATAAATGAACGCTTTGACGGGAATTGAGGTGTTGCTGTGACAAGCACCACCATAACTTCACCACTTTTAAAAGCAGTTTTAACTAAAACATGTCTTAAGAAACCTTGCCTTGTGTTTTCGTCATATGGCTTCATTTTAAAACTCTTTAAAAGCTTTTTAACAGTATTTGCAATTTCGTCAGCCTTTGGGTCAGTGAGCATACATTTCTCAATATCAACAATTTTGTGGGTTGATGATTGATAAACACCTGCAATAGTTTGACCATTTCTGCAACGACCAAAGGCATATTGTGCCTTGTTACGATAATTATACGGATTTTCCATACCGATAATTTCTTGCACGTGACAGAATTTTCCTAAAAGACGAATTGCTTTGACCTGCTTGTGTCGTAATTGTTCTTCGTATGAAAGATTTAATAATTGACAGCCACCACACTTTTTAGCATGAGGACAGATTTGTTTCGATTTATTCATAATTAACCTATTTTTCTACCGTTTTTAATTTCAATTTTACCAAAGAAAGGGACTTTGATATATCCTGTGAATGTATCACCATGTATTTCAACAACAACATCAACATTCATTTTGCCCATAAGGTCAATTTCTGCTTTACCCGAAAGGCAAGTTCCTTTTTCCCTAATGTCATAAACTCTGAAATTAGGGAGTTTTTTAAGGGAAGGAACAGTGACGGAAAAATCATATTCTCCATTATTGTCAGTAATTTCAACAATGGCATTACCACTAATCATTGAAGTTTCAATATCGCCTGTCCATTTTCCTAAACCTATCATTTCAAAGTTCTCCTTAAATTTTTAATCATAATAATTCTACCATTTTCTCTAGTTAATGTAAAGGGCAAAAAAATATACTATATATATGTGTTTTTAAACACATTCCATTGACAATGATTCAAAAGAGGAGTAAAATGGATACTTAATATGGAATAAAATTTTTGTATGGGGTGATTCCTTGAAAAAGTTTTTTACTTATTCAAGAATACAACAAATTATCTTGATGGCGATAGATTTTGTTGTTGTTAATTGTGCATATTATGTTTCTGTATATTTGCACTTTTTCTTTGATATGCCAAAGGAAAAGTTTGATATGATGATTGTAAGAATTCCTTATGTGACAGTTGTTTATTTGGGACTTTTCATGATAGGCAAACTGTATAAAAACCTATGGAGATATATGGGATTTTTAGAGGTTACAAAAACAGTTATTTGTGCAGGTGTTGGTACAATTGTCGTTTTCCTTATTGACTATGTTTTAATGAAAGCAGACTATATGTTTGGTATAAATTGTCTACCTTTGGCTGCATATATTGATGCTTACTTAATATCAACTTTCCTATGTGTTGGTGCAAGAACTTGTTACAAGTCATTTAGAGCGATGCGAAGCAACTCGAAAAGACGTGCAGGTACTGTTAATAAGAATATTATGATTATCGGTGCTGGCAATATGGCAAATGCCGTTCTTTTTGAGATGAGTTTATCGGGATATAAATTCGGTTCACCTGTATGTATAGTTGATGATGACCCTGCTAAATACAGAATGAGAATCCGTGATATTCCTGTTGTTGGTAAGGCGGAGGATATTCCAAGACTTGTTACAGAATACGATGTTAATGAGATAATATTCTGTATTTCAGCTATAACACCAGAGAGAAAGCGTGAAATTCTGAATATTGCAATGGCAACAGGGTGTAGTCTTAAATTAGCTCCTAATGTGGAAGAGTACGGTGGAGTTAATAAGTCATTTACTGATCGAATCCGTAAAGTTGAAGTCCTTGACCTTTTGTCACGTCCTGAAGTTCAGCTTGACCCTGATGTCTGCAAATATGTTACAAACGAAACAGTTCTTGTAACAGGTGGTGGTGGTTCAATCGGTAGTGAGCTCTGTCGTCAGATTGCTAGATATAATCCAGAAAAAATTGTTATTTTTGATATTTACGAAAACAATGCATTTACTCTTAAAAATGCTCTTGACAGACAATATTGCGGAGCACCAAAGGTTGAAATCCGTATCGGTTCTGTTCGTGATATAAGACGTCTTCGTGAAATTTTTGAGGAATTTAATCCTTCGTCAGTATTCCATGCTGCTGCTCATAAGCATGTTCCTCTTATGGAAGACAGTCCTTATGAAGCAGTTAAAAATAATATTTTGGGTACATATAATACAGCTTTTTGTGCAAATGAATATGGTGTTAAGAATTTTGTTCTTCTTTCAACTGACAAGGCAGTAAATCCTACAAATGTTATGGGTGCGTCAAAACGAGTATGTGAACTTGTTGTTCAGCATTTCAGTAAGATAACTAAGGGAACAAAGTTTGTTGCTGTGCGTTTCGGTAATGTTCTTGGTTCAAATGGTAGTGTTATCCCGATTTTTAAAGAACAACTTGAAAATGGTGGACCTCTTACAGTTACTCACCCTGATATCACAAGATACTTTATGACAATTCCTGAAGCAAGTCAGCTCGTTGTACAAGCAGGTGGTCTTGCAAAGGGTGGTGAAATTTTCGTTCTCGATATGGGTGAACCTGTTAAGATTGTATCTCTTGCTGAAAATCTTATAAGACTTTCAGGTTTTGAACCATATAAAGATATTGATATTCAGTTTACAGGTCTTCGTCCTGGTGAAAAACTTTATGAAGAGCTTTCATTAGCAGAAGAACTTGATGAAAGACAGAAAACAGGTAATGACAAGATTTTTGTTACAAAACCATTGGTAATTGATGACGAACAGCTTGAAAAGGATATTAAAGCGATTAGCGATATGAAACCTGACCAGGTTCGTGATTATCTCAAACGTCTTGTGCCTAATTACAAACCAAAATAAACGAATAAATAATTAAATTTTTACATAATTGGAGATGTTCTCAAATGGAAATCAGAATTGAAAAAACAACAACACCTAAGGCAAAGCCTGATTGGAAAAATTTAGGATTTGGTCATATTTTTACAGATCATATGTTTGTTATGGACTATGATGAGGGTATGGGTTGGCACGATGCAAGAGTCGTACCTTATCAGCCTGTAGTTCTTGACCCATCAGCACTTGTTTTCCACTATGCTCAGGAATGTTTTGAAGGACTTAAGGCTTACCGTTGTGCAGACGGAAGTGTTCAGCTTTTCCGTCCTGACAAGAATGCTGAAAGAATGCAGTCAACTCATGACAGACTCTGTATCCCACAGATTCCTGTTGCAGACTTTGTAGATGCAGTTAAGGCACTTGTTGCAGTTGATAAGGATTGGGTTCCATCAGAACCTGATACAAGCCTTTATATCAGACCATTTACAATTGCTACTGAACCTGTTCTCGGTGTTAAGGCATCAGCTAAGTATCAGTTCATCATTATCTGTTCACCATCAGGTGCTTATTATGCAGAAGGTCTTAATCCTGTTAAGATTTATGTTGAAGAAGAATTTGTTCGTGCTTGTCCAGGTGGTACAGGTGCAATTAAGTGTGGTGGTAACTACGCAGCTTCTATGGCAGCAGGTGAAAAGGCACATAAACTTGGTTATTCACAGGTTCTCTGGCTTGACGGTGTTGAAAGAAAGTATGTTGAAGAAGTTGGTGCTATGAACATTATGTTCAAGCTTAACGGAGAAATCTATACAGCAGCAACATCAGGTACAGTTCTTCCTGGTATTACAAGAATGAGTTGTATCGAAGTTCTCAAAAACTGGGGATACAAGGTAAACGAAGGCAAACTTGCTATCGATACAGTTATGGAAGCAGGTAAGAACGGTGGTCTTGAAGAAGTATTCGGTACAGGTACTGCAGCTGTTATTTCACCTGTTGGTTCACTCCGTTACAAGGAAGATGTTGTTGAAATCAACGGCTTTGAAATCGGTGACCTTACACAGAAACTTTACGATACTCTTACAGGTATCCAGTATGGCAAACTCGAAGACACATTCGGTTGGACAGTTAAAGTTGACTAATTAAAAACATAAAAAGATCAAGGACAGGCTTATAAAAAAGTCTGTCCTTTTGTATTGTAAAACCATTTGATAAATTATAATTTATCAAACAAAAATCCCCACATTGATTTGTGGGGAATGTTTTTATTGGATTATTTACTTGCCTCTTTTAGGAGCTTTAATATTTTATCTCTTGTGAAGATGTATTTTTTATTACAGAAGTGACAACAAACTTCTGTCTGTTCATCTTCTGCCATTTCACGAAGACCGTCTTCACCAGCACCAATAAGTGCTCGTGTTACTCTTTCTGTACTGCAATCGCATCTGTATTCCACATTCTGAGTATCAAGGAGTTGCATAGGGAATTCGGAAAGAACAGTTTTGCAGATTTCTTCGGGAGTAAGTCCCTCTGCAAGCATTGTTGTAACAGGTTTAACACCTTCAAGACTCTTTTCAACAAGTGAAATTGTATCTTCACCTGCAGTAGGTAAAAGCTGAATTAAAAATCCACCTGCTAAAAGCACGTTTTCTGTTTCAGGGTCAACAAGTACACCTAAAGCACAAACAGTAGGAGTCTGTTCACTTGTTGCGTAATATGCAGTAATATCTTCTGCGATTTCACCTGAAATGATAGGTGTCTGTGCACAGTAAGGCTCTTTCATTCCCAAATCCTTGATAACTGTAAGGAAACCATCTTTACCAACTGCACCCGAAACATCAAGTTTACCTTTATTGTTAAGTGGGAGATTAACTCTTGAGTCACCAATATAACCTTTAACCTGACCTTTTGAGTTTGCAACTGCAACAACAGGGGCTGCAGGTCCGCCACCATTTATTTTAAGAGTGAGTGTATCTTTTTCACCTTTTAAAAGAACACCCATCATTGAAGCACCTGTTATGAGTCTTCCTAAAGCTGCAGAGCAGACTTTTGATGTGTCGTGGATATTCTGCATTTCCTTAACCATTTCTGTTGAGTTAAGTGCAAGACAGTATAGTGTACCATCTTCAGAAATCATTCTTACTAATTCGTTCATTTCAGTTCATCCTTAAAAATAGTTTCAGTTTTTTTGACTACAAAAGTAATTCTCTCTGTGGTCTCATTTACAGCATTTTCGCTGTAATCATCATTTGTTTCAAGAATCGTAAAACCACATCTTTTTATTATGTCAACAATGTCATCAATGTTGTAAATGTATTCGGAAAAGCTTTCACTGTATCGTTCATAACATTCATCGTCTTCATTTTTTATGAAAAAGTCAAGGTCGATGACAGTTTTTTGATTTGTTTCATCAAGTGTGTTTTGCCATGCACAGTAAACTTCATCCATATCATATATGAAAGTGTTGTTACCAAGAACATTTTTGTGCTTGTATGGTGTGTTTATATCGAAGATGAATATGCCGTTCATATTCATAAAAAGAGAAACAAGAGAAAATGCTTTCTCAATTTTTTCTAAACTTTCAATATGATTTATAGTGTCAAGACACGAAACAGCACAGTCGATAGTACCGAAAAGGTCAAGTTCTTCAGCTTTCTGACAAAGGAACATAGCAGAGGATTCTGCCTCATATTTCTTTTCATTTGCCACCATAAGCATATCTTCACTTGCATCTACGCCAATCAGGTCATATCCACACTTTTCCAATAAAAAAGAAAGAGTTCCCGTTCCACACCCAAGGTCAAGCAAAAGCCCTCCGTCAACACCATTTTTGTGTAACAGAGAGCATACTTTATGGGTGATTTTTTCATATTCAACATTTTCTGTCAAAATGTCGTAACTGTAAGAAAAAATACCGTAACTCATTCTTCAACTCTTTCGAAAATCTTTTCGTAACCGTCAGCACCATACTGAAGTGAACGGTTAACACGGCTGATAGTTGCAGTTGAAGCACCTGTAGCCTTAACAATCTCATTATAAACTTTCTTATCTGAAAGCATTTTTGCAACAACACAACGCTGAGCCATTGAATGAAACTCGTTTATTGTGCAAAGGTCCTGGAAGAAATTGTAACATTCCTCTTCAGTTTCTAATTGCATGATACATTTAATAAGAAAATCTGTGTTTTCATTTTTAAATTCAATTCCCATTTTTATAACCTCCAAAGCTATTTTACTTCTGTATTTTAACACATTAAAACTTGAAAGTAAAGAGGTTTTACGAAAATAAATTAAAAATTATTCCAGGAATCACAGCACAAAGATACAAAATTCCCACAATTGTAAGATTTTCTTTGAATTTTGTCTTGTCACGGAATAAAATTAACAAACCTGCACCTGCATTTGTACAGAGTCCTGCAATCAATGACCCAAAGCTTAATGTCCCTTCAATATAGAGTTGTGTCAGAAGAATTGAAGAAGCACAGTTTGGTATAAATCCGATTATTGAAGAAAGAAATGGTTGGAAAACAGAGTCGGAAAGCAAAAGGAGAGAGAGTCTGTCCATTCCTATAAAAGAAACAAAAAGGTCAATTATTATTGTAAATAAAAGTAAGAATCCGAAAACTTTAATTGTGTGAATAAATGCCGGACGAATTACTCCACCATGCTCTTCACATCCACAATGGTCGTGTTCACATAAATCGTCTGAATGATGGTGGTGATGTTTGTGTTCGCGAGAATTTTCTTCAATTATGTAAATTATATATCCGAAGATAAGTGCAATCACTACTTTTGTAACTAATAATTTAAAGATTTCTTGACTTCCATTTTGGAAAGTAGCAAGTAAAATAACAGCTTCATCAGATGTTGAGAGAAATACTGCAATAAGAGTACCAAGAGTGATTATCCCACTTGAGTAAAGATTAGCACACATAACGGAAAATCCACATTGAGGAATACAACCGAGTAATGTGCCGATAAAAGGACCTGTTGAACCTGCACGAGTAAAAAGATGTTTCACTTTATCCTGTGCTTTGTGTTCAAGAAATTCGATTACGAGAAATGCGACGAATAAAAAGGGGAGCACCTTTAAGGTGTCAATTACTGCATCTAAAAGCAAATCGAAAATCCCACTTATTGAATGAATTGGCATTCCTGTGTGTGAGTGTATGTGTAATAAAGTCATTATTCAGCCACCCCACAATTCTTACAAATGCCATAAAGCACAGTTTTTGAACCATCAATTTTAAAATTATGGTCGTTGAAAATATGTTGAGAAAGTTTATCAAGAAAATCACATTCGGTGTGAATCAAAGTGCCACAAGATGAACATCTTAAATGATAATGATTGTGACAAGATTCACTTTCAAACTGATAACAACAAGCATTGTTGTCACCTGAAAAGAATTTTCTTGCTTTGTGATTTTCACAGAGTTTGTCAAGCTGACGATAAACAGTAGTTCTGCCAATTCGATTTCCGTTAGAAACCAGTGCAAAATATACTTCTTCAGCAGAAAAATGCTTTTGAGAGTTATTCTCCAAAAAATCATAAACTAATTTGCTTTGTTTTGTTTCGTAATTCATAAGCTTATACCTTTCAAATTGAATTTGAAATTCAGTTTCAAATTATACAGTTATGATGTGTTTTTGTCAACTTTTATTTGGTGTAATTATTGACTATATTTCTACTTTTTTATATAATTAAGAAAATATGTCCAGATGAAAGGGTATTATTATGAGTAAATCAGTGAAAAAATTTTTATGTACTGTAATGGCAATTGCAATGAGCCTTACAGCACTTACTGCTTGTCGTGATGATGGTAGTAACGATGGTGGCTCAACAGAAGATTATGAAATTGTTGTTGATAATACAGGTGCTAATACTGTAACGGAATATGATGCAAATGGTGCATACACTCTTGATATTGATGCAGGAGACGAAATTCACGATATAAGTGATTTGCTTTTTGGTGCATTCTTTGAGGACATCAATTTTGCAGCAGATGGTGGACTTTATGCAGAAATGGTAGTTAACCGTTCATTCGAATACACATATCGTGCAGATGGTGACGAGCTTTATCGTTGGACACCTGTAAATGGTGCAAAACTCAAGGTTGACTATCTTCCAAATCATTCTCTTAATGAAAACAACCCTCATTATCTTATTGTGAATAATGCAACAGAAGGTACTGCAGGTGTTGAAAATCATGGTTTCCTTGACGGAATGAGCATCACAGAGGGTGAAAACTATAATATGTCTTTCTATGCAAAGTCAAAGAAAGGCTATGAGGGTAATTTTTATGTGAATCTTGCAGTAGATGGCAATGTTGTTGCTTCAAGTGTTGTTCCTGCAACTTCAAACGAATGGACAAAATATACAACAACACTTAAATCAACTGTATCTGCTCACGAAAAAGTAACATTACAAGTACTTATGGACAATGGTGAAGCATATTTCGATATGATTTCTCTCTTCCCTGAAAATACATATAAGAACAGAGAAAACGGCTTAAGAGCTGATATGTGCAAACTTTTAGAAGAGCTTCAGCCAAAATTCCTTCGTTTCCCTGGTGGTTGTATTATTGAAGGACACGACTATGCAAGTGCGTACAATTGGAAAGATTCTATCGGTACAGGTAAAAATGGTCTTCCACTTGAATTCAACGGCAAATATGGCGATGTAGCAACAAGAAAACAGGGAACAAACCTCTGGACAAATATGGAACTTACTGATGACCAGTTACCATGCTTTATGTCATATGGTTTAGGTTTCTTTGAGTATTTCCAACTTGCAGAAGATATCGGTGCAATCGGTGTTCCTGTTATCAACGCAGGTCTTTACTGTCAGGCAAGAGGTAAGGGTGCACTTCCAACAGATAGTGCTGAATTCAAACAGTATGTTCAGGATATGCACGACCTTATCGAATTCTGTCGTGGTGACGAGAATACAAGATGGGGTAAAGTTCGTATTGATTTAGGTCGTGAAGAACCTTTCAACCTTAAATATATCTGTATCGGTAATGAAAATTTCGGACAGGATTATTTCCACAGATATTCTATCTTCCTTAAGTCATTTAATGAAGCAAAGGCAAAGAATCCTGAACTTTACAAAGGTCTTGAATTGATTTATTCTTCAGGTCTTGACGATGGTATAAGTGGCCCTGAATATCTTTCATCTTATGAATATGCAAAAGCAGAACTTGAAAAGATGGGTTCAACAAACGCTTCTGATTTTGCAGCAGCAACTGACCATCACTACTATAATGACCCATCATGGTTCCTTGAAAATGCAGATTACTATGATGAAAATAATTATAAAAGAGATGTCAAAAATATGATTGACACCATTTATGGTGGTGCAATTAAAGTATTCGTTGGTGAATATGCTTCTTGGAGTAATACACTTAATTCAGCACTTTCAGAGGCTGCATATATGACAGGCCTTGAAAGAAATGGTGATATTGTTGAAATGGCTGCTTATGCACCTCTTTTCGGTAACCTTACAGCAACACATTGGGCACCTGACCTTATCTGGTTCAACAATCATCAGGTAACAGGTTCAATTAACTATTATGTTCAGAAGCTTTTCTCAAGAAATCAGGGTGATGCAGTTCTTAATCATACACTCACAGGAGCTGAAATTACTGAAAAGACTATTTCAGGTGCAGTTGGTGTAGGTACTTGGTACACATCAGCAAAGTTTGATAATCTTATTGTTACTGATAACGAAACAGGTGAAAAACTTGCACATGAAAAGTTCAACACAGCATTTGCAAAACGCGATTGGAATTTTGCAAGTGACGGTGAGTGGAAAGTTAAAAAAGGTGCTCTTGTGAACACCACAACTGATATGGCATATTCAAATACAGGTAGCGTTGCGTATTTTGGCGATACAAACTGGGATAATTACACAATGACAGTTGAAGCAACAAAGCTTGAGGGTAGTGAAGGCTTCATCATTCCATTTGCAGTTAAGGATATAGACAATAATATATTCTGGAATATCGGTGGTTGGGGCAATACACTTTCAGCACTTCAGAAAATTGATGCAGGTGCAAAAACCGATAAGATTGTTGGTACTACAAAGAATATTACAATCGAAACAGGCAGAACATACAAAATCAAGGTTGTAGTTGACGGTGCTCGTGTTCAGGGTTATATTGACGGTGAACTTTATTTCGACTACGATTTTGGTGTGAAGGCTACTTCAAAGGCTTACACAGTAGTAAGTAACGACGATAATGGTGATATTATTATCAAGCTTGTTAACGTAACTGAAAAGGCAAGTCCTGTTGCTGTAAATATTACAAATGCAAATGTACAAAGCACAGCAGTAATCAATCAGGTAGCAGGTGACTCACTCGGAAACGATAACATTCTTGGTGCAGTTGAAGCTTGTACAATGAAGGAATTCACCCTCGACGGATTCTCAAATCAGTTCAACTACACAATGCCAGCTTACTCAGTAACAAGCATCAGACTTAAAACAAAATAAAACATAAACAAAAAGAGTACGGAACCAAAATTCCGTACTCTTTTTTATCTTTCCAATGTAACAATTATTATTTCTGGTGGGTTGTTAACCCTAAATGGAAATATGCTGTTTCCTAAACCACGACTTACTACAAGATTAGTATTCTTTTCTGTATATAAACCTGAATCGTATTCGGGAAAAAATCCCTGATGTGGGGCAAAGAACCCACCAACGAAAGGAAGTCTGAATTGACCACCATGAGCATGACCTGAAAATACAATATCAATATCGTTGTTGACATAAACATCAAAAAGTTCAGGCCTGTGGGACAAAAGGATTTTAAAATGTTCATTGTCTTTGTATTTTGCTAGTTCATAGTTTAAATATTCTTCACTGTAAGAATCTGACATAAAGTTCGGGTCATCAACACCAATGAGTTGTATTTTGCTGTTAGCTTTTTCAAGGAAAATATCCTCGTTATGAAGAACGGTTATGTTCTCATTTAGTGAAACACTATCAATACGATTTTCTTCATTGACACGTGCTTCGTGATTTCCTGTAACATAATAAACAGGAGCAATATCTGATGCGTTGTTTATAAAATTCCTTGCAATCTGAAAATCAGTATGTCGGGAATCAATAATGTCACCTGTAACAACAATTATATCAGGTGAAGAATCTCTTATCAATGGTAATAATCGTACGTTATCTTTGCCAAATTCGGCATTGTGTAAATCCGAGATATGTGCAATTTTATATCCTGAAAAATCTTCAGGTAGATTTTCACTTTTTATTGTTAGTTCATTGAGTTGAACATTTTTGTTCCCATAAATTATCCAACAAATAAAGATTAAAACAGCAATTACAAGAAAAATGGGAATTGTCTTCATCGTTTTTGAAGATTTGAATTTTTCATTCATCACTATTTCTCCAATATCTGTTTTCCTATGGCTTTCAGGCTGTCTTCACGGATTTTCTTGGTGTATTTTGTTTCGCTGAGTACCCAATCCCACTCAACCTTAAACCAGTCAATTTCAGTTGGTTTTTCACCATCCATTTCAGCTTTTACATATTCAAGGAACTTTTCCCAACGCATTTTGTGGAATGAGTTTATGTGGTCACCTAACTGTCGATGGGCATAATCGTGGAGATTACCGTCATCAGAAAGCAATCGGCAGTACCACGTTGTAATCAATGCTCTTGCATTCATCATATAAAGTTCTCTTGTAAAATCGTCAAGCTTGTCTGTGTATTCTTTCGCAGGTTCAATATATGAACTGAAAGAAAAATATTTACTGTTAAGCAATACTCTGTCAAGAGTATCAATAAGCTCTACAAGTTTTTCACCATATTCAAGACAAATAAGATAGTCCTTACTCTTATATGCTGAAACTGTCTTTTTCACAAGTGAAGTAAGCTTGTTGCATAAGGATTGTCTTAACAAATCAACTGCATCATAAATATAGCACTCATTGTCTTTAAATTTATCAAAATCTTTAAGGAAAAGCTTGACTGCTTCGTCAAAATCTTTTTCTGAATAAGGGATTTTAACTGTACCACGAGCAGTAAACATTTTGGTTTCTGGGTCAAGTGGACGACGACAAGCCATTGTTTCAGTTGCACCAAAATTTAATGGTCCATTGTCACTGCCATACGCTGTTTTAAGGAGAATTTTCATAGCCTCGTTAATATGTTCATTTTCTTTGCCATATCGACGAAGTGTATATTTCTTTGTCCATTCTTTAACATCTTCGATTTCTTCCCATACACAGGAGAAGAAAATGTCAGTAACAATAGGATTTACCTGTGTGCTTTCAGCAGTGAGTGCAATTCCTTTGAAATTAGGTCTTTGTGATGCTGTTTTAACCATTTCAGGAATTTTGTTAATATCACCGTAAAGACCGTGACGACCACCGAAATTATTGAGAAGTCCACAAAGCACATTTCCGTATTTTGCAAGACGACTGAATTTGTTTGCATTGTGATTGATTTTTTCTGTGTTAAGGTCAAGCATAATAATGTGGTCATCACGATAATCTTTCACTGATTTTGTGAAAAGCTTATTTGGATTTAATGCCCAGCATTGTACAATCCACATTGCATCCTCATCATACTGCAACATACTTGACATAACATTAGTATAACTGTCTTTGGCTTTGTTTTTATCTAATTTTCCACCTTCGTGACCAATATCACCTGCATAGAAATGAGTAATGTCACCGAAGACTTCTTTCTGACATTCATAGAAAAGTTTTGCGAGTTTCACATAATATGCACTGTCAGGACATACAATCAGTGGTTGTTCAATACCTTTCCATTTTCCCTGCTGGATAGTAGGAATATCTCTGTCCTTTTTGTTTATGTCACGAGGTACCATTCCTGTATATGCCTGTAACACAATATTCATACTGAGTGCTTGCATTCTTCTGTGGTTTCGTCTTGCCATCTGACATTTTTCATAGAAGAAATTATCGTGTACAGGACCACCAATGTTGCATACATTTCCCATATAAAACCAAGCATAATATGCAGGACCTGTTATAAAGTTTTTAATCTCTCTGTGACGATAACCGAGTTTTGTCAAAAATCTTCTGTAAACCTCTTCCATACCGAGGATATCAAGAACAAGATTAACACCATTCATAGCAAGAAAATCTATTTCTTTTTGCCACTGTTCCTCTGTCCAGAATGCCATTGAATATGAGTGTGTACAGTAGTTATAAGCATATCTGTATTTAAAGGTTGTGGAACGGTCAATTTTACCGTTTACAGATGGTAATGTTTTAGGTAATTTCACCTGATTTCCATATCGTGAAATATGACAGTTACAAACCTCTTTAAGGTAGCAGTTGAAAGCACTTGCAAGACCTACACCTGTATTAGATGTAAGTACGATTTTGTCCTTAAGACTTGCTACAGAAAAATAGTCGTCACGAAGTCGTCTGTCAAGACGCAAATCAAACTGTTCAATATAACTTTCACCAATAGTTCTACCGATAATTCCCTTTACATCTTCATATATTTCTTCATCTGCAATTGGTTTTGCAAATTCTGTATTTTCAAATATTTCTGGTTCACGGAAAACAGCTTTTTTTGATGGGAAAGTGCAATCCTCACCAAGTACTTCAATGCTGTTAATTGTAACCTTTTCACCGCTGTAATATTTTACGAAAACTCGTAAATATCTTGCGATTTTGGGACTTTTACCTTTTCTGTGAAAATTCACACCATCAAGACTTGAGTAAACCATATAATTTACATCAGTATTTTCAGGGAAATTCACTACAACATCGTGAATGCTCATGCTTTTAGGAAAAGCTAAATCTATAAAACAAGGGTAAGTGTCAAAAGTGAACATAGGAACAGCGTTCTTACTAGCTTCACCACTTGCATTAAGTATTTCATAATTCAATAATTCCAAAATAATCACCTATAAGTTTAATCTAATAAAAATATATCACAAAAAACACCAAAAGTCTATCACGAAAGACAAGTATTTTTGTTTATAAACAAACAAATTGTGAATGATGGAAAAAAATAGTGAAAAACTATTGAAAAGAAAGTTATTTTTTGTTACAATCTATAGGATTAAGTGTGTCATTGTGTATTGGTGCATTTAAATTAATTTGTTAATAATTTTTTGGAGGTATAAAAATGAGCAAAAAGTTTGTTTACCTTTTCAAAGAGGGTAACGCAACAATGCGTGAACTCCTCGGTGGTAAAGGCGCTAACCTTGCAGAGATGACAAGTCTCGGTCTTCCAGTTCCTCAGGGCTTTACTGTTACAACAGAAGCTTGTACACAGTACTATGAAGATGGAAGAAAAATCAATGATGATATCCAGGCTGAAATCATGGAGTACATCGACAAGATGGAAGAAATCACTGGCAAAAAGTTCGGTGATAAGGAAAATCCACTCCTCGTTTCAGTTCGTTCAGGTGCTCGTGCATCAATGCCTGGTATGATGGATACAATCCTCAACCTTGGTCTTAACGAAGAAGTTGTAGAAGTTATGGCTGCTAAGTCAGGTAATGCTCGTTGGGCATATGACTGCTACAGAAGATTCATTCAGATGTATTCTGACGTTGTTATGGAAGTTGGTAAGAAGTACTTTGAAGTTCTTATCGACGAAATGAAGGAAGCTCGTGGCGTTACTCAGGACGTTGAGCTTACAGCTGACGACCTTAAGGAACTTGCAGGTCAGTTCAAGGCTGAATACAAAGCAAAGATTGGTAAAGACTTCCCATCAGACCCAAGAGAACAGCCCATGGGTGCTGTAGAAGCTGTTTTCCGTTCATGGGACAACCCACGTGCAAACGTTTACCGTCGTGACAACGATATCCCTTATTCATGGGGTACAGCTGTTAACGTTCAGGCTATGGCTTTCGGTAACATGGGTGATGACTGTGGTACTGGTGTTGCATTTACTCGTGACCCAGCTACAGGTGACAAGGGCCTTATGGGTGAATTCCTTGTTAACGCACAGGGTGAAGACGTTGTTGCTGGTGTTAGAACTCCAATGCCAATCGCTCAGATGGCTGACAAGTTCCCAGAAGCATACGCTGAATTCACAAAAGTATGTGCTATCCTTGAAGACCACTACAGAGATATGCAGGATATGGAATTTACAGTTGAAGCTGGTAAACTCTATATGCTTCAGACAAGAAATGGTAAGAGAACAGCTAAGGCTGCTCTTAAGATTGCTTGCGACCTCGTTGACGAAGGTATGATTGACGAGAAGAAAGCAGTTGCTATGATTGACCCAAGAAACCTTGATACACTTCTCCACCCACAGTTCGATACAGCTGCTCTTAAGGCTGCTACTCCAGCTGGTAAGGGTCTTGGTGCTTCTCCTGGTGCTGCTTGTGGTAAAGTTGTATTCACAGCTGAAGATGCTGAAGAATGGAACAACCGTGGCGAAAAAGTTATCCTTGTTCGTCTTGAAACATCTCCAGAAGACATCACAGGTATGAAGGCTGCTCAGGGTATCCTTACGGTTCGTGGTGGTATGACATCTCACGCAGCTGTTGTTGCTCGTGGTATGGGTACATGCTGTGTATCTGGTTGTGGCGAAATCAAGATGGATGAAGAAAACAAGAAGTTTGAACTTGCAGGTAAAGTTTATAACGAAGGTGACTACATCTCAATCGACGGTTCAACAGGTAACATCTACGACGGTATCATCCCAACAGTTGATGCTGAAATCGCAGGCGAATTCGGTAGAATCATGGCTTGGGCTGACAAATACAGAACTCTTAAAGTTCGTACAAATGCTGACACTCCTGCTGACGCTAAGAAGGCAGTTGAACTTGGTGCTGAAGGTATCGGTCTTTGCCGTACAGAGCATATGTTCTTCGAAGAAGACAGAATCGCAGCATTCCGTGAAATGATTTGTGCTGATACAGTTGCTGAAAGAGAAGCTGCTCTTGAAAAGATTCTTCCTTATCAGCAGGGCGACTTCGAAGCTCTTTACGAAGCTCTTGAAGGTAACCCAGTTACAATTCGTTTCCTTGACCCACCTCTTCATGAGTTCGTTCCTACAGAAGAAGCTGACATTAAGCTCCTTGCAGATGCACAGGGCAAGTCAGTTGAAGATATCAAGGCTATCATCGCTTCTCTTCACGAATTCAACCCAATGATGGGTCACCGTGGTTGCCGTCTTGCAGTAACATATCCTGAAATCGCAGCAATGCAGACAAAGGCTGTTATCCGTGCAGCAATCAACGTTAAGAATGCTCATCCTGATTGGAACCTTGTTCCAGAAATCATGATTCCTCTTGTAGGCGACGTTAAGGAACTTAAGTTCGTTAAGAAGGTTGTTGTTGAAACAGCTGACGCTGAAATCGCAGCAGCAGGTGCAGACATCGCTTACGAAGTTGGTACAATGATCGAAATCCCAAGAGCATGTATCACAGCTGACGAAATCGCTAAGGAAGCTGACTTCTTCTGCTTCGGTACAAACGACCTTACACAGATGACTTATGGCTTCAGCCGTGACGACGCTGGTAAGTTCCTTACAGCATACTATGATTGTAAGATTTTCGAAAATGACCCATTTGCAAAGCTTGACCAGAGTGGCGTAGGCTCACTTATGGAAATGGCAGTAGCTAAGGGTAAGGCAAGTGGCAAGAACCTTCACTACGGTATCTGTGGTGAACACGGCGGCGACCCTGTTTCAGTTGAATTCTGTCACAAGATTGGTCTTGACTATGTATCTTGCTCACCATTCCGCGTTCCAATTGCTCGTCTTGCAGCAGCTCAGGCAGCAATCGCTGAAAGCAAGTAATTAGTTTCTAATTATTCGGAATAACATAAACAGTCCCCTTGGAGCAATCCAAGGGGATTTTTTATCTGTTGTAATCATCGGATTAATGTGATATAATGTATAAAATTATATGGTGAGTTGGAATATCTTTATCTCTTTGTTCAAGATGTAGATATTGTTTGAATGGCTTGAATAAGTGATAATATTATGTGAAATTGCTCATATAATAGATAATTCCAACATAACGAAAGATGAGGGAAATATTATGGGTGTAAAATCTATTTTGAATTTTAGAAATTCCTATGAGAGTATCTTTGCTGTAATTAGACGAATACATATGAAAAGATTGGTAACAAAGCTTAAAAAGAGCACAACCGAGAAGTATGTTCTGACGAAGGAAATGGAAAAGGAAGCAAAGGATTTCTGGCGTAAATATAAAGTCGTTCCTATGCTTTACCATAATTTTTATACAGAAAAATATGGTCAATTTTACAAGGAATACATTCCTGACGAAATTTATTACAACTATCTTCAACCATATTTCAATAACTATAGATTAGCCAAGGCGTTAGATAACAAATGTTACTACCACAAAATGTTTCAGGGGATTGCTCAACCTAAACTTGTGGCATATCGTCTGAATGATTTTTGGTACATTGATGACAAAATTGCAGTTCAAGGTTTAGCAGATATTTTTGAAGTGTTAAAGAATGAAAAAGAAGTCTTTGTTAAGCGAGCTACAGACTGTGGTGGCGGACATGGTGTTAAATATCTGAATTGTGATGGATTAGTTTATGAGGATTTTGAAAAATTGATTAGCAAATTCACAGGGGATATTGCGATACAAAGAGGTATTACTCAACACGGTGCTTTGGCAAAGATCAACCCTACATCTGTCAATACAATTCGTCTTATTACTTTATTGGAAAAAGACGGTCCACGAGTATTATCTACCATTTTGCGTATGGGTGTTGGTGAAACCAAGGTCGATAATAGTAGTAGCGGTGGAATGACCATCGGTGTTTCTCCTGATGGTAAGCTAAAGAAGTATGCATGTGCAAATAAAAGGAAGCTGATAAATCAACATCCAACATCTAACGTTGTTTTTGAAGGATACGCACTTCCTTCCTTTGAACAAGTAAAGGAACTTGTGCTAAAAGCCAGTTATATGGTACCACATTTCCGAATGGTTGCTTGGGATGTATCTGTTTTAGAGGATGGCACACCTGTTTTGATTGAAGCAAATCTTTATGATGGACAGCTCGACTCTCATCAAATCCACAATGGTCCACTGTTTGGTGATAGCACAGAAAGAATTCTTGACGAAGTGTTCAAAACTGTATAATAATTCATCTGAAGTATTACAAATTAACAATAAGCAAACATTCCCCTCGGAGCAATCCAAGGGGATTTTTGTGCTAATCAGTTCTTTATTATCAAATAAAACTGTTGATTTTTGTCTTATGAATGCTATAATTATTTTAATAAAGTTTTATTAAGCATAAAAAGGATGATTAAAGTGAAAAATGAAAGAAAAGTTGCCATAGAAAAAAGAGAAGCAACTCTCAAAACGTTGACACAAATTGATGATAACCTCTGGACGATGGTATATAAAAGTTCATATGGACTTGATAATCTTTTGAAGAAGGGTTCAAAAGGTATCATGGACTCTGTTAAGCATCTTCAGAGTGAGGTTAAAATGAACGGTGTTGTTCCTAATCCCGATAAAGATGGTTTTGCTTGTTCAACCTTCAATGCACAAAATCCTGATGGAGATTATATTTTCGGCAGAAATTTTGACTATAAGGCAGCACCTTGTGTTGTTTGTTGGACTTCACCTGAAAATGGTTACAAAGCTGTTTCTGTAGTTGACACCACATTTTTCGTTCACGGCACAAAATATATGCCACTTGTAAAATCAAAGAAGAAAATGCGTGCTATGGCTGCTCCATACACATCAATGGACGGCATAAACGAAAAAGGTTTTTCATGTGCTGTGCTTGAACTTAAGACAAAAGCGACAAAACAAAACACAGGTAAAACACCGATTATTACAACTGTTGCAATTCGTGCTGTACTTGATAAATGTGCAACTGTTGACGAAGCTATTGAACTTTTCGCATCATATGATATGCACGATTTACTTGGACTAAATTATCACTATCAGCTTGCAGACGCCAACGGTGCAAGTGCAATTATTGAATATGTTGATAATAAAATGTTTGTTATCCGTCAGGATGAAAATAAGAAGAACCTTATACTTACAAACTATTTCCTTACTGAAGGTGGAGATAATCACGACGGACGTGGTTATGACCGTTATGAGTGTATTGAAACAACTCTTAACGAGAAAAATGGTGCAATTACTGAAGATGACGCAATGGATTTGCTTTCTAAGGTTGCACTTAACTATCGTCATAAATTAGGTCATATGGTTATTGCTCTTTGGAGTGGAGTTTATAATTGTACTGAGAAATCATTGCTCTTGTGTGCGGGAATGGATTACACTAAAAAATATAAATTCTATGTTGATAAACCAGGCGAAGTAATCAAACTTTAATAATAAAAGCTCTGAAACAATTAAGTTCCAGAGCTTTTAATTTTTATTAAGAATTTGTAATTATGTAACGGTAAAAATCTACTGCGGGGGCAAGTGCGGATAAATCAACATTCTCGTTTAATCCGTGAATACCCTCCAACTGCTCATCAGTAATACTGAAAGGAGCAAATCGCAAACAATTTTCACTAACACGCCACATAAAACGACTGTCACTTGCAGCGGTCATTATATATGGTGTGGTTTTTACATCAGGAAAAACATTTGTTACAGCTTCGGTAACAAGTTTATATGCGTCACTGTTATGGTTGGAAATTGGTGAGTCAACACCGGGGTCAAGAACAATAGTTTCAATGTCGAATTTTTCTGCAAATCTTGAAATAGCTTCAATGCTTGACTTGCCACCCTGATGGTGTGAATATCGCATATTAGCAATTACCCAAGCTTCCTGAGGCAAAACATTGGTTCCTTCTGAACCCGATGCCATAGTGAATGCCACAGTGGTGCGAAGCATGGCTCCTGCAGCACCTGAAACCAGTGGCATAACATTTATAAGCAAAGGCTTGAAAAGTCGTGAGTTTTTAAGCACAAATTTTAATGGTCCACTCATAGTCCCAGAAAGACTTTCGAAAGTGGCATGAATAATTGGTGCCATTTCTGTTTCAAAAAGATTCTTTTTCTCAACAGCAGCCATAAATTTGCCAAGACGAACGAGTGGTGTGTCTTTGGGAGGAATAGAGGCATGACCACCTCTTGAATGTGCTACAAATTTTAAGTCAGCACATCCTTTTTCGCCTAAACCAATTACAGCAAATTTACCTTTTGCACCTGCAATAGGCTCTTCAAGAATAAACCCACCTTCATCAAGAACCATATAAAAATGAAGTCCACGTTCCAAAAGAACTTTAGAAATGGTGTCTGCTCCTTCACCGGCACACTCTTCAGTACAAGCGGACAACAAGTAAATGTCGCGTTCGGGTACAAATCCTTCTCTGACTAGTTCTTCTGCGGCTTGCATCATTGCCCACAGACCACCTTTAGTGTCAAGAGTGCCACGTCCCCATACCTTGTCATCAGCAATCTCACCACCAAATGGATTATGGCTCCAATCACCTGTTGCCTCAACAACATCATGATGATTCATTAACATAATGGGTTCTTTGTCTGTTTTACCATTCCAACGCATTAAAAAACTGCCGTCAAAATCTTCAAAAGTGCAGACATCAAAAAGCTTAGGAAACATTTCACGAAGAACCTCGTGGAATTTGTAAAACTTTGTTTTATCAGTCTGATTAAAGGTTGAAATAGTTTCAAGTTGAATTAAACGGGCAAGACCATTGGCGTAATCATTTGTGCGAGAATCTAACATAGCAACCCCTCTTTTTAAACTGTAAGTAAACAAAACATACGAATATTATAACTCTTTGAATTTAATAGTCAAGGTTGGGCTTTATGTTTTGTGTGTTTTTGTAGATATGATAGATTTATAAAAATGTTTTATTCATTAACTTTCAGCTAAAAATGTTTTTGAATTAAAAACTCCTACATTCTTTCCTCGTACCACAAGCAGTTATCGCTGAAAGCAAATAAATAAAAACACTCTCCATCGAGAAATCGGTGGGGATTTTTCTTGTGAATTGCAAATCTTTATGCTATAATGAACTTGAAAAATAAAAAGGAATGAGCAATATGAAAGAAAATATTAAAACCAAACTTCCTATAAACAGCCCTTTGGTAAAAATTCCTTTTAGTGGACTTACTTCAAATATGCTCAGAATAATTGCGGTTGTTCTTATGCTGAGTGACCATATCTGGGCAACCTATATGAGTTTTGGCGACTGGATGACCTATATTGGTAGAATGGCTTTTCCAATCTTTGCTTTTCAGATTGCAGAGGGCTTTGTACATACCTCGAATTTCAAAAAGTACGCATTGCGACTTTTAGGATTCGCAATAGTTACCGAAATTCCATTCAATCTCTTTTATAGTAGCAGATTCTTTAACCCTTTTCATCAAAATGTGTTATTTACACTCCTTTTGGGCTTGCTTGCAATAAGTGTAATTGATAAAGCAAAGAAAAACAGAACTGCAAAGAATCTTGCACTTTCTGCTTTGTGGTTGGTTTTAATTTGTATTGCATCAACTCTTGGCTTTGTGGATTATGGATTCTTGGGTATGCTTACGGTTGTAATGTTCTATCTTCTGAGAGATTTCCCATTTGCTTGGCTTGCTCAGCTTGTGGCAATGGTACTTATCAATATTGTATTCTTTGAAGGACAGGTATTTCCTATTGAAATTCTTGGCAAAACCTTTGAAATACCATCTCAAGGGTTTGCAGTGTTCTCCCTTATTCCAATATGGCTTTATGGAGGTAAAAAGGGAAAATCAAGCAAAATTATGCAATATGGTTTCTATGCCTTCTATCCAGTGCATATGTTGATTTTGTATTTAATAAAGTTTATGGCATAAAAAGTCCCCATCGAGAAATCGGTGGGGACTTTTTGTTATTAAACTTCAATTGTTTGTATTATTGTTTCGCCTGTCTTTGCATAAGGGCTATAAGCAGTAATTATTACTTTATATTTGCCACCTGAAAGCTGACCGATATTTACAGAAACATCGTCGTCAGTAGCACGGACATATTCTGAAATGACTGTTTGTTCATAAACTGTCTTTAAACCTCTATATACTGTGACTTTATAGTTTTCAGCAGGATAATAACCTGTAGCTTCAGGGAATGTAATGATAGTGTCTGAGTTTTCATTCATATGAGAAGTTACAGTTGCATCTTCTGGGAATTTAGGAGCAGTATCAAGAGCTTCTTGTTTTTGCCAGTTGTAAGTTCTCTTGGTTGCATCACTTAAATCAGTGAAATAATAATCGATATTGTTGAAGAACATTCTGTTTTCAATATCGTAGAGCTTCATACTCACATTACCGTTGGCATCACATTCAACGAGCCATGCACCACCGGAATTACCAGGAGCATCCTTGTCACCATCAATATAGTTAAGATTGCCCATAAATGCAGATAAAGAGCCACATCCGACTGCTGTGAATTCACCTTGCCATACGCTTCGTGGGTCACTTGCTGAATAATGGGAGTGACCTGAGAAATTGACAACCTGAGGATATTTACACATAACAGCTCTGGTATCTATATCTCCCCAGTTTATGCTTCCGTAAACTGTATAAGCAGGGTGTGGATGCTGATAAACAAAAACAGGCTTGTCAGGGTCTTCTGCTGTTGCGTTTGCAAGTCTTTCGTCGAGCCATTCTGTTTTGCCACTGAAAGTTGCACCGTTATCATCATATGAAACACCGATAAAGTGATAACCATTAATAACTATATCAGTATCAACATCTTCGTTTATGTATTTACGATAAACATCATAGCCTACAGTTGCATCTACATCACGATAGTCAATAAATTCGTGGTTTCCAAGGACTGTAAGCACCTGAGTTTCCTCTTTTTTGTTTTCGTCAACAATTTTATTGAATACTTGATATTCCTTTTCTGCTCCACCACCTGTGAAGTCACCTGCAACAAGAATAGCATCAAGCTTTTTGTATTCACAACCTTCAGCATATTCGTACATATCAGTAAACAGAGTTGCAAATCTCTTTGCTGCTTGCTGATTCTCATCACCATCAAGATGAATATCTGAACATACAACAAAGCGGACTATAGGAGTGAAATCGTCAGGAGTATGAACTTCCTTGCTGGTTGTAAAGCCACTTCTGATACCTGTTATAGCAAAAGATATGCTGAGAAGTACAGAAAGAACTTTGAAAATTAACTGTGAGAAAAGATTTGTCATAATTACTTCCTCCTTTGAACTATGAAACTCATTATATCACAATAGTAAAAGATTTCAAATGTTTTATTATATAGTATATTGAATATATTATGTCATAAGTAAATTTTACCTTTTATTCTTGACGGAATTAATAGGTAATGATATGATATATACAATGATTTAATGTGATGAAAAATAAGGCGTTTTGTCACAAAAAAGAATCAAAAAAGGAAAAAGGGGAAATAGTATGAAAAGAATTATTGCACTTGTTCTCTCACTTGCACTTTGCATCGGAGTTTTTGCTCCTCTTACTGCAGTTGCAAAAAATAGTGAAGATACAGCAGAGGAAGCAATTCTTCGTCTTATCGTTCCTGAAAACTGGGAAATGGATATTGGTGACTCAAGAACGGTAGACTATGCAATTCAGGGAACTGAAAAAAGAATGCTTACATGGTCAGCAGAACCTGCAGATGTTGCTGAGGTTGATAAATGGGGTCGTGTTACAGCACTTAAAGAAGGTAAAGCTGTAATTACTGCTACAACTGAAGAAGGTCTTACAGACAGCATTACACTTAATGTTGTTCTTGAGCCAACAATGATGGCAGACAAAGCTGAAAAAGTTGATTACACACTTGGTGCAGTAGCTGAAGGTGATAATCTTCAGAAAGTTGTTACAAGATATGAGCTTGACGACGAAACTGTTCCAGCTAACGTAGAAGACAAAAATAATTACGAAAAGGCACAGTCAGTAACAACAAAAGACGGTGCTGTTTGGACAATCACTGATTACGGTGTTCTCAGAGTTGACGATAAAGCAACAAATGAAAGAGATAAAGAACAGCGTTTTATGGGTGACAGATACTTCTATGCTTCTGATACAGGTAAAGGCAAGGTTCTTGCAATTTTCGCTGACGGTGAAAACGGTATCTGGACAGTAATGGAAGAAGGCTATTCTCATATCGAGATGGTCGAAATGACTGGTACTGAAAAAGCTGAAAATATGAACGAGCAGACATGGGAAAGCGTTGCAAGACGTGGTATGGTTTCAAATGCTTACTTTATTGACGGCGAATGGAAACCTGAAGAAAGCGACAACGACGGTCTTTGGACATCAATGTATGCAGGCGGTGAACTTATGCGCTATGCAGTGCTTAAGGATGACCCTAATGCAACACCTGAACAGATTGAAGATGCAAGAAAGACAGCAACTCTTTCAACAGAAGCAGTTCTTTTACTTACATATCTTTCAATGCGTCAGGGTACTGTTGAAAGCTACAACCGTGCACAGAGAAGTGGTACTGTAGTTGATCTTGAAACAGGTAAATACTATACAAATGAAGCTACTCTTGTTGGTGGTGACTATTCACAGAATATTCCATTCAAGAGTCCTGCTGATATGTTTGATACAATGTACACAAATTATCTCGATTCAGGCGAACCTTCATACGTTCAGGTGCCTGAAGAAAATCTTAAACTCTTCAATGATGTAGGTTGGGCTAATCCTATGGAAGAACCTGAAGAAGAGTATGATATGCGTACAAGAAATCTTGAAGGCTTCTGGTCAAGAACATATTCATTCAGAGATGAAAACAGTGACTATGACTCATTTGCTTATTGGTCACATAATGGTGATGGTACAGCAACAGGTGTTTCAACAAAGACATATGGGGACGGAAGTGACTTCCTTCTCCATGGTGAAAACTATCGTGGACTTTTAGTTGATGCAACTGGTGAAATTCCTGAAAGACTCTGGAATGACCTGATTCCTGAAGGCAAAGTTATTGAAGACATCGTTTATAAGGGTGATACAAGCTCTGACGAAATCATCGGTCACGTATTCCTTTATAAACTAGCTTATGACATTCTTGGTCCTGAAGACCCTGAACTTGCAGCACTTATTGTAAATACAATGGATAAGTTTGCACAGCACCTTGTTGATAACTCATATAATATGGTTGATGGTTCAGGTCAGCCAACAACATGGGCAAAGTTCTCAAGAACATATTTCCACAATGGCCAGGTTCTCGGTGGTGCACCTCTTAATGCTCTCGTTCTCCTTACAGTATTTAAGGTTGCAGCACACGTTACAGGTTACCAGAAATGGGAAGACGAATACAGAATGGCAGCATTTGATGAGCAGTATGAATATGCTAAGATTATG
Organism: Candidatus Fimenecus sp.; assembly: GCA_045613065.1. Taxonomy (GTDB): domain Bacteria; phylum Bacillota; class Clostridia; order Oscillospirales; family Acutalibacteraceae; genus Fimenecus. The sequence goes on from JAZLAH010000072.1 coordinate 93,518, forward strand.
ATTCAGGAACTTGAAAGATATCAGCTTTCAATTCTTGAATATGTTAACGATATTTCTCCTGTTTTCGGTAAGCTTCTTCGTAAAGCAGTTGGTACAAAGGTATTTGATATGGCATACAAATTGATTCTCAACCATTCTGACGAAGAAATGGCTATGCTCGGCTTCTATACACTCTTCCAGCTTGAAGATGACGAAGAACTCCTTAAGTATTACAGAGAAGCACTTGATGATTGGTGGTTCTCAATGCAGAACAGTGAAAATCCACTCTGGTACTATGTTTACCAGCTTGCATATCCAGAAGAGGAAAAGACAGACGCATATGGCAACAGCCTTATTGAAACTGCTTCATGGTCACTTTCACGTCATCCTCTTGATTTGAGAAGATTCCTTGCAACAAACGAAAATCGTGATGATGTTTACGAGTTTGACCTTGATGATGTAGGTATCGGCGGAACAAATGAGATTTCATTTGACCCTGATGAGTATGTACCAAAATTCTGGAATTCAAAGAGCAAGATTCTTAAGACAGTTGGTATGATCTTTGGTCTTACAAAGCTTGAACAGACAGTTGCAGCACCTGACGAAAGAGCATTCCATAAGTACAATGGTTCTTCATATGACCTTAATGATGCTCATAATATTTATGAAATGGAAGGTTCAACAACTTATTCACTTCCATATTGGATGGGCAGATATCACGGTATGCTTGAAAACTAAGCACAACAAAAAGTAATTTACTGAATTACAATAAATAGTCTAAAAAAAGAGTCAACACTTTTTAAAAGGTGTTGACTCTAACTTTTTTTGGTAGTAAAATTATTATGTATTATTTTGGGAGGATTGTATATGAAAAAGGTAATTTCAATTCTTTTGAGCATTGTTCTCGTTCTCTCCCATTCTGTAATGGTATTTGCTGCTATTCCAGGAGAAAATGATGTGCTCAAATTTGACGAAAATGGTGAGTTTAAGATTTTTAATATCTGTGACATTCAGGACCATTTTCCTATGAACAAAACTACCGTTGCATTTATTAAGGATATGATAAAAATTCATGAACCTGATATAGTTGTTCTCGGTGGTGATAACACAACTGCACCAAAGGAAACTAAGGCAGATGCAGTTAAAGAACTCTGTGATATTTTTGTTGATACTGAAACATATTTCACATTCGTTTTTGGCAATCACGATGATGAGCAGGATGTTTCTCGTGAAGAACTTTTTGAGATGTATAAGCTTTATGGTGGAAAATACTGTCTTGCATATGATGCAGTTCCTGAACTTTCAGGTGTTGGTACTCACAACCTTACTGTAAAAAGCTCTGATGGCAGTAAAATAGCCTACAATCTCTATATGTTTGATTCAAATTCATATGTTTATGATGACGAGGGTAATGAGTTAGGATATGACTGTGTTCATAAAGACCAGATAGATTGGTATAAAAATACATCTAAAGCACTTAAGGATGCAAATAATGGAGAAACCGTAAAAGCTATGGCGTTCCAGCATATCATTGTTCAGGAAATTTATGAAATGATGTTTTACGAATTTCCTTTTGCTCTCGGTAAGGCAACGCCAAACTTTGACGGACAGTCTTATACATATTTGCCATACGTGTATAATATAAAGGATGGTTTTCTTCTTGAAGCACCTTGTCCAGGTTATTATAATTACGGACAGTTTGATGCTTTTGTAGAAACTGGTGATGTTGTTGCTGTTTTCTCAGGCCATGACCACCTTAATTCTTTTACTGTTGAGAAGGATGGCGTTGATATTGTAAATACTCCTACCTGTTCTTTGGGGACTTATGGTGACCCATCAACAAGAGGTATTCGTATGTTGACGATTAATGAAGCTGATACCTCTGTTTATGAGTCTGAGATGTTGACAGTTACTGATTACGTTCTTGGAGAAGGAAAACATCTTACAGAATATGGTGATGTTACAACAGGCGATGCTGTTCTTGGTATTTTTGAAACTGTATTCTTTAAGTTGTATTTACAGATTACCGATGTGATATACACATTTACAGGTATTATAATGTAAAATATTATTAACTTTAAGTTAGTATATTAAAAGTATCCGAAAGGGGTTCAAAAAATGAAAAAGTTTATTGCAGTTCTTCTTGCAGTTATTATGGTGGTGTCAATAGCAATGATTCCTGCATCAGCAAGTGAAAAAAATCAGGAAAACGTTACAGTTTCCGATATGGAAAGCGTTTTCGCTGATGGTGAAAACAGTCTTATCGTTTTCGTAACAGGTATCGGACAGAGCTATTCATATCGCTTTGATGAAAGTTATACAAAAGAGGGTGCCTTCGAAAATGGCACTCTTCAGGATTATGAAAACTATGCTCCTCTTATTGCAGAAGGAAAGTATCAATCAAGATGGAATCTTTTTAATTCAATGGATGAAGCATTTTCAGACCCATCGATTATTACTGCTATAGTCAAGGTTGTTACTAACCTTATTTCATCATCAGTTACAGGAAAGTTTACAATTAAGCAGGAAGATGTGAATACAATTCTTCGCAATCTCTTCAAATTCAACCTTGTTGATGAAAATGGCAATTCTAATCCTCGAGTTGTAACTCCAAGATATGCAATGCCCGTTTCAGAGTATCCTTGGGCAGAGGGTGAAGACGGTGAAATGCGTAGTGAAGCAAGAGAACGCTTCTTCTCATCTATTCCTTGTGAAGATATAGCAAAAGAGAAGTTCGGTGAAAACTATGAAGATTATCTTTATGTTTTCAACTATAATGCTTTCTCATATACAACAAAGAATGTAGAAGGACTTCACGATTTTATCGAAACAATTCTTGCAAATAATAAAGTAGGAGCAAAAGATGTTATTCTTGTTCCTATGAGTATGGGTGCATCTGTTACAACTGCTTATATTGATGCATATCCAACAGCAGCTGAAAATCATCTCAAAAGAGTTATCGGTATTGTAGGTGCATGGGATGGTACAGAAATTATTGCAGATATGCTTACTCAGCAATATTGCGAACCTATGTCAGCAGAACTTTTCTACAACGGTATTATAGGTGATCTTATAGGTGAGCCTTGGGGTTATCTTATAAATGTTGCTCTCCGTGTTGCTCCAAAGCAGGTGCTTCGTGATTTTATTGATATGGCATTAAAAGGACTTTCAACAGAATTGTTCGGAACAACTCCATCTTTGAGTAATATGGTGCCACTTGCAAGATATGAAGAGGTTATGGCAACAAATTTCATTACATCTGATGTTGTGAAAAAGGAAGTTGATGATTTCTATGCAGCAAAAGCAAGACTCCATAAAAATATTGCAAATCTTCAGGCAGAAGGTGTAACATTCTCATTTATTGCAGGTTATGGTCTTCCATTTGGTGCTTGCACACCTGACTACAGTTTCTTCGGTTTTTTGAAAAGTGCTCCTATAACAAACTCTGACGAGATTATCAATATTGATTCAACTGCTCCGGGAACATCTTATGTTACATACGGAACAAAATTCCAGGATACTGAAGGCAGAGAGCTTTCGCCTGATGGTTCACTTGATATTTCAACTTGCTATTACAAGGATTCTACATGGTATTTCTTTGAGCAGAAACACGAGCTTGAACACAACAATACAGCTCTTTCTCTTGCACTTAACCTTGCAACAGGTGATGTAACAACAGTTGACAGTTGTGATGACCCTGACGGAGAATATTATTATCCTCAGTTCAATGGTGCAAGAAACTTAAAACGTCTCAAGTGGTATAAAGAAGACCTCCAGAGATATTGTGATGAAACAGGCTATGTTCTTACTGCAGAACAGGAAGCAATTCTCAAGGAAGCAGATGCAATGACAAAGAATACTGTCAATAACGTTGAAAACGACGAAGCAGTTATGGACAAGGTTAATGCAATGCTTGTTGAAATCGGTGTTTATGAACCTGAAGCAGAACCTGAATTCATCGACACAGCACTTAATGTGGCACTTAAAGGTATAAATGATGTTATTTATCTCGTTTTCGGTGCAAAAGGCTTCGCTGATTTTGAACTTCCTAAACTCAAATAAAAGTTAAAGTAATCCCCTTGGATTTACGCCAAGGGGATTCTTAAGTTTGGAGAATTGATATGGATAAAATAGTAATAAAAAAAGATAGTAAGGTTTTGTTTCTTGGTGACAGCATATCCGACCCGAAGTTCAATTTTCGTATGATGAAGGATATTAAGGGAAGAAATATCTATGCATTGCAACTCAAAAAGAGATTAAGGAAATATAGCAAAGACATAAAAGTTGACATTAAGGGTATAGCAAGTAATCGTACATATCATGTTTATGATAGACTTACAAAAGACTGTATCAACATGAAACCTGATGTAATAATTATGCTCATCGGTGTCAATGATGCTTGGGAAAACTATGTTCCACAGGATTATCCACCACTTCTTCGACCAATGGAGCCACATATTCGTGAAATATACAGAAGATTGAAAATGGAGTTGCCGGACACACAGGTGCTTTACTTAATGCCTTTTATGACCGATGCAGTAGAAAAAAAGTTTCCTTTCCATAAAACTCTTGATGAATATCGTGAAATTCTGAAAAATACAGCACTTGAAAATGGTGCGTTGGTACTTGATTTGCAAGAAATTTTTAATGAAGCACAAAAGACTATTGCACCAAAAGACCTTGCTATTGACGGAATTCATCCAACAAATCTTGGTCACAAGGTTATGGCAGATGCAGTATACAAAATGCTTGATTTAAGATAATGTTTACTAACATCATAAAAAAATCTCCATCGAATATTCGGTGGAGATTTTTTGTTGAGTATGTATTATTTTTATTACTTAAACGTTACATTTGCATATTTGTCAGTGACAAACATAATTTTGCTATCGGTTTTTGAATTTAAGTCTTTGAATTTCACATTTTCAACAGTTACATTCATTGTGTTTGTTTCGTTTGCTGCAGAAAATTTTGATTTCATTGCTGCGTTGTAGGTGATATTTTTGAACACAATGTTATCGGCAGTAAAATTATTGATTTCAGTTGTTTCCATATCTCCGATTTCTTCCGTAAACACTATACACGCTATTGCACGACCATCATCACGGAAAATTTCGATATTATCAAAGACAACGCCATCAATACATCCTCCAGCTATTTCAACAACAATTGCAAGAGAAGCGACACGATTGTTATTCCATGTGGCGTCTCGACAGATAACGGCACTATCCTTAAAAGTAATATTTCTGATAGTTTTGGTGACCTCACCGTGTATTCCGTAACATCTTGCTTTGCCAGCCCAGGCGACACAATTTGTGTACGTGATATCTTCACTGATTGCGTGTTCCGGACCACCAAGTGTCTTTACATCAAACAAGTCGTCACCGCTTCGTGCGAAACAACGTTCAATTGTACCGTTTTGTGTGTTGCAGATTGCAAAGGCATCAGAATTTTGCTTGTAACCAAAAATATCAACATCCTTGATGTTAAGGTTTTCACAACGATAACTGATAAATGACCATTCGGGTGAATTAACAATCTTGATTCCACTCACTTCAATATTATTGCATTGAGTAAATACAACACCTCTGCGTTCACGGCGATCAAGGTGTGATAAATCAATAACACCTCTACCAACGAATTTAATGTTGTCACAGTTATAGAAATTTATGAAAGGAAAACGGGTTAGACCAAAAGCATTAAGAGAAAGTGCTTCAGGCTCAGAATATCTTAGTTCATCCTCTTCACTCATGATATCATATATATGCTGTGCAAGAACATAAGCACCCTGACGAAGATAAACAACGGTATTATTCTGTGAAAAGCATGCATAAGGAATTTCTAACAGACCACTATCAACAACAATCACATTTTCTTCACCGTATTGCTTTTGATATTCTGCAATCTCAGCATCTTCGTCAATTTTCTCTCTCACAAAAAGGGTGTATGCACATTTTTGCGAAGCAGAATTGAAAAGGAATGTGTATATTCCAAAGTCATCAATGGTTGCTGTCATAACACCTTTTGAACATTCAGCTTGTACATCAAGACTTTCAGGAAGACAAATTGCATCTTTAATTTTCAAATCCTTGGAGTGAAGTTCAATATTGAATGAAAAATTTTCGTATTCATTGATATATATTTCTGAGAAGGAGTGAAGCTCACCATGTTGAGTTTCACCGAGAAAAACTGTTGCAGCATAGACAGGGATATCTTTTTCACTGATTTGTGCACTGTAATATGGTGAAACTACAATCCCATTTACATCATCATAGCCTTGACATCCTTTATAAAGTTCCAATTCTGCATTTGCACGGTATTTAAGTTCTTCTTCTGTAATTCCCCATTCTTCAAGAGTTTTTACAGCTTCTAGAGGATATTTGAGTATATCAAAGTCAAGTTTGTCGCTTGGTGGCCAAATGGTAGCAGGTGAAAAAATTGAAGAAAAAGTTATAGAAATGGTAACAAAAATCCTGAAAATTACTCTGAATATATTAAGCATAAAAACACACCTTTCTATATAAGGATTGTAACAAGATAGTAAAGTAAATGCAAGTCATAATATGTTACTTTTTATAAAATCATATTGCAAAATGCTTTTTATTACATTATACTTTTATCATTGAGAGGAATGATATTATGTATAAAATTGAACTTGGAAAAAGTGGAATGCAAGTACCTACTATTGCAGTAGGGTGTATGCGAATTAGTGATATGAATGAAAAAGAGGTATCTGCATTTGTGGATACAGCATTGAGTTTTGGCGCTAATTTCTTCGACCATGCTGATATTTATGGTGGTGGTAAAAGTGAAGAGGTTTTCTCTAAGGCTATTTCATCATCAATGCGAGAAAAAGTTATAATCCAGACAAAATGTGGCATTCGTAAAGGTCAGTTTGATTTTTCTTATGACCACATTGTAAATTCTGTTGACGGAAGTCTTAAAAGACTTGGTACAGATTATATTGATGTGTTACTTCTTCATCGACCTGATGCACTTATGGAGCCTGACGAAGTAGCAAAGGCATTTGACTACTTGAGAACATCAGGAAAAGTTCGTCATTTTGGTGTTTCAAATCAAAATCCATATCAAATGCAACTTTTACAGAATTCACTTGATATGCCACTTTGTGCAAATCAGTTGCAGTTTGGTGTTATGCATACACCAATGATTCAGTCAGGTATAAATGTGAATATGTATAACGAATCAGGTGTAAATCGTGACGGTGGCGTGCTTGATTTCTGTCGTCTTAATAAGATTACTATTCAACCTTGGTCACCAATGCAATATGGTTTCTTTAAAGGGTGTTTTATTGATAATGAAAAATTCCCTGAACTTAATGAAACACTACAGAGAATTGGCGATAAATATGGTGTTTCAAAAACAACAATGGCTTTTGCCTGGATTCTTCATCATCCTGCAAAAATGCAACCTGTTACTGGGACAACAAACCTTACTCGTTTAGCTGACTGCTTAAAGGCAAGTGACATTCAGATTACCCGTGAAGAATGGTACGAAATTTATCGTTCAGCAGGTAATATATTACCATAACATAATATCATAAATGGCCATACACCTTGATAATCTTCTGATTGTCAGGGTGTATTTTAACGTTTTATAGTCATTTTATCCATAAGTGTTCATAATGAACCTATAATAGGCATTTTCTATTGACAATGTATGTAAGAAAAAGGTATAATTACCTCGTATGAAATTATAAATGATGGGGGTATTCCTATGCAGAAAAAGACCGTTGCTCTTACTGGTTCATCAGGTACTATGGGATGGGCTGGTTTTCAGGAGTTATATGCAAAGAAAGATAAGTTCAACATTGTTGTTCTTAACCGTGGCAGTAAGAAAAACCGTGAGAAATTTGCGGCTTATGAAAATGACCCAGCAGTTAAGCTTGTTTGGGGTGACCTTACAAATTATGAAGATGTTCTTGAATTAGTAACAGGTGCTGACTATGTTCTTCACGTTGGTGGTATGGTTTCTCCTGCTGCTGACTACTATCCTGTTAAAACACAGAAGACAAATGTAGCTGCTGCTCAGAACATCGTTAACGCAATTAAGGCTCAGCCAGATCCAGATGCTGTTAAAGTTGTATACATAGGCACAGTTGCTGAAACAGGTGACAGAAATGCTCCTGTTCATTGGGCAAGAACAGGTGACCCAATTAAAATCAGTGTTTATGACCACTATGCAATCAGTAAAGTAAAGGCAGAAGCTGTTTTTGCTGAGTCAGGTCTTAAATATTGGGTATCACTTCGTCAGTCAGGTATCCTTTATCCTGCAATTCTTAAGAATATGGAACCAATTATGTATCACGTTCCAATTAATGGTGTTCTTGAATGGGCAACTGTTGAGGATTCAGGTCGTCTTCTTGCAAACGTTTGTGGTGACGATATTCCTGAAGAATTCTGGAGAAACTTCTACAACATCGGTTCAGGTGAAGAATACAGAATTACAAACTATGAATTTGAAGAACTTCTTCTTGGTACATTAGGCCTTGGCTCACCAAAGAAACTCTTTGACCCACACTGGTTTACAACTCGTAACTTCCACGGTCAGTGGTATTACGATGGTGACAAGCTTGAAAAATACTGTCACTTCCGTGCTAATATTCCTGTTAAGCAGTACTTCAAGAATATGATGACAAAGGTTGAATGGTTCTATAAGCTTGCATTCCTTGCAAAGCCATTTGCATCACTTGTTAAGCCATTTATGAAGAAGATTGCTGAAACACCTGAATATGGTACAATCTGGTGGGCAGAAAATAAGGTTGATGTAAGAATGAAAGCATACTATGGCAGTATGGAAGAATATGAAAAGCTTCCAAGAAAATGGGAAGATTTTGAAATTGTTATTCCATCAAAGAAGACAACTGCAAGTGATGTTATAGTTCTTGACCATGGTTATGATGAAACAAAACCATTCGACACTCTTACTCTTGAAGACCTCCAGAAGGCTGCTGAGTTCAGAGGCGGTAAGTGCCTTGCAACTGAAATCGTTGATATGTACACACCTGTTAAGTGGGTAAGTGCAAGAGGTAACGAATTCGAAATGTCACCAAACCTTGTACTCAAGGGTGGTCACTGGTGTCCAGCTGAACTTCCTTGGCCATGGGATTATGATGAAGAAGCAAGAATCAACCCATTCTTTGCTCAGGTTTGGGACCGTCAAGGTGAAAATAACGTTTATGGTCCTGAAATCTTTGATAACTTTAAGGAGAAGGTAACAGAATGAAAGTATTTATGATTGGTGGCACAGGCCTTTTAGGCTGTGAAGCTGCAAGAATTTTTATTGAAAGAGGACATGAAGTAACAAGCGTTGCTCTTCCTCCACTTCCACAGGGTGCACCAATTCCTCAGGAAATGAAATTGGAATTCTGCAATATCTATGAAAAGTCAGATGACGAAATCCGTGAACTTCTTCGTGGTCACGATTGTTTCGTATTTGCAGCAGGTATTGATGAACGTGTAGAATTCCCTGCACCTGTTTATGACGCATATTACAAATATAACATTCAGCCACTTGAAAGAATTCTTCCTCTTTGTAAAGAAGTTGGTGTTAAGAAGGCTGTTATCCTTGGTTCATACTTTGCATACCTTGCAAAGGAAAGACCTGATATGAAGCTTACTGAAAAGCATCCATATATCAGAAGCCGTATTGACCAGGAAAATGTCGCTTTCTCATTTGCTGATGAAAACTTTGATGTATCAGTTCTTGAACTTCCATACATCTTTGGTACACAGCCAGGTAGAAAGCCTGTTTGGGTTATCCTTATTGAACAGATTAAGAGAATGGATAAGCTTCCATTCACAATGTATCCAGGTGGCGGTACAGCAATGCTTACAGTTCGTCAGGTTGGCGAAGTAATCGTTGGTGCTGCTGAAAAATCAAAGGGTGCAAAGGCATGGCCTATCAGC
>JAZLAH010000073.1:0-45365 GCA_045613065.1 Candidatus Fimenecus sp.
GATGTTTGTCTTATCAAGACGGTATTCAATCTTACCTGCCTTAGCTTCTGTAACAGCCTTAGCAACGTCAGGTGTAACTGTACCTGCTTTTGGGCTTGGCATAAGACCACGAGGACCGAGAACCTTACCAAGACGACCAACGAGACCCATCATATCAGGGCTAGCGATACATACGTCGAAATCCATGAAGCCACCCTGGATTTTTTCCATAAGGTCTTCTGCACCAACGTATTCAGCACCTGCAGCAAGAGCAGCGTCAACCTTATCACCCTTTGCGAAAACTGCTACTCTAACTTTTTTACCAGTACCATTAGGAAGAACTACAGCGCCTCTAACCTGCTGGTCTGCGTGACGTGAGTCAACACCGAGACGAACGTGAAGTTCAACTGTTTCATCAAATTTTGCAGTTGCGCCTTTTACTGTAATATCAAGAGCATCTGCAGTATCATAAAGTTTTGTTCTGTCGATGAGTTTTGCACTCCCAACATATTTCTTTCCGTGTTTCATAATTCAAAATTCCTCCAAAATAGTGGTTAATCGGATTCTGATTTTTCCTCCCACAAGGAGAATCAGTCTTCTACAGTAACGCCCATGCTACGTGCTGTACCAGCAATCATACTCATTGCTGTTTCAATTGTAGCAGCGTTAAGGTCAGGCATTTTCTGCTCAGCGATTTTTCTAATCTGTTCTTTAGTGATTTTTGCTACCTTTGTTCTGTTAGGTACACCTGAACCACTTTCAATACCACAAGCCTTCTTGATAAGAACAGCTGCTGGTGGAGTTTTTGTTACGAATGTGAATGTACGGTCTGCATAAACTGTAATAACAACAGGGATAATAAGACCCATATCATTCTTTGTACGTTCATTGAATTCCTTTGTGAACGCCATAATGTTAACACCATGCTGACCAAGAGCTGGACCAACAGGTGGTGCTGGTGTTGCTTTACCAGCAGGAATCTGAAGCTTAATAAAGCCTACTACTTTCTGAGCCATTTTTAGCACCTCCAAAAATTCGTGGTATGGCGGAACGGATAGCTCTTCCATTCCTCCCACGACGCCTTTGACAAAGCGTCATAAAAAGCGTATTTTACGCTAATTACCAAATTAAATAAATTAATCTTCTTCGACCTTTTCTACCTGGTCGAGTTCAAGGTCAACTGGTGTTTCTCTGCCAAGCATTGATATAACAACGCATACTACATTGTTTTCAACATCAAGCTCACGAACAGTACCGATGATGCCTTCAAACGCACCGTCGATGATTGTAACCATATCGCCAACCTCATAGTCAATTTTAATGACTTTCTTTTCAACGCCCATTGCATAAACTTCAGCCTCTGTAAGAGGAATTGGTTTGCTTTCAGGGCCAACAAAGCCTGTTACACCACGAGTATTGCGGATAACATACCATGTATCGTCTGTCATTTCAAGGTCACCTGTTTCTTCATCTTCAAAAACAGCAACCTTTACCATTACATAACCTGGGAAGATTTTTCTTTCTACTTCCTTTTTCACGATAACCTTCTCGCCTGTTTCCTTGTCCTTAGCTTCTTTGTTTTCAACAACAATTTCAGTAGGAACTTTAACTTCGAGAATTAAGTCGTGCATTTTACGGTTATCAACAATCTTTTCAATATTTGTTGCTACCTTGTTTTCATAACCTGAATAGGTATGCACTACATACCATCTGGAGATTTCTGCCATAACCTAAAATCTCCTTTCAATTACTTTATGAAAAACAAGCTGAGCATCTGTGCAGTCTTAGTTGTTGTTTCAGCAACATCCTGCTTGTTTGCAAGACTTACAAGACCATCAATGATTGAAGAAAGACCTGTGTCAAATCCAAAGATGATAAGTCCAAATACCAAAACGACTACGATAACAACAAGTGAATGATTGAGAACTGTTTTTCCTGAAGGCCATGTAACCTTCTTCCACTCGCCTTTGAAATCCTTGAAGAACTTCTTGATTTTAGCTCCGATTGCTTTGAAGTCAACTGACTTTTTCTTAGCAGGAACTTCTTTCTTATCCTTCTTAGTTACCTCAGCAGTGGTCTTTTCTTTCTTTTCAGACATTTCACTTACCTCCGGATTACTTTGTTTCCCTATGGAGAGTGTGTTTCTTGCAGAATCTGCAGTACTTGTTCATCTCAATTCTGTCGGGAGTGTTCTTCTTGTTTTTCTTTGTGTTGTAATTGCGCTGTTTGCACTCTGTGCAAGCTAATGTGATTTTTACTCTCATTTTTCGGCACCTCCGTTAATACTTCGCCTGAAAAATCAGCAGACGAATAAGCCTTCCTCTGATGAAAAATAGGCACAAAAAATAAGCCTCTTCCCCGAGGTACTTGGTATTGTATCATAGGAGTCAAGGCTTGTCAATAGTTTTTTATGTTTTATTTATTTTCTTTTCTACGATTCATCATCATTTCAACGATTTTGATGTCGTCAGGATATGTAACCTTATAATTATCGTTATAATCGAAGTAACGATATTCAGTTGCTGAAAGTGGTAACTGATGAGCAGGATGACAAAGTTCAGAGTCTTTATCAAAATGCTTATAAAGTAGTGGGAAACGATAAGCATCGGGAGCCTGAATAAGATAGAAATCCTCACGGTTTGCAATTCTATCCTTATATGAACCCAATGCATCCGTTATCTTATATGCTGTATTCACATAGTCATACTCGTCAAGAAGTCCCATAAACTCGTCAATAAGTTCAGGTGTTATCATTGGACAAGCAGCGTTGTTTTCAATAATCTTTTCACAATCAGGAAAAGTTTTATTGATATAATCAAGGGCATTTTTAAATGATTCATTTCTTGTGCTTCCACCCTGAACGAGAGTTACACCGTAATCCTCTGCAAGACGACCACTCTGCATTTCATTTACATCTACAATAACGATAAAGTCATCAATGCTTTTTGCCTGACGGAAAGCATCAATTGAATACCATATCATTTCCTTATCAAAAATTTTGCAATACTGTTTAGGTTTATCGGCACCAAATCTTGAGCCAATACCACCTGCAAGAATAATTCCGATAGATGACATATCTCTTACCCTCTCCTATTATTTATAAACAACACAATTTCTTGGTTTGATATTCTGAAGCCAGTCTTCAAGTGTATCACTTACCATTTGTGTTCCACAAACCTGAACATCATAAGATGAACCTGCAATATGAGGTGTGATAATCAGATTTTCAGCATTAAGCAACGGACAATCTGATGCAATAGGCTCTTTTACTGTAACGTCAATAGCTGCACCTGCAAGATGATGAGAATTAAGTGCTTCAATCAAATCTTCTTCCACAACCAATTCACCACGAGCAGTGTTAATAAAGTACGAACCTCTTTTCATCTTTGCAAAAGCTTCTTTGTTAAACATATTCTTTGTCTGTGGTGAAACAACACAATGAAGACTTACGATATCAGAACGATTAAGGAATTCATCAAAGCCAACAAGTTCAACAGATTCAGGAACCTTTGCAGGGTCAATATATGGGTCATAAGCAATAACCTTCATACCGAATGCTTCTGCCTTTTTAGCAACAAGCTGACCTGCACAACCACAACCAACAAGACCCAAAGTCATATAATTGATGCTTGTTCCTCTAAAACGGATAAATGGAGAGTCATTATCAAGTCCCCATACTGTATCTCTGTATTCATCTGGCTTAGATTTTACATCAGTTGTAATCACCTTATTAAAAATAAGATTGTTTGTCAATGTGATATTTCTTGTCAAATCAAGAATATAACCCATTGTAAGGTCAGAAACTGCATTTGCGTTTCTACCAGCATTGTTACAAATAATGATTTTCTTTTCCATTGCAGCATCAATGTCGATTACAGACTTAACACCACCACGACAGCAGATAATGATTTTCATATTTTTTGCATTATCAAGAACTGCTCTATCAATTGTATCATATTCGCAGATAAGAATATCATAATCTGCAACCTTTTCAATCAACTCATCATGTGGCATAACCTCATGGTCAATGTGATATCCATCGTAAACAAATTCGATTTTATCTTCAAATTGTTCAAGCATTGGTTTAATTACTTCTGCGGTAACAAGTGCACGATATTTCATAATAAATTTCTCCATAAAAATCTTAAAATCAGGATTTATACTTCTTTTTCAAACAACTCACCATGTACATTCACTTCTCTGAACTCTGGTTTCTCTCTTGTTTCAAAAATGTATTCACCAAGGTCTATACGAGCAAAGTTATGTGGAGCAGCTCTCTTTGTGAGAGGTGGTTCAGGAAGATAACCAGGGCCGTAGTCGAATGTGAGATAATTAGTGTAGTCAATAGGAATAGGAGCCTGGAATCCACCGTCAAAGTCAACTCTCTGAACATCTTCAAGACCTTCGATTGAGAATGGACCTTTTTTCTGAAGCTTACCTGTACTGTCGATAACATACTTTGCATTCTTTTTATTCTTGAAAATAGTCAATACAGATTCATACAATTTATGCCATACATTAAGAGGTATAATTCTGATAAATGGAAGAAGAATCATTTCCTTTCTAAAATTAGGATTTCTTCTTGGTCTGTTATACCATCTTACCTCAATAATCTTTGAGAGCATATGAACAGTTAAGCTGTGAAGCTTACCAATAAACTTATTATTACTTGTCTGGTCATAAACAAGCACGTCTATAAACAAGCCATCAGGATATTCATGAATAGAAGAGTATCTTGTTGAGAAATATGTACCGTTAAGACGAATTTTATCAACAATATAGTGGCTACCACTTTTATTCCAGAAACTTGAGTAATTGTAAATATCCTTATTTTCTTTAAGTGCTGCTTTACGCAATTTATCAAAATCCTTACGAAGCATACCAATGTCAAGGTCGTCGTCCCAAGGAATACTGTGTCCGTAACGAACAGCACCAAGCATTGTACCACCACAAAGGAAGTATTTAATATCATTAGCATTACAGATATCATCAATATCCTTAAGCATCATAAGTTCAAGGTCCTTGATACGAGTAAGTTTACCTGAATAAATAGCAATATTATTTTTGTTGTTATCCTTCTCACCTGTTATATTACAAACAGTTCTGTACAAAGCATCTGCCAAAGGAACATGCTTTGCTTTTTTCCATCCTGACTGGAAGAACTTAAGAGTATTAAGACAACGATAGTATGTTTTTTCAACAGATGTTGACTGAACATTAAGAGATAACTGTTCTTTAAAGTTATTTCTTATTGTATTCTTAATATTTGCTATTGTTGTAAGGTGTGAACAGAAATTGTAGACTTGTCCCTTTCGACCACAATAGAGAGTTTGGATAGCAAAACAAATTGCATCTCTTATGTATGAAACAGAAACTACATTTTCATAATCGCTCGTTGTGATATTCATAACACCACTTGCAAATGCTTCTTTTATACACTTTTCAATGTCGAAAATGCGAATCTGATTTGCATCAGGTCCAAAAAGATTATCCACACGAATAAGATTAAGATTTTCATATCCTGAATTTACAATTTCACGACAAAGAGATTCTATCTCAACATAGTACTTCTGTGCATCAGTAGGATTTTCAATGCATTTTTCCATAAAATATCCAAATTCACGTTCTGAAAGACTATTGATTTCATCATCAGGAATTTCAGGATACTCAGGAAGAATAGCAAGAATTGTACACTTATTATCCTTACCCTTTGCAGCATATTCTGTTACTTTTTTAATAGCATCAATCCATGCTTCTTTTGTTTCTGTCTTCTGACAATCAAGACAAAGCATAAAAGCACATTTATTTACCACAGATGCTGTATCGATACTTTCAACATGAGCAATATCAGTTGCATCATATTCTAAGTCCTTAAATTTAACAATTCCATCATATACAGAATATCCTTTTGCAGAGCCTATCAAACCTTTACCTTTAATCGTCGACATTGCAGGTAACATAAGATTACCCAATGGATTTGAGTCGCTTACAACAACTGCGTTCTCGTAAAGGAATCTTCCTTTTTTGCTGATACCCACAAACTTTTGTGGATGCATATATGCATTAGTTAACTTTTTATAAAATCCGGTAATTTCTGATAATTCGTCTTCAAGAATCAATCTATCCATATTTAAAACTCCTCCATATCCTCTATTTAACTACTTTTCCAAAATGAGATGGTGTTCGCAACTCTTCAGGTGGGTATTCCATAAAATTGCCATATATTTGCGTATTGTATTCTTCCGCTTTTTCAGGAATCGGCATCAGCGTATCCTCAAAAGGAACATACCGTGGTATACCGTAAAAGGTCGCAGGAACTTTTTCTTTAGCACCGCTTACCCCATAAATATTGCACACATATTTTGTAGGTGTATCTTTCCATTTAGTAACACCTTTATATGCAAGTTTTTGTAAAAAATCAAGGAAAAAATTTGGGAAAAACTTGCAGATGGCATATGTAAATATTCTTTTTAATTTCCCACGATTTTCGGCCGGTCTTCGTAAGATACAAACATGATAAATCATAGAACAAAACTTTTGGTATTTTTCCAATAAAGGTGAATCCGGTACATTGTCAATTGCGAAAACATCAATACGTGGTGATTCTTCCAATGGTCTACCATCATTGAGATACACATGACCTAAAGGTGCGTCAGGAACTATATGTTTTTCTACCGAATCATAAAGAAACCTTTTATCTAACTGAGAAAGAACTGTTTCTGCCTTTTGAAAATCTCGTCGCATAATAGCAACATCAATATCATCATCCCAAGGAATAAAACCCTGATGTCTTAATGCACCTATACTACTGCCACCGATAAGGTAGAACTTTACTCCGGCTGATTCCAGTTGTTCAGCTAAAGCTTTCAGCATTTTCAATTCTTTCAATTGAAATTCCCTTAAACTTTCCTCCAAAACTTCACCCCAAATCCAAAAACTTACATTTTTCTTATCTTTATATTTTATTACATAATTTGCCATTAGTCAACTAATAAAAGAAGTAACCTGCCACAAAACAGGTTACTTAATGAAATTATTCAACTAATTTTGAAATATCAAATCCAGATGGCTTCTTAATTTTTGATTCATCAGCAGAATTAGTTATTGAAGAAATCTCTGTAATTACAGAATCACGTTTGTTGATTCTTTCAATTCTAACCAATTTATCATTTGAATCATAATAATACTTAACAGTTTCATTATCCACTGTGTATACATCACAAGTATATTTTTTACCATTGAGGGTAACTGTTCCTGATTCAACATATGTGTATGTTGAAATTGAATCTCCGTCAAAAGTACCTGACGTCAAGTCTTCAATAGTCATATCTTCAACTACCATATAAGACTTAAGTGAAGGAATCTCACAATATGTAACACCATCTTTAATAATCATATTAGCCCTGATTACCTTGCCCTCTTCATATGGAACTGCTGTTTCAATGTATGCCCCATTACCACTTCTGATATATGTGAACGGATATTCTGCTGTTTCTGTACCTACCTCTTTGATAGTTGCAACAAGTGTAAATTTATTTGTGCTGAGAATCTTTTTAAATGTCTGTATACGTGCTGCTGCATCTGATTTTCCTGTGTCAGGAGCAACAGTTACAAGAGGCTCCTCTACAAGGTCGTCTGTCATCTGAAGACCTGCATCCTTATCAGCATCCTCCATAATTTTGTCTGGATTAGTATTTACTTCACTTAATAAAGATTCAATTTCTTCTTTTTCTTTGTTTTGTTCAATCTGGTCAACTGTATTCTGGTCATCAACAACAGATGTGTTACCTTCATCATCAGTAACTACATAGTTACCCTCGTCATCTTTTACAACAAGCTGTGTATTACCTTCATCATCAACAAAAAATGAGTCAGGTTCCTTTTCTTTCTTGCAAGAAACAAATGTGAACACAATAATAATCAAGGCAAGTAATACTGCCAAAACCTTTTTACTCATAACAAACCTCCATAGGTGATAATTTAAGATTTATTTGATTATACATCATTTTATTTGCATAAACAAGTATATTTTAAAAAATTCAAAATTTGTCAATATTTATATTTTTCCTAAAAAAAATAAGTAGGTAATTATTATATTGAACAAATATATTTTTTCTTGTAAAATCGTGTTGACGGAAGTAAAGTTTTATGGTAAAATTCTTAAAGTAAATTCTAAGGAGTGAGAACATTGTCAAAGCAGTTCAAAATGTTAAATTCTATAACATTCAAAACTGACGGCATTGTTGTTTCTTCTTCTCTTGTTTACCAAAGCACTCCTATTTCTATCGGATGTGCTTCTTTTTTGATTTCTAATTTTTAAACGACGGTTTTCCCGTCGTTATTTTTTTGCAAAAAATTAGCAAAAATCATTGAACTGCTTAAAATAATATAGTATAATAATCAATTGATAATAAATGAAAGGCTGGTGTGAATTTTGAAAGCGTATTTAATGCTTGAAAACGGTGCTGTTTTTGAAGGACAGGCTGCCGGAAAATTCAAAGAAACTGTATGTGAAGTAATCTTCAACACATCAATGACCGGATATGTTGAGATGCTTTCTGACCCATCAAATGCAGGTTTGGGTGTGGTAATGACTTACCCTCTTATTGGTAACTATGGTATTTGTCTTGAAGATATGGAAAGTGACAAACTCTACCCTGCTGCAATTTTAGTTCACGAACTTTGTGACACTCCTTCTAATTTCAGATGTGAAATGTCTCTTGAGGAGTTTCTCATTAAACACGATATTCCATGTGTAACAGGACTTGACAATCGTGCAATTGTTATGAACATCCGTGAAAATGGTGCTATGAAAGCAATTATCACAGATGATATCAATGATAAAGAAGCTTTACTCCAAAAAATCAAGTCTTTTGAACTTAAAAATGACTATAAAGGCGTTGATGAAACAATTTCTGAAGATGGCATAAAGGTTGCATTTATCGACCTTGGTGCAAGAAAGAGTTTTGTAAAAGCTTTCAGTGACCGTGGTTATGCAGTTACTAAATTCGGGGAACTTAATGCAGAAGAAATTCTTGCAAGTAGTTTCCAGGGTGTTGTGATTTCTAACGGTGTTGAAGACCACGATACTTTTGCTGATACAATCCCAGAAATCAAGAAACTTATGGATAATAATATGCCTATTTTTGCAATCGGTCTCGGTCACCAGCTCGTTGCCCTTGCAAATGGTGGTAAGGTAGAAAAAATGCTTCACGGTCATAGAGGTTGCAACTACCCTGTAAGATTCAACGATAAAGATAAGACATATATTACAGCACACAACCATGGTTTTGCAGTTACAGAAGTTCCTGCAAACGCAGATGTGCTTTGCATAAATGTTAACGACAAGACAATTGAAGGACTTAAATTCCAGGACAAGCCTGTTATGACTGTTCAATTTATTCCTGACACAGTTAAAGGTCCTAACACAGCTTTCTTGTTTGAAGATTTTAAAAATTTGATTAAGGAGGGCAAATAAGATGTTAGATAAAAGCATTAAAAAAGTAATGGTTATCGGTTCAGGCCCAATCATTATCGGTCAGGCTGCTGAATTTGACTATGCCGGTACTCAGGCTTGCCGCTCTCTTAAAGAAGAAGGCGTTGAAGTTGTTCTTGTAAACTCTAACCCTGCTACTATCATGACTGATGGTGACATTGCAGACAAGGTTTATATTGAACCTCTTACAATCCCTACACTTACAAAAATTATTGAAAAAGAAAAACCAGACTCTCTCCTTCCTTCACTTGGTGGACAGACAGGTCTTAACCTTGCTATGGAACTTAATGAGCTTGGTATTCTTAAAGAAAATAACGTTCGCCTTATCGGTATCAATGCTGAATCAATTAAAAAGGCTGAAGACAGACAGGAATTCAAAGATACAATGGAAGCAATCGGTGATCCTTGCATTGAATCTTTAGTTGTTGAAACAGTTGAGGATGCTCTTGATTTCTCTGCAAAAATTGGCTACCCTGTTATTGTTCGTCCTGCATACACTCTTGGTGGTACAGGTGGTGGTATTGCTTATGATGAAAAGCAGTTATTTGAAATCGCATCAAACGGTATTCGTCTTTCACGTGTAAATCAGGTTCTTATTGAAAAATGTATTTCAGGTTGGAAAGAAATCGAATTTGAAACAATGCGTGACTCAAAGGGTAACTGTATTACAATCTGTTCAATGGAAAACCTTGACCCTGTTGGTGTTCATACAGGTGACTCAATCGTTGTTGCTCCTGCACAGACACTTATGGATAAGGAATATTCAATGCTTCGTAATGCTGCTCTTAACATTATTGATGCACTTGATATTCAGGGTGGTTGTAAT
Organism: Candidatus Fimenecus sp.; assembly: GCA_045613065.1. Taxonomy (GTDB): domain Bacteria; phylum Bacillota; class Clostridia; order Oscillospirales; family Acutalibacteraceae; genus Fimenecus. The sequence continues at coordinate 10,302 of JAZLAH010000073.1, forward strand.
GTTCAGTTTGCTCTTCACCCAACATCATTTAAATATGCAGTTATCGAAGTTAACCCTCGTGTTTCTCGTTCATCTGCATTGGCTTCTAAGGCAACAGGTTTCCCTATTGCACGAGTTGCATCTAAGATTGCTCTCGGTTTAGGTCTTGATGAAATTCCTAATGCTGTTACAGGCAAAACATTCGCATCATTCGAACCTACAATCGACTATATCGTATGTAAGTTCCCTAAATGGCCATTTGACAAGTTTGTTACTGCTAAAAAGACACTTGGTACACAGATGAAGGCTACTGGTGAAGTAATGTCAATTGCTCGTACATTTGAAGCTGCTCTTCACAAGTCTCTTCACTCTCTTGAAGAAAACAAAGAATCTCTTCTCCTTGATATGTTTATGGAAATGTCAACTGAAGAAGTACACAAGGCTCTTTATAACGTTGATAACCTTCGTGTTTATGCCATTGCAGTTGCAATCTACAAAGGAATTGAATTAGAAGAAATCCACGAAATCACAAAGATTGATATGTGGTTCTTGAATAAAATCAAGAACATTGTAGATATGGAAAAGGTACTTAAATCAGGTAAGTGTGATAAGGATACTCTTTTCCAGGCAAAGAAAATGGGCTTTACTGATAATATTATCGCTAAAAATGTTGGTACAACAAAGAGTGCTATCAAGCATATGAGAAAACTCTGGAATATTATGCCATCATTCTCAATCGTTGATACTTGTGCTGCTGAATTTAAAGCACAGACTCCTTACTACTATTCAGATTACGGTATTGCTAACGAAGTTAATCCAAAGACTGATAAGAAAAAGATTATGGTATTGGGTTCTGGTCCTATCCGTATCGGTCAGGGTGTTGAATTCGACTACTGTTCAGTTCACTCTGTATGGGCACTTAAGAAAGCAGGTTGTGAAGCAATTATCGTAAACAACAACCCGGAAACAGTTTCAACTGACTTTGACGTTTCAGACAAGCTTTACTTTGAACCACTTACACCTGAATATGTTACAAGCATTGTTGAACTTGAAAATCCTGATGGTGCTATCGTTCAGTTCGGTGGACAGACTGCTATCAAGCTTACAAAAACACTTAACGATTTAGGTGTTAAGATTCTCGGTACTGATGCTGACCATGTTGACGCTGCTGAAGACAGAGAAAGATTTGATGAAATCCTTGAATTCTGTGATATTGCAAGACCAAAGGGACAAACTGTATTTACAGCTCAGGAAGCAATTGCTGCTGCTCATTCACTTGGTTACCCTGTTCTCGTTCGTCCAAGTTATGTTCTTGGTGGTCAGGGTATGCAGATTGCAGCAAGTGACGAAGACATTCTTGAATTTATGGATATTATTACAAGAACAATTCCTGACCTTTCAGAACATCCTGTTCTTGTTGATAAATACCTTATGGGTCAGGAAGTTGAAGTTGATGCTATCTGTGATGGTAAAGATATTCTTATTCCAGGTATTATGGAACACATCGACCGTGCAGGTATTCACTCAGGTGACTCAATTTCAGTTTATCCTGCAGTTACACTTTCACAGAAGGTTCAGAAGACAATCGTTGACTATACAAAACGACTTGCATCTGCATTGCATGTTGTTGGTATGATGAACATACAATTTATTGTACTTCGTGAAACAGTTTATATTATCGAAGTTAACCCACGTTCTTCAAGAACTGTTCCTTACATCAGTAAGGTTACTGGTATTCCTGCTATCAGCCTTGCAACAAGAGCAATGCTCGGCGAAAGAATTGCTGATATGGGTTATGGCACAGGACTTTACAAGAACAGTGGTTACTATGCAATCAAGCTCCCTGTATTCTCATTCGAAAAGATTATCGGTGCTGACACTTCTCTTGGTCCTGAAATGAAATCAACAGGTGAAGTTCTTGGTATCTCAACTGATTACAATGAAGCACTTCTTAAAGCATTCGATGGTGGCGGTGTTTCAATGCCTAAGGATGCAAAGATTGTTGTTACAGTTCGTGACAAGGATAAAAAAGAAGTTGGCGAAATGCTTAAGGAATTCAAGGATTCTGACTTCGAATTCTATGCAACACCAGGTACTTGTAAGGTTATTCGTGAAGCAGGTATTGAATGTAAAGAAGTTAATCCTCTTACAGGTCAATCACCTAACATTATGGATATGCTTAACAATGGTGAAGTTTCACTTATCATCAACACACCTACACACGGTCGTCTTGCTAATCGTGACGGTTTCAAACTTCGTCGTCTTGCAGTTGAGTCAGGTACATCTTGTCTTACATCTCTCGACGCAGCACTCAGCGTTATGAGAAGTACATTCGTTGTTCCAGACGGAAAGATGAGCCTTACCGATATTGCATCTCTCAAATTATAATTATAAAGCCGGAATTGAGTGTATAACTTAATTCCGGTAATTTTATTAAGGAGTTGAATTCTTTTTATGTCAGGTATAATAGACTACTCACTTATGAATGCTCATAAAGATTTTAATACTTTACCTTTTTCAAAGGTTGACGGGTTGATTTTTGCCCAGTTGGCATATCTTGATTACGATGAATTCGTTCCTGATAAGCAATTATTTGCAAGGGGTATCACCTTTTCAAAGATTTCTGAACAAGATGGTTTTGAAAATCTCTTTCCTCTTGAAAGAACTGCTAGAAAAAATCTTTTACTTTTCAACTCAATGGCATACAGTAAAAGGTATAAAAAAGTAAGAATCAATTATCACGAAAATGTTTTCGACAGTGAAAAAACAGTTCAATTTTCCGCAACAACATTCCTTTTACCTGACGGAAATGCTTGTGTTTCATTTAGAGGTACTGACTCAACTATTACCGGTTGGCGTGAGAATTTCGATATGCTTTATAATGACACAGTTCCAGCACAGGTTTTAAGTGTTAAATATCTTAATAAAGTTGCAAGCAAAATTAAAGGTAAAATCACAGTTGTAGGTCATTCAAAAGGTGGAAATCTTGCAATCTATTCAAGTGTTATGTGTTCGCCTAAAACAAAGGAAAAGATTGTTGAGGTGCAGAGTTTTGACAGTCCCGGATTTACAGAAGATTTCGTAACATCACAGAAGTATATTGATATGGAAGACAAAATTGTCAAGTTTGTCCCTGAAGAATCAATGATTGGAATGCTCCTCAGCAACACTGATTCATATCGCATTGTAAAAAGTGAAGGTGAAGGAATTCATCAGCACGACCCGTTCTTATGGATTGTTGAAAATGATGACTTTGTAACAGGTGAAAAAATACATACAAGTGCAAAGCTTGTTACAAATACATTCAAAGAATGGATGAATAATTATAATCTTCAGCAACGAGAACTTTTTGTTGACGGCATTTTCGATATAATCGAAGCAACAAATGCCCAGAAAGCTGAAAGCTTCATTGAATGGAGTGAATACCTTAAGGATAATACTTCCTTGTTTTTTGACACAATCAAAGATTTGGACCCTGAAATAAGAAGTTTTATGCTTAAATTCTTAGGAAATATTTTCCCATCAGCAAAGGATAGTCTTTTAACAACACCAAAGAAAATCATTAGAAGCACCTTTGATAAAATCAAATCAATGAGAAGTGACGACGACACTACTTCTCCTTATTAATCAAAAATGTCAGTTCGAAACCATCCTGACAAAAATCAAAACTATGGAGTGATAAAAATGAATAAGAAAAAGACGATTTTTGTAGTACAATCGGCTGTTATTGCAGCACTTTATGCAGGACTTACTTATGCAGCCAGTATGCTAAATTTAGCATATGGCAGTATTCAATTTAGATTTTCTGAAGCACTTACTATTTTAGCTGCCATATCCCCTGCTGCTATTCCCGGACTTACAGTCGGTTGCTTTTTAGGTAACATAACAAGTCCTTACGGAATAATCGATATTATATGCGGAACACTGGCAACTTTTATTGCTGCAATTCTCAGTTACAAAACACAAAATGTCAAATTTAAAGGCTTACCTTTGCTTTCAGCATTCTTTCCTGTAATCGCAAATGCAGTAATTGTGGGAATTGAAATCACTGTGTTTATGCCTGAAGGATTCAAATTACAAGCATTTCTCATTAATGCTTTACAGATTGCAATCGGACAGTTTATTATGTGCTATGGACTGGGATTACCTTTGTACAAAGTTATTAAAAGCACAAAACTTGATAAAATGATATAAAAATAGCGTGATAGCCGAAATGGTTATCACGCTTTCTTATTTCAAGATGATTTTATATCAATTAATATTTATAAATTACATTTGTTTTGAAAAGGCTACGGAAGAAGCCACCGATTCTATCAAAGAATCCTGCTTTTGAATACATTTCGATACTTGCTGACGACACTAATTCGCCGTTAGGACCATATACAGATGCTGTAAATGTTGTGTATCCTTTTTTCTTGGAAATAATTGTAAGGTCATTACCTGATGCTTCTGTTTCAAAACACTTATTGTTACTTGCACTCCAAACAACAGTTGTACCACTTGTGTCACCCTGTACATCAGCGTGAAGAATAATACCATCTTTACTACGAAGTTCTGTAATTGATGGTTCGCGTATTGCAACTGTTATCACTTTATCAGGTGATATTTCACCACATACAACACATATACCATTTGCATAATTATGACCTAATGCAGGAGTATTTTCTTCAACAAATTCTCCACAAGGACAATTGTATGTTTTATAACCTGTTTCAACACAAGTTGGTGCTAAAATAAGATTTTCATCACCTGACTGATGAATTGTGATAGGTAATGAAAGAATATTTGCATCCATTGTTATATTTACATTTTTGTCATTGGCATCTACAATATATGCTTCTTTTACAACTGCATATAACTCACGACAATTACTATTAACTTTAAACTTCATAGTAAAAATAGTTGTTGCATCATCATCAATATAAGTTGTATCAGTACCAACAAATCTTATCGTATTATTTGCGTGTGTTGGGTTAAGCATATCAACATCAAATTCATATTTTGATGTTATATCAATAAGCTCAAAGTGTGATTTATTGTAAATAATCTCAAGAGTAAGACTACAAAGTCTTGAATTTTTTGGTACTGTAACATCAACTGAAATAACTTCTCCAATCTGAGCTGCTGCCTTACTTGGCACCAGTTTAATTTCAGGTGCAACTATTAAAGCATTTGCAGTTAATGATGATACAGGAATTACTGCAAGGGTCAATACAAGAGCCAAAACAACTGATAAAAATTTACTTATTCTTTTCATACGTTCAATCCCCTTATCGTATAGTATCAAATATAATATCACATTATTTTTCTTGTTTCAAGTCCTATTACACAAAAACATATAAACATAAATCGATAAAATGTATAGCAGCACCCAATATGACTAGAATATGAAAAATCGCATGGAAATAAGGCTTTTTCGCACCGATTGCAAATAAAATCAATCCTAATATATATGCACCATTTCCCATAAGGACAAGTTTCACTGCATCAGGTTCAACTTTATCACCAATTATAAACAATGATGAAAATGCACACAAACCTATTACTATATATAATACCATTCTTATTGCTTTTGTTTTGCTGAAAGATGTCAATGTAAGGATAACTGATATTACAGTTGCAACAAGACATATTATGAATAAAATCCATCCTAATTTATGATTGATTTTCGTAACAGACAACAACATATATGGTGTAATTGTACCCATTAACATAAAGTAAATTGCAGTATAATCAATCATACGCATAACTTTTTTTGCTCTGCATCGAGGTAACCCGTGATAAACTGACGAGCACACAAAAACTGTCAGCATTGAAAGACAATATACAAGTCCGATTACAAGATAATCTTTTCTTGCAAGCGAAGCTGAACGGACAACGCAGAATGCAGTTGCAAAAACGGTTAAGACAGCACCAAAAATATGAGTTATTGTATTAAGTTTTTCTTCTGTTTCTGTGTATTTTACAAATTCTATTAAATCTATTTCTTTCATAATCAATGGTGGTGATGATGGTGGTGATGTCCTGACGAATGTTCAAAATGTATATGACAACTTTCCTCGTTACAATGCTCATTTTCACTTTCAAGTTCAAGTGTTGCGTGACCAATTCCGTGTTCACGAAGTTCTTTCCTGATACTATCCTTGATTTTATGGGCATCACCATCTGCAACAATGTGCATTGTGGCATAATTTTGATGTCCATCCATACTCCATATATGAATGTGGTGAATATCTTTTACACCTTCAAGCTCTATAAGATGCTCCTTAATCTCCTCTACACTTATATTATAAGGTATTTTTTCAAGAAATAAATCAAGAACTTCCTTAAGGTTTTTTACAGCGTTGATAAATATAAAAATTGCCACACCCATTGACATAATCGGGTCAATGATTTTTATATCAGTAAATCGCATTATTATTGCGCCAACAAGGACAACAAGCCAACCAAGAACATCTTCAAGCATATGAAGATTAACAGCTTTCTGATTAAGAGAATCTCCGTCTTTAGTAAAATATGCTGCAAGGAAGTTTACCAATACACCGATAACAGCAAAAACAATCATTCCGTTATAATTGATTTCCACAGGCTTGAATATTCGCATAATTGCATTGTAAATAACTGCACAAGAACCAAAAAGGAGAATTAATGTTGTGATTACACCACCCATTACGGAAAATCGTGCATAACCATAGGTATATATTTCATCAGGTTGTTTCTTACTTTTCTTTTCAAGAAAATATGAAAATCCAATACTTGCAGCATCACCTATATCGTGAACTGCATCGGAGAGAATTGCAACACTCCCTGTAAATATTCCACCTATAAATTCAAATATTGAAAATGATAGATTCAGTATAAATGCTATTAAAATATTCTTTTCTGTTTTCATAACATCACCTGATTCAAAATGTAAAACAGCTTTGAATAAATAAACCAAGGCTGTATTTTTTTATAATGTTACTGTGTATGTTGTACCTATCTGAGTGTCAAATTCAAGCACACCATTAGTGGATGATTTACCATCAACCATAAAGTCACCTTTTACATAGTAAAGTTTGCACTTTTCTCCTGCATTTGAAGTGATTTTTGCTGATTTAAGTTTATTGTTTTCCCATTCCATACTGAGTGTAAAGTTACCACGGGCAATAATACCATTGATGCTACCCTTATCCCACTCTGTTGGAAGTGCAGGAAGCAATTCGATGCATCCGTAATTACTCTGCATAAGCATTTCATTGACACCTGATGTAAAACCAAAGTTACCATCAATCTGGAATGGTGGATGATAGTCAAAGAAATTAGGATAAATTCCGTTTTTGAACAAATCACCAATGATTTTAAGAACTCTGTCACCATCACCAACTCTTGCCCAAGTATTAATTTTCTGTCCCATTGACCAACCTGTGCTCTTATCTGTACGATGGTTCATTGAAACGATTGAAGCGTCAATAAGCTCAGGATTTTTGAACTTGTTCATTACATTACAAGGGAATAGACCAAGAAGATGTGACATATGACGGTGATGGTGCTGACCAAATTCACCAAGTTTCTTTTCGTGGTACCATTCTTTAATCTGACCGTCATCACCGATTTCATAAACCTTAAGTCTGTTCTGAATATCCTGCCATTTTTCAATTAAATCAGCATCAATATCTAATGCAGTTGCACTCTTAATTGCATCGTCGTATAACTGCCATAAAAGAGCCTGTTCATAAGTATTACCCATTGTACGAGGGCCGTGTTCAGGTGAATAGCAAGGATACGTTACAAGTCTGCCGTTATCCTCCACTAAAAGTTGTGAGAAATACTGTGCACATTCCTTAAGCATTGGATAAATATCATCACTGAGAACTTTTTTATCAAGAGTATATTCATAATGCTCAAAGCAATTATGCAAAATCCAAGGCATTGCAGCTGGTGACCATCCCCAGTCAAAACTCCAACCAGGACAAGTCCAACCAAACGGTGTACATTGAGTATGAAAAAGGAAACCGTTCTTTTCTCCGTCTTTACTTTCAATACCTGTATAATACTTTGCAGTAATTCTTCCAGGTTCAACCATTGATTTGATATATCTTATCAATGGTTTTGAACATTCTGCAAGATTTCCGTTAAAAGTAGGCCAATAGTTCATCTGAAGATTTACATTTGTGTGGAAGTCACTACTCCACTTAGGATCGTTTGACACATTCCATATACCCTGTAAATTTGATGGCAATATATCACTTTCACGAGATGAGGCAACAGTCATATATCTACCATACTGATAAAGTAATTCTGCTGCATTTTTTCTATATGAAGCATTGTTTGAATAATTATATAAAAGAGTATCTGCTGACACATTTTCAGCACCATTAAGGTCGATTGCAACTCGAGTCATAAGCTCATTGAAATCTTCTTTATGTGCTTTTAAAAGGCTACCAAAACCTTTTTGTGTTGCAAGGTCAACTATCTCACTCACTCTGTTAAAAAGAGTTTCTGCGTCCTCACCTGTTCTATAAACAGGATATGTATCCATATAGTCTGTATCAGCAGAGAAGATAATTGTAAGCTCAGTTGCATTTGTGATTTTTATGCCTTTATTAGACGCAGATGCAGTACCATCAGTAATAACGTTTGCTACAAGACAGAATTTGAGTGCATTATCCTCCAATTCACCTTTATGAATGATTTTGCCATTCTCATAGTGCACATTTCCGTGTGCTGAAGAAAGGCTGATTTCTGTGGTTAATGGCTCACCTGTTCTCTTAATACGGATTACGCCACATTTATCAGGATAAGAAACAAATGCTATTCTGTCATCGTGGAGCTTCTTCGAAAATCCCATTTTTGCATCATAAGAAGTAGTGCATACACCTGTACCCATATCAAGTTCACGATGATAGTTATATTCGTTGCGTATTGATGGGAAATTAAAGTCAAGAGTACCCCAACAACGATATCCACCGTAACCATCATAAATACCCACTAACTTTTCACAAAGGTTATGAGCTTTTTCATTTTCGCCATTTTTAAATGCAGTATAAATTTCCTTGAAATAATCAACCGGCAATTTACCATCCTTATCAGGTGTTGTAATATTACCACCACAATAATCAGGTCGTTTTGGTGATGGGCCACCTGCCCACAAGGTTTTATGGTTAAGGACAATTTTATCAGACTTGATATTACCGATAATACCCATACCAAGACTACCATTACCTATTGGTAATGATGTTTGTTCCCAAAGATTTTCAAAACCACGCCAATATGCCTTTTTAAGTTTCATTTTTGATGGTGGTTTATTATAAAAAAGTTTCATTATATCACCTTAAAAATTCAAAATCATATCGTAATGAGGAATATTTTCTTCCATATATTCAGGTGTTCCGAAAAGCTTAAATCCACACTTTTCATAGAAGCCGACAGCGTGAGTCTGAGCACCTACCATTACTGTTTTTGCTCCATCTTCTTTTGATTTACGCAAAAGCTCAAGAACAATCTTTTCACCTAAATGAAGTCCTCTTTTGTCTTTCTTTACAGCTATTCTACCGATTTTAACAGTATCTTCACCATATGGAATTACACGTCCTGTTGCAACAGCCTCATCATCAAGGAAAATCACAAGATGAGGCACCTGCATATCGTAATCATCAAACTCATTTTCCTCGGGTACACCCTGTTCTTTTACGAAAATATCGATTCTTAAATTACGAAAGGAGTCGTCAATAATTCCTGCATCAAACCATTTATATTCCAACATAATTATTCACCCTTAAATGCAAATCTGAACCCGAGTGGCTTATCTGTTTTAACACAATATTTTCCCAATGTGTCAGGACCACAAGTGTTTGTACCTGTACCTCTCATAAAACCATCAAGATTAAGTACTGTTGAGTCAACAAACTGAAGGTCTTCCTGATGTTTTGCATCATGAAGTGACTTCTGTGTGTAGTTATGAGCAGAAAAACTGAATTTTGGCTGACCGTAAACAGTGAAAACACTACCGTTTTCGTTTGAAAGCTTAAGGTATTTTACTGCACCGCAGTTGCCGTTATCCTGTGGCATTACATATGGTTCATGCATTGATTCAACAGTTGTTTTCCAGATACCGATATATGCGTGATCCTTCATATCACAGAGGTTTTCCATTTTTTCATCAGAACCTCTGCCATAGAATTCGATATTCTTGAAGGCAGAATCAAGCTCAACTGTTACACCAAAACGCTGAAGCTGACTACAACCAAACAATGCCTTATCAAGTTTACATTCAACCTCAACAAGTCCGTTACCGAAAATCTTATACATCACATCTGCACGGAAGAATTTTTTGAAGCCCTTCTTGATTGAATATGATACTCCCACAAGAGAATAAATAGATTTGTCAGCATAACGGAAATCACTAAGAATAATATCTGCATCGTGAAGATTAATCTTTGCCCAAGGCTCCTTCTGTCCGTAAGAGTCATTATCAAGTGATGCTCGTACAACATTTGGCATAAAGCCTTTTTTACCTGTTGCAGGACTCATATTGAAGAATTCACAGTCATCCTTCTTGTAGCTTATAATTTCACCTGTCTTTTTATCAAAAGCAACACTACCATCATCAAAAGATACTGTAAGGACTTTATTTTCGTCAGTAATTGCCAAATTACCCTTAATTGCAAGGTTTTTTGTAAACTTCGCAGAATCACTTATTACGCTCTGTTCAATCGCACAACGATTATCACCATCATAATATGCAATATTGATATGACAATCCTTATCAGCATCAAATGCATCATAAGGAATTTCGTAAGTTTTTGTCTGCATTGGTTCGATATCAAGGTTCAATTCACCTGATTTTACTTCCACGCCATTTACGAGCTGAGTCCAGATAACCTTTAAATATTTACTATTCTTAAATCCATTTGTATTTTTGAATTCAAAGCATTTACCGCTGATGTGTTTACTTCTTATTGGTCTGTAAACAGCCTTAATAGCATACGCTCCTGTGTGTGGAGTTTTGTCAGGATAAAGCATACCATCAACACAGAAGTTGCTGTCGTGCTTTTCTTCTCCGTGGTCACCACCATAAGTGTACTGATACTTATATTTATCTGTACCATCATGCAAAACAGCGTGGTCAGCCCATTCCCATACACAGCCACCCATAAGGTTTTCATGTGCATAGATGCTTTCCCAATATTCTTCAACTGCACCAGGACCAACACCCATTGCATGAACATATTCACACATAAAGTATGGTTTTTCGTGGTATCTCTTATCTTTTGATGTCAACGCACCATAACTTTCCACATTTTCGTGAGTTGGATACATTTCAGAGATAACATCATAAGCAAATCTCTTTGTATGAATTACGCTTTCGTAATGAACAGGAATTTTTGAACCACTATTTTTAATGTAATCATAACAAGCATCCTGACAGTTATAACCCCACGCCTCGTTACCAAGTGACCACATAGTGATACTTGGATGATTTCTGTCACGACAAACCATTCGACTTACTCTATCAACATATCTGCCTTCCCATTTAAGGTCGTGGCTGATTGTACAGTTATCGCCTGCTGGAGCTTTAATATGCCATGCACCGTGAGTTTCAATATCTGCCTCATCAACAATATAGAAGCCCATAAGGTCAGCAAGAGTAATAAGTGTAGGGTCAGGTGGATAATGAGAAGTACGGATAGAGTTAATGTTGAACTTTTTCATCAATTCAAGTTCTTCTTTAATTTCCTCACCTGTAAGAACATAACCATTCTTCATATTTGTATCATGGTGGTTTACGCCCTTGAATTTAATTGGCACACCATTAAAATAGAACACATTTCCTTTAATTTCAACTGTTTTGAAACCTGTAACACTCTTAACACATGTTTTATTGCCATTTGCATCTTCGAATGTGATGAAAAGGTCATAAGTATATGGTTCTTCAGCATTCCATTCTGTAACATTAAGATTTGAGAATGTAATCTTTGACTTTGCACGAGCATCTGCAGTTTCTTTTGCAATAACCTTACCACCATCAAGAAGTTCTGCTGAAACTGAACAACCTTCTTTGTCACCTTTAATAGTGAATGATACAGTTAAATCGTATGCATTGCCTTTCTTTTCTGTATCAACGATGAAATCATAGAGATATGTTTTATCAAGTTCAGTTAACAAGACATCACGGAAAATACCATTTTCACGGAACATATCCTGACATTCAAGGTATGTACCTGTTGACCATTTGCTAACAACAGCAAGAATTTCATTTTCACCTTCCTGAAGATATTTAGAAATATTAAATTCTGCAGAATTATGAGCACCCTCACTATATCCTACAAATTCTCCATTGATATAGAGGTCAAGTGATGACATTACACCCATAAAAGTAAGAATATATACTTTTTCAGGATTTTCAATATTAATAACCTTTCTGTAAACACCCATTGGAACTTCTTCTGGAATTCCAGGATAAAGCTTTGCATCAAATTCATATCTTGTATTGAGATAACAAGGCTCACGATAACCTGTTCTCTGCCATGTGCTTGGCACAGTTACCTTATCAAACTGAACTCTGTCTGTATAGAATTCTTTTGGGATAAGCATATCCTTATCGTAATACTTAAAATCCCATTCTCCGTTAAGGACAGTTACCATATCACTATTATAACGCTCTGTAAGAACATCCTGTTCACGTAAACTTTCCATTGATGAATAAGGAATAAAATATGCACGAGGTGAAAGTTTATTGATTTCAGCCACGTCAAAATTTCTGAAATTTGTTATGTTAATTATGTACTTCATAAAAAGACCTCCGTCTTATATATAGATAAAATAAGTTTATCATATAATGGAAAAATTAGCAATAAAAAAACCAAAGATATTACATCTTTGGTTTTTATACTTTTATTATTCTTTTACTTTTGCTGTATCTCTTGCACTAACCTTTTCTTCAGGATTAATTTCCCCTGCTTTAAGCAATGATACTTTAGTAAGGAATGGACCGATAATCTCATAAATAAGAACTGCAAAGAGAGTGATATTTGCAACGATAGCACCTTCAGTTCCCAATTCATGAGCCTTAATTGCCATACCAAGTGCAACACCAGCTTGTGGGAAAAGAGTGATACCAAGATATTTAACAATGTTTTTATCACATTTTGTTGCTTTAGCACTGATTGATGCACCGAAATACTTACCGATACATCTAAACAATATGTAAATAAGACCGATAATTACAATACCAATATCTTTAAACGTTGACAACTCAAGCTCTGCACCACTTATTACAAAGAATAAGATTAACAATGGTGCTGTCCATCTGTCAACTCTGTCCATAAGTTCCTCTGAAAAATCACAGATATTACAGAATACTGTTCCAAGCATCATACAAGATAATAATGATGAGAATGCAATATGAATTCCACCAATCTCAAACTTAAGCATTGACAATGAAACTGTAAGGAAAACAAATGTTACTGACATTGCAAGTCGTTTTGACCTTGAGTGGAAGAACTTTTCACAGAATGTGAACAAGTATCCCATAACTGTACCAAGTACAAGTGAAAGAACAACTTCAAGAAGTGGTTCAACAATAATTGAAAGTATGTCAACACTTCCCATAATAAGTGCCTTTGCGATACCAAATGAAACAGCAAAAATCATCAAGCCAACAGCATCATCAAGAGCAACGATAGGAAGAAGAAGACTTGTAAGAGGACCTTTTGCCTTATACTGTTTTACAACCATAAGTGTTGCAGCAGGAGCAGTTGCAGTTGCAACAGCACCAAGAACAATAGCTGCTGGTAATGAAAGTTTATCAGGTGAAATAAAATGCACTGCAATCAATGCAACGTCAACAATCAAACATGTTGCTAAAGCCTGAAAAATACCGATAATAGTAGCCTGTTTACCGATTTGCTTAAGCTGTGTAAGTCTGAATTCATTACCGATTGAAAATGCGATAAATCCAAGTGCCACATCAGGAATAATGTCGTATGCACCAATATTTTCCATACTTGTAAATCCAAATCCATCAAAGCCGAATGAACCAAGGAAATAAGGACCAACGAGAATACCTGCGATTAAATACGCAGTAACTGCAGGAAGTTTAAAGATTTTTGCCACACGAGAAAGCATAAGTCCTGCAAAAAGTGCAATTGACAGACAAAGTAAAGTTTCCATAAAATTTCGCCTCTAAATATTCAAATTAAAACGTTTAACATTTTAGCACTTAGGCTAATGAAATTCAAGAATAAAAATGACAGTTTAAAGGTGAATTTGGAAATATTTTTTGGTGGAAATTACTTGAATAAAAAAATGCACCTTAAAAATCAATTTAAAAATCTTTTCATTCGCATATTGACATTTTTATTTTCATAATATATAATAATAGGGCTGTTGAAACAGTACGCTGGTGTGGCGAAATCGGCAGACGCAAGGGACTTAAAATCCCTCGGTAGCAATACCGTACCGGTTCAAGTCCGGTCACCAGCACCAAAAAAAGAGAAGTTACTTCTGTGACTTCTCTTTTTTTATTAATTATTATAAAAACAAAATCGGGACGGTGTTGGCACCGTCCCTACTATTTTAAAAATTATTTTACTTTGTAGATGTTTACTTCGTATGCACGGAGTTTATCTGCTGTTACAGAATAGTTTGAAAGAACACATTCGCCTTCCGCTTTTCTTGGGCGGTTGACAATCTCTTCTGTAAGGTTCATTTCAATATAGAACTTACCTTCTGCACTTTCTCTGTAGAGACAGAATGTTTTATCATTTGTTTTAAGTGGCTTGAAGTCACCATAAACAAGTGTTGCTTTATTTTCCTTACGGAGTGTCATAAGTGCTTTATAGTAATTGAATGGACTTGTTTTATCCTCAATCTGTGCTTTTGCATTACACTCTTTATAATCACCATTCACACGAATCCAAGGTGTACCTGTTGTGAAGCCTGCATTTTCGCTATCGTCCCAACAAATAGGAGTTCTTGAGTGGTCACGGCTACCTGCCATAATTACTGCCCAAGCTTCTTCAGGTGTACTGCCCTTTTCCACCATTTCTGCATATTTATTGATTGACTCAACATCACGCAATTCACTCATATCGTTGAATGCACAGTTCATCATACCAAGTTCTTCACCCTGGAAGATATATGGTGTTGCACGACCTGTAAGGAGCATTGCACCGATAAGTTTTGAAAGTGGTTTTCTAAATTTTGGGTCAGGATTTACTTTTGAAACCATTCGTGGGTTATCGTGATTTTCGATAACAAGTGTTGGCCATGATGAACCGTAAAGAGAAAGCTGATATTTTGTAAACATTTCCTTCAAATACTTAAGGTCATATTTATAATCATCCCATCTCTGTTTTCCACGTGCTTCAAGCTGGTCAAAAAGGAAAGTTTCTCTGATTTCCTCACGAGAATCATCAACAAGATACTTTGCCATTTCAACACCGATACCACCTGTTTCACCAACACAGAATGATTCAGGGAATTTCTTAAATGAATTTTCATTAAGTTCATGGAGGTAATCGTGGAGATGAGGTCCCCAGAAATAATGTTCACCACCGTAACCGATGAACTCACCAACAAGTGGATTACCGTCAGGAAGTCCTTCAACTTTAGAAATAAGGTTAATAACGTCCATTCTGAAGCCGTCAACACCTTTCTGGAGCCACCAGCAAACCATTTCTGCAATTTCTTTCCTCATGTCAGGATTTTCCCAGTTCAAATCCATCTGTTTTGATGAGAAAATATGCATTGCCCACTCATCAAGTTCAGGATAATAGTTCCATGCTGAACCAGAGAAAACTGATGTCCAGTTATTTGGTGGGATTCCGTCACCCTTACCTTTTCTGAATATGTAATAATCCTTATATTTTTCATCACCAGCAAGAGCTTTCTGGAACCATTCATGCTCGTCTGATGTATGGTTTACAACAAGGTCCATAACAAGCTTCATTCCACGCTTATGGATTTCCTCAAGCATCTGGTCAAAGTCATCCATTGTACCGAATTCTGTCATAATTTTACGATAATCACGGATGTCGTAACCCATATCGTCGTTTGGTGAATCGTAAATAGGACTGAGCCAGAGTACATCAACACCTAAATCCTTAAGGTAATCAAGTTTTGAAATGATACCCTGTAAATCACCGATACCGTCACCATTTGAGTCCATAAATGAACGAGGATAAATCTGATAAATAACTGATTCTTTCCACCATTTTGGGTCAACTTCATTTTTTGTGATAACCTTTTCAGGTGTATAACTTAAAAGGTTACATATGTGTTCGATAGTTTCCATTGGCATTTTTTCACCAAGGAGCTTTGGAATAACCTTAAGCTTCATTTTACCAACCAATGGGTTGTGGATAACTGCACTTGGAATACCTGTATGATATGCAATCATTTCAATAAGGTCGTTACCAACAGGAGTATTCAATACATCTTTAAGAGTACTTGCAGGAGTAATTTTCATTAAAAATCTTTCCTTTCAACTTAAATGAATATAACTTAATTATTATACAATAGAACATAAAAAATTTCAATATTGGAAAATGTTGAAATACAATTGTTTTTATGTTATTATGCAAATAATTAGATAAAATAATACAAAGGAATGATTTTATGAAAAGATTTTTAAGTATTTTACTCTCGATTGTTATGATTTTCTCTGCAATCCCTTTATCTTCTTCTGCAATAAATGATAATTATGTTGCAACATATTCAATTACTGACGGATTTGTCAATCTTTTTTATGCTGTTAAAAATGTATTTGACAGTTTTTTAGGATTTCTTGGTGGAGACAAGAGGGTTGACTATGCAAGTTATACAGAAATGCCTTGTGAAGTCCCTGGACTCGATGATGGATTTATTCCTCAAGGAGTCTGTTTCGTTGAAAATATGGGAATGTTTGCAATAAGCGGATATATGCCTGATGACGCTGATGGAAATGCACAGTTTTCAAGAATCTATTTTGTAAATCCTGAAAATAACAAAAGCAAAATGTTTATAATTGACGATTTTACAGGTCATGCAGGTGGCATTGCCTGTCACGAAAACGATTTATGGGTTTCATCAGGTGGAAGTGAATCTACAAATGGTAAAATTTATCATTTCACTCTTGATATGTTTACAGGTGAAAGTGGTTCATCAGTTAACTACGATGGATACTTTTCTGTTCCTGTAAAAGGTTCTGTACTTTATTGTGATGGTGAAAAGCTCTGGGTTACTGAATTTTATAACAGTGACAACAAGGTAAATGAAAACCATCACTATGGTTCAAATCATGCTTGGTCTTGTGGATATGATTTACCAGTTGAAGTTGATTATTCAGCAAAGGAAAAACTTGTTCCTGATGTTGTGCTTTCTGTTCCTGATAAAGTTCAGGGAATGGCAATTACCGCTGATGGTGAAGTTGTTTTCAGCACTTCTTATGGCAGAAGAAACGACTCAAAAATGCATATTTTTGAAAAATATTCTGAATGGGACACAGCAACTGTTAGTGTATTTGATAATGATGTTGCTCTTTATGTTTCAAAAAACAAAAACAGAATTACAAGATTTAAAATGCCAACATTAATGGAAGGTCTTGATTATTACAATGGTAAACTTTATGTTATCTTTGAATCAGGAGCTCAAACTTATGCTGATGCTAAGGAAATAAACAAAGATATATGGGAAATGGATATTGATAATATTATTGATTGACTTTTAAAAAAATAAAGAGTATAATCACTTTGTCAATCCGAATAAGTGGTGGAGTCTGTCATAGAATTTTTAAATTCTATTTGTTTTGGGTTGATTTGGTTTATAGGTTTATTGTGCTTTATTCCAATTATTGACAGAACTCATTTTTTGGGTTCTGTTTTTTTGTGCAGACTCATATTTTATATTCTTGGAGGTCCTATTATGAGTCCCATCACAATCACTGCACTGATTCTTTTTGCAGCAACATACATTCTTATGTTGGCTTTTCAGAAAATCAGGCCATACGTTACGGTTACATCTGCTTTAATATTTGTGGCACTCGGTATTATAGCAACTGCTAACTCAACAATTTTCGGCGAAAACTTTTTCAATGTAACTAACGGTACATATTCCTATGGCGTTGCAGAAGCATTAAGAGAAATTGACTGGAATGTTATCATGATGATTGCAGGTACAATGGGTACTGTTTATCTGTTCATTGAGTCAAAAATGCCACAACTTATGTCTGACATTCTTATTTCAAAAATGCCAAATGTTAAATGGACAATTGTTGCTCTTTCACTTTTTGCAGGTATTGTTTCAGCATTTGTTGATAATGTTGCAACTGTGCTTATGATTGCTCCTGTTGCTCTTGCTTTCTGTAAGAAAGTAAACATCTCACCTGTTCCCTCAATTATCTGTATTGCTGTTTCATCAAATCTTCAGGGTGCAGCAACTCTTGTTGGCGATACAACATCAATTCTTCTTGCAAAACAAGCTAACCTTGACTTTTCTGACTTCTTCGTTCACGATGGTCATATTGGTATGTTCTGGGTCGTTCAGGCAGGCGCTATTGTAAGTGCACTTATTATCCTCTTTATGTTTCGTAAAGAGAATGCAAAAATTGAATTTAACTCAAGAACGGTTGTTGAAGATAAGTTTCCTACATTTTTGCTTGTAGGCACGGTTGTTGCACTTATTGCAGTTTCATTTATTCCATATAAGGATAATGCAGACGAAGGACAGTTTTATAAACCTGACATAACAAATGGTATTATATGTATAGCTTTCTTCCTTGTAGGTCTTTTAAGAGAACTTTTCGTGAAGAAAAACAAGGATATTGTAAAGAATTCTATAAAAGAAATTGACTGGTTTACAATCGTTCTTCTTACAGGTCTTTTCGTTGTAATTGGTGGTATCAAAAATGCAGGTGTTATTGATATTATCGGTTCAGCAATTGCAAGTATCGGTGCAGGTTCACCATTCTTGATTTACACAATCATCGTTTGGATGTCTGTTATTCTTTCCGCATTTATTGACAACATTCCATATACGGCAACAATGCTCTCCATTGTACCTGTTATTGCTGAAAGTATTGGAATGGAGCCAACTTTACTTTATTACGGTCTTCTCTGCGGTGCTACTCTCGGTGGTAATCTCACACCAATCGGTGCTTCTGCAAATATCGCAGGTATTGGTATTCTCCGTAAAGAAGGTTACGAAGTTAAGAGTACAACTTTTATGAAATACGGTGTTCCATTCACAATGTCAGCAGTTATAACAGGTTATCTTCTCCTTTGGGTTATCTGGAATTGAAAAATTAATAAATAATGCAGTTAAAGCCAAGCTACATATCAGCTTGGCTTTTGTGCTGCTTGCGATTATTTAATAAATTGGAGTTTATTGGGACAATTCATAATGCGTAATTCGAAATTCGTAATTAATAATCGCAACACAGTTTCGACATTTTGCACTTTGCGTTTTGCATTTTGCACTTCTATTCTCCCCGATAAATTATAATTTGCATATAAAAAACCTCCACACCGATTGATGTGGAGGTTATATTTTTATGGCATTGGCTGTCTTTCTACTGAATAGTTAACATTGATTGCTTTCTTGAATAACAAGTAGTCATACTTTGGAATCCAGTCGTCACCAACTGTTAATTCAGCAAAATCTTCTTCACTGACAGCAACATACATTTCAGAAACACCCTTGAGTTCGCCATCTTCCTTATAGCATGTATCCCAGAATGCGTGGTGACCGATTGTTGTCACACTTGATGGAATATATACATATTCAAGATTCTGGTTATAACTGAATGCGTCAGAACCGATGAATTTAAGTGTTTCAGGAAGTGAAAGATAAATTTCACCGAGAGCATCTTCTGATGTGAAGTGAGAATCTGCTACATCAGCTGCTTTGTATGTATAAATATTTGAAAGTGATGGAGTTGTTCCCCACTGGTCAACACGTTCATGAAGCTTGAATACAGAAAGAGTTTCTATTGTTTCAAGAC
Source organism: Candidatus Fimenecus sp. (assembly GCA_045613065.1). Taxonomy (GTDB): domain Bacteria; phylum Bacillota; class Clostridia; order Oscillospirales; family Acutalibacteraceae; genus Fimenecus. The sequence continues at coordinate 30,244 of JAZLAH010000073.1, forward strand.
CTTCAGGAAGGTAAATTACTCTGATGTTTGCATAGTTGAAACACATTTCACCAAGCTTTTTAACCGTTGAAGGAACTACGTAAGTCTGGATATCTCTTTCATATTCAGGAGTAACTTCATCTCTGTAAAGTTCTCTTTCATAACCATATTTCTGACGAAGATATTCATCATGGTCACATGGATAACAGAGAATTTCTGTCTTATCCTTGTTGTAAAGAACACCATCAACGTCACAGTAGTTAGGATTGTTTTCATCAACCTCAATATTCTGTAATGCCCAGCATGAATAGAATGCCTTTGCATCAACGAATTCAACATCAGGACCGATTGTGATAGTTCTGATTTTGTCGTCACAGTTAAGAGTGAACTGTCTTACAGATTTAATTGGTTTTGATTCATCCTTAACAACCTTAAAGTTTGTTGCAGGGTCATTGTTGCCAGGGATATACTCAATATCAGAAACATAGTCGATTTCAAGTTCATAAAGATAACCTGTGTTACTGAATTTTGAGAATTCGTATCCGTTTTCAATTTCATTATATTCAAATGTTTCATTCTGTAATGCAAGGACACTGAAAAGCATTGAAAGGAAAACTGAAATTACAATTACGATTACAAATACTGCTTTTTTCAAATTGTAGTATTTGTAAGGCTTGTTAATATGAGGTGCTGCAAGACCATCAACCTGATAAGTCCATATTTCGTCTTCAGGAATGTCAAGTTTTACATCTTCCTGCAAAGCAATACCCTTTGCTTTCTTTTCTTTTTTACTCATAAAAACTCACCTCCATTAACCCTTATAGCTACCAGCAGTTGATTTACCAGCTTCTTGTGCTTTCTTTTCAGTAACTTCTGCACGACGCTTAAGAACTTCCATAACAAGGTTCTGTTTCTTGTTATCGTAATCCCAGAAGAGATATGGAATTGTCATAAGGAAGAAACCGATTGCGTCAACGATGATTGGAACAACAACGATGTTTCTTCTTGAACCGTCGAAGAAGAGAATTTCCCAGTTACTGTTGAAACCGTATCTGAGCAAGAAGATAGGAATAATAAGACCAACGAATGATGTGATAGGTCCTGTAAACCAACCAAAGATGCCTGTAAAGCTTTCAAGACGTTCACCTGAAAGGTACATCTGATAGTCACTAATACGAACACCCATATCGTGACCTGCTGTAGTAGGAACTGTCTTTGTCATTTCCATAAAGAAGAGAACAATGATACAAATTGTACCACAAAGTGCAAGATTATCACCAAGAGTCCACATTGCAATAGCGATAATAGCATTACCAATTGCACGGCTTAACTGATAGAAAATCATAATTTGCTTATATGAGAATCTCTTAAGGAAGTATGGTGATAACAAATCAGGTGGAGTACCTGCAAACGAAACGAGTGCTACCAACAATGAATATGGAAGACCACTCAAACGGAATGTATAGAAGTAAAGGATAGTTGCGAATGGAAGCATACCGTTACCAAGTGAGTCAATAAGACCAACTATAGTGTTGATAAGCAAATACTTGTTTTTAAGAACACCAAGCATACCGTCCCAGAACTTAATCTGAACTTTTTCTTCAATTGGTGGCTGTGGAATTCTTTCTTTAATTCTGCCTGCAAGACCCATTGTAAATGCAGCAGAAACACAGAATGTTACAGGAATAACCCATCTGTAGAAGTTGATATCTGCCCATTCATGACGGAGCATACCAACGATTGCAGGAAGGATAATTGCAAGAATTGAGTTGAAAATGTGAGAAAGTTTTACTGGATAGCTACGAACAAGAATTCTTTCCTGAAGGTTTGGACTGATTCTCTTTGAACATTCTTCAAGAACGTTACCAAATCCGAATACGTTATATGTAGCAAAGAGAAGGTTAGCAACCCATACACGAGTAGCAACATCAGGAATGTTATAAACAGGAAGCCAACCAACAAGGATAACCATTATACACTTTGGAATAACGTCACAGTAAAGACCGTACTTATATCTACCGTATTTAGGAATAAGTTTTTTACGCCAGAAAATATTACGAGCTCCAACCCAACCTGAATACAGGAAGTGTGTACCAAAGGTCTTAAAACATGCCGTGGCATTCATACCCTCAAAACTGTTAAGCATTGTAATAAATGAGCTTGACTGGTCAAATAGTCTTGAATAGTCAAACAACAAAGTGGATATACCAAATGCCATCATAAGACCATAAACCAGATAAACTTTTCTTTCTTGTTTTTTAGGCAAGAAGCCCAAGTTGTCACATACATACCACCAGATAAGGGCTGTAATATAACCGAGAGGCATATTCAAAAGCCCGATAACTGAGAATGTAAGATAAGGCAACTTATAGTGGTGCATAATGAGGAAACAGCTTGACCAGAAGCCGATATACTCAAGTGTTTTTGCACCTGTGTAGTTTGCACCGACACCGATAACTACGTCCTTATATTCCTTATAAGGAACATACTTACCTTCTGCCGGAGTGTTCCAATGAGTTTTGATTTCAGTACCAAATTCTTTTACTTTATCAAGTACACTCATTTTTTCACTCTCCCTTTCTTAATATATTCGTTTAATTGTACCACAAATAAGCTCTAATAACAATGTTGTTTTAACATTTATTTTTTCTTTGGTACTTTTAAACAAAAAAAGGGCTTATTGCTTATGCAACAAGCCTCTTAGCATATTATTTTTCAAGGATTTTCAACACATCTGCAATATCACTGATTTCAAAATCAATTCTCAGACTATCTTTGTTTTCTGCTCCATGAGAATTATACCAACAGCAAAGAATATCTACGTTATTTCCACCTTTAATGTCACTTGTCAATGAATCACCAATAATCATTACTTCTTCACTATTAAATTCACCAATTTCTTTTTGAACAGCATCAAAAAATTCAATTGATGGCTTTTCAAAACCGATTTTATCCGAAATGAAAATACCGTCAAAAATCTTATCAAGACCTGACTGGCTGAGCTTTCTGTTTTGTGCAACAAAAGTACCATTAGTCACTGCATATTGTTTAATTTTCCCTTTAAGAAATTGTACAGTTTCAAGAGCATTGTCACAGAAAAACACTTTATCACCAAGACTATACTGATATTCAAGGTTGAAATCATCAATTTTATCAAACTCTATACCTTCTGTTTCAAAAAACTCTTCAAATCTTCCACGAAGGACCTCAGGTTTTGTAAGCTCGCCACGCTCAAGCATTTCCCAATATTTTCTGTTAATCACTGAATAGCGTGAAATCATTTCTTCTGTACATTCACCTAAACCGAAGACCTCAAAACACTTTCTTATACCATAATCCTCTGCTTTTGAGAAATCTAAAAGCGTACCATCAATATCCCAAAGTAGTGTTTTAATCATATTAACCACCCATAACGCCTAATCCTTCAAGCAAGAACTTAATGCCCATAAACACAAGCACTAAACCACCTGCAAGTTCAGCTTTATTCTTATATTTAGCACCGAATTTATGTCCGATAAACACACCTACTGCAGAAAGTACTGCTGTGATAATTCCGATAAGTGCAACAGCAATAAAAACTTGCTTCTGTTCATATGTAAGAGCAAACGCAACACCAACTGCAAGTGCATCAATACTTGTTGCAATTGCAAGAGCAGTAAGTTCTTTCAAATCAAGTTTACTTTCACAACATTCACACTCATCGTCATCGTGGAATGACTCATAAATCATTTTACCACCAATAATTCCAAGTAGGATAAATGTAACCCAATGGTCAATGCTTGTTATGTAATCAGCAAACTTTGAACCTATGAACCAACCGATAAGTGGCATACCTGACTGAAATCCACCGAAAAACAACGCAATCAATGCTGTTTGCTTATAATCAAGTTTTCTCATATTAAGACCTTTACAAATTGCAACTGCAAAGGCATCCATTGCAAGACCCACTGCTATAATAACTAATTCTGACATAAATTACTCCTATAAAAAAGACTCATGACAAAACATGAGCCTTATACTACTAAGACATTAAAATGATACCACTACAGCACTTTTATGTCAAGGTAATGCAGATTATGAAATTTTCATACCAAGTCGAAGTTTATCACTTATCATTGCAATAAATTCTGAGTTAGTTGGTTTACCTCTTTCATTATGAATTGTATATCCGAAATATGAACTGAGAACATCCACATCTCCCCTGTCCCATGCCACTTCAATCGCATGACGGATTGCTCTTTCAACTCTTGATGATGTTGTTGCATATCTTTTGGCAACTGTTGGATAAAGCACCTTTGTTACAGAACTCATCATTTCACTATCATTTATTGAAAGAATTATCGCTTCTCGAAGGTAGAGATAACCTTTTATATGAGCAGGAACACCAAGCTGATGCATAATTTCACTTACTGTGACAATTAAATCGTTTGATTCTCTCAAAGTTCCTGTATCAGTTTTACTTTTTGACCAGCTTGTCAACTGTGTTACACGTTGAGCAAGAATATTCACATCAAACGGTTTAAGAAAATAATAGTCAGCACCTGCAGAAAGAATTTCCTGTTCAAATCGTTGATTATCAGAACCTGACATAATCATTATAAATGGCTTGCTTTTTTTCTTGGCAACACCGTTAACAACACCTAATGCATCAAGATTTGACATAAAAGCATCTATTATAGCCACATCATAAAATCCTGAAACTATTTCTGACATAGCAATTGTTCCATCCTTTGCAATTAATGTCACATCGCATCCTGATGAACGAAGAACACTTGCACAATTTCTTCCAAATTCAGTTCCATCACCAGTTAATAACACTTTAATATTGTTTCCCATTTCTTGAAAACCTCCGTTTTTATTCAAAATCATTTCTTGATTTCTTATTTCTGCCATATTTTACCATATATGGTAATTTATGGCAATAGTTTTTTAAAAATTACTTTTGAAAACTTTTCGACAAGAAATGTCGACTTGAAAACCCAAAATTTGCATTAAGAAATCTAAAAATGACGAATCAGAAATTATTTCCTGCATTTTTTATGCATAAAATATCAAAATATTCAGTTGCTTTTTGACTATTCCAATTATTTCTAAGTTTATTTTTAACATGGATTTGAACATTGAAATTGTTGAAAACTTTGTTGAAAATGTTTAAAACTCGCATTACCAAGACTTTTAAGATTGTTTTCCGATTATTTTTGTAAAGTAAAATACTTTACATTTGTAAATCAAAATAAAAAAACGATGTATATACAACCGCATATACATCGTTAAAAATGAAGGATAAATTTCAAAATCCCCAGGAACACTCTCCCAGGGATTCAAAATATATATTAATCTCTACGCAAAGCTTCAATTGGTGGAAGATTTGCTGCTCTCTTAGCAGGATAAACACCGAAGATAATACCTATTGCTGATGAGAAACCAACTGCCAGAAGAATTGTTGATGGTTCAACAAATAACGGCACATTCATAATATATGACACAAAGGCGGCTGCAGCAACACCCAGCAGCAGACCAATTACACCACCTATAAGACAAAGGATAATTGATTCTGTCAGGAACTGGAACATAATTGTACCTGTTTTTGCACCAAGTGCCTTTCTAATACCGATTTCACGAGTACGCTCTGTAATAGAAACGAGCATAATATTCATAACACCGATACCACCAACAACAAGAGAAATTGCACTTACAGCGGCAATAAATATTGTAAACACATTGATAACCGTATCAAGAAGGTCAATATATGTTGCCATATTTGTTACTGCATAGCAATCCTTTTCATAGTTGTCGTGAAGTGAACGAACATAATTTATTGCAGCAGTACCGATTCCGTCAAGCATTGCCTCATCATAAGCGGTAATTTGAAGCATATCATATCGGTTAGTTCTTGTACCATTAATTGTTGCTGTAACAGAAGCAGGCATAAGGAGCATACAGCTTGTCATCTGCATACCACCCATCATTGAACCCATACTGCTCATCAATTCTTCAGTATCCATATTCATACTTGCCATAATGTCAACAACACCGACAATTTTGACCGAAATAGTAAGGTCATTTGATGTGCAATAAACATACTCACCTACTACATCTCTTTTTCCATATAGTTGTAACGCACTTCCTACATCGATAACGCCAACCTGTTTACCCTCAAGGTATTCTTCTTCTGTAAAAAATCTGCCGTATATCAATGGAGTCTGCATAAGCATCTGCATATCAGTATTACATCCGATTCCCATAAGGATACCTGTCTTATCATTGGATGACATCTGACACATAGCAATTGACTGCATTGATGCATACTGTACACCATCGATTTTTTTTATTGCAGCAATATCAGCATCGGTAAAATAGTCTTCATCGTCAGCATAGTTTGCATTGACTGTCAATGAAATAGCACTACTACCCATATCACGAATCATACCGACAATATAGTCACGACCGCCGTTACCAACCGTAACGATTGCGATAACTGAAGCGACACCGATGATGATACCAAGCATTGTAAGAAGAGAACGCATCAGATTAGTTTTGATGCTGAAAACAGCAATGCGTATATTTTCTCTGATATTCAAAGTTCACACCTCAATTAGTTAAATCTCTGTAATTTCAAAGCATTGAATTTACGCATTTTTCTTTGCAATTTTAGTACCATCTTCCATATTAGGGTCAGGACTCTTTACTACTTTTTCACCTTCTACAAGACCATCGACAATCTCATAGCTTGTTTCGTCAAGTGAACCCTTTGTAACTGTACGTTTTGAAACAGTTTCTTCTTCCTCATCGTAAACGAAAACTGAATATGTTCCGCTGTTATAAATTACTGATTCAACAGGAACTTTAAGAACATCTTCGAATGTATCAAGGATAACTTTAATATCAACATCAAATCCGATTACAATTTTTTCGTCAGGATTTTTAATCTTCACCTTAACTTCTGCACCTGATGCACCTGCACCTGTGCCCATAAGTGAACCTGCAATTGAACCTATATCAAGACCACCTGATGATTCAGATGCTGTTGCACTAACATAAACAACCTCACCTTTATATTCAGAATCAAGGCTTGTGATAACAGCTTCCATACCAACCTTGATTTTAAGAAGGTCTGATTTACCAACTGTAATAGAAACAATCATATCCTCATAGCTTTCAAGCTTGATACCTGTACCCATTGGTACAGATGAGTTTCCCATAAGTGAAGAAATGAGGTTTACAGTTTCTTTATCTACTCCTGCACCTAAAAGTGATGTAATATCAAATGATGAAGATGTTGACTCTTTAACAGGGACAAACTTTTCACCTGCTTTAATATTCACCTGAGTTACAATACCATTGTTATCCGCAACCCAACCTGATGACATCTTATCATAAGCTGATTTAATTCTATCATATTCTACCTTTTTACTATCAGCAACAGATTTAAGTGCTTTTATCACTGATTCGTCAGCAACGATTGTTGCAGTATCTTCTGCATAAAGTGCAGAAAGTTCTGAATTGAGCTGTGCAAGTTCAAGATTCTTCTGCATAAGCTCTTGCTGTTTTGCTGAAGATGCTGAATCAACAACAGGCAATTGAACTGTTGATGCTGCTTCTTTGAACTGCTTAATCTGTTTCAAACTTGAACCATTAGCAAGCATCTGCATTGCAATCTGATTAATCTGTTCGTCAGGAATTGGTGCAGTCTCTGTTGTTCCGCTTACTTCAAGTTCTTTTTTCAATGCGTCAATTTCACTTTGCTTTGCTGTAATTTTCCCGCTGAGTTTTTCAATTTCAGAGACAATTTCGTTTTTTCTATTGGCATTTGTTGAGGCAGAGTTCTTTGTTTCGTTATACTCATTCATTGCCTTATCATAAGCGTTTTTAGCCTCTGTAAGGTAAATAGATGCACCTGACACATTAAAAGTTGCAAGTTTGTCACCTTTTTTAACTGTGTCACCTACATTAACAAAAACCTCTTCTACGAATACGCCTTCGATTGCAAGTAAATCCTCAGTAACACCTGATTCAACAGTACCGCTTACATCAAGATAATCAGTAATAGTACCATAAGATACCTCAGTAATTTCGTATTCTGCAGGTGGTTCAGGCTTTAAATTAGAATAAAGCACATAAGAAACAAGCAATACCATAAATACGATAAATGCTATAATACCTGCTTTCGCCTGCGGACTTTTCTTTTTAAAGTTTTTAAACAAGGAAATCACTATCCTTTGCACATTATTTTTCATTGTATATTTTACTACATTTGAAACAATTTTCCAATATTAAATTTGTTAAAAAATTGTAAATTTCTTATTTTTTTCATATATATTATATACAACTATTTACAAGGTGGAAATTTTATGAAGAAATTATTGGCTTTTATGATGGTTTTTATAACTGTATTTCTTTGCTCTTGCTCAAAAGAAAGCAAATTCGGTGTACAACAATTTGTTGAGAGAATGAATGAAAATTTTTCAACTGATTATACCACAAGTGAGTTTATGTTAAGTGAAAAAAATGACGAAAAATTTCTTTTTCTTACAAGAGAAAGCAAAATGATTACTCTTCTGCTTGATAAAGAAAACAATATAAAGGGAATTTCGTTACTTATAACCGCTGATGGTGACATTGAAAACGGTAAAAAACTATATTCTCAGATATGCAGTATTATTACGGGGAATAAGTTTGAAAATCAATTAAAGATATTCAATGAATCGGAAATTTTCTCTAATAAAATAAAATTTGCCGACGGAAATTCTGTAATCACCGTCGGCAGATATAAATATACGATTGTTAGTAACAGCTATGCTATTACTTTTTTCTGTGACAAGATATAATTATTCTCTGTGCCACTTAACACCCTGTGGTGTATCCTCAAGAACAATACCTTGTGCTTTAAGTTCATCACGGATTCTGTCAGCTTCAGCCCAATTTCTATCTTTACGAGCCTGAGTACGAGCTTCAATAAGCTTTTCGATTTCATCGTCAAGACTTTCTGTCTTTCTGTTGTAAACAAGACCAAGAACACCTGTAAGTTCATCGAAAAGATTTGTAGCATATTCTACAAGTTCCTTTGCAGGAGCATCTGTAATAACTTTTGTGTTAATGTCCTTAACAAGTTCAAATATTGCTGTAATAGCATCTGCTGTATTAAGGTCATCATCCATAACGCGAATAAACTGTTCACGACGCATATCGAGAGCCTTTTTGATATCCTCTGCATCTGCAGGAACTGTATCAATAGCATTCTTCAATGCAAAATCAAGGCTTTCACGACAGTTATAAAGACGAACAAGAGATGCCTTGCACTGTTCGATAATATCAACACTGTAGTTGATTGGGCTTCTGTAATGTGAAGAAATAAGGAAATAACGAATTGGTTCATAACCATATTCATTAGCAACATCACGAACTGTAAAGAAATTACCTAAAGACTTTGACATTTTAACATTATCAACGCTAATAAATCCGTTATGCATCCAATAATTTGCAAAGGGAACACCGTTGCAACATTCACTCTGTGCAATTTCATTTTCATGGTGTGGGAACACAAGGTCCTGACCACCACAATGGATGTCGATTGTTTCACCGAGATATCTTCTTACCATTGCTGAACACTCAATATGCCAACCTGGTCTACCGTGTCCCCAAGGTGATTCCCAGTATGGTTCACCTGGTTTTGCACTCTTCCAGAGAGCAAAGTCCATTGGTTCACGCTTTACTTCACCGATATTGATTCTTGCACCTGCTTCAAGATCTTCAAGAGGCTGATGTGAAAGTTTACCATATTCTTCGAACTGTTTTGGGCTGAAATAAACGTCACCATTATCCACTGCATAAGCGTAACCTTTTTCAATAAGCGTGCTTACGATATTGATAATTTCGTCAATATTCTCAGTTGCTTTTGGATGAGTTGTTGCTTCACGCACATTCATACCCTTTGCATCTGTCCAAAATTCTTCAATATACTTTTCAGAAACAGTTTTATAATCTGTTCCCTCTTCGTTTGCTCTACGGATAATTTTATCATCAATATCTGTAAAGTTCTGAACAAAGTTAACTTTATATCCACGATATTCCATATATCTTCTAAATGTATCAAATACACAAAGAGGACGAGCATTACCGATATGGATATAGTTATAAACCGTTGGTCCACAAGCATAAACCTTTAACTCATTTGGTACGAGAGTTTTAAGTTCTTCTTTTTGTCTTGTGAGAGTGTTAAAAATTTTCATATTACTCACCTTTTTCTTCCTTTTCTTTATATTTTGCAAGTTCTTTTTCTAACTTATCAATTTTTGCATTAAGTCTGCAGAATTCCTGTGACACAGGGTCAGGAATATGAACCTGGTCAAGATTGTCAACTCGCTTACCGTTTCGCTTAACAACTCTTGCAGGAACACCAACTGCAGTTGAGTTTGGTGGAATTTCGTCAAGAACAACAGCACCCGATGCGATATTTGAATAATCACCCACCTTGAATGGTCCTAATACTTTAGCACCCGAACCAATCATTACACCGTTTCCAATTGTAGGATGTCGTTTACCTGTATCTTTACCTGTACCACCAAGGGTTACTCCCTGATAAATTGTTACATCATCACCGATTTCAGCAGTTTCACCTATTACCACTCCAGTTCCATGGTCAATGAAAAAGCGTTTTCCGATTGTAGCACCGGGATGAATTTCAATATTAGTCTTTTTTACTGCACGTTGAGAAATTGCACGTGCAATAAATTTCATATTATGACGGAAAAACCAGTTTGCAACTCTATGCATTCTTATAGCTTTAAGTCCTGGATATAAGAACAGGATTTCAAGAATACTCGTAGCCGCAGGGTCACGTTCTTTTACCGTCTGTATATCTTCTCTTAATCTTTGAAACAAATATACTCCTCCATATATTTTTGCAAAATAAAAAGCCTTCATTTGCACTAGCAAACGAAGGCGATTAATCGCGGTTCCACTTCGATTTATATCTCAATTAGTTTGTAACGCAACAACACGGATGTGTATTTCCCCACATCGACTCACGAATGCACTTCACAAAAATTTTTTAATACAGGCTTTCAGCCGACGACCCATAATCTCTAATAAAAAATCCTTCTGCTACTCTTTTCGGTCACAGTCTTTATTTACATTATATGATATTTTATCATACTTTTTCACAAAATGCAATTATTTTGTGAAATCAATTATTTTTCTGCTATCACGAAGGTAAATCCATCCTGAAATCACAGTAAGAATTGCAGTTATCCATAACAATCCATTGGATATAAATGATAAATCAGGTAATTTTGCAAACAAATCTGCGTATGATTTTTCAACAATATAATACGCTTCACCTAAAAGCATAATTACAATCGTAAACACCATCTGACTTACGGTTTTAATTTTACCCCAGATATTTGCAGGAATTACAACACCGCCTGAGGCCGCAATCATTCTTACAGATGCGATTGCAAATTCTCGTGTTAAAACAAGCATTACAATCCATATATTGCATAGTCCCATTGACATAAATGCTAAAAGTGCTGATGTTGTAAGCACTTTATCAGCAATCGGGTCTAAAAACTTGCCGAAATTTGTTATTTGATTATTCTTTCTTGCAAGATATCCATCAAGTGCATCTGTAATTGAGGCAATCGAGAAGATAACACACGCTAATAAATATCTATGAGGTAATGACTCCATCAAAATTACTGCTAAAAAAACAGGCGTAATGATGATTCTTGCAATTGTTATAATATTGGGAAGGTTTAACTTCATACTACTTCTCCTGTTAATTCTCCATCGATGACATTTATTACACAGACATCAACAATATCACCGTCCTGGAGTTCAAATCCACAGGTAAAATAAATCTGAGTATCAATTTCAGGTGCATCCATATATGTTCTTCCATAATATGAATCTGTATATGGGTCATATCCCTCAACAATTGTTGGAAGAATTTTATCAATTAAAGAGTCATTTATTTCATCAAGAATCATATTCTGACGTTCATTGATGATATCTGCTCTTTCCTGACGGATTTCAAAATCCATCATGCCGTCAAGTTTTGCAGCAGGTGTTCCCTCTTCCTCTGAATAAGCAAAACAACCCATTCTTTCAAATCGCATTTCATCCACAAATTCACAGAGTTCATTGAATTCTTCTTCTGTTTCTCCCGGAAAACCTGCAATAAATGTTGTACGGATTGTAACACCATCAATCTTTTCACGGATTTTGTTGAGAAGTTCTGTAAGACTCTCTCTATCACCATGACGATTCATTCTTTTCAGAACATTTTTATTACAATGCTGAAGAGGAATATCCATATATTTTACAATTTTTTCATTTGTTGCTATTTCATTTATGAGTGCATCATCAATTCTTTCAGGATAAAGGTAAAGAAGACGAATCCATTCAATTCCCTCAACCATTGAAATTGCTTTAAGCAATGGAACAAGGGCATTTTTACCATATAAATCCTCACCATATCGTGTTGTATCCTGTGCAACAACAATAAGTTCTTTCACACCCTCTGAAGCAAGTTTTTGTGCTTCTTTGAGAATACTTTCACTTGGACGGCTACGGAATTCACCACGAATCTTTGGAATTGCACAGTATGTACAATGATTTGAACAACCCTCAGCAATTTTAAGGTATGCTGAATATGGTGGTGTTGTAAGAACTCTGTCACCCTCAATTTTAAGGTCAGTTTTTGGTGGAAAAGCTTCAACCTTTTCACCACTTATAATTCTGTTACAGATTTCACAGATATCTTCATTAGCACCGATACCAATTACAGCATCAGTTTCAGGAATCTCCTTAAAAATCTCTGACTGATAACGCTCTGCAAGGCAACCTGTCACAAGGATTTTAAGATTTTCACAATCCTCTTTATATGAAACCATATCAAGAATATTTTCGATTGATTCACGTTTTGCATCCTCGATAAAACCACAAGTATTTACAATTACAACATCTGCCTGAGCAGGGTCACTTACGATTTCAAATCCACCATTCTGAAGTTTTGAAAGCATAATTTCAGCATCGACCTGATTTTTAGGACAACCTAATGATATCATTCCAACTTTTTTAGTCATAATCTTCTTCCTCTGTAAATTCAGAAACTTTTCTCAAGGCAGATTTTATATCGGAATATGAAAATCCCAATCTCATAAGACCATCAATGGCTCTTTTTCTACCTTTTTCATCGTTTAACTTATTAAGATACTTTTTCTTAACTACTAATATAATACGGTTTTCAGCATCATTGTCAAGAGTATCAACTGTAATTTCAATTATTTCCCTTGCTATTCCACGATATGCCAATTCCTGTTTCACACGCTTAATACTATAGTTTTTTCGTTTTATAAGGTCGTCTGCAAGTATTCTTGCGTATTCTTCATCATTGAGAAGTCCTAACTCGATAAGTCTTTCACAAGCTTTTTCTGACGATTCCTTTTCATGACCTTTTTCACAAAGTTTTTTTAAAAGTTCTTTTTCGCCATATGGTCTGCGTGATAAATAATCAAGTCCTTTGTTATAAGCACGACGAAAACTGACCGCGTCAAGCAACTCGGTCAGCTCATCTTCATTTATTTCTTTTAATTTTCTATATTTTTCCGAATACCAATAATCACTATCAACTGTGGCACGGTATTCGTCGTCAACATAGATATGAATCTTGTTGGCTTTTCCTTCTTTAATGGTTAATTTCATTATTCGTCATCATCAACAGCAATATCGAGTGCTGCACGAGCTGCTGCTCTTGTAGTAGGAATTTTAACAATCTCAGGCTGTTCCATAGTAGGAGCTGTTGTCTTCTTTGAACTTGTAAGTTCTTGCATCCTTTCACGAATCTGCTTTTCAATATCGTTTGCAAGAGCTTCATCCTGTTTAAAGAGAAGTTTTACGTTTTCTCTACCCTGACCAAGACGCTGTTCACCATAATAGAACCAAGCACCACTCTTTTTAAGGATATCAAACTTAACACCAAGGTCAACGATTTCACCAATCTTTGAAATACCTTCACCATACATAATGTCAAATTCAGCCTCCTTGAATGGAGGAGCAACCTTATTTTTAACAATCTTTGCACGAGTTCTTGAACCAATGAATTCATTACCCTGTCCCTTAAGCTGTTCAACACGACGAACATCAATTCTCATAGTTGTATAGAACTTAAGAGCACGACCACCTGTTGTAACTTCAGGATTACCATAAACAACGCCAACCTTTTCACGAAGCTGGTTTATGAAAATTACAACTGTATTTGATTTATTTATAACACCTGTAAGCTTACGGAGAGCCTGTGACATAAGACGAGCATGGAGACCAACGTGGCTGTCACCCATATCTCCCTCAATTTCTGCACGAGGAACAAGTGCTGCAACAGAGTCAACGATAATTACATCAAGAGCACCTGAACGAGCAAGAGCCTCTGCAATTTCAAGAGCCTGTTCACCATTATCAGGCTGTGAAACAAGAAGTGAATTAATATCAACACCCAGTGCTTCGGCATATTCAGGGTCAAGAGCGTGTTCAGCATCGATAAATGCAGCCTCGCCACCTAATTTCTGTGCCTCAGCAACAACCTGCAAAGCAAGAGTTGTTTTACCTGAAGATTCAGGTCCGTAAATTTCTACAATTCTACCTCTTGGAAGTCCACCAATACCGGTTGCGTTGTCAAGTGAGATTGAACCTGTTGAAATAGCCTCAACATTAAGTGAACTATTTTCACCAAGACGCATAACGGCACCTTTACCATAATTTTTTTCAATTTGCAATAATGCAGTTTCAAGTGCTTTCTTTTTATCAGCCATTTTCATTACCTCGCTATCGCACAAATGTTCGTTTGAGTGTATTATATATTATTTATTTTCAAATTGCAAGTATTTTTCTTTAATTTATTTAAAATAATTTTAAAAAAACACTTGCAAAATGGTAAAGTTTCTGTTACAATAACTCTCGTTGTAATTTGATTATTTATATCCCCGTATACAAGGAGGTGCCTTTGAAATGGCAAAATGCGAATATTGTGGTAAAGACGTAGCTTTCGGTATTAAGGTTTCTCACTCACACAGACGTTCAAACAGAACATGGAAGCCAAACGTTAAGAGAGTTAAGGCAGTTGTAAACGGCTCTCCTAAGAGAGTTTA
>JAZLAH010000074.1:0-28744 GCA_045613065.1 Candidatus Fimenecus sp.
TTTATCAATAGCAAACGGGAAATACATATTGAGTGATTTGGTTTCCTTTATACCTCTGATATGAATAGCCACATCCATATAGCTAGTTCCTTTGGGATTAAGCCAATTATTAAGATATATTGTGCTGGTATCGTCACCATCTACCCAGAATGCCCAGCCATCATCAGCAAAAAATTTATTTTTCTTGCTCATAATCATCACATCTTTCCGTTAAGAAAATTTATCGTTACTATATTTGATTAAAATTTTATTATTAAAAATATATTATAACATACCAAATATTATAAAATAAATAGATTTTTTAAATTTTTTGCAGTCTGACGAAGTTAAGATAAAAAATACGAGTGACCGTCAAGCCACTCGTAATAGTTTATTTTTCAAAATAGGGGATTAATTAAAATATCTCTTGAGAAGACCTTCAAAAGCCTTACCATGTCTTGCCTCATCACGAGCCATTTCATGAACTGTATCGTGAATAGCATCGAGACCCTGTTCTTTTGCACGTTTTGCAAGGTCAAATTTACCCATTGTTGCACCGTTTTCAGCATCAACTCTCATTTCAAGATTCTTCTTTGTGCTATCTGTTACAACTTCACCGAGAAGTTCTGCAAATTTTGCAGCGTGTTCTGCTTCTTCATAAGCAGCTTTTTCCCAGTAAAGGCCAATTTCAGGATAACCTTCACGATAAGCAACTCTTGCCATTGCAAGATACATACCTACTTCTGAACATTCTCCTTCAAAATTTGCTCTGAGGTCCATAATAATGTCTTCAGAAACACCTTTAGCAACACCTACAACGTGTTCTGCTGCCCAAGTTCTTTCATTTTCTTTAACTTCGTTAAACTTGTCTGCAGGAACTTTACACTGTGGACATCTTTCAGGTGCTGCATCTCCTTCATGAACATAACCGCAAACTGAACATACAAACTTTTTCATACTTTTTTCCTCCAAAAATAATATTTTAATTTAATTTATTACAATGTTTACATGAGCCAAAAGCCATCAAACTGTAATTTATAACATTTCCTATAATCTCATCTGAAAATGTGAGAGAGTCATCTTTAAATGACTTTAAATCATACACATTACCGCAGGTTAAGCATTTGAAATGACCGTGTGGATTAACATTTCCATCAAAGCGGTCAGTAGAACCATCTGGAATTCTAATTACTTGTCCATTTTCTTCAAGTTGAGATAGATTTCTATAAAGTGTACCTAAACTTAAATTGGGGATTATTTCACGGACAGAAAGATAAAGTTCCATAGCAGTTGGATGGTCATATCTAGAACATAACTCATTAATTATAGCATCTCGTTGTTTGCTTTTTCTTTCTATTGCCATATAATCACCTCATTAACAGTAATGATTATCATTATTATATCATAATATTTTTGTTTGTCAATATATTATTAAAATATTTTTTAATTTGATTTGTAAAAAATTGGTAATATTGGAAATCTTGACGATATTATACTTTTTTGATAAAATAATGTCATCTTATTTTAGGATGTGTGATAAGTGAATAACAAAATATTTAAAAGTTTTGTATCGTTATTATTAATTATATCCATTATTTTTTCATCTTCATTTGTTTTTTTAGTTTTTGCTGAGTCAAAATCTGGTTATATAACAAATGATGGTGTTAGGGTCAGAACATCTCCAACAACTGTTCCAAAGGATAATGTTGATAATGTTATTAAAATAGGCGGTAGTAATCTTCTTTTAAATACAAACCATAAAGTAACTATTATTGATACAGTTGATAGTCAGGGTGATGATAATAATCCTAAATGGTGTCATATAAAATTTACATATAATGGTAAACAATATGAAGGATATGTTGCGGCTAATTTTGTTACTGAAAAAGTACAGGCTCAGCCTGGTGGAATTATGACTGAGGGTATTCCTGATATATATAAGGACTATATTAATAACATGTCTAATTTGCATCCAGAGTGGGAGTTTGTTTTTTATGATACGGGACTTGAATGGTCAAGTTTATTTTCTAAAGATGCTCAAGGTAAAATTGGAAGAAGTTTAATTGAAAATGTTTTTTCCATTTCATATCGTTCAACAGAACCAGGTGCGTATAACTGGGAAACTGATAAATTTATTCCACAAGATGCTGGACGTTGGTATCAGGCTAATACGCAAACAATTGCATATTATATGGACCCAAGAAACTTTTTTAAAGATGAAAGTATATTTATGTTTGAGTCTTTAGAGTTTGATGAAGACACACACACTATTTCCGGTGTTGAAGCAATTTTATCCGGTTCATTTATGGAAGGGAAAAAAATTGTTAACGCAGAAGGTCAAGAAATTACATATGCACAAGCTTATATTGATGCTGCTAAAATGTCAGGTGTTAGTCCATATCATCTTGCAGCAAGAACAATTCAAGAAGTAGGAACAAGTGGTACAAGTGGTTCTGTAAATGGAAAAAAGGGCGTATATAACTATTACAATATTGCTGCTAATAGTAGTAGTGACCCTGTTGCAAATGCCCTAAATTTTGCAGCTACAACTGATGAAAAATATATGCTTCCATGGAATTCTCCATATAAAGCTATTGTTGGTGGTGCAATTTGGATTGGAACTGGATATAATGATAAAGGTCAGGACACATTGTATTATCAGAAATTCAATGTTGTAAATCAAGTATGGACGCATCAATATATGACTAATATTATGGCTCCTTATCAGGAATCAGAAGATATTTATAAATCTTATAAGAGTTTAAATATAGTTGATTTATCTTATATATTTGTAATTCCATATTATAGAAATATGCCTGAAAAAGTATGCGAATTACCAAAAGCAAGTAACGGCAGTCCAAATAACTGGCTTAGTTCTCTCACTGTTGAAGGATATGATTTTACTTTCAATGGTAACAAAACAAGTGGCTATTCGATTACTGTTCCGGAATCTATTTCCTATGTTAATATTTCTGCAAAACCTATCAATTCAAAAGCTACAATAGCTGGTATAGGTAAAGTAGATATTAATGAAGGTCATAATAATATTAAGATTATTGTTACAGCTGAAAATGGTAATAAAAAGACCTATTATATAGATATTATTAGAAACTCAACAAATCTTATTTCTTTAACGGGTATTTCGTTAGATAAAGATGAGATTTCTATGTTTAACGGAGAAACTAAACAACTGTCTGTTAAATATAATCCGTCAAATACAACTGATAATAAAGCTGTGAAATGGACGTCTTCTGATACTTCAGTTGCAACAGTTGATGCTAGTGGTAAGGTAGTTGCTATTGGAAAAGGAAATGCTACAATTACAGCTAAAGTTGGTGAATTTACAGCTACTTGTAAAGTAATAGTATCGAATAATATAATGGTTGGAGATATAGATGCTGATGGTGCAGTAACAATTTCAGATGCACTTATGATTTTTAAATATAAGACCAAAGAAATTACACTTTCCAACATAGCTCTTAAGGCTGCTGATACAGATAAAAATGGTAAAGTTGAATTGGCAGATGCATTAAGAATTTTTAAGTTTAAAAGTGGAGAAATAGATAAGTTATAAAAATTATAATGAGGGTAGATTAAAGAGTTCTACCCTCATTATAATTTTATAAAAAAAGAACACTTACCATAATAGGTAGTGTTCATAATTTTTGGCGGAGAGCAAGGGATTCGAACCCTCGAAACCGTTTTAGCAGTTTACACGATTTCCAATCGTGCTCCTTCGACCAGCTCGGACAACTCTCCATATCAAACTTAACACATTATATCGAAATATTTATATAAAATCAAGTGTTTTATTTATAATGATTTTATAATTTGACATTTTTTTATATGTATTATATAATTCATTAAAATTTTTATTTAATGAGGTTAATGTATGTTTAATGAATTTATTTCAACAATTAACGATGCTTTATATAGTTATATTCTTATTATAATCCTTGTATTGGGTGGACTATATTTTACATTAAGAACAAAATTCGTTCAATTCAGACTTTTGAAGGAACAATTTCGTGCAGTTCTTGAAAAACCTTCAGACGGAAGCGGAGTATCTTCTTTTCAGGCACTTATGGTTTCTACCGCATCTCGAGTTGGTACAGGAAATATTATCGGTGTATCAACAGCACTTTGTTTAGGTGGTTTTGGTTCTGTATTTTGGATGTGGCTTATTGCAATAATAGGTAGTGCTTCTGCTTTTGCTGAAAGTACTCTTGCGCAGATATATAAGCGTAGAGGCTCAGATGGTTGTTATGGTGGTCCGGCATACTATATTGAAAGCGCATTACATAGTAAACCTTTAGCAGTAATTTTTTCAATTTTACTTATTATTACATATGGTTTTGGTTTTAATATGTTAGCTTCATATAATCTTCAATCCACTTTTTCTGGATACAATTTCTATAATAAAGAAACTTCTCCTTGGATTATTGGTTTGATTGTTGCTGTTATTGTTGGATATTGTCTTTTTGGTGGAGGAAAACGAGTAATTAAGGTTACAAGTACTCTTGTACCTGTTATGGGAGTAGCTTATATTCTAATAGCAGTTCTTATAGTTTTAATGAATGTTAGATTATTACCTGATATTATTGAATCTATTTTTAAAGAAGCATTTAATTTTAAAGCTATTTTTGGTGGGTTTAGCGGGTCATGTGTAATTTATGGCATCAAAAGAGGTCTTTTCAGTAATGAAGCGGGTGTAGGTTCTGCACCAAATGCATCTGCATCAGCAGAAGTTAATCATCCTGTTAAACAAGGACTTGTTCAGGTTCTCTCTGTATTTATTGATACAATTCTTGTTTGTTCAGCAACTGCATTTATGTGTATGAGTTCAGGTGTTGAACCATCTGCAGAACTTTCAGGTGCACCTTACGTTCAGGCAGCATTAACAGAAACTCTTGGTTCTTTTGGTCCGATATTTATAACTATTGCAATGATTCTATTTGCATTTACGACACTTATCGGTAATCTTTTTTATGTAGATAAATGTATTTATCACATATTTGGTAAAAAACCAGGAAAAGTTTTTATGAGCGTTTATTATATTATTGCATCAATTGTTATTTTCATTGGAGCAGGTTTAAATGCTGACTTACTTTGGGGAATTGCTGATGTTACTATGGGTGCTATGACAATTATAAATATGCCTGTCATTATTTATCTTGGTAAATATGCTTTTTATGCATTAAAAGACTATGAAAAACAACGCAAAAAAGGTATTGAACCTGTGTTTAAGGCAAAAGATATAAAATTACCACATAAAACTGATTATTGGAATTAAGGTGATATTATGTTGAATTTATCTAAAAAATATAAAATCTTGCTGATAACATTAATTGTTTTTTTATGTATATTTTCCTTTCTATTTTTTAATGGCTATTCAGGTCTTCATTTAAGACGAGAAGCAAAAGATGGACAAATTAAAGTTGCCTGTGTTGGTGATAGTATTACATATGGTCACGCTGTAGATATATGGTATAAGAATAATTATCCTGTGGTGCTACAAAATCTTCTTGGTGATGGATATCATGTAAATAATTATGGTGTAAGCTGTGCTACAATACAAAAAACTGGAGATTTTCCTTATTGTAAAACCCAATCATATAAACCTAGTATAGAATTTAATGCAGATATTTTAGTTTTTATGCTTGGAAGTAACGATACTAAACCATATAATTGGACGGATGCAGCAACATTTAAAAAAGAGTACTTAGAATTACTAAACACATACTTAGATGACAATAACCCTGAAGTTTATCTTTGTACTGTTTCACGAGTTTTTTATAGAGACCCTGAACAAACATCTGGCCAATCAACCTACTTTGTACAGGAAGACATCATTAAGATTGTAAATAAGGTTATTGAAGAAGTTGCAGATGAAAATGGATATAATTTAATTGATATTTATTCTGTTACAAAAAACCATCGTGAATGGTATAAAGATTATGTTCATCCTGAATCTGAAGGCGCAAAAGAAATAGCAGAAGAAATATATAATAACATAAAATAAAACGATAAAATCACTCCTTGAATATAATGCATAGGGGAGTGAGTTTTTTATGAGAAGTTTTGATTATAACAGAAATAAGGCTGTTGATTATGCAAAAATGTGGGCGTTATTAAGAAATCCACAGTATTATGATTTCCATGGAATAGGTGGGGATTGTACGAACTTTGCATCACAATGTATATATGCTGGTGCAGGTGTAATGAATTACACCAAAGATTATGGATGGTATTATATCTCACCTGATGAGCGTTCTTCAGCATGGTCAGGAGTGGAATATTTATACAGATTTCTTACAACTAATGAAAGTGTCGGTCCTGTTGCACAAAATGTAGATTTAAGTGAAATTCAACTTGGTGATGTTATATTTCTTGATAATGGACAACGCTTGTATCATACTCTTGTTGTAACAGGTTTCGATATCGATGGAGAAATACTGATTTGTGCACATACCGAGGATTCGTACATGCGACGACTTGACAGTTACAGATATTACTTAACACATCCTGTTCATATTGAAAAAGTTAATACTTGGTAAAAGAAAAAGGATTGGTTTTGATTAACCAATCCTTTAGTTATTACATTTGTTCTAAAATATAGTTTTTAACATCTTCAAGTTTACTTTCTTTCCATTTTTCTTCCTCAGCTTTTTCTGCAAGTGGACAAATAATATAGAAATCAAGTGTTTCACCAGGAACTCGACCTGTTCTAAGTGGTTCTGCAAAATGCTCTTTCCATTTTTCTTCAGTTGCATCTTTAAACTCTTCTGGCTTTAAATAAGTCATCTGACGTTTTGTAGCAGCAATAAGCATTTTAGCTGACAAAGGTGCTAAAAGCTCATATTCATCTTCCTGAACGTCAACAAAGATACGTGGTAATTCACTTTTTACGATTCGTTCATCTCCACGAATAATTTTAAGTCCCATTGGTTCATATGTAAACTTATCTTCAGTGAAATTAAGCTTAATAAGTAATCCGATGTCAGTATTGAACTGTGAACGCTGATAATCTGTATCAAAAATAAAATTACCAAGTGAGTAAAATATTATTTTATCTCCAACAGTTTCATAGTTCATGGGAACGTGTGGATGGTGTGCAATAACAATGTCAGCACCCATTTCCAAATACTTATGATATCTTTCTCGAGTATAAGGAGAGGGAAGTGGAGTAAATTCCTCACCTGCATGAGCGACAATAATACACCAACGACATGTTTTCTTTATTTCATTAATTGTATTTTGAATAGCATCTAAATCACTCCAACTGTAACAGCCAGGTTTATCAATGTCAGCTTTACGACATGCACGCTGATATCCAACACCAAACATACCGATTCCACCAGCTTCATTGAGAATAACAGCCTTTCGAGCTTCATCGATATTCATTCCAGCACCCATTGTTTGAATATTGTTTTCTTTTGCAATCTTTAATGTACTTTCAATACCGTAAGACCCTGCATCCATAATGTGATTATTACAAATGTTCCATATATCCGCATTCATATTATTAAAAACTTTTACTGCTTTAGGGTCAATAGTATGTAATAATTGCTGAACACCACTCTCAGTTGTATTTGTTTCTGCAACTGCAACAGGACCTTCAACATTAGCTATAACATGGTCTGCACTATGGAGAAAATCGAGTATTTCTTGTGATATTAAATTTTCATCATCCCATTTACCATACATATATCGGTCAAAACCAATGTCACCGGTAAAAACTAAAGAAGTTGTATTTTTCATAAAAACACCTATAAAATTATATTAAAAAAGACCTCGTAATTATGCGAGGTCTTTTTGGTGCGGGTAGCAGGGGTCGAACCTGTACACCTCTCGGCACAAGATCCTAAATCTTGCGTGTCTGCCAATTCCACCATACCCGCATATTTTTTATTATTATAACAAAGAAATTTTTAAAATTCAATAGACAAATCGATGATTATGTTATAAAATATAATTTGGTTATATGCCTATATGGGCTTTATTATTTTTGGAGGTTAAACTTATGGGATTTATGAAAACTCGTTGGACTGATAAAATTGACAGAAATAATCCATTACCCGAATATCCTCGTCCTCAGATGGAACGTTCTGATTGGATGTCAATGAATGGTGTTTATGAATATACTATTCAAGATAAGTCTGTTGAATGGGTGGAAAGTTTTGATGGTGAGATTGTAGTTCCATTTGCTGTGGAATGTATGCTTTCAGGTGTTGAGAAAACATTAAAACCTGACCAGAAACTCTGGTATAAAAAATCATTTGCAATTCCTGAAAATATGAAAGGTAAAAATATTTTACTTAACTTTGGTGCAGTGGATTGGGAATGTAATGTTTATATAAACAAAGAATTTGCAGGTTCTCATAGAGGTGGTTATGCTACATTCTCTATTGATATTACAAGACTTCTCAAAGATGGAGAAAATGAACTTGTAGTAAGTGTTTATGACCCAACTGAAAGTGGGTGGCAACAAAGAGGTAAACAGGTTAATAAAACTCATGGTTTCTGGTATGTGGCTACATCAGGTATTTGGCAAAGTGTTTGGCTTGAAGCTGTAAATCCTTGTCATATCCTTAAACTTAAAATGACTCCTGATATTGATAATAAAACACTTGCTTTTAAAACATTTGCAAATGATGATAATTGTCAGGTGAATGTTACAGTTTTTGATGGTGAAGCAGTTGTATCTGAAAATAAAATTTCAATGGATGATATAATCAAGTTTGACGATATTAAACTTTGGTCACCAGAAACTCCATTCCTTTATGACCTTAAGGTTGAACTCATTAAAGATGGCAACGTTGTTGATACTGTTAAAAGTTATGTTGGTATGCGTAAGTTTTCTATCGGTAAGGATGATAAAGGTTATCCTCGTTTCTTTCTCAACAACGAGCCTTATTTCCAAAGAGGTCTTCTTGACCAGGGTTATTGGTCAGATGGTGGTATGACACCTCCAACTGATGAAGCTATGATTTACGATATTGAAACTATGAAGAGATTAGGCTTTAATATGCTTCGTAAACATATTAAGGTTGAACTTGATCGTTGGTATTATCATTGCGACAGACTTGGTATGCTCGTATGGCAGGATATGGTCAGTGGCGGTGAGTATATTGGACAGTGGCTTGCAGGTATAACACCTCTTATTGGTATTAGTGTAAAAGATAATAAATATAAGGCATTTAAACGTGGTGAAAAGCTTTGGAGAGACGAATTCGAACGCGAACTTAATGAAATGCTTAATCAGCTTTATAATCACACATGTATTTCTTGTTGGGTTCCATTCAATGAAGGTTGGGGACAGTTTGACTCTGTAAGAATATCAAATGATATTAAGAAGTTTGACCCATCTCGTGTTGTTGACCATGCAAGTGGCTGGCATGACCAGGGTGCAGGTGATTTCAACAGTATGCATAGATATATCGCACCTGTAACTCCTCGAAGAAATGATGGTCGTATTTTTGCACTTACTGAGTTTGGTGGATATAGCCATATTGATAGAGGTCATACTTGGGATGAAACAAAGAGTTTCGGTTATATGATGTATGGTTCAAAAGATTCTTTATCAAAGGCTTATAAGCGTCTCCATGATTATCAGATCATCCCACTCATTAAGAGAGGTTTAAGTGCAACTGTTTACACTCAGGTAAGTGACGTTGAAAATGAAGTAAATGGAATTTTGACATATGACCGTGAACATATTAAAATTCATGAAGATATTCTTGTTGAAATAAACAAAAAACTTACTTTATAAGAATTATGAAATCTCCATCAATTCAAAAATTAAGATTATTATATATAATTGATATTCTCTCAAAAAAATCTGATGAAGAGCATCCTATGTCAGCAACACAGATTATGGAGTATCTTCGTGATGATTATGGTATTGAGTGTGAAAGAAAGACAATATATGATTGTATTGAGTGTTTAAATGAGTACGGATATGAAATAATAAAATCACAATCTCCACGTGGATATTTTATGACACCGTATTATTTTGAACCAGCAGAACTTCGTTTACTCATTGATGCTGTACAATCTGCTGATTTTATCTCTGCAAAAAAGACAAAATTACTTATTAAAAAGTTTTCAGCTTTTGCAAGTGAACATCAGTACAAGAGAATAGAAAAACAAGTTTATATTGATAATAGAAATAAATGTGCAAATGAAAATTTGTTTATTGTTATCGATGTTATCAGTTCTGCAATTCTTTCAAGAAACCAAATTGAAGTTGTATATCGAAGACGAAAAATTGTTGATGGCAAAACAGCAAAATATGAAGAAAAAACAATGATAATTAATCCATATGCTTTAATTTGGGCAGATGACCATTATTATCTTGTTGGTAATTACAGTAAGTACGATAATTTAATCCATCTTCGTATTGACAGACTTAAAAGTGTTAATGTTCTTGATACTTATTCTCGTCATTTTTCAGAAGTTTCATCTTATAAGACATTTTTTGATATTGCAGATTACAGCAACAAGCATCTTTCCATGTTTTCAGGTGACATCAAACCTGTCGAAATGATTTGTAATAATTCAATGATTGAAGATTTCATTGACCAATTTGGTGAAAAAGTTTTAATGAAGCCATTTGATGATGAGAACTTTATCACTAAAGTTGATGTTGCTGTTACAGATGGACTTGTTGCATGGATAATGCAGTATGGTGATAAGATAAAAGTCAGGTCACCAAAAGAGTTGAAAAATATGATAATTGACAAAACAAAATCTATTTTAGCACTCTATAATGGATAAAATGATAAACTTTTAACAAATATATTTATAACTCTTGAAAAAAATTCAAGATTATTATAAAATAATAGGTGGTAAATTTTACAAAATATATCTTTTGAAAGGATGTTTTTAAAAATGAGCAGTGCATTAAACAAAAAGACTGTTGAAGATTTACAGGTAGCAGGTAAAAAAGTTCTTGTTCGTTGTGACTTCAACGTAAAAATGGAAAATGGTGTTATTACAAGTGATAAGAGAATTGTTGCTTCATTACCAACAATCAAATATCTTATCGAAAATGGTGCAAAAGTTATTCTTTGTTCACACCTTGGTCGTCCAAAGGGTGAAGTAGTTCCTGAATTCTCTCTTGCTCCTGTTGCTGCAAGACTTTCTGAACTTCTTGGTCAGGAAGTTAAAATGGCAAAAGATGTTGTTGGTGAAAGTGCACAGGCACTTGCTGCTGACCTCAAAGATGGTGAAGTTCTTCTTCTTGAAAACGTTCGTTATGAAAAAGGCGAAACAAAAAATGATCCTGAACTTAGCAAGAAGTTTGCTGACCTTGCAGAACTCTATGTAAACGATGCATTCGGTTCAGCTCATAGAGCTCATTCTTCAACTGCTGGTGTTGCAGAACATCTTCCTGCAGCTTGTGGTTATCTTATCCAGAAAGAAATCGAATTTATCGGTGGTGCTCTTGAAAATCCAAAGAGACCTCTTGTAGCTATCCTTGGTGGTGCTAAAGTTTCTGATAAAATCGGTGTTATCACAAACCTTATCGATAAGTGCGATACACTTATTATCGGTGGTGGTATGGCTTATACATTTATGAAGTCATTAGGCTATAACATTGGTACATCTCTTCTTGAAGCAGACAAAGTTGAACTTGCTGCTGAAATGATGAAGAAAGCTGAAGAAAAGGGTGTTAAATTCCTTATTCCTGTTGATAACAAGGTTGGTAAGGAATATGCTCCTGATACAGAAGCTATGGTTGTTGATTCAAACAAGATTCCTGATGGCTGGATGGGTCTTGATATCGGTCCTAAGACACAGGCTATCTTTGCTGATGCAGTTAAAGATGCTGGAACAGTTATCTGGAATGGTCCTATGGGTGTTTCTGAATGGGAAGCATTTGCATCAGGTACAATTGCAGTTGCAACAGCTATTGCAAATAGTGATGCAATTTCAATCATCGGTGGTGGTGACTCAGCTGCTGCAATTCAAAAGCTTGGTTTTGCTGATAAGATGTCACACATCTCAACAGGTGGCGGTGCATCTCTTGAATATCTTGAGGGTAAAGTACTTCCTGGTATCGCTGCTCTCAACGATAAATAATTAAAAATTTATATAGGAGGACTATATACAGGTCCTCCTAAAGTTTGTAATAAGGAGTAAATAATCATGAATAAAAATCTTCGTAAAGCAGTTATCGCTGGTAACTGGAAAATGAACAAAACACCTGCTGAAGCAAAAGCACTTATTGAGGAAATGAAACCACTTGTAGCAGATGCTAATTGTGAAGTTGTACTTTGTGTACCATTTATTGACATTCCTGCTGCCATTGAAGCTGCAGTTGGTTCTAACATTAAAATTGGCGCCGAAAATGTTCACTTTATGGCATCAGGTGCTTACACAGGTGAGATTTCAGCTGATATGCTCAAAGAAGCAGGCGTTGAATATGTTGTAGTAGGTCATAGCGAAAGAAGACAGTATTTTGGTGAAACAGACCAGACAGTAAACCTTCGTTCACTTGCTGCTCTTAAAGGTGGTCTTAAGCCAATCATTTGTGTTGGTGAAACACTTGAACAGAGAAATCTTGGTTATACAGAAACACTTCTTAAGTTCCAGACAAAGATGGCTCTTACAAACGTTACAGCTGAACAGCTTAAAGATGTGGTTATTGCTTATGAACCTGTTTGGGCTATTGGTACAGGTGTTACTGCTACTGCTGACCAGGCTGATGAAGGTAACGGATATGTTCGTGAAGCAATTGCTGAAGTTTATGGTGCAGAAGTTGCTGAAACTGTTACAATTCAGTACGGTGGTTCAATGAACGCTGCAAATGCTGATGAACTTGTAGCAAAAGTAAATGTTGATGGTGGTCTTATTGGTGGTGCATCACTCAAGGCTGCTGATTTCTCTAAGATTGTTGCTGCTGCTTCAAAATAATTAAATAAGGTGAAATTGATGAAAAAACCTGTAGTTTTATGTATTATGGATGGTTTTGGTTACAATCCAAGTGAATACGGCAACGCTATTGTTGCTGCTAAAACACCAAGACTTGATGAAATTTTTAAAAACAATCCAATGACATACATTGGTGCATCAGGTATGGATGTTGGTCTTCCTGATGGTCAGATGGGTAACTCTGAAGTTGGTCACACAAATATCGGTGCCGGTAGAGTTGTTTATCAGGAACTTACAAGAATCACAAAGTCAATTATGGACGGTGATTTCTTTGAAAATGATGTATTTATGGCAGCTATTGAGAATTGTAAGAAAAACAATTCAGCACTTCATTTGATTGGTCTTCTTTCAGATGGTGGTGTTCATAGTCATAACACTCATTTATATGCACTTGTAGAACTTGCAAAGAAAAACGGACTTGAAAAAGTATTTGTTCATTGTCTTCTTGACGGTCGTGATGTTCCACCAAGTTCAGGTGTTGACTTTGTTAAAGAACTTGAAGAAAAACTTGCTGAAATCGGCGTAGGCAAAATTGCTACTGTTATGGGTAGATTTTATGCTATGGACCGTGACAATATGTGGAATAGAGTTGGAATGGCTTATAATGCAATGGTTAACCGTGAAGGTATTGCAACTGATTCAGCTCTTGAAGCAGTTAAAAAGTCATATGAAACAATCGACGAAGATGGTAAATATCTTACTGACGAATTTGTTATGCCAACAGTTGTTAATGGTGCAGATGCTATTTCTGCTAACGATTCAGTAATCTTCTTTAACTTCCGTCCGGATAGAGCAAGAGAAATCACAAGAACATTTGTTGACCCTGATTTCACAGGATTTGAGAGAAAAGAGTTCTTCCCATTATATTACGTTTGTATGACTCAGTATGATGCTGAAATGCCTAATGTAAATGTTGCATACAAGCCTCAGGCTCTTACAAACACAATGGGTGAGTACCTTTCAAAACTTGGTAAAACTCAGCTTCGTATTGCTGAAACACAGAAGTATGCTCATGTAACATTCTTCTATAACGGCGGTGAAGAAAAGGTTTATCCAGGTGAAGACAGAGTTCTTATTGATTCTCCAAAAATTTCAACATTTGACTTAAAACCTGAAATGAGTGCATATGAAGTTTGTGATGCTGCTTGTGAAGAGATTTTAAGTGGTAAATATGATGTTGTGATTCTTAACTATGCTAACTGTGATATGGTTGGTCATACAGGTATCTTTGATGCTGCTGTAAAGGCTGTTGAAGCAGTTGATGAATGCGTAGGCAAGCTTGTTGATGCAGTTGAAAAAATGGATGGTATAATCCTTATTACAGCTGACCATGGTAATGCTGACAAAATGTATGAAGACGATGGTTCACCATTCACAGCACATACAACAAATCTCGTTCCACTTGTAGTTGTAGGTAAAGAATGCAACTTAAAACAGGAGGGTGGTAAACTTTGCGATTTATCACCAACAATGCTTGACATTATGGGTCTTGATATTCCTGCTGAAATGAGCGGAGTATCGCTTATAGAAAAATAATAGTTATTTTTTAGGCTCCTTTTATAAGGGGCCTATTTTTTATACTAAATTTAGAATAATTACATTATTATTGATTTTTCCTGAAAATAGTGGTAAACTAAAACTGCCAAACAAATCTTAATATTGTTCTACCAATAAGTATATGTATTTTTATTTTTGGTAAAAATACAGATGCTCTATTTGCATATACTTTTTGGTGGTATTGTAGATTTGTTTGGCGACAGTTGGAGCTATGTGTTTTTCAGTGCGTTGGCTTCGGCTGACGCATTTTTTATTTTACGGAGGAGATAGTAATGAAATAAATTAATACAAAATGAATTCTGCGATTTATATTGCAATTATTTATAATGTGTATTATATTTAAATTGAGAAAACATTATATTATATATAGGAGGAAATTATTATGAAAAAAATAAGCAAAATATTATCAATTATCCTCGCAATTCTAATGGTGATGTCCATCATCCCACTCACAGCAAGTGCAGCCCCATATTCTGGCACTTGTGGCGATAATCTCAATTGGTATTATAATAAGCAAACAGAACGTTTGACGATTAGAGGTACTGGTGCCATGTATGATTACCAACCTGATAATCGTCCATGGGTGGAACTTGAAGATGATATTTCATCAATTATTTTGGATGATGGAATAACATCAATTGGCGATTACGCCTTTTATGGTTGTGGTATGATTCTCACAGTAAAAATTCCTGATAGTGTTCAAACACTTGGTGATAAAGCTTTTTATTCTTGTGATAAACTACGTAATGTAACATTTGGCAACGGTTTGATTTCAATCGGAAATTCTGCATTTGAATACTGCAAAAATCTTGAAGAGACAGTGATTCCGGATAGTACAACATTAATTGGCGAGTGTGCATTTAAGGAATGTGGAAAACTTAATAGAATAAATATCCCTAATGGCGTAACCGAAATAAACTGTCAAACCTTTGAATTTTGCGAGAATCTTATAAGCATCATTATCCCTGACACTGTGATAACAATTGGTAATTCTGCTTTTGATGACTGTAACAGCCTTACAAATGTTTATTATGGTGGTACAGAAAACAATTTTAATGAAATTATAATTGGTAGTTGCAACACTTCTTTACTAAATGCAACAACTTATTATGAGGAAAAGCCATTAGGCTTTTGTGGTGATAATCTTATATGGAAATTTGATGAAGATACAGGAAATTTGACTATTTCAGGTAATGGTGCGATGGATGATTATCCTAGTGCAGATTTTCATCCTTGGGATGCCTATGAAGAAGATATTGTAAATGTTATAGTCAACGATGGAGTAACAACGATAGGGGTGTATGCTTTTTTTGGTTGTAATAATATTGTGAGTATAACAGTTCCAACGAGTGTAACTGAAATAAAAACAAATTACTTTGATGACGGTCTAATCCTGTATTATAAAGGAACACTAGCGCAGTGTGAAGAATTATTAGCTAATAGTAGTGACTCGTCAAAATATCTTAAAACATGCACAATAATTTGTAAAGATGGTACTATTAATGATACAATCTTTTTATCTGGAAATTGTGGTGATAATCTTACATGGATTTTTAATGAAGAAACAAATACATTGACGATTTCAGGTACAGGTGATATGTATGATTATGAAATTAATGACGTGTCAGGCTTTATCAACCAACCATGGAGTGATTTCAGCAGAAATATCAAGCATATCGTTGTTGAAGATGGTGTAACAAGTATTGGTGAAGCTGCATTTACTTCTTGCGATGTTACCGATATTACAATTGGCGATAGTGTAGCATCAATCGGCAGTGAAGCAATAAAGTATTGTGATTACCTTACTGAAATAATCGTTGATGAAGATAACCAATATTATTCAAATGATGAATTTGGTGTGCTTTTCAATAAGGATAAAACAACATTGATTCATTATCCTATTGGTAACCAAAGAGAAAACTATACTATTCCTGATGGTGTTAAAGTTATTGGAACATATGCATTCGATAAATGCAACAAAACTCTTTTAAAAGTAACTATTCCGAAAAGTGTAACAACAATTGAAAAATTTGCTTTTAATGTGACCGGTTTCTTGGCATATTATAAAGTTGATTATGTAGGCACACAATCCGAATGGAATTTGGTTTCTGTTGATGAAACAAATGATATGTTAGTAACTTGCCTGGAATCAGAACATCAACATGAATATAAAACAGTTGTGAATGCACCAACTTGCACAGAACAGGGTTATACAACCTATACTTGCGAGTGTGGTGACAGCTATGTTGATGATTATGTTGATGCATTAGGTCATACAGAAGAAATCATCCCTGCAGTAGCACCAACCTGTACAGAAACAGGACTTACAGAGGGTGCAAAATGTTCAGTTTGTGGTGAAACACTTACAGAGCAGAAAGAACTTCCTGTAAATGGTCATACACCTGCAAATGCAGTTGAAGAAAATTATGTTACACCAACTTGCACTGAAAGTGGTAGTAAGGATGTAGTTATTTATTGCACTGAGTGTGACAAAGAAATCAGCAGAGAAACTGAAACTAACGAAGCAACAGGTCACGCAGATAACGATGGTGATGGCTACTGTGATGCTTGTAACGAACAACTTAGCGAAAATAATAATGATATTATTAGTGTGATTATAAGTTTAATCCAAAGAATCATTAATCTCATAATGGAGTTTTTGGGTATGAATTAAGCTTGTGAATGTCGATTAGCATATTATTAATATACAACAAGGAAGATTGTAAACAATCTTCCTTGTTTCTTTTTTAATATCCAATTTGTTTTGCTGTTTCTTTCAGAAAATTACAAGAATTAATAAATGCAGTTCTTTCATTTTCTTTCAGGTCAAGAACTATGATATCTTCAATTCCATTTCGTCCTATAATTGATGGTAAGCCGACATAAACATTATTGATGCCATATTGTCCATTAAGCGAAACAGAAACAGTTAATGCGCTTTTTTCATCACCAAAAATTGCTCTTACGATTCTTACGAGCGCCATTCCTATTCCATAGTAAGTGGCTTGTTTTGCCTTAATTATCTCTTGTGCTGCACAAGTAACATTATTACTTATTTTATTTAAATCTTCAAAGTTAAATTTTCCATTTGATGAGTCAATAATATCATAAATTTTTTTAGTAGTAATATATGCTTGTGACCAAGGAACAATTTCGCTGTCACCATGTTCTCCTATAACATATGCGTGCACATTTCTCGGGTCAATTGAAAAGTAATTTCCTAACAAATAACGGAGCCTTGCTGTGTCAAGTGTTGTGCCGCTACCAATTACTTTTGATGGATTGAATCCCGATAATTCAAGTGTAATTTTTGTCATAATATCAACAGGATTTGTTGCTACAAGAAAAATTCCATCAAACCCACTTTTAACAATCGGGTCTATAATTGATTTGAATACTTCGAAATTTCTGTTAAGAAGGGAAATTCTGTCTTCTCCTTCTTTTTGGTTGACACCTGCAGCAATAACAACAATATCTGCATCGTTGCAATCACAGTATTCACCATCATAAATCAGCATATTTCTTTTTGCAAAAGGAAGACCATGATTTAAGTCCATAGCTTCACCATGCGCTTTTGCTTTATTAATATCTATTAGTACAAGTTGGTCGCATTCTCCACTATTTAAAAGTGCATAAGCAAAACTCATTCCAACAAAACCAGTACCAACAAGTGCTACTTTTTTTAAGTCATTGTTTTTCATATTATCATCCTTTATATTATTCTTACTTTGTATTTTTCAAGCCAATAATTTATCTGTATAAAATATGCTATCGTCTGTGGTGTTGTCATTAACTGACCATACCAAGGTATTGTTTCATCAGTAGTTAATATTTTTTTCAATTCTTCTTTTTTTATGAATGATAATATTGGTGAATTTTCATTTTGAATTATTTCTTGCAACAAATTTGAAACGATATATAAATATTCTGGGTTATGAGTCTTTGGATATGGGCTTTTCTTTCGCCACAAGATTTCGTCAGGTAAAAAATCTTTAACAGCTTCTCTTAATAAGCCTTTTTCATATGACTTATAGTCTTTGTATTCCCAAGGAACGGAATACAGATATTCGGCAATTCTGTAATCACAAAACGGCACTCTAACTTCAAGTCCGTTATACATACTCATCCTGTCTTTTCGGTCAAGAAGTGTTTGCATAAACCAATCTGAGTTTAACTTTATCATTTCTTTCATACGTGATTCAAGAGGAGATATATTATCAATTTTTGAAGTGTTTATTATAGTGTCTTTATATCTTGAACATACAAATTCTGACGCATCAGGTAATTTAATATCATCTTTTATAAATGATTTTCTGTATGATGTTGATTGAGCCCATGGAAATCCGTTAATTGCCCTTATTTCTTTATCACGATACCAAGGATAACCACCAAAAATTTCGTCTGCACATTCACCTGAAAGAGCAACTGTACAATGCTTTTTTATCTCTTTACAGAAAAGTAATAATGACGAATCAACATCAGCCATTCCCGGTAAATCTCGTGCATCCACAGCCATATATAACGCATCAGCAAGGTCCTTGTTATTTAATGTAATTAAGTGATGTTCACAGCCAAGATATTCAACCATTTTACAAATAAAATCATTGTCATTATTAGGTTGAAATTTACTTTTCTTAAAAAAGTTATCATTATTTTCGTAAGTAACAGAAAATGTTTTTAATTGCTTACCTTTATCATTGAAGTATCGATTAGCAATTGATGAAATAATACTAGAATCAAGTCCTCCTGAAAGAAATGTTCCAACAGGAACGTCAGATGTTAACTGTCTTGTAATAGAATCCTTGACTAAAAATCGCACTTTTTCAACCGTATCTTCGAAGCTATCATTATGTTGCTTATCGCATAATGTCCAGTATTTTCGAATTTTTATTCCTGTTTTATTGTAGTATCCGCAACAAGCTGGTTTTAGTTCTTGAATATCTTTAAAAACACCACATCCTGGGGTTCTTCCAGGACCTATAAACATAATTTCTGCAATTGAATTTTCGTCTATAATTGGCTCTATATATTTATGTTCAAGTAATGCTTTTATCTCTGAGCCAAAAATAAATGATTCATTTTTTATAGAATAAAAAAATGGTTTTACACCGATTCTATCTCGAGCAAAAAATAAATTTTTTTCACATTCATTCCATATTGCAAAAGCAAAAATGCCGTTAAACTTTATTAAACATTCTTCTTTCCACTGAATAAAAGCCTTTAATACAACTTCTGTATCAGAATGTGTCAAAAATACATACCCAAATGATTTTAATTCGTTTCTAATCTCATCAGTATTATATAATTCTCCATTATAGACAATTGAATATTCGTTTTCACCATATTTTACAGTCATAGGTTGAATGCCATTTTCAACATCAATAACACTTAATCGTGTATGAATTAAAGCTGTATTATCTTTTATATAAATTCCATTTTGGTCAGGTCCTCGTGGAGATAAAACCTTTTGCATTTTCAAAAATGAGTCTTTATTTTTAAAAATCGAATTTGAATAAGAAACTTCACCTGCAATACCACACATATATATCACCTCAAATTATTGCTTCATAATAGAATATGTTTTAATATTCAAAAAATACTAAAAATTCTTTTATTTTTGAATGTATTGTGATAATATACATTAAGAGGTGATTGATATGTCCCGAATTTTAAATCATTT
This sequence comes from Candidatus Fimenecus sp., assembly GCA_045613065.1. GTDB lineage: Bacteria > Bacillota > Clostridia > Oscillospirales > Acutalibacteraceae > Fimenecus. The sequence continues at coordinate 20,156 of JAZLAH010000074.1, forward strand.
TGGTTCATTTTTCCCAAAACTTCAAAAAGATTTTAAAATATATGATGGAGAAGTTTTTTCTGAAGTTTATGACGGAGATTTTTACAAAGAAGTACCATTTTCAAAATATTTAAACTTTAATTTGCAGCTACCATTGGATGGTGCAGTATATATTCGTGACTTTGGTGCTATATCCAACAACTCTGCTATAAATAATGCAATTTCCATTAATTCTGCAATTGATTATTGCAATAAAAATGGTGGAGGAATAGTTGTAGTAGATAATGGTGCGTATACAAGTGGAACAATACATTTAAAAAGTAATGTTGTTTTATATCTCGAAAAAGATTCTTCTATTGTTGCATCACATAATACGGATGACTATACAGAAAACGCATTGATTTATGCTGACAATTGTGAAAACATTGGTATTGTTGGTCCTGGTAAAATTTGTGGTGAAGGTAATTTCTTTTCTTTAAAACCACATTTACCACCAAAAACAGAACCGTTTAAAAATACACTTGACGTGTGGGATTTAAGGCAAGAATACAGAAAAAGAATTCGATTTCCACATAAAAGTAAGTATGGTTACTTAATGCTTTTGAAGAATTGTAATAGAATTAAACTTTATAATTTAATTATAGAAAATGCAGCTATGTGGACCGTAAACATTAATTCATCAAATGATGTTAATATTTCGAATGTTGTAATTAACAACAATCGTCATATTGCAAACTGTGATGGCATAGATATATGTGGTTCATCAAATGTCGTTGTGAAAAAATGCTTTATTTCAACTGCAGATGATGGTATTGCACTTAAAAATAATATGAGTGTTACAACATCAGGTGATGATGGTCTTAAAGTTAAGAATAACCTTGATGTAGCTTGTAAAAATGGTATGAGCAACATTTACATTCACGATTGTGAAGTTGTATCTTGTACAAATGCATTTAAAATTGGCACAGAAACATCTTTAGATATCAGTGATGTAACTGTTGAAAATTGCAAATTCTATTTAACTGATATTTATCCTGCAGGTGTAAGTGGTATATCAATTGAATCATGTGACGGAGCAAAAGTTAAAAATATTAATGTTTCAAATATTCAGATGGATTCAATGGGATGTCCATTGTTTATACGACTTTGTAACCGTAATGGTGATAAGAAACCTGAACTCGATGGAAAAGGTAGAATTGAAAATATTACAGTTAGAAATATAAAGGCTGATAATGTTGAAATGCCAATAATGATTATGGGAATCCCAAATCAAAAAATCAAAGATGTTACTATAGAAAATTTTGATGTTAAATATGCTAATGGAAATGACTATTTTGATTTAAGATTTAAAATTCCTGAACAGGAACAAGAATATCCTGAATGTAACCGCTTCAGAAATATTAATGCTTATGGATTATTCTTAAGACATGCTGATAATATTCAGGTGCGAAATGTTAAGGTTCAACCAAGATACAAAACATTAAGAACATATAAGAAAATAATTGATTGTGAAAATGTAAAAATAATGAAGGTGTAATTATGGATATTCGTGAAAAAATGCATAGTGGAGAGCTGTATCTGTCAATGGATAATGATATATTTAGTGAACAATTGACTTATCTTGAAAAACTTTATGATTATAATGCAACAAGACCTCTTGAACAGGAAAAAAGAACAGAAATGCTTAAAAACATGTTTGCCGAAATAGGTGAGGATTGTTATATTGAACCACCTCTTCATGCAAATTGGGCAGGTAAAAACGTTCATTTTGGTAAAGGAGTTTATGCAAATTTCAACTTGACACTTGTTGATGATACCCATATTTATGTTGGTGATTATACAATGCTTGGCCCTAATGTTGTGTTAGCAACTGCTGGACATCCAATTTTGCCGGAGCTCCGACCACTTGCATATCAATTTAATATGCCTGTACATATCGGTAAAAACTGTTGGCTTGGTGCAGGAGTAGTTGTGTTACCGGGTGTTACAATCGGTGATAATTCTGTTATAGGTGCAGGAAGTATTGTTACAAAGGATATTCCTGCAAATGTAGTTGCAGTAGGTAATCCATGTAAAGTATTACGTGAAATCAACGAGCATGATAAGGATTTTTATTACAAAGATAGAAAAATTAAGTTGTAAAGGCAGGGAATTAACCCTGCTTTTATATTAATAATTTTATATAATATTTATAAACTTTCTGTTGATTATATTTTTATAATATTGTATAATAAAAGAACAAATGTACGCGAGGTATAAAATGTTTAAATTAGTAAGTAATTATCAGCCAACAGGTGACCAACCTCAAGCAATTGAAAAGCTTGTTGATGGTATTGAAAAAGGTTATAAGGAACAGACTTTGCTGGGTGTAACAGGCTCCGGTAAGACATTTACTATGGCTAATATTATTGCTAAACTTAACAGACCTACTCTCGTTCTTGCTCATAATAAGACTCTTGCAGGTCAGCTTTGTGCTGAATTTAAAGAGTTTTTTCCTGAAAATGCTGTTGAATACTTTGTTTCATATTATGATTATTATCAACCCGAAGCATATATCGCAACAACTGATACTTATATCGAAAAAGACTCAGCTATTAATGATGAAATCGATAAATTGCGACATTCTGCAACATCTGCATTGTCTGAAAGACGTGATGTTATTATTGTTGCAAGTGTTTCTTGTATATATTCACTTGGTGACCCTATTGATTACAAGAGTATGGTAATATCATTACGAATAGGAATGGAAAAAAGTCGTGATGAATTTATAGCAAAGCTTGTTGAAATTCAATATGAAAGAAACGACATTAATTTTATTCGAAATAAATTCAGAGTAAGAGGGGATATCGTTGAAATTTTTCCTGTTTACTCTAACGATACAGCTATAAGAGTTGAGTTTTTCGGTGATGAGATTGATAGAATCTGTGAAATTAATCCATTAACAGGTGCTGTAAAAAATGTTGTATCTCATGTTGCAATTTATCCTGCATCTCATTATGTTGTTTCACCTGAAAAAATGGAAAATGCACTTAAACAGATAAATGATGAAATGGAATTGCAAGTTGCAGCATTTGAAAAAGAAGGAAAACTTATCGAAGCACAAAGAATCCGTCAAAGAACGGAATATGATGTGGAAATGCTTCGTGAAACAGGATTCTGCAAAGGAATTGAAAACTATTCTGCTATTATGTCAGGAAGAAAACCTGGTGAACCACCATTTACTTTACTTGATTATTTTCCTGATGATTATGTCCTTTTCGTTGATGAATCTCATGTTACATTACCACAAGTAAGAGGAATGTATGGTGGCGACCGTTCAAGAAAAGATAGCCTTATAAATTTTGGGTTCAGACTCCCATCAGCTTATGATAATAGACCTTTGACTTTTGATGAATTTTATGATAAAACTAGACAAAAAATATTTGTAAGTGCAACCCCTGGACCATTTGAAAATGAAAAAAGTGTTCAGATTGCTGAACAGGTTATTAGACCAACAGGTCTTCTTGATCCTGAAATATCTGTTCGTGGCACAGAAGGACAAATTGATGATTTGATTTCTGAAATTAATATACGTGTTGAGAAAAAAGAACGTGTTCTTGTAACGACACTTACTAAAAAAATGGCAGAAAATCTTACTGACTATCTTTCACAACACGGAATTAAAGTAAGATATATGCATTATGACATTGACACGATTGAAAGAATGGAACTTATTCGTGACTTACGTTTAGGTGATTTTGATGTTCTTGTTGGTATTAACCTTTTACGTGAAGGTCTTGATATTCCTGAAGTGTCACTTATTGCGATTCTTGATGCAGATAAAGAAGGATTTTTGCGTTCTGAAACTTCTCTGATTCAGATTATTGGTCGTGCAGCAAGAAACTCAAATGGTCATGTAATTATGTATGCTGATTCGGTCACTAAATCAATGGAACGAGCAATTAGCGAAACATATCGTCGTAGAGAAATACAGATTGCTTACAATCAAGAACACGGTATAAAACCACAAACTATTACAAAAGATGTTCGTGAAATTCTTGAAATATCAACCCGTGACAAATCAGGCAAGAAAAAGATGAGTCGAAGTGAGAAAGAAAAGCTTATTATTCGACTTACAGAAGAAATGAAGGCAGCCGCAAAAATTCTTGAGTTTGAACACGCAGCATATTTAAGAGATAAAATTGAAAAACTTAAATCGGAGAAATAAATGATACACGATAAAATAATTGTAAAAGGTGCAAAAGAGAATAATTTAAAAAATATAGACATTGAAATTCCAAGAGACAAGCTTGTTGTTTTTACAGGTCTTTCAGGTTCGGGTAAATCATCATTAGCTTTTGACACTATATATGCTGAAGGTCAGCGAAGATATATTGAATCTTTATCTTCATATGCAAGAATGTTTTTGGGTCAAATGGAAAAGCCAAACGTAGAATCAATTGAAGGTCTTTCTCCTGCAATTTCTATTGACCAGAAGACAACATCAAAAAATCCACGTTCAACAGTTGGAACCGTTACTGAAATATACGATTATCTTCGCTTGCTTTATGCAAGAATTGGTATTCCACATTGTCCAGTTTGTGGTCGAGAAATTAAACAGCAAACAGTTGACCAAATTGTCGACAGTATATTAAGTTTACCTGAAGGAACGAAATTTCAAATTCTTGCTCCTGTTGTTCGTGGTAAAAAAGGTGAACATGCTAAAGAACTTGCAAATGCTTTAAAATCAGGTTTTATAAGAGCGCGAATTGATGGTGAAATTACAGAACTTGTTGAGGATATGAAGCTTAAGAAAACAATTAAGCATACAATTGAAATTATTGTTGACAGACTTGTTGTTAAAGATGGTATTAGAACGCGTCTTGCAGATTCTATTGAAATAACAACACAACATTCAGGTGGAAACGTTATTATTGACGTAATTAATGATAAAGAATATCTTTATTCCCTTAATTATGCATGTCCAGAACATGGTATTAGTATGGATGAGTTATCACCAAGGATGTTTTCTTTTAATAACCCTTATGGAGCTTGTTCAACTTGTACAGGTTTAGGTACATTTATGAAAGTCAATCCCGACCTCATAATGCCTAATAAAAACCTTTCTATAAGTGAAGGTGGTATTTGTGCATCTGGTTGGGGAAAAGCTGAAAAAGGGTCAATTGCAGCCATGTATTACAATGCTATTGGCAAGGAATATGGTTTCACTTTAAAAACGCCTTTAAAAGATATATCACAAGATGGAATTAATGCTATTTTATACGGTACAGATTATAAGATGAAAATGACTCGTTCAACATTGTATGGTTCTGGAACATATATGTCTGAATTTGAAGGTATTGTTAATAATCTTGAACGAAGATATAAAGAAACAACAAGTGATTGGGCAAAATGGGAAATAGAGCAAGTTATGACTTCTTGCAAATGTCCTGATTGCAATGGTACAAGATTAAAGCCAGAAATTTTATCTGTAACAGTAGGTGGAAAGAATATTAGTCAGTTCTGTGATATGTCAATTGTTTCTGCAATAAATTTTATTGACAATTTAGAGCTTACAGATAAAGAGATGATAATTTCTGAATCAATTCTTAAAGAAATAAAAAGTAGATTGAATTTCCTTAATAGTGTTGGTCTTGAATACCTTACTCTTTCAAGAACATCAGGTACTCTTTCTGGTGGCGAAAGTCAACGTATAAGACTTGCAACGCAAATCGGTTCATCACTTATGGGTGTTGTATATATTCTTGATGAACCAAGTATTGGATTGCATCAGAGAGATAATGATAAACTGCTTGGAACATTAAAAGGGCTTCGTGATTTAGGTAACACATTAATTGTTGTTGAGCATGATGAAGACACAATGAGAGAGTCGGATTATATTGTTGATATAGGACCAGGAGCAGGTGTTCACGGTGGTGAAATTGTTTGTGCAGGTACTGTTGATGATATAATTAATTGCAAAGAATCAATTACAGGAAAATATCTTTCAGGTGAAAGAAAAATACCAATACCTGAAAACAGAAGAAAGGGTAGTGGCAACTTTTTATCAGTTTTTGGTGCTGAAGAAAATAATCTTAAAAGTATTAATGTTGATTTTCCTCTTGGATGTTTCAACTGTGTTACAGGTGTTTCGGGTTCAGGTAAGTCTTCTTTAATTAATGAAATTTTATATAAAAATCTTGTTAATGAATTGAATAATGCAAAGAAGCCTTTAGGCAAATTTGAATCAATGTCAGGGCTTGAACATCTTGATAAAGTGATTGATATTGACCAATCTCCAATTGGCAGAACACCTCGTTCAAACCCAGCTACTTACACAGGTGTATTCACAGATATTCGTGAATTATTTTCATCTACACAGGATTCTAAAATTAGAGGTTATAATTCTGGTAGATTTTCGTTTAATGTTAAAGGTGGCAGATGTGAAGCTTGTGAAGGTGATGGAATTGTTAAGATTGAAATGCACTTTCTTGCTGATGTTTACGTACCTTGTGAAGTGTGTAATGGTGCACGATATAATCGAGAAACACTTGAAGTAAAATACAAAGGTAAAAACATTTATGATGTCCTTGAAATGACAGTAGAAGAAGGATTAGAATTCTTTAATCATATTCCTAAAATTAAAAGAAAGCTTCAAACTCTTTATGATGTTGGTTTAGGATATGTTAAATTAGGTCAATCTGCAACTACACTTTCAGGTGGGGAAGCACAGCGTGTTAAACTTGCAACAGAACTTTCCAAACGCTCCACAGGTAAAACAATATACATTCTTGATGAACCTACAACAGGACTTCATTCAGCAGATGTTCATAAGTTGATTGAAGTACTTCAACGTCTTGTTGATTCAGGCAATACAATTATTGTTATTGAACATAATCTTGATGTTATAAAAACAGCTGACTATATTGTCGATTTAGGGCCTGAAGGTGGAGATAAGGGTGGCAAAATTGTTGTCTGTGGTACACCGGAAGAAGTTGCTAAATGTAAAAAATCATATACAGGGCAATATTTAAAAAAGATTCTTAAATAAGATAAAGCAGGATTATACGATAAACGATAATCCTGCTTTTCTATTTTGCATATAAACTTATTCTTCAGTATTTTCTGAATCAATCAATAGAGGTTCTTCATAGTCAATAATGACTGTAAAATCTTCAGTTACTAATGTTTCTTGTGTTTCACCATTTAGTTCTGAATCTTCCCATATATTTATTTTACAATTTTTAAATAATAAAATGTTCTTTTTCTTTAATAATAATAAAACAAAAAGTAAAATGACAAATATACCAGAGATAATGTACGCTATTGTCAATCCAGGAATTGAATATTCAAGCTTAATTGAGTGTTCACCAGAAGAAACTTTAATACCCAAAAGTGCATCAGAAATCTTTACTATATTTTCTTCCGCAACCTTTTCACCATCAATATAAACATTCCACCCTTTATCGTATGGTATTGACGTAAATAATATTTCATTATCATTAGCAACAAAGTTTCCTTCAATAATTGTTTCACTAAAGCTCGTATATTCAATTTGACCTGATTTAAGCACATTGTACCCGTCAACAAATTTTTCATCATCTATTGTAAATACAACAAAATCAACATTAGCATATGTTTGTTCATTATTAATTGGCATTGTTACTGATATTTTATCGTTAGGCTCATAATAACCTATATCAAGAATATATCCATCAGAAACGGTCATAGATGTGCTTATTGATGGAGAATAAATAGAAACATCATCAAGATTTCTTGAATAAACATAGATATAAATATGTCCATTTGTTTCAGCCGTAATAGTTGCGGTAGCTGATGCTTCAGTGTTACTGTCTATTTTATTCAAACTGAAATTAGACATAATTTTATCCTCTTCCGAGATATCATAAATATTGTTACAGATGAGTTCATAATCATATATTCTATTATAAATTCCATCAATTCCTGTAGAGTAAGCAAAGAGTTCTTGCTGCGAATCAACAGGATTAGAATATAAGGATGAATCCCACATTAATAATCTATCTGAAACAGGGAATGCAATATTTAAATTATAATTGTTTTCATATGCAGAATATGTTGCGTTTTTGTCAACAAGTGTATAATAATCACTTTCATTAATTAAAGAATTTCTATCATATACATATTTAATTCCAAAAAATGAATTGTAAATAGGTGTTTGTGGATTATATGTGTAGCTATTAATCTTATTTCCAAAAAGACCAATATTTTTTTGCATATTTGCAACTTTTTCATAAGCCATTGAAGAGAATACAGAAGCACCGTTGTAGCCGAACCAGCTGGGATCCATTCGTGTTCTGAGGTTTGTAAGCTCCATACGGTAGAATTCATTCTGTTCTATTGTATCAAGGTTCGTTTTAAGCTTTCTGAATTCGTCGTAATCAGATGAATATGAATCCTTGGTAATAGTGATACTGACTGTACTTGAATCGCACATAACAACCTCACTGCAGATACACACAAGCAATAAGAGTGCTAAAGAGGCTGTATGATATTTTTTATCCTTGAAAAGAGCAAGAAGCACTACATAAAGTACGATAAGTGAAAGAGAAAGAATAACTGTCACGGAGTTGACATTTTTTGAAGTAATAT
>JAZLAH010000075.1:0-5043 GCA_045613065.1 Candidatus Fimenecus sp.
GATGGTGACGATACCAGCACAATATATCTTAATAATTGGCTTAATCCCAAAGGAACTAGCTATATGGATGTGGCTATTCATATCAGAGGTATAAAGGAAACCAAATCACTCAATATGTATTTCCCGTTTGCTATTGATAAAAGCGAAATTGAAGATGTTTCTCTCAGTTTTGAAAACGAAAATCTATCAAGAGCGATTTTTAGTAGCATGTGTGTTGTGGATTATAAAAAAAATAACGTTACATCCGAAATTGCTTATAACAGCAAAACAGTTGATATAGTTCATATATCCTCTATAAATTATAGTCTTAAATCTGTTTCAAAAGGAACTCTGATGAATATATCGTTTGAAGAAATATTTGATTATCTGGATAACGATGAAGTATATTTTATGTTTCGCATACCACATAAATCCATTACAGAAGTTTTTAAGCAGCGTACAAAAGTCGGCAACTTTTTGACCCGAATCAGAGATATGATTATGTCTCCTATTGTTTCAGAGAGTTACTGTTATTCCGTAAGAATCAACGAAGCAAGACTTCTTCCAAAAGAAATCAACAATGTTGGTGCTTTCCACAGACAAAAGCTCAAAAAAGCAGTTGTAACTATTTCAATAGCTGATGACTATGAAATCAACGATGTTGCTTGCTACAAAATTAGAAGACTTGAAGAAGAGCTTTACAAAAACTTTCTTCCGTCATCATTCAATAGCGAAAACATTGTTACATATCAATGGCAACAAAACCGTGAAATAAACCTGAAAGGACATTTTAATTTCTATTTCAATATTTCACGAAACGCAATCAGTCCGGGAAGTGTTCTGATATATATTCTTATCATTATTCTTCTCAACGCAGTTGGTAGCAGTGTCTGGGATTTAGCCAAAACTATCTATGCATTAATCACACAATAAAGGGGAATAAAAATGAAACTTTTAGTTCCGATTTTTCTGAATTGCGTTTTTGTTACTGTTTTTTATTTACTTGAGAAAAAAACTGGTTTCAAAAAACTCAATTACGTCTTAAAACAGATTTTAATCGGTGTTGTTTTCGGTGGTTTATCTGCTTTTGCATCAAGTTACGGTGTTGAATTACTTGGCACTGTTGCAAACGTCCGTGATGCGGCACCTCTCTGTGCAGGTTTTATCTTTGGAGGTCCTGCAGGTATAGTCTCTGGTATTATCGGTGGCTTATATCGGTTCTTCTCAGTTTATTGGGGTGGCGGTGTATATACACGAATTGCCTGTACTCTATCAACCATGCTTGCAGGTTTTATTGCAGCAGTTCTTAGAAGATTTATGTTTGATAATAAAAAGCCTACATGGAGCTACGGAGTTTTCATAACGGTTGTTTGCGAAGTTCTTCATATGCTTATGATTTTCTTCACAAATATGAACGATTCGTCATATGCCTTTGAATTTGTAAAAGGCGCAACACTTCCTATGATACTCGGAAATTCGGCAGCGGTCGGAATTTCTCTTCTGGTTGTTTCTTTTTTAAACAGAGATGTAAAAAAGCGTGAAAAAAAGAACGAACAGATTTCTCAGACCTTTCAGCGCAGACTACTTGTGCTTATCGTTATCGCTTGTGTTGTAACAAGTACATTTACATATTTTCTTCAAAGTGGAATGGCTGAAATCGAAACAAGAGAAGTTTTCACATCTGCAATGACAGATGTCATCACCGACGTCAGAGGAAAATCAAATGAAACACTTCTGAACATAACTGAAAATGTCCGTTCAGAATATGAAAACAACAAAGCTGTATCACTTGATGACCTTGCGGTAAAATACAATGTTATCGAAATAAACATTGTTGATTCCAAAGGAATGGTTATTAATTCAACCTTAGATGAGCTTATTGATACATTCGATATGAACAGTACAGAACAGTCAAAAGAATTCATGGTGCTTACGGGCGATGAAACAGAGTTCGTACAGTTATACAGTCCCCAAGGTATTGACGGCGTAACAATGAGAAAATATGCAGGTGTCAGCCTCACACATGGTGGATTTATTCAGGTTGGCTATGATGCAGACCAATTCCACAATATGCTTGACGATTTTGTTATTGATGTTACTAAAAACCGCCATATCGGAAGCACAGGATTTGTTGCGGTGTGCGATGAGAATCTTAATCTTGTCACTAACACCAAAAGAAACGGAATGCATATTTCAACCATAGGAATCATTCCAGACGAGGTTATGCTTGATGGCAAAACCGCAACTCAGCTTTACAGAACAAACATAACTAATGAAGAAACTAATTTCAGTGAAGAGTATATATATGCATTCACTTATGTTGAGGGTTATTGTATAATCGCTGCAATGCCTTTTGCTGAAGCGATGCTTATGAGAGATGCATCTCTTTATACAAGTATTTTTATGCTGATTCTGATTTTTGCTGCTCTGTTTATATTTATTTACTTCCTAATAAAAAAGGTTATCATCAACAATCTTCAAAAAGTCAATGGAACGCTTTCCGAAATTACAGGTGGTAATCTCAATGTGAAAGTTGATGTCCGTACAAATGCTGAATTCTCATCACTTTCTGATGATATAAACTCTACTGTTTCAACACTCAAAAAGTATATTGCAGAGGCTGCTGCAAGGATAGATAAGGAACTTGAATATGCAAAGCAAATTCAACTTTCAGCTCTGCCTTCGGATTTTCCTGACACAGAAGATTATTCAGTTTTTGCTCAGATGATAGCAGCAAAAGAAGTCGGTGGAGACTTCTATGATTTCTACTCCTTTGATGATAAAACCGTATTCTTCCTTGCAGCCGATGTTTCAGGTAAAGGTATTCCTGCTGCAATGTTTATGATGAAAGCCAAAACAATTATCAAGGACCTTTCAGAAAGAGGACTTTCTGTTAATGAAATTTTCACTCTTGCTAACGAAAAGCTTTGTGAAAATAACGAATCAGATATGTTTGTAACAGCGTGGATAGGTAAATTTGACCTTTCAACAGGAAAACTCACCTTTGCAAATGCAGGTCACAATCCGCCACTTATCGTTCATGCTGACGGTAAATGTGAATATCTGAAGAGCCGACCGGGATTTGTGCTTGCAGGTATGGAAGGAATAATGTACAGAGAAAATGAAATTACTCTTAATAAGGGTGACAGAGTATTCCTTTATACCGACGGTGTAACTGAAGCTACTGATATAAATGAGTCTCTTTATGGTGAAGACAGATTAATGTCTTATATCAACAAAAATAAACGCCTTAAAGCTGAAGAATTGCTTTCCGGACTCAAAAAGGATATTGACCTCTTTGTTGGTGAAGCTCCTCAGTTTGACGATATTACAATGCTAGTTTTTGACTACAAAAAGAAAGAAGGTTCTCCTGTGAAAGAAAAAATCTTTTCAGCAACAAAAGATTCCCTGTCCGATGTTATGGCTTTTACAGAGGAATGCCTTGAAAGCTTTGAATGTCCCATGAAAAACTCCATGGCAATCTGTGTTGCAGTTGAAGAAATATTCATCAACATTGCAAACTATGCATACGGAAACGGAAACGGAAATGCATCTCTTTCATTTGGATTTGATGAAAATGAAAGACTTATGACTCTTGTTATAAAGGATAACGGTATTCCGTTCAATCCTCTTGAAAAGGCTGAGCCTGATATCACTCTTTCTGCAGATGAAAGAGAAATTGGTGGATTAGGCATTTTCATTACAAAGAAAACTATGGATACAGTTTCCTATTCTTATGAAAACAGTCAAAACATTCTGACTATGACAAAGAAAATATAAAGGAGAGCGATTTATGAACATAAATATTGAAAAAGTTGATAATTCAACCATATTTAAACTTGAGGGAAGATTAGATACAGTAACTGCTCCCCAACTTGAACAGGCTATAAATAATGAAGGTGAAAGCCTTAAAAATCTTGTTCTTGATTTCGGTAGAATCAACTACATTTCAAGTGCAGGACTCAGAGTTCTTCTTGGCACACAGAAAAAGATGAATGCACAAGGCAGTATGGAGCTTATTAACGTCAGTGAAGATGTTATGGATATTCTTGAAATGACAGGCTTTGCAGATATTTTGGTGATTAAATGATGGATAAAGTAACAAAAGCAATTGAATTTGCTGCCAAGGCTCACGACGGTATGGTGAGAAAAAAAGACAAAACCCCATATATTCTTCATCCTCTTGAGGCTGCTGTTATTGTAGGTACAATGACAAATAATCAGGATGTTATTTCTGCTGCTTTACTTCACGATGTTGTTGAAGATACAGATATAACAATTAATGAAATTGAAGAACAGTTCGGAAATCGAGTAAGAGAGCTTGTTGAATCGGAAACAGAGGATAAACGAGCTGATTTACCTCCTGAAAACACATGGAAAATCCGTAAGGAGGAATCCCTTGAAGAGCTTGCAAGCTGTGGTGATACAGATGTTCTTATGCTCTGGCTTGGTGATAAGCTGTCAAATATGAGGTCCTTCTACAGAATCTATAAAAAAGAAGGTAAGGATATGTGGCAGTCATTCAATCAAAAAGACCCTGAACAGCAATTCTGGTACTATAATTCAATTGCTGGACTCACCTCTCCTCTTAAGGATTTTCCTGCATGGCAAGAATATAATGAACTTGTAAAAATAGTTTTTGAAAGGAATAATTGATATGAAAAACCTTGAATACAGAATCGATAAGGATATTTTATACATAAATATTGACGGAAAAATTGATGCAACGAATGCACCTGAATTTGAAGATAAAATTAAAGAAGTAATCAAGGCAAATGAGGGAATGCACACAGTTCTTGATGCAGATAATCTCGAATATATTTCAAGTGCCGGTCTTCGTGTATTGCTTCGTTTGAGAAAAGCAGACTCTAATCTTGCAATAATCAATGTTTCAACTGAGGTTTATTCTGTTTTTGAAATGACAGGCTTTACTGAAATGATGAAAATTGAAAAAACATATCCAAGAATCAGTCTTGAAGGCTGTGAATATATTGCCAAGGGTGCTAATGGTGCAGTTTATCGCTATGATAATGAAACAATTGTAAAGCAGTATTTTAACCGTGA
>JAZLAH010000076.1:0-28690 GCA_045613065.1 Candidatus Fimenecus sp.
TGCATCTGCTGTGATGAATGGAAGGCTGATCTGTGATGTTGTTACACCTGAAAGTTCAATCTTTGCCTTTTCTGCTGCTTCCTTAAGACGCTGCATAGCCATTTTATCTGAACGTAAGTCAATACCCTGTTCTTTCTTGAACTCGTCTGCAAGCCAATCAATGATCTTCTGGTCGAAGTCGTCACCACCAAGACGGTTGTTACCAGCTGTTGCAAGAACTTCCTGAACACCATCGCCCATTTCAATGATTGAAACGTCGAATGTACCACCACCAAGGTCATAAACCATAACCTTCTGGTCTTCTTCCTTATCAATACCATAAGCAAGAGCAGCTGCAGTAGGTTCGTTGATGATTCTCTTTACTTCAAGGCCTGCAATCTTACCTGCGTCCTTTGTAGCCTGACGCTGTGAGTCTGTGAAATATGCAGGAACTGTGATAACTGCTTCTGTTACAGGAGCACCAAGGTAAGCTTCAGCATCAGCCTTAAGCTTCTGAAGTGTCATTGCTGAAATTTCCTGTGGAGTGTAATCCTTACCATCGATATTTACTTTATAATCGCTACCCATATGTCTCTTGATAGATGCGATTGTTCTGTCAGGGTTTGTGATAGCCTGTCTTTTTGCTACCTGACCAACCATTCTTTCACCTGTTTTTGAAAATGCTACAACTGATGGAGTTGTACGAGCACCTTCAGCATTAGCAATAACTACTGGTTCGCCACCTTCGATTACTGCTACGCATGAGTTTGTTGTACCTAAGTCGATACCAATTACCTTTGCCATAAATTTATTCCTCCTAAATGGATATATACATTAATATTATTAACTGATTTACAGTTAGTTTACTACCTTAACTATTGCAGGTCGAATTACTCTGTCTCCCATTTTGTATCCTGTTGAGAACACATCTGAAATGCTGTTTTCAGGAAGCTCTTCATCTTCACCGTGCATTACTGCATTATGGATATTAGGGTCGAATTCTTCACCTTTTTCACCAAATGATTCAACACCGAGTTTTTTGAATGTTTCACCATACTGATTAAAAATCATTTCGATACCTTTTTTGAATGAGTCAAGGTCAGTAGCCTCAGCACTCATTGCTCTCATAAAGTTATCATATACAGGTAAAAATTCACCGATTGTTGAAGCCTTTGTATCACCATAAGCCATTTCTTTTTCTTTCTGTGAACGCTTACGGAAGTTATCATACTCCGCCATAACTCTCAAAAGCTTATCCTTGGTTTCGTTAAGTTCCTGAGTAAGCTTTTCCTCAACAGTTGGTTCTGTGTTTTCCACTACTTCTTCAACTGTTTCTTCAGCAGTTGCTTTCTTTTTATCTTTTGCCATTTTAATCCTCCAAAGTATCCGACATAATACTGCCGACAATTTCTGTTAAATATTTAAGACTTGGGATAAGTCTTGCATAGTCAATTCTTGTTGGTCCGATAAGACCTAATGCACCACTATCCTTACCGCCAACTGAATAATGAGAATAAATAAGACTTGAATCCTGAAGCTCTCTATAAAAATTCTCTTTACCGATAAGAACATTGGTATTATTTTCTGCTTTATGCCCTGCAAAGAGGTTTGTAAGAGGTTCACCTCGTCTTAAAAACTCCATTAATTCATATGCATTAGGATAGTCAGTATAGTTAAGTAAATTTGACTGACCTTCCAAAAGGAGTTGTGTCTGTTCAGTAAGCTGTGCTAAATCTGAAAGAGTTACAAGTAAAGGTGAGATTGCAAGTGACTTACTACCAAGGGACAATGCAAGAGTCTGAATAAGTGCAATACTCACTTCACTTGCCGATTTACCTATGAAATGTTTTGAAACTATATTATAAAATGTTTCAATCAATTCAAGATTCAATTCACTATCTGTTCTGCAAACTCGACTTTTTAAAATTCCAGACGATGAAAGCATAACCATCATTGCAGTATGAGTGCCAAGTGGAACTAACTCAACTCTTCGAATAACAGCATTTTCATCAGTTGGAGTTGTTGAAACAACTGCACAGTTAGTAAGCTCTGCTAACACCTGACCTGCCTGTTCAAGAATTTGCTGTGGTTCACCACCTGCATCAGAAAGCCTTGCTTCAATAAGCCTTTTTTCATTGATAGGCAATTCATATCTGTTCATAAGCTTATCAACATAATAACGATAACCCATCTGGGATGGAATTCGACCTGCTGATGTATGAGGCTGGTCAAGGAAACCTAATCGGGATAACTCTGCCATTTCATTACGGACAGTAGCAGATGAAACAGGGAGTTTAGAATATTCAAGAAGATTTTTTGAACCAACAGGTTCACCCGTTGCGATATACCATTCAACAATGGCGGCAAGTATTCTTTCTTTTCTCTCGCTGAGTTGCATCTTGTCACCCCTTTTGTGTTGTTTAGCACTCTCATATTTAGAGTGCTAACTCTATTAAATAATATACATTGTTTCATAAAAAATGTCAAGGAAATATTTGTAAATAAATTGTGAATATCATTATTTTGTAGATATCAATACCCTCGGCAGTCCAAAATTAATATACAGATAAAACTAATAACAGATAGTTTAAAGGCCGTCCCTACAAATTGGGTGTTGACAATATATTAAAATCAGTATAGAATATATACGATATTTATAGAGCGTTGAGAAAGAACGACGGATAACCAAGAATTTGCAGAGAGATTTCGGTTGGTGTAAGAAATCAATTCAGTATCCTGAGACCACTTTCGAGCATTGGTGAAAACGATATTTCGGTTAAGCCAATCGTATTGACTGCGTTAAAGTTATTTGAGTGGCAGAGCATTTATTGTTTTGCAATACGGGTGGAACCGTGGAATGTTGTATTTATAGCATTTCATCCTGTTTTTATGGGATGGAGTGCTTTTATTTTTATGTAATTAATGTAAAGGAGATATATTACTATGATTAAGGTAACACTTAAAGGCGACGTTATTAAAGAATACGAAGCTGGTACTACTATTGCAGAAATTGCTAAATCAATCGGCATGGGTTTATATAAATCTGCTTGCGGTGGTAAAATCAATGGAAATTACTGTGATTTAAGAACTGCAGTTAATGAAGACTGTGCTCTTGAAATCGTAACATTTGATGAAATCGAAGGTAAAAAGACATTCTGGCATACTGCTTCTCACATTATGGCTCAGGCAGTGAAACGTCTCTACCCTGACACAAAACTTGCAATCGGTCCATCAGTAGATAACGGATTCTACTACGACTTTGATTCAGAGGTTTCATTCACTCCTGAAATTCTTGAAAAAATTGAAGCAGAAATGAAGAAAATCGTTAAAGAAGATTTACCTCTTGAAAAATTCGAACTCTCACCTGCTGAAGCTATTGCTATGATGGAAGAAAAAGGTGAAATTTACAAGGTTGAACTTATCAACGAACACGCTGACAAGGGTGAACCAATTTCATTCTACAAGCAGGGTGAATTTACAGAACTTTGTGCAGGTCCTCACCTTATGTCAACAGGTGCAGTTAAGGCATTTAAGCTTACAGCTTGTACAGGTGCCTATTGGAGAGGCAATGAAAAGAACAAGATGCTCCAGAGAATTTATGCTACTGCATTCCCTAAACAGGCTGCACTTGATGAACATTTAGCACAGCTTGAAGAAGCAAGAAAACGTGACCACAACAAACTTGGTCGTGAACTTGAACTTTTCACAACAAACGAATTAATCGGTCAGGGTCTTCCAATTATGCTACCTAAGGGTGCAAGAATCATTCAGTTGCTCCAGCGTTTTGTTGAAGACGAAGAACAGAAGCGTGGTTGGTTACTTACAAAGACACCATTTATGGCAAAGAGTGACCTTTACAAGGTTTCAGGTCACTGGGATCACTATCGTGATGGTATGTTCGTACTTGGTGATGCAGACAAGGCAGAAGCAAATGGTGACGAAATCTTCGCACTTCGTCCTATGACATGTCCATTCCAGTATCAGGCATATCTTAATAGACCTCGTTCATACAGAGATTTACCACTTCGTTACAACGAAACATCTACTCTTTTCCGTAACGAAGCTTCAGGTGAAATGCACGGTCTTATCCGAGTTCGTCAGTTCACAATTTCAGAAGGTCACTTGATGTGTACTCCTGAACAGCTTGAAGAAGAATTCCAAGGCTGTCTTGAACTCGCTATTTATATGCTTAAGACTCTTGGTCTTTACGAAGACGTTTCATATCGTTTCTCACAGTGGGACCCTGCTGATAAAGAAAAATACATCGGTACTCCTGAACAGTGGGAAGAAGCTCAGGGAATTATGGGTAAAATCCTTGATAATCTTGGAATCAACTATGCGATCGGTGTTGGTGAAGCTGCTTTCTATGGTCCAAAGCTTGATATTCAGATTAAGAATGTATTTGGCAAAGAAGATACTCTTATCACAATTCAGGTTGACCAGCTTCTTGCTGAAAAATTCGGCATGGAATACACAGATAAAGATGGTTCTAAGAAGAATCCATACATCATTCACAGAACATCAATCGGTTGTTATGAACGTACACTTGCTCTTCTTATCGAAAAATATGCAGGTGCTTTCCCACTTTGGCTTGCTCCTGAACAGGTAAGAATTCTTCCTATTGCCGACAGACACCACGACCGCTCATTTGAAATCAAGAAAGAACTTGAAAAAATGGGTATGCGTGTTACTGTTGATGATAGAAGTGAAAAGACAGGTTATAAAATCCGTGAATCAAGACTTCAGAAGCTTCCTTATTGGGTTATCGTTGGTGACAAGGAAGTTGAAGATGGTACAGTATCAGTCAGCAAGCGTGGTCAGGGCGACATTGGCTCAATGGCATTTGATGACTTTACAGCTATTCTTAAAGAAGAAATCGACAACAAAGTAAGATAAGGAGTATATTATGAGAAGTCCCCTTACCGTAACGGTTATTACAGACACGCATTATTACTCAAAAAAACTCGGCATTTCCGGTGCAGCTTATGAAGTTGCTAACAACAAAAGTGGTGTTTTATTAGCAGAAGCTCGTGAAATGCTTGAAGCTGCTTTTTCTCAGATTGCAAAAGACAAACGAACTGACATCGTTCTTCTTTCAGGCGACACAACAAGTAATGGTGATTTCGATTCTCACTATGAATTTATCGAAATGCTTCGTGACCTTAAATCAAAAGGCAAGAGAGTTTATGTTCTTACTGCTACTCACGACTACAAATGGGACGGTCAGACTCACAAATATGTGAAAGACGAAAGAATCCCTGTTCCTGCAGCAAAGCGTGAAGAACTTTATGATATGTATAAGGAATTCGGTCCTGATGAGGCTCTTGCTGTTCATGAGCAGAGTATGTCATATATCATTCAACTTCAGGATGGTTACAGACTCTTTGCTCTTAATGACGATACAAACTTAAATGGTAAAAGTGGTTTTTCTGACGAACTTTTCGAGTGGATTAAGGAACAGATTGCTGATGCAAAGGCTAATGACCAGTTTATCGTTGCTATGACTCACCATCCACTTATTGCACCATCACCTATGTACGAGATTATCGGTAAAGGTGATATGATGGGTGATTATGAAATCCGTCGTGAACAACTTGCTGATTTAGGTGTTCAGTTTATGCTTACAGGTCATACTCATGTTCACGATATTGACAAGCATATAAGCCCTAAAGGTAATTATTTCTATGATATTTCCACTGCATCAACAGTAGGATACCCAGCAACAATCAGAACAGTTGTATTTGATGCTGATAACAAAGTTGTTACAACTACAACTGATAACATTACTGAACCTGTTAAGTTTGACACTCACGGAAAAGACTTGCAGACATATCTTGCTGACCATATGATTGGTATGATAAGAGATGTAATCAAAGCTGCAGGAGAAGATATTGACAAGTTTGCTGATATGGCTACTGCTATCAGCATCAAAAAAAATGTCAGCTATAAAATCGGTTGGATTTTAAAACCAATCTTCAAATTCCTTAACAAGCTTAAAATCGGTACTGTTGGTAACTGGACACGTGCTGAAACTGGACTTAAGAAATCTGATTATGCTGATATTAAAGATAAGAGTGTTGTTGATTTTATTGTTGATTTGGTTCTGAATCTTTATGGTGGAAAAAGTCTTTACACACCTGAAGATAATGAATATAAAATTGCAATCGGTCTTATTAACATAATCGATTCAATCATTAAGGTATTACATATTCCACTAAAGAAACTTATTAAGGTTTCTGACTCTGTAAGAGGAATCGTTGAACCTTTACTTTACAACTCTGGTATTCCGTCATATGATGCAATAATGCAGATTATGCCGGTTTATGAGGGTGATGAAGTTGGTCCGATTCCTGAACCTGCAAAGAAGCCTGACACAGTAAAAGACAGCAAAAAGGGATTACCTATTATATTGATTACATTACTTCTTGTAATTGCTTTATTCATCCCTATTCTTATTCTTCTTTTAATCGGATATGTAAAAAATCAGATTAAATACGGCAAATACCTCAAATAAAATTATTGAACCACCGTTTGAGTAAATTCAAATGGTGGTTTTATTTGTGAAAGAGCACAAAATTTCTGTTCAATATTTTACTAATTATACAAAAAATTAGTATGTATAGTTATTTTTTAACAAAATTACCTTTTGTTCTTGATTTTACAATGAAATTGTTATATAATCATGTTATATATTGAGGTAAATGTACCCTATTGTGGAGGTTGTTTGGTTTGAGTGGAGATTTACATTGTCATACAAGATTATCTGATGGTACTTTAGGCATTGAAGACCTTATCAATTTTGCTAAAAAGAAAGGTCTTGAAACACTTGCAATTACTGACCACGACTGTCTTGCAGGAACTGTAAGAGGCAAGATTATCGGTGCTCGTCACGGAATTCAGGTTATTCCTGGCGTTGAACTTTCTGCAACTGATGAGAAAAATGACAGAAATGTTCATATCCTTTGTTATTTACCTGATGCACCTGATATGCTTGAAGGATTATGTAAGAGAAATTCACTTGCTCGAAAGAAAGCTGCTCATTTTATGATGCTTCAAACTGCAAAGCGTTTCCCTATTTCAACAGAATTTATTACTAAATGTGCAACAGGCTCAACAAACCTTTATAAAAAACATATCATGCAAGCTCTTATTGAATGTGGATATGCTGATTCATTCAATGGTGAACTTTATAATACTCTCTTCTCAAAAGACAGTGAAAACAATATTCTTGTAGTACCAAAGTATGAAAATGTTAAAGATGTTATCGATGCTATTCATACTGCAGGTGGAATTGCAATTCTTGCTCACCCATATGCAAGTAATTGTGTAGATGACCTTGCTGATTATATTGAATACGGCATTGATGGTATTGAAATTTTCCATCCAAGTGCTAACGAAGAACAACAAGCATACCTTAAGAAAATTGCCTCAAAAAACAAACTTCTCGCAACTGGTGGAAGCGACTTCCACGGACTTTACAATACATATAAAGTATCTCTGGGAGATTACTCTACTCCTGATGATTGTTTACATGCACTTCTCTCATATAAATCAAAGCAGAAGAGATTGCAGAAAAAATTAGCACAGCAAGCAGCTGAATAACAATAATTTATTTGGCGTTCAAAATTATAGATAAGGAGGGTTAATGATATGCTCTTTGATGATAGTGATGTTAAAATCTTTACAGACAGTGATGACATCAAGTCTGAAAATTCCTATGAGGTTTCTGTTATTGCAGAAATGACAAAACACAGAAGCAATGGGAATATACTTAAGGCTAAACAATTAGGCAAACATCTTGCTGAAATATTTGTTGACGAACCAAGCTTACTTAATCAGTTAGAAGCTGAGGTCGGAAAAATCGAGTGTAACAGTGATGATATGTATCAGATAAAGGTTCTGCTTGTTTTTACTGCAGAATACTGTATTAACCGTCTCCTCCCTGCTACTTTGTTATCCAATACTGCAGTTACTGCACTTTATGACACAGTAATTAAAAAGGCATCTGATTTTTATGACAGACTTGATGATGCAGCTGAATATAGTTTCTATTATCTCGCTGTAAGAAAAGGAATTGATATTTCTAAAAATATTGGTATTTCTTTTGCAATGCTTTGTGGTGAAGATAAAAATGAGTACTATACAAATCTCGGCAAACGACTTTTCGAGGTTGCAGAGCACGAAATTCAAAAGATAATCGATGGTTATCATTTCATTAAATAACATTAAGACGTAAGAAACCCGTAATCCTAACAGGACTACGGGTTATTTTTATTTATATAAAGATTTCAAAAAAGCTATTTCACGAGCATAGCCATCCAACTCATTAGGAGTTTCAAGATAAAATGGTAAATCACGAAGTGCAGGATGATTTATAATTCGCTCAAAGGCCTCAGCACCAATTGAGCCATCACCAATTTTTTCATGACGGTCCTTATGACTTGAAAAAGGATTTTTACTGTCGTTAATATGAATTGCTTTTAATCTGTTAAGACCAATAATCTTATCAAACTGTGTAAGAACACCATCAAGGTCATTTACAATATCATATCCACCGTCATATACATGACAGGTATCAAGACAGACACCCATTTTTTCTTCAAGTTCTACACGGTCAATGATTTCACGGAGTTCCTCAAACTTTCCTCCGACCTCACTACCCTTTCCTGCCATTGTTTCAAGCAAGACGGTAGTTGTTTGTTCTTTCCATAAAATAGAATTGAGCAAAGAGGAAATAAGGTCAATACCAACATCAACGCCTTGACCCACATGGCTTCCTGGATGAAAATTATATAAGTTTCCAGGAACAAACTCCATTCGTTTAAGGTCGTCAAGCATTGTATTGTACGCAAACTCACGGATATACGCTTTTTCAGCACAAGCATTAAGCGTATATGGAGCATGAGCAAGAATTTTAGCAAAATTCTTTTCTTTCATTAAATTATTGAGTTTTTCTGCATCTTCAGGAACAATTTCCTTTGCACTTCCACCTCTTGGGTTTCTTGTGAAAAACTGAAATGTATTGGCATCTATAGAAAGCGCCTCACATCCCATATGATAAAAACCCTTTGAGGAAGACAAATGACATCCAATATTCAGCATAAATTACCTCTTGAACTTTTCTTCAACAATTATCTTCTGCTTTTTCTTTGTACCATAATATCCCTTTGTAACAAAGAATGTAACTGCACCGATTACAACAGTCACAACGCCAGCAGTTGCAAGAATAAGAAGATATAAATATCCATCAGTATCTTTTGCATCATTTTCATTGAAATTTTCAATTGATGTTGGTTCAACTAATGAAAAATCTTCTCTTGTTGTTGATTCAAAATATGGTGGTGTTGTTGGTTCAGTAACAAATGGATAAGTTGTACTTACTTCTGTTGTGCTTTCCTCTGTTGTACTTTCTTCTACTGTTGTTGATTCCTCAGTAGTGCTTTCTTGTACAGTAGTACTTTCGCCTGTTTTTTCAGAAACTGTAATTTTATAATCAACCTTCCACTTATTTACAGTTGCAGTAATAGTTGCTTCACCAGGAGCCACAGCAGTTACTGTACCATTTAATACTGTTGCTACATTAGGATTTGATGTTGTCCATTTTGCAGTAACTACATCTGTTGAATCAGCAGGAACTTTAAGAACTGATAAATTAATCTTATCACCAACAACTGCTTTCCTTGAAGTGCTACCATCAGCTTTTACACCCGTCATGGCAACCGTTACAGTAACAGTACATTTTGCAGACTTTCCACCAGCAATAGCAGTAATTGTAGCTGTACCACCTTTAACAGCAGTAATAGTACCATCAGAACTTACAGTTGCAATATCGTCATCTGAAGAATAATAAGTCACGTTACTATCTGTTGTATTGCTTGGTGAAACAGTAGCCTTAAGCTTTGCTGTATCACCTTTTTTAAGTGTAACTTTTGTTTTATCGAGAGTAATCTTCTCTGCAGGAACTTTATTTAAAACAGTAATGCTTCCGTTGGAAACTGCATAACTATGAGTTGCACCATCAACATCAGTATTTTCAGAACTTGAAAGAGTAAGTGCTGACTTTCCTGACTCCATAAGAATTTTAAAACTCACAGTAAATATTGTACCACTTTTAGCACTATACATACCTGAGAAATTAACAGAAGAGCCTGAGTCATTCACACTACTGCCTGCAGCTGCAGCACCACCTATAGCACAACTTACAACTTCAAGCTCAGCAGGATTGTACTTAAGCTGCACATTTGACCCCCACAATTCAACAGATGTTGAAACTGAAACAGAAACTGTTACTGTCTCACCTGTTGCACCTATTACAGGAGATACTGAATATGTAACATCAGCCGCTGCTGTAGGAACTACACAAATGCCTGCAACGAGGAACATAAGTGCAAGTAAAATTGACATACATTTCATAGTCTTTCTCATAAACATCACCTAAATTAAATATATACATTAATAATATAATATTTAGGTAAAAAAGTCAATTATAGTTATTTATGATTAATAAAAAAGTGGCATGGAAAAATTTTCCACACCACTATAAAATCTATAAATTTAATAAAGAAGCTGCAATTGAGAAATAAATCAATAAAGTAACAGCGTCTACAATAGTTGAAATGAACGGACTTGACATTACAGCAGGGTCAAATCCTATCTTTTTTGCAATTACAGGAAGAATCGAACCAACAACCTTTGCAAAAACTACTGCTGCAATCATTGTAACACTGACAACAAGTGCTATCTGCCAACCCACATCATCAAAAATCATCAATTTAGCAAAATTAACAATTGCCAATGCAATACCACAAATAAGTGCAATTGATAATTCTTTAAAAACAACCTTTAATGTATCTCTAAATTCAATTTCACCCAAAGAAATACCACGGATAATGGTTGATGAAGACTGATTACCACAATTACCACAAGTACCTGTAAGCATAGGAATAAACGCAGTCAAAGCCACACAAGCAGTCAACGCACCTTCAAAATGAGTGATGATTTTTTCAGTAAATGTTGCTGAAACCATCAAAAGCATCAACCAAGGAATACGCTTTTTAAAGTTCTCAAATACGCTCATCTTAAGATATGGTTTATCAGTAGGCGTAATCGCAGCCATCAATTCCATATCCTCTGTAACTTCTTCCTGCATAACATCGATAGCGTCATCGACAGTGATAATACCAACAAGTCTGTTTTCCTTATCAACAACAGGAAGTGCCAAAAGGTCATACTTATCAAAAAGGTCAGCAACGACTTCTTTATCTTCCCATGTATTAACTGAAATAACGTTATCTTCCATTATTTCACGGATTGTTGAATTTTCGTCAGCAAGAAGCAAATCCTTTGCAGTAACAACACCCTTAAGTTTACGTTTACTATCAGTAACGTAACAAGTGTAAATTGTTTCTTTATCAACACCTGTTCGACGAATTCTCATAAAAGCATCAGAAACGGTCATTGAACGTTTAAGGTCAACATACTCAATTGTCATAATGCTTCCTGCAGAATCTTCAGGGTATTTAAGAATTTCATTGATGCTTTTTCGAGTATCTGGGTCAGTATGCTTTAAAATACGCTTAACAAGGCTTGATGGCATTTCCTCAATAAGGTCAACAGCATCATCGACATATAGTTCATCAAGAACTTCACGAAGTTCCGAGTCACTGAAAGCACGAATCAACTGTTCCTGATATTCAGGTTCCATATTAACAAAAACCTCAGCTGCAAGTTCTTTATTAAGCAAACGATAAATAAGCGTAAGTTCACGTTCTTCAAGTTCCATGAAAATCTCAGCAATATCCTGTTCATTCATTTCATCAAGAACTTCTTTTAAAGCTTTCCAGTTTTTATTCTCCAAAAGTTCAATTATTAATTCATAATTTTCCATTTTTCACAGCTCCTTCTTATATAGAATAGATATGTGAAACACGCGAGTATATTAAAAACTGCGGAGCATTACCGCATTAATACTCGGAGGTTTCGCTGTTGTACTTCGGTACGTGTCCACAATTTTCACTCCTTTTATTTTGATTAAAAAAATAAGACCACATTAAAGCTAAACGCAAAAATGAGGTCAAAAATACCACATATTTCGTTCAAGCTTTAGCTTCGCAGGGCGATGAAATTACATTAAGTCATACCTTAGTTTCGATATGACCTGCTGACCTGCTAACAGTGTCTCCACCATTTCGCGGCAGTAATCCGTATCCCTGTGGTAGCCTTACCTACCGAATATGTCATTACATATTGTTTTGTACATATATTATCAACCTTTATGGGCTATTTGTCAATATTATTTTAAAAAATCATAATATTTTTATAGTTAAAATACACATTTTTACTATCCTTTTTTAGTATGAATTAACAAAAATTGTTCTTTTGTGTTCATTTTTTGTTAAAAATTAGTTTTTCACATTGAATATATCCTTAAAATATGTTAGAATTTATAATTGTAAAATTATGCACAAGGAGTGTCAAAAATGAATTTAACTCAAACAGTTAAAGATGGCGTTGACAAGGTTCGTACCTATTGGAAAACGCCACCAAAAGGTCGTTACATGAATTTTAGAGAAATCGCGGCATACTCAGGCGGTGGTATCGGTGCTTACATGATTATCACACTTGGTAATGCTTGTCTTTTGGCAATGGGTAATACACTCATTTCATCAACACTTGGTGTTGGTGCAACAGATATGTATTTACTCTATGTTATTGCTATTCTCATCAATATTCCATTTACTGGACTTCGTGCGACTATTATCGATAATACAAGAAACAAAGCAGGTAAATATCGTCCATACATAGTAACAATGGCTATTCCTACTGCTATTATTTGTAATTTGATAGTATGGTTCCCATATGATAAGTTAAGTCTTATCGTTGGTGAAGGCATGATATTCGGCAGAGAAAAGGATTATGTTGCAAAATGTGCTTTAATTCTTATTTTGAATATCGCATTGAACTTCATTTACTATTTCTTCTATGATGGCTATGAAAACCTTATCCACGTTCTTTCTCCAAATACACAGGAAAGAGCAGACGTTGCATCAATCAAGAGTGTTGTTTATTCATTCGCTCCTACAGTTGTTAACCTTTTCACACCTATTATTGCACAGAATATCTTCCATTCGAACACAACAGATATTCGTGTTTACAGATTGCTCTACCCTATCCTTGGTGTTTTAGGTATTCTCCTTTGTATTGTTGTTTATAAATACACAGAAGAAAAAATCGTTCAGGCAAGAACTCACGTTGTTCAGATTAAATTCATTGACGCTCTTCGTGCAGTTGCAAAGAATAAATATTTCTGGATTATCTCACTTGCAGGTTGGATTGGATTCCTTGAATCAGCATACGCTAACATCCTTAACTGGCTTTACAACTATGGTGGTGCTTGTTCAGGTAATGTTTACGGTCTTGTTGTTACACTTTACGGTAACGCTTCACTCTGGGGTATGATTGCTGCTCCATTCTGTATCAGAAAATGGGGTAAAAAGTCTGTTCTCGTTGTTACAAACTTTATGAACATTGCATTCATCCTTATGATGCTTCCTTTCACACAGGAAATCAACAACCTTACAATCTGGCTTGTTATGGGTTGTCTTTACCTTAACGCACTTATGGGTTCATTTGCTCATATTCTTAATCCAACAATTCAGGCTGACATCCGTGACTATCAGCAGTACCAGACAGGTGAAAGAATCGACGGCATGTTCTCTGCAGTTGCTACAATCGGTACTATAATTACTCTTGGTACTTCAGCTGTCCTTCCTGTTATCTACGAAAAAGGCGGCATTACAGCTGAAATGGCAAAGAAGGTTACATCAGACCCTGAAGTTTTAAATCGTGTTCTTGGTGATGGAAAAACTGTAGGTCAGATTCTTTCAGAACAGTTATCTTTCGGACAGGATAACTATGCTAACCCATATTCTGCATTGTATGACCTTGATGTTTTCCTTCCACTTATGCACGCACTTATCATCATCGCAGCGGTTGGTGCATTAATGAACGTTATTCCTTATTTCTGGTATGACTTTAATGAAAGAAAACAGAAATCAGTTATTCGTGTACTTAAAGTTCGCGCCCTCTTTGAAGACTATGGTAACGGCATTACAAATGATGCTCAACTTGTTGAAGGTATTGACCTTATCCGTGAAGCAAGAGAAATGGCAAATAAACAGCCAAAAGTTCTTGACAAGAAATCATATAAATCAATCAAAGACAAGGCTGCTAAGAAAGCTGCTAAGAAGGCTTATCAGGATGACTTTAATTACAACGAAGAAATCGAAATTTCAAAGTTTGTATGTGAAGAACTTGATAAATTCTCAACAGATGTATTCAAATATCAGTACAATGTTCAGAAAGGCATTTATGATGCAGGACTCAATGGTCTTAAGCTCATGAACATTGATGAAATAAATGCTGAAATGGCAAATGCCAAAGCAATGCCAAAGGGTACAAAAGAAGAAAAAGAAATCAGAAAGTTTGCTATCGAAGTTGCAAGAAGCAAGAAATCTGCATTCAAAGCTCTTAACAAATTCTTTGCTAACGAAAACCTTGTTAAACCTGACTTTGCTGAACTTGAAAAAATCTTTGATGTTGAAGATGCTTGTGATGATAAGCTCAAGGAACTTTATCTCGCACTCAGAGATGCTAAAAAAGCAAAAGACAGTGCAAAAGCTAAATCAATCAAGGCTGACATCAAAGCTTATGAAGCTAAAAAGGCTGAAGCTCGTAAGGCTTCTAAGGCTGAAATGGATAAGCATGCATACTTTGCACGTGCTGCAAAGCCATATCTTGATGCTGAAAAGCTTGTAAAACAAGAAGAAAACTACAAGCACTTTGAAGATATTGCTGATATGTATGAAGAAGCAAAAGTTCGTAATGAAAAGGCTATGGCTGATGCTGAAGCTGCTGCTCTTAAAGAAAAAGAAGAACAGGCTGCATATGCTGCTCAGTTAAAGGCTGAAAAAGCTGCTAAGAAAGCTGCTAAGAAAAAATAATGTAAAATTGTTATTTCAATTGAGCCAACACATTAAACTGTGTTGGCTTTTTTGTTTGTAATAAATCAGAATTATTCCATATTTATATATATATTATTTATTATATTAATTATATTATTATTTATAGATTGCAATTTTTGCAGTAGTCTATTGCAATTTCTGCAGTAGTCTATTGCAAATTCTGCAGTAGTGGTATTGCAATTTCTGCAGTAGTTAACTATTAAATTTGCAAATAAAAAAAATCCCTGTACTACTGAAAGTACAGGGATATCAAAATTTAATTATTAATCAAGGAAGTCACGAAGTTTTTTGCTTCTGCTTGGATGACGAAGCTTTCTTAATGCTTTTGCTTCAATCTGACGGATACGTTCACGAGTAACATTAAATTCCTTACCAACTTCTTCAAGTGTTCTTGGATGTCCATCTTCAAGTCCAAAACGAAGAGAAAGAACCTTTTCTTCACGAGGAGTAAGAGTTTTAAGTACTTCAGCAAGCTGTTCCTTAAGAAGTGAGATTGATGCTGCATCAGCTGGTGAAAGAGCATCATCGTCAGGAATAAAGTCACCTAAATGGCTATCTTCCTCCTCACCGATTGGTGTTTCAAGAGAAACAGGCTCCTGAGCAAGACGAAGAATCTCTCTTACCTTATCAGGTGACATATTAAGTTCTTCTGCAATTTCTTCTGCTGATGGGTCATGACCATTTTTATGAAGGAGCTGACTGCTTGTCTTTTTAACCTTATTGATTGTTTCAACCATATGAACAGGGATACGGATTGTTCTTGCCTGGTCAGCAATAGCACGTGTAATCGCCTGTCTAATCCACCAAGTAGCATATGTTGAGAACTTAAAGCCCTTTGTATAGTCAAACTTTTCAACAGCTTTAATAAGACCTAAGTTACCTTCCTGAATAAGGTCAAGGAACTGCATTCCACGGCCAACATAACGCTTTGCAATACTAACAACAAGACGAAGGTTTGCCTCTGCAAGACGCTGTTTTGCTTTTTTATCATCGTCTGATATACGGATAGCAAGTTCTATTTCTTCTTCAGAAGTAAGAAGTGGGACTCTACCGATTTCTTTAAGGTAAACTCTAACAGGGTCGTCCATAACAATAGTTTTACTATCACTTAAACCACCGTCGTCAGTTTTTGCCATATCACTTTCATCTGTGATTGCATCTCTTGCCATATCACCAAGGTCATCGATAAGTTCGATATTGTTTGCCTCAATCATTTCATAGAGTTTATCAAGTTCCTCGATTTCAATATCAAGTTCAAGAATCGCATTGTCAATTTCCTGAGTTGTAAGTTTACCAACAGCTTTACCTTTTTCAACTAAAGCCTTTAAGGCTGCTTTTTTATCCATAGTTTCCATTATTTTGTCTCCTTCACTTCTGTTAGTTATTATTAAAAAACTTCAAAAAGTCCTCATCAGTAATGCCATCCACATTTACATCTTTAAGTCTTTTCTTATTTTTTTCATTTAAGATTACGCTTATACAATCATCGCACTCTGCAAATGTATTTTTAAGAGTGTGCGACATTGCCTGAATTTTAGCAACAGCACTTATTTCATCCTCTGTCAGTTCA
Source organism: Candidatus Fimenecus sp. (assembly GCA_045613065.1). Classification (GTDB taxonomy): domain Bacteria; phylum Bacillota; class Clostridia; order Oscillospirales; family Acutalibacteraceae; genus Fimenecus. Next base: position 16,573 of record JAZLAH010000076.1, read on the forward strand.
CCATATAAAAATGAAATTTCGTGTGATTTTCCCTGACGCATTCTATCAGTAACTGCTTTATAAATTCTGCAGTTAAAGTCTGTCACAAAATCTTCAAAAGATATTTTTTTATCCACATCGCTAAGAAATTCTGGATTTGCCATAACTAATGCTATAAGCATTTCTTCTGCTTTTGCACCACGATAGAACAATTTTCTTTGAGGATTAAGCTTGTCCAATATATCCTCTTGGCGTTGAATCTCGGTAAATTCTCTTTTTTGCTGAATTACCGTATTTCTCTTTGCCTGACGCTTTGCTTCCATAACGACAACTTCTTTTGATACAGAAAGTTCATCAGCTATTCGTGAAGCATATATCTCAAGTTCAATCGGACCTACTGAAGATAAAATCTTAATTGCAGCCTGAAGATACTGTCGTTTACCATCATCACTTGCTAAATCGTATTTACCTTGCTCCCGAAGAAGTGCAAATTCGATTTCATTTGCTGCACCTGTAATTATGGCTTTCATTTTTTCAACACCATAATTTTTAATAATTTCATCAGGGTCTTTACCACCACTTAATCGCAGAATTTTAATCTTTGCATTTGTTTTCTTAAAGATTGTCAATGCTCTTGCTGCAGCCTTCTGACCTGCTTCATCAGCATCATAGGAAATTAAAATTTCCGATGCATATCGTGACAACAGTTGTGCCTGTTCACTGGTAAGAGCAGTTCCAAGTCCTGCAACAGCATTTGTAAAACCAGCCTGATGAAGTGCAATTACGTCCATATAACCTTCACAAAGGATAAGGCTGTCCTTACCACTTTTCTTTGCAAGGTTAAGAGCAAAAACACCCATACTCTTTTTATATACAAGAGTGTCCGACGTATTAAGATATTTTGGTTTCGAGTCATCCATAACTCTGCCACCAAAAGCAATTACATTTCCTTTAACATCAATTATTGGAAACATAATACGATTACGAAAATTGTCGTAAATATTGTCAGGATTTTTTTGTGAACGCCTTGCAAGATTTGCAAAAACGAGTTCTTCTTTAGTAAATCCTTTATTTATTAAATAATTTGTAAGTGCAAAGAAAGAATCCGGAGCAAAACCGAGCCCGAATTTCACAATTGTTTCGTCGGTAAGTCCTCTTCCTTTAAAATATCTGTAACCGATTGCACCATCTTTTGTCTGTAAACATTTATGAAAGAATCTTGCAGCCTCACGATTTGCCTCAAGCATACGGAGTCTTCTTTTATTCATTGTGCTATCATAGTTGTTTTCGTCAGGAACTTCAAGTCCCACACGGTCTGCTAAAAACCTGACAGCATCAATATAATCAAGATTTTCGATATTTTTTATAAATGTTATGACATCTCCACCATTACCGCAACCGAAACAATAATATGATTGTGTATCAGGATAAACGGTAAAAGATGCTGTTTTTTCACCGTGAAACGGACAAAGACCTTTACTTATTCGTCCTGCTCGTTTCAAATTCACATAAGAGGAAATGGTATTTTCAATATCGGCACGATTACGCAGTTCCATTAAAAAGTCATCTGATAATGCCAATATCAACCCTCCTCTAATCCAATATCAACCCATGAATCAGGGATAAAAATCTTTTTATATACTGCTATAAGGTATCTATCACTCATACCTGCGATATAATCACAAACAGCTCGAGGAACATCCTCTGTTTCAATTATGTAATGATAAGCCTTTGGTATTCTGTCAGGATTATTCAAAAAATAATCATAAAGACGAATGATAATATCAATAGCTTTTGTTTCCTCACCTTTACATACAGGGTTTGTGTATACTTTATCAAACATAAAGGCATGAAGTTCATCAAAAGGTTGTTGAACACGTGGAGAAAAAACAATATCGTCAACACTATTTTCAACAACATCAAGAACCATTGTATTGATTCTTGCACTCTTTTTAAAACCTAACTCCTTACGGATTGCAATAGGAATATCTTCCTCACACATAACACCTGCACGGACTGCATCGTCAATATCGTGATTAATATAAGCAATTTTATCGGCAAGTTTTACAATTCGTCCTTCAAGAGTATCCGCTTCTTTACCACGAGTATGACACACAATACCATCACGGACTTCATATGTAAGATTAAGTCCCTTACCACTTTTTTCAAGTCTTTCAACAACTCTAAGACTCTGTTCATAATGACGGAATCCACCAGGGAAAACAGAATTTAAAGCTCTCTCCCCTGCATGTCCGAATGGAGTGTGACCTAAATCGTGTCCTAAAGCAACAGCCTCGGTCAAATCCTCGTTAAGGTAAAGAGCATTTGCAATTGTTCGGGCAATCTGTGAAACCTCAAGAGTATGAGTAAGTCGTGTTCTGTAATGGTCACCTTCAGGTGACAAGAAAACCTGAGTTTTATGTTTTAAACGACGGAATGAGTTAGAATGTATAATTCTATCTCTATCACGCTGAAAGTCAGTTCTTAAAGGGCATTTTTCTTCAGATATATTTCTGCCCTTTGTATTAACAGTAAGACACGCTTTATCTGACAAAATATTTTTTTCATTAGTTTCAATTCGTTCTCTAATTGTCATACAAAAATAGCCCTCCTGTGTTTTAAAAAATTTCTTTCTATTTATATATACGCAAAAAAAAGCAAAAACCCTTTATTTTTTCTTAAAAAATTTTAAAATTCGCAAAATTCTTCTGAAACAACTGTAGAAAACACCTTTCCATAGCTTAATTCTGTCAATTTTGCATTTATATTATCTTTATTTTCACTTTTAATTCTAAAAATCACTTTAACATTATCTGTAAATTCAGTATCAAGAATTACAGTATCTTCACGAGAAAGAAAGTCAGTTAATTTACCATAAAAAGTGTAATCACATTCGACAGCCAAATCAAGACAATGTGCCATTGTTATTATCTTTGCACTATCAACACCGATTTTAGCACTGTGAGAATATGCGCGAACAAGTCCGCCACCGCCAAGAAGAATACCACCAAAATATCTTGTAACAACAACACATACGTCAACAAGATTTTCTTTTTCAAGAACATCAAGTGTAGGTACACCTGCTGTACCCTGAGGCTCACCATCATCAGAATATCTTTTTACGCCACCTTCACGGAGAATATAGGCATAAACATTGTGTGTTGCATCCCAGTGCTTCGCTTTAATTTCAGCTATAAACGCATTTGCCTCTTCAACAGTTGTGACAGGTTTTGCATAACCAATAAATCGGGAACGCTTTACAATATATTCATCACTATTAAATTCTTTTACAGTTCTATATTCTTTAGGCATATTTTCACCTCAATGCTGTGATTATATAAAAACAAAAGGTGGTACTTTTAACGTACCACCGTTATGTTTAAAAAAATTATTTTGAAAGATTGTAACGTTTGTTAAATCTGTCAACACGTCCGCCTGCGTCAACAAGCTTCTGCTTACCTGTGAAGAATGGGTGGCAATTTGAGCAGATATCAACCTTTAAATCTTCTTTTGTTGAACGAGTTTCAAATGTAGCACCGCAAGCGCACTTTACTGTTACTGTTTTATACTCTGGATGGAGTCCCTGTTTCATGACAATTGTCACCTCTTTCAGTACTTATTTACATAGCCTAATAAGTTTATCACAACAATCTTCAAAAATCAAGTGTTTTTTTAAAGTTTTAATGAAATTTCTTTTGAAAGATGGAAAGAATATAATGTTATTGTAACATTTTGTAAACCAAAACATTCTTCAGCAGCTAACTTATACATTTTCATTTGCTCTCTGTATTTCTCAGCAAGCTCTTCTTCTGAAGAAACTTTATCAGTTTTATAGTCCACAATTTCACCATTTTTATCATTGATTATAAGCCCGTCGATTACACCCTGAACAATTACTGTTTCATTGCAGATGGAATCAGGCAAAGCATCATTAATCTGACATACAGGAACTGACATTGAGAATTCCTGTTCACGAACATATTTTTCTGCTGATGAAATTCTTTTATAAAGGTCACTTTCAAAAAATGATTTAAGAGAATTAATTCTGATAGCCTCTGCTTCCTTTTGTGTAAAACAATTATTCTCAACTAGCCTTTTGATTTCACTTGATAAATCTTCACTTGCCTTTTTTAAATCACAAATTTCCATAAACTTATGAGCAAGTGTTCCTCGTTGAGCAGGAGTCAAATCCCCTGCTCCTGAAAATGATGGGCTTTCACTTGTTAGATACTTAAAATTTTCATTCTTATCAGTTGCGGATGCAGCATATTTTACAGGAATATCAAAAAGCATTGCATAAGGATATTTATATGAAAGTCTTTCATTCAAAACATCAAGAATTTCTTCGTCACATTTATAAATAACAGGTTCTTGTGTATCCAAAACAGAATTCTCACACTTTTCAAAGATACCAAAGTCGATTGCTGGGCTTTCAGGATTTTTACAGCAACTAATCAGTTCTTCAAATTCCATAGATGGATGGTTCATCAACGCAAGTAAAATCCATTGCATATAACTTGAACATAGAGAAAGTGGTACTGCTGAATCAGTAAAACTACTGTAATAATTATAATAAAGTTCCACAATCTTCTTATATGGATTGTACATTGAACCAACAAGATACAGTTTTTCCTCTGCTCTTGTCATAGCAACATAGAGAACTCTTATCTGTTCAGCAATTTCTTCTTGTTTTTCAAACAATTTTACTGTGTTTGACTGAAGTGTCCCGAAATCCTTATGTAAATCAGGAAAATATCGTGGAGTTGCCACACCTAATTTTCGATTAATCCGCACCTTATTTTTATCATTTCCACCGATTGATGACGAACAATTCGCAACAAAGACAACAGGATACTCAAGACCCTTACTTTTATGAATAGACATTATTTGTACAACATTATCATTTTCAGATATTTCGTTTGCACTTTCAAGGTCTTTATTATTCTTACGAATTCTGTCAAGATAACGGATAAAGCCTGAAAGACCCGAACCACCATTTGCTTCATAGTTTTCTGCATAACTTATAAGCAATTCAAGATTCAGTATTCTCTTTTCTCCATTATCCATAGCACCGACAATACTGTCATATGATGTGATTTCAAACACACGACGTATAAGACTACCGATATCCATTGTAACGGACAGTGTTCGCAATAAAGACAACAAATCAATAAACTCTTTTACCTTTTTGTCTGTGTCATAATTACTTTTTACAACATTATAAAAATTGCCATGACGCTGTTTACAACGATATTTTGCCAAATCATCCTCTGTAAATGGGAACAATGGTGATAGCATAACAGATGCTAAAGGTACATCCTGAACAGGATTATCAATAACCTTAAGCATCGAAATTATTGTAACAATTTCACGACTATCAAAAAATCCACCTTGTTTCTGAAAATATGCAGGGATTCCCATAAGTTCAAGTTCTCTTGCAACAATCTGTGCCTTATCCTTAACTGCACGAAGAAGAATACAAATATCACTGTATTTAACAGGTCTTTCATCACCTTTTTTACCTACAAGAGTTTTCGACTCAACAAGTTCTTTAATTAAATTACCAATATGACGTGCTTCAGCCACAAGGTCAGAACCTCTTGAATTATCCGACTCAACAAGATGCACACTTACATCTGCAGAAGTGGATACATCATAATTACCTCCAAACTTGAGCTGTTCACCGTCCTGATAATCAATGCCACAACTTTGCCTTGTCATAAGAAAATCAAAGAAATAATTAATTCCTTTAACAACACCTTCTCGGCTTCTGAAATTCTTATCCAGACTTATTGTTGCAGGATAATTATCACCTTGAAATTCTTCAAAAGAGTCCTTATATCCCATAAAGATTTCAGGCATAGCCTGACGGAAACGATAAATACTCTGTTTAACGTCACCTACCATAAACTTGTTACTATTATTCTTTGAGATTACAGAGAAAAGCGTGTCCTGTGCTTCATTGGTATCCTGAAACTCGTCTATGAGAATTTCTGCAAAATTATCAGCCAGTTCATTAGCAAGAGATGTCTTTGTGTATGTTCCATCTTCATTAAACTCCACAAGAATCTTCAATGCAAAATGAAGTATATCAGAAAAATAATAGGTATTGTTTTCTTGCTTTCTTTCATTAAGACGATTCATAAAACCGATAACAATATCCTTAAGAATTGCCATAATCGGTCTTAAGTATTCCATATCTTCCCTATATTCCGCTTCAGTACAAATAAGAATTGAATTTATTGCAGAAAGATATTTTTTTATCCCATCACGACGACCTTTTATATCATCATAATAGCAATCCTTTTCTTCCTTTGAAATTCTTGGAAACGTACCAAATTTAACGGATTCTGTTAATGTCTTTATTTCATCCCATTTTTCAGGAGTATTATATATAAGGTTGAGAATACTTTTAATTGTTAATTGAACAGGTGCTAAATCATTAGCTATTGCACCTGCAAGATTACTGTTTTCAGGTGCATCTGCAACAATATCGTCAGCTTTTATCAAAATATGTTCAAGCATTTCTGCAAGACGATTTAAACAGTACTTACCACACTTTGTTTCATAGATAGGTAGTTCGTTAAAATATTCAGAAAACGTTGTTTCAAGCCATTTTAAAGGGTTTTGTGACGCCATCGCAAACTCATAAAGAGATAAAACTGATTCTGTAAGATTCTGGTCATTTCTGCCATTTGTGAACAGTTTAAGAAAGTCTTCCGATTCGTCTTCAGGACGACTATAAAATTCCTCTAAAACCTCGTTTAAAACGTCACGCTTCAGCATATCGTGTTCAACATCAGAAAGCATACCATAATCAGGTGCAATACCTGCTTTTTCAAAATTTTCCTTAACAAGCTTTCCACAAAAACTGTCCATTGTGGAAATTTGTGCATTGGAAAGATACATTTTCTGTCTTTTAAAATATTGGTTACGAGGTTGTTCGTGAATTAATTGTGAAAGTCTGTCTGCAATTCGTTCTTTCATCTCCGCAGCAGCTGCTTTAGTAAATGTTACAACAAGGAGTTTTTCAATATCAACAGGATTTTGAGCATCAGTTATCCTCTGGATTACTCGTTCAACCAAGACAGCAGTCTTACCTGAACCCGCTGCAGCAGACACAAGGACAGTACCATTTCTTGAATCAATAGCCTGTTTCTGTGCATCAGTCCATTTTCTTGCCATCTTCGTCACCTCTCAACTGTGAAATTGCATCTTTAAATGAAAGAATTTCCATTTCCTTTACAGGGTCATCAGCTTCACGCTTACAAACATCCTTATAGCTACACCAGGTACAACCGTCCTCCACAGGCAACGCAGAAATACATCCCTTGTGCAATCTCTCCGCCATATTCTTTATGGATGAATCTACCACATCTTTGAGATGCTTTAATGATTCAAGAGAGATGACCTTACCTTTTAACGAACCTGTTTTTTCATCAAACGATGCAGGTAAGAAAACTCCCTCACATGCCTTATCCATAGCTTCAAAAACCTGAATATTATTGAGAATCATACCATCCATAGCATGTTCCTTTGCTGAATATGAAAGGGCATCAGATTTCTCGGAATTTCTATCAACTTTATCGGAAGTAATTTTTGTATTTTTTGCTTGGAAATAAAGTACACCTGCAGGAATTATATTATCTTTATAATACTCTTTTCCATTTTCCCATATAGCAAAAAGGTAAATCAGCATCTGCATATTAAGTCCATGGAAAACTTCACCAAGTTGAAATTCTTTTCCACCTGTTTTATAGTCAACCACTCTTAAAAATGTGTTATCTGTTGTTTCAAATGTATCAACACGGTCAACGCTACCTACAATTTTTACGAATCCACCATTATCCATTTTCACTTCATAAGGTGGTATTTCACCATCAGGACTTATTTTAAGTTCAAAGTCAACAGGTGTAAATTTACAGACAGAAAACTCATCCACAAGACGCAAAATAACACTATGTGCTGTTTCTTTTATAAGACGGATTGTTCGCATAAATGATGGATTTTTATTTTCATATCCACCCATTACATCAGCAATATAACCATCTATTATTTCATCTGATTTTTCCTTAATGTCCTTTGGTGACATTTTACAGATTACATCTTTTTTATTATTACATAAAAACTGTTCCATCACATAATGAATAACAGTACCATATAAAGCAGCGTCAACCTCTGCTTCTTTTCGAGGTTTAATTTTAATACCGTATTCACAGAAATAACTGAAAGGACATTTATAGTACTTTTCAATTCGTGAAGCAGACATAAACATATTTTTCCCAAAAAATTCAGTTGCAAGGTCAGTATCCGAAATAGAAAAGTCCTTAATATCCGCTTTTTCAATTTTTACAAGTTCATTTTCACCATCATTCATCACGAAATATTCTTTCAATGTTTCGCAAAGGTCTGAACCCGCAACAGACTCACCTGCCATAACTGAAAATGCTGACTTTCTGCTCTCAATTAAATCAAGTTTCGAATTTTCTTTTCTCACATTGCATTGTGGGAACAACTTTAAAACCTCATTGACCATTTCAGATGGTGTCAATGAAGATGAGTCACTACCCAATGCAGAATATGTTAAGTAAAGTTTATCAGTAGCAAGAGTTAATGCATGATATGCAATAAATGTTTCGCTAACGCTGTTATATTCAAGATTACTGATAATTGGCATTCCGTTTTTAATAAGTTCACAACGTTCTGTATCATTAAAAATCACACCTGATGAACTTTCACCAGGAAACACACCAGTATTAACACCCATAAGGAAAACTGCTTTAGGTGCAGATGCACGAATTCGGTCAGCACCACCGATAATTACTTCATCCATACCATTTGGAATTACACCAATATCCTTTGATGCAACAAGAATGTTAAAGAGTTCAGCATATCTTTCAATAGAAATTGATGAATTACCAAGTGCAGAATAAAGACCATCAAAAATCTCAGTAAGAATTCTCCATATTCTACCCTGTTCCAAAGCCAAATCAATTTCGTTATTGTCCTTTAAGAATGATGTAAATGCCTTTAAATTTTCATCAATACGAGCATTTCTTAAAAAGTTGAATAATTCTTCTGAAATCGCTTCACCATTACTGTTTTTTATTTTACCTTTAAGAGAGAGAATTGGGCCAACAATTTTCTGTCGTAATGAGTTGATTGTATTTAAGGTTTCTTCTGCCGTTTCGTCAAGCTCTTCACCAAATCCTTTTGGATTGTCGGTCCATCCATCTTTCCACGATGATGCACGGATTTTCCACATAAGACAATAATCTTCAAGAAGACCTGTTTCTTCAACACTAAAACCATAAAGTTGTGTTTTTAACAGTCTTAAAACAGTTTCAGTTTCAAAACCTTTTATAAGAATATCGAGAAGACACTTTACAAAGACAATCAATGGTTGAGTGTCAACAGGCTGACGATTGTCATGAAAACAATCAATATCATATTTTCTGAAAGCAGAAGCAAGGTCTTTTCTATATGACTCTTCATTACGTACAATAACAGCAATATCACGATAACGAAGTTTTTCTGTCCTAACTAACTTCTTTATTTCAGAAGCAACAATCTGACATTCCTCTGTTTTTGTTCTGCAAGGAATTACATTAATTGCATCTGCACTATTCTCATACACCTTACTGTCCGATGAAAAAATATTTTCTTCTAGAAAATTCAATTCTTCCTTTTTAAACTCTTTTTTTGAATACAAAACCTTTTCAGGTGCTATTTTCACATTTATTTTATTTGCAATTGATTTAAGTTTTTTAATCTCAACATTTGCATTATAAAAAATTTCATATCTGTCATTGTTTTTTGAAGTATCACAACAGAATGTGACATACACATCATCAGACTGACGCATAATCTGTTCAATTATTTCATACTCCTGACCTGAAAAACCTGAAAACGCATCTAAAAACACTGTTTTGCCTTTAAAATATTCAACATCAAAGAGTAAGTCATAAAGCAAATTCAAATGGTCACAACTATCACTAAAATTCTGCGACATCATTGCATCATAACAAGTGAAAATTATCGAAAGTTCCTTGAGTTTTGTAGCAAATGATGACTTTTTCACAAGGTCAGCACACTGACTTAATTGCTCATTTGTGATTCTGCACTTTTTTACTTCACGATGAAAATCAAGAATTTCATTTATAAGTTGTGGAAACTTTTTGTATCTGTTAAAAACAGTCAGTTTATCTTCAACAGTTTCAATTGCACGACTCATAAGCACTGCACGAATGCCATCGTCAGCTGTCTTTTTTTCTAATTTTCTGTATTGAGACAAAAGTCTTTCTGCAAGACGAGAAAAGCTTAAGATTTCAACATTATTAATTTTTTCATTGCCAAGAAGCTCTAACATTCCCCTTTCTGTTTCAAAAGAAAACTGTTCAGGCACAATGATTATTGCTTTATCGCTAAAATTTTCTGCAATATCCTTTGCCATCGACCTGATAAGTCGTGTTTTTCCGCTTCCTGTTCGACCTGTTATAATGTTGAGCATTGTTTTATTGCCCCTTTAGATTAATTTATAAATTTTTGCTCCGTGAGAATTTACTGTGCAAGTGAATGTTCCGTTTATTTCAGCAACATCTTCCTTTTTCCACAAGTCACGAAGAACATATTCACCTGACAAATCATAATCAGATAAATCAACTGTAATTTCTTTTTCTTCTCCGGAAACATTGAAAACTGCAATCAGTGGCTTTTCATCTGATGAAATTGCAGTCCAGATAATTGTGTTTTCGTCACGATAAGCCTGTTTTCCTCCGTGGGAATTCTGATTTACATCAATAATTTCCTCATTAGTCATAAGAGAAAGAGTCCACTCGTCATTATTTCTCATTTCACCACCAAACATTAATGGTGAACGGAAAATTGACCATAATGTCATAAGAGTAATTTGTTCGTCTTTAGTAAATTGTGTATATCTATCCTGTGGACCATGACAAGTGCCATTTCGTGATATATTACCAAGAGGCAACATATCGCAATCTGGCCAACAACCCTCGCTTACGTACGGTGCCCATTTTTCGCACTTGTCGAACATTTCATAAAGCTTGTCCCACCAGTCCCAAAAGTCACCTGTAAGACGCCACATATTAGCGTATTCACATAAATGGTCTGCAACTGACAATTCAGCAGGACCAGGAGAAAGACTTAACACAATATCTCTACCTGTTTTATCAATAGCTTTTCTTATCATTTCAACTTCTTCACGAGCTGAATATGGATTATCCCACTTTCTGAACTCTGTAACACATATGTCATCAACCTTTACAAAGTCGATTCCCCATTCTGCATACATCTGGAAAATTGAATCGTAATAGCTTTGAGCACCCTCACAGGTATACATTCCGTACATATCGGTATTCCAAGGACAAACAGAAAAATGATGAACAACCTGACGAGCTGTTTTATCTATTCCTAAAATAGGAGTATTCTGATGTACAGCCTGACGAGGAATACCACGCATAATATGTATACCGAATTTAAGTCCCATATCATGGATTTTATCGGCAATAGGCTTAAATCCCGCACCATTTGCAGATGATGGAAAACGATTCTCGGCAGGAATTAAACGAGAATACTCATCCATACAAAGTTCAGTAAAATTGTTATAGTCATTATTCTTTGCCTTTGGTTCATACCATTGAATGTCACAGACAACATACTGCCATCCATAATCTTTAAGGTGTTTTGCCATATATTCTGCATTTCCAATAAGTTGTTCTTCATTAACAGCAGCACCATAACAGTCCCAGCTATTCCAACCCATAGGTGGTGTTTTTGCTAACTTATTTTTATCCATAATAATTCTCCTTTAAGGATATTTGCATTTCTTATATTTTATCATTTTATAAGAATTTTGTAAACAATTCAATAAGTAAAATAACGGACTAAAATATAATTAAAATATTTAAAAAGTATTAATTTTAGAGAAAAAGTTCTTGACAAAGGCAATCGGTTGTGATAGAATAGTCAAGCATTTGAAATGCGGGTGTAGTTCAATGGTAGAATCCCAGCCTTCCAAGCTGGTCGTGTGGGTTCGATTCCCATCACCCGCTCCAGCGCTGATAGCTCAGTTGGATAGAGCATCTGCCTTCTAAGCAGAGGGTCGGGGGTTCGAATC
>JAZLAH010000077.1:0-16305 GCA_045613065.1 Candidatus Fimenecus sp.
GAAACGGCGTTCCTCAAATGCACTAAAAAGCGTAAAATAAATAAGGGTACAATGGACAATCCATGTACCCCAATTTATCAATTTAATTTAGTTTAAAACAACATCACAGATAACCTGATATGATTCATTTGCTGTATTCGGTTTAATATATATTTCATCACCTATAATTTCAGCTATACCGTTTATCGCGCCAGTTGTTTTATTATGTGTTGGAACTGTAATTGTTTTGTTTGATACTATTGACCTATTCATTGTTGCTACTAATGTTCTATCAGTTGTACTAAGTCCACCAAATGTCAAATTCAAGTTGTTTATTTTACCACAATTCTGAACAATATTATTTGCAGTTGTAAGTGTTATTCCTTCCGAAAGAGTAAAATATATTAACGGATATGTGTACTCTACTGTTTGAACTTTCGCACCGTTACAGAAGTTGTTATACATAACAGGTGTTCCTGAAACTTCTCTCGGATATATACATGCATAAGTTTCATTAGTAAAATAAAAAATATTATCACATACATAATCGTCATTAGACGCACCCTGATATCCTAATGTTATTGGATTAGTGCTGTCACGATGATATATTGTATTATTTTTTATATATGTTCTGTCAGTATTAGAAGTTTCTATTGCAAATCTTGTTCCAAAATGCATATAATTATTAGATATTACTGTATTTATTGCATAACGTAGGCTTATTACGTCCTGTCCTGCTTGTCTTATATAGTTAGAAGTAATTTCACATTCATTTACCTTTTTTGCTGATGTCCCTTGTAATGTGATTGCATTTACCGTACTACTAAGAATCTCATTATTCACAATAAGAATCCTACTAACTGTATTTGCATCTTCGCCATACTCTGAACTTAACTGAATACCATTTTTGCACTGACTAAATCTGTTATTTGCTATAATACATTCGTGTACGCCATTATACATAACTATTCCTGCACCATTTGTATTTGTATTTGTGCCAGTTGTATTTATGTTATTGCTAATTATTCTCGCACCTGTTGTGTTTGGTCCAGTTAAGTAAACAAAGTGGTCATAAATTCTATTACACATATTATTCTCAATAACTGTATTCTTCGTATCAATTCCGTATATACAACCACCTGGGTTTGTATCAGCACCAGTTATATCTGCGAATGTACAATGTGTTATTAATGTTCCTGTTGAATAGTTTAATCTGAAACAATAACCATACCCACCTGTAAATTTACAGTTATCAAAAACAATAGTTGAAGATGAAAGTATTGTAATTCCATGTTTAAGATTTGTCTGTGTTCCAAAATTGAAATAAATATCTTTGAATGTTATATTACTTAAAGCGTTACCATAAATTAAAGTAGTATCATTGATATCGCCAAATACTAAACTTCCACCACCTTCAACATAGGTATTAGAAATTAATTCCAATTTTGAAGTTATTTTATAGCTTCCGTAAAGCAGAACTTTTTTATTTGTATTAATAGCCTTCTGAATAGCACTTGTATCATCTGCGACACCATTCCCATAAGCACCGAACATTTCAGGGGTAACACATTCAGGAATAACCATTACACCGTATAATCCAGAATCAAGTGTTACATATTCTGTTGCGGGCTGTGTTGAACTAATTATATAATAGCATCTTCCACCATCATTTGTTGCATAATAACCCAATGTTTCTACAATATCTCCAGATACTAAACTGCTGTCGTCAATCATATCGGCTACTGTATCTTTATATTTAACGCACATATCAACCTTATTAATATATTCCTGAAGCTGTGCATTGTAGTTTCCTGTTAATACCCAATATTCGCCATTACTAATATCAATATTAGCAGGAACAGGCTTTTTAGAAGTATAACTATTTCCTAAATATGTGACAATAGTTAATGCTTCATAAGGTGTAACATTAGACCACTCGATAGGTGATGCAAATTTGGGAACGTATCTTGCTCCGATATACTGTCTTGTACTCATTTATAATCTCCTTTAATAACTTAATACTAAATGACCATAGTCATAGCCTTCGATTTCAATATCTAAATCAGTTGTGTTAAATACAATATTATCCCAACTTTCAGGAATGTAATAAATGAAATATCCTGCGTTTGAAATTTCTACAAAAATCATTGTGGCAAGATATTCCCTGATAATGTTTTCAATTTCAGAAGTTTTTAATTTTTCAATCTCTTCTTCTATTGAAGCAATATCATTTTTTAATTCTTCAATATCATCAGCTATTATTTTATTATCTGCAATCATGTTATTAAGATATTCAATAACCTTGCATAATACTTCATAATAACTCAATGAATCATCATAAACTAATGGTAGTACTTTATAGCACCAATATCTAAAATTTTTATACATATTATCCTCACCATAAATTTAGGAATAAATCGTTAAGTTCTTCAATAACCATCATATCTATATTCAAAAATGTTTCCCTGAACTCAAGTAACATTTTACTAAAACTATTAAATCCTCTTTTACCAGTAACGTGTTGCTCAAATTCCTGCATATTTGTAATAGTTTTTTCATTAGTGCCTGTTGTACTTCCTGTTCTTTCTCTTGTATAATCGTTTTCCTTTGTGTAATCATCTGTTGTTGAACCATCATCAGTTACCTTTGTGACATTAGTTAGATAGTTTAACTGATTTATTTCAGGCTCTATACCATTAATGCCGCCCTGTGGTGTATCATTATAGAAATTCCAGTTAGTGTTTTCTGCTGTCGTATCGTCGTCCATTGTTTCAGTAGCGTGGTCTGTAATGTTATCTTCTCTATTTTCAGTAATACTTCCACTTTCGTTACCATCATCTTTCTGTATATGTGTAGTAGTAACATCAACATCATAAAAGGGATTAAAATCTAACAATTCACTTTTATACATTTGATTGTAATATGGCATTATTTCGTTAAGTCTGGTGTTAAGTCTTAATCTCCATAACCCAACTGTTTCTTCGCCAATTTCTCTTGTATAAAAGTGCTTTATTATTTTAGTTTCCAATACACCTTTATAAGAATTATCAAAGATTGGATAACTGAAATTGAATATTTTCGGTCTTGCTTCTTCAATGATTTCCTCAACATCGTTATACCCTTTACTTTCTGATAAACCACTTAATTCTTCGCAGATATATCTAACTTCTGTGGTATATTTACTCAAGAGTATCACCCCCAATTACTTTATCTTCATACAATTCTGCAAGCGGTTCAAAATCTTCTCGATATTTACAATCAATATTAAGTCCAAACATTTTATTGATTTCTTCGCAAGCCTGTTTTCTTGCCATTAACCTGCTGTATCTTGAAGCAACTGTACCACCCTGATTTCGTGCAACTTCGTCCTGAATAAGTCTTTCTTTTTTCTGCATATTTACGTTTGAAATACCTAAATATGTAAGTGCTTCATTCCACATTTCTGTTTTCAGGGTAAGTAAGTCAAGCCCTAAAAATGGGGCATCTGTTTTAAGTACTTTTAAAGCATTAATATCAAGATTTTTATCGCCAAAAATTACAGGTGCATTTCCGTCATATTCCTTATACATATTCAAAAGTGTTAATCTCTGTGTTTCGCTTGCCTGAATAAGTATAGGTGTTTTCTGTGCATTAGCATTAACATCAATAATACTATCAATATTATATAATCTATAGGCGTACAGTTCAACGTCAGGATATGTGTTCTGGTGAAGAAAATTATTCCATATTATTACACTATCTTTTTCATTTAATGTACGATTATATCCGTTTATAGCAAATGCTCTCCTGTTCACAGGGATTTGATATACATTAAATCCGCCATTTACAAGGCATTTAAGTGTTAAATACCCCATAGCTTCATCATAAAAGAATATTGCTTTTCCTTCACTGAATAATGTTAATTCCAAAAATCTTGTATCTATGCTGTCAGGAAGATTTTCCCACTCAAACATAGATATTGCTAATTCAGTAAGCCTGTTTAAATACTGAAGATATAGCCTTTTATTCTTTACTGCTGAAATATCAAAATTTGTCTTATGTTTCATATCATACTCCATTATAATACGTTATTGGCAGGTAACATATTTAAAACTGTGGCTTGGTCTTTATCTGCCCAAAATCGTATTCCGTTATCATAAATATTTTGAATTACAGAAATTGCTTCATTAGGTAAACTTCCTTTTATAGTGCAACCCCTTGTTTTTATATAAGTAAATCTTGTCCTTGTATGATTTCTGGGCAACATAATCTGATTTTGTGCATACCCATAAGCTGTAAAATAATCATCAATAACTTTAGCCTGCATAGCATTAACGCTCATTCTAACATATTCATATCTTAATCTGCTATTTGATGAAGCTAAATTGCCATTTTGAGTATTTCCTTTTACAACATCACCCTGTAATGAAGATTGAACACCACTTGCAATAATATTACTTATTCCACCGATAGTATTTCCAACCGCTCCGCCAGTACTACCATTTGCCACACCACCAAATGCACCACCACCTAATTTAATTATATCAGGAATTAAATTCTGTGTAAACCATAAGGCATAAGCGTCAATGGCAACTGGGCATTGTGGGTAATTGCTTATTCCAACACTTTCATTGTAGTATATTGCGCTGTTTTTATAATTAACAGGGTATAATACAGTAGAAACAGGTGGCAATACATTACCCATTTGTATGAAATTCAAATATGGTGAATCAGCAAAAAATTCATATCTTAAATTCATACCAATATCTTGGCAGTTATCAATATGAAGAAAATTGTATGGATATGTAAACAGTTTATTATTTCTAACTGTATGTCCATCTAATGTTTCAGTACCACTTAAATTTGCAATAGTACAAGTAACAACTGGTCTATCCTGCCCAACTACAAAATCTACTAAAATATCACCATCTGTAAAATTCTGCTGTGTTGGACCGATGCACCATATTGGTATCATATATAAAGCTAATACAGAAGCAAATTGTGAAGCGTACTGCGTTAGAAATAATTGTAAGGCTTGTCTTCCTGCAACTGTATTATGGTATAAATATATATTTCCAGTTGAGTATACATAGTCATAATTACTTGTGGCGGGAGCAGAACTTGAACCTGAAGCAATACTCGAAAAAAGCAAACATATAACTAACTGTTGTGATAAATCAGGAACAATATATGTGAAATTGCCATTTGCTACATATTCGCCACAGTTTATGTTTTCAGGAACAATATTATCGCCAATATTATCTGTTGCATTATGCATACGCTCAACAAAACACGGCATAGTTGAATATTCAAAATACCACGATTGTAACTGATCTATTTCAAAAGTTATTTCCGCAACATTTACATTTATATATTCAACGGAAGTTATAAAAGCATAAAACCATTTACCCTGAAAAGCAGTATTCTGAAACATCATATAATTGCACATATCAACATCATCTGCTCTTGCATTTAATCGGCATTTATTTATAGTATGCCTCTGATAATACTGTGCATCAAAACGCCGTAATGTTTTACTTAAAAAATAATTAGTCTGCTCCGATGCAGAAGTAAAATATAGTGTATCACTATAATTAGGCTGTATAGGAACATTTGTTAGTAATATAATTGTGCTATCTGGTACTATATATGCCATACTAATACCTCTTATGGGTACATCACTAATGTGGTGTACCCATGTTACGAATTTAGACTAAAATTACGATACTACTGTGACCGTTGCTTCGTCACCAATCTCAAGTCCTGCAAGAGTTGAAAGTGCGGCAGTACACTTATACTGTACCGCACCACAGTTCAGAATAAATTCAACATTACCACTCTGTGCAGGGTCAGTGGCAGGAAACATAATAGCGCAAGGCTGTATGATTGCTACACCATGCAGTACTGTTTTCTCAAGATATTCAAGAGAATCGACTTTATAAAGGTCACCAGCTGTAGTGTCAGAATATTTCTGAACATTTTTAAATTCAAGTAGTCTTGCTACGTCATTAGCAGCAGCCGAAGTTACTTTAATTTTATAAGAAATAACAGGGTCAGCCATTTTCTTTTTCTCCTTTCAAAATTAAACTGTTACACCCTTGAAAGCAAGTGCGTTACTGAAGGGGCTATAAGATACGGTCTTCCAGTTATTATAGAAATAATTCCAATACAGACCAGAAGAAACATATTTTTCTGACATTCTTGACAGATTATCATATACCTGAAACCACTCCCTGTCTACAAGAATAGCTTTTATTCCTGACATCGCTGTAAGTTCTGCATCAGTAACAGTACCCATGCTACCTTCGGAAACAATCTCTGTAAACCTATCATTGTCAAAAGTTGTAAGACTATCAAGCAGGATTAAACGACCCATAAAATCAGCCTTGTTCATGTTAAATGCTGAAGCCAGTACATTAACATCAAACTGTGCATTATACTCTGCGTCCATCAGAATATACTGGTCTGCTCTTGGCGTGGAATTATGAACACCTGCGGCGTTATATTCTGTTGAAAGGAACTCAAACTTATTTGATGCACCACGAAAAGCAATTGCGGCATTTTTATCATCTGATTCATCAAATGTCTGAATTTTCATTTCGTTGTTTGAAACAGCCTTTATAATAAGATATTTAAACAGATTGTATTCGTCCCACTCACTTGCTGTATAAATGGCATCAACGATTCGAGAAATTAAATCCTGAACACCACCTTCAGCAAGAAATGCACGTTTCAAATCTTCGTCCTGAATAGTAACAGGGTACTGTGCTTTGTAGTTCATAACATGAAATGCAGTTCTTACATCAGGAAGTGACCTTTTAAATTCACGAGAAGAAGCCTTTTCAACATTGAACTCTCTTGCTTTTGTAATATTAGCAAAAGCTTCTTCTACTGTTGAACCAAATTCAAGATATCCTTTCTTCAATTCAACAAACTTGTTGTTAAATGTTGCTGATTTTACTCTGACAGCCGCAATCCTATTTACAAGTGCGCTGATAAAATGGTTTGCAAGTACAGGATATCCATAGATTACCTCACCAACCTTCGGTATATCTGTGGGACTTGAGATAACAGGAATAGCCGCCTGATACTCAAGTGGTGCATTTGCACGAATCGTGTTTAGTATGTCAATGGAAGAACCATTGAGCGTGTTTAAAGCAACTCTACTTGGCATTTTTTATACCTTCCTTTCTTTATTTTACCTCTTCAAAGAGGTCTTCATATCTGTTTGTTTTTTTCTCTTCTGGTTCAAAGATTCCTTTTTCATCTTCAGACTCTTCTACTTTACCAGAAAATCTTTCAATGTAACGTCTGCGCCATTCAGCATCATTATCTTCATATTTTTTCTTCCAATCTTCTGATTCTGAATAACGTGTTACAACATCATTGTAAGTGTCAGAAATATCTTCAATGAGAGATATACTTTCATCACTTATATCTTCACCAATTCTACCCTTAACACTTTCAATAAGTTCTTCAAGTGTTCGTACCATATTTTACCTCACCTTCTAATTTCTATTATTTTTCTTTTCCTGAATAACATATATACCGGAATATCTAATATATTATAATCAGGCTGAATGTTACCACCACCACCTGAACCTGCTGATAAAAGTCTGAATAGCATAATAGAATTATTTTGACTTTTATCTAAAGTTATATATGTATCAGAAGTATACCATTGTGATACTGGCAAATTATAATTTGCACTTAAATAATTATAAAAATCATTTGCAAATCTTTGCCTGTCAGCTAAATAAGCCCATTGGGAATTATCACTTAACCCTTCCCAACAATTCATAAATGCATGTGTTAAATCATTAATATTAGTATCTGTTGACGATAAAAAATCTTTTAATGTGGGATAAATACTTGCCCATGCTGAACCTGTGCCAGTTGTAAGCCATCTATTTTCATCTAAAAAATATGCTACTTGCCCATCACCGCTATCATCAGCATAGCCATTCGCAACTAACCAGTTATGCATATCCAATAATAATGGTGAGTTCGGTTGATTCGTCCATTGTCCTAAACCATACCCATTATATAAATCAGACCATGCACCAACACCAAACTGCCATAACCCTGGATTTATTTGACTTTCCTGATACCAATTACCACAAATAGCAGCTATAACATAAAGTGATGAACCATATCCACCTGTTGCACCATTTCCGTATCTGAATAATCTCTCCCATTCTGATGCATAAGACGTTTGAGGATATATAGATACTTGGTCGTCTAACGGCAATTCATCTGTGTGTGCCCCCATTGTTCTGCCTTGACCCTGACCACCTAAATAAACCATTTCAGTGTGACCAGTTCTCCACAAAACATCTCCTGCCTTCCATTCGCCAGAAACAGGTTTTTCCGTAAAGCCCAAATTTAAAAGTACAGGTATCATTTCTCTTGTGGTAAAAGCAGCACCTCTTGTCAATGGAAAATCACCTGCTATTAAGGCATAATAGATGAAACTTGAACAATCATAATATGTAACACCATTGATTGTTCTGCCTTCACGCCAACTTGTATTCATGCTATATCCTACATTTGGTGTGTTGCAAGTATTTATTGCCCACTGGTATGCTTTATTTATGTCTGGTGTAGCCATTTAAATTACCCCAATGCGAAGCCAACAAGCCCTACCCCATATACCGTCATTTTTTCCGTTTGAACCACACTCATATCCAAATTTCCGCTGTGTTTCCTGAAACGTGTTAATAGCAAATACGCTATCATCACCGCATGTACCATCAATCACTAACGGTTTACCATCTTTTCCGCAGTATTGCAAAACATGTAAAAATGACTGCATTATCCACACATCTGTTCCTGTGCTACCCTTTTTAACTACATCAAACATTATTTATCACCCTTCAATAGAAAATCTGTCAACTTCTGGAGTGCTAATGTATTATTGTTAAGTGCTTCTGTTACTTCATGCATTTCTTCTTTATGCTGTGCGTTTAGTTCTGTTATCTGTTCCATGTGCTTATCGTTCGACTTATTTATATACCACATCATCAAAAGGCATATTACGATAGGAAAACCTAACTGGGCAATAACTGTCCCAATGTTTGATAAATCCATAACAAACTTTCTCCTTTCAAGTAAATTATAACACATACTTGCAAATTTGTAAATAATATGTTAATATTGTTATATGGAAAAATCTGCAAAATTTTATGACGGAACTAAACTTTTAAGTATGTCTGATTTGGATAATAACAAACCAGAGATTTATATCTGTACCACAAACAGGTCAGCAGGAAAGACCACATTTTTTAACAGATATTGCGTTAAAAGGTTCTTGAAATATGGTGAAAAATTTATGGTGCTGTATCGTTTCAATTATGAATTGGATAATATAGCTGATAAATTTTTTAAAGATATAAAATCATTGTTTTTTCCTGCCTATGAAATGATATCTGAAAAGAAGAACAGAGGATTATATCATGAATTGTTTTTATTGGATTTGGTAACAGATAAAAAAGTTTCCTGTGGTTATGCCGTTGCGTTAAATACTTCTGACCAGATTAAAAAATATTCGCACTTCTTTTCGGATACCATGCGAATTGTTTTTGATGAATTTCAATCTGAAGTAAATCATTACTGTGACAATGAGATTAGGAAATTTATATCTATACATACTTCTGTCGCAAGAGGAAATGGGGAACAGGTGCGTTATGTTCCTGTGTTTATGATAAGCAACCCTGTAAGTATTATAAATCCATATTATACTGAATTGGGCATTACTGAAAGATTAAATAAAGATACAAAATATTTAAGAGGACACGGGTATGTTTTAGAACAGGGGTATGTTGATAGTGCAGGAGAAGCACAAACTAAATCTTTGTTTAATAAAGCATTTGAAAATAATGATTATATGCTTTATAATACACAGGGAGTTTATCTAAATGACAATACTGCTTTTATTGAAAAACCAGAAGGGTATAGCAGATATTTGGCAACAATTAAATATCTCGGAAAAGAATATGCAATACGGCAGTATTCTGAATTAGGATTAATTTACTGCGATAAGAATGTGGATAATACACATAGATTTAAAATAAGCGTTACAACTGATGACCATAATGTTAATTATGTTATGTTAAAAAATAATGATATGTTTATTGCTAATATGAAGTGGTATTTTGAAAGAGGTTGCTTCAGATTTAAAGATTTAGCTTGCAAAGAAGCTATCATAAAATTAATATCCTGATTATCTGTCTATGCTATATATCTCGGTTATCAGGGAGAGCACAGTTGAAAGATACTGCCTTGGTAATATCGGATTTGCTAACCGCTTGATATATACATAGATTATAGATAATAAGAGTGCAAGTAATAACGCTTGCACTCTCTTTGTTTACATCGGTTTGTATGGTTCAGGAAGATAAGACCATGCTATTACATTTTTATCTTCTATCCACCCTTCATCACTATCAAGATAGACCCAACCACCACGGTTTAGTTCTGGAAAATTATAATCATCAAATTCAGATAAATTTTCTATCCATGTGCAGATATATAAAAACCCTTTATCATTTGTTATAAGAAATTGCTTTTTATTGTACACAGGTTTAAAATCTGGGTATGGAAACCATGTATATTCTTTACTATAAAACATATTATTCACCTCATTTTGTATGTAGTATCTTCAAGTACAACTCCACCTAATATTCTTTTTGGTAACAATTTTCCTTCTAATTCTAATCCATAGTCAAAATCTCTAATAGTCTTATCACCTCTTTTAATATCATCAATAAATTGTTGTTTGCATACTTCTGGCATACCTGCACATTTTACATCATAATTATCACCTTCCAATTCTATATATGTTTTCTGTCTCACAAACCAACCATAATCCCAATGACTTTCAATTTTCCAACAACAAAAATCTGTATCATGTAGTTTTATATTTTTAATTTCATTTTCATTTAAATCACAATGTATCGAGTCTGTATCAGCGTAAATAAATCCACGTTTATCCTTACCATAATAATTGGCTTGGGCTGCTCTTATTGTAAAGTTTCTTGAGTAAGAAGTAATTGCTGAACCGCAAGCAATATATCCTGCTTTTTTATTGTTTTCAATTACTCTTTCAAAACCAATTACACCATCTTCTTTTAAGTAAGCATATTTGAATGAACTGTCTGTATTTGTTGCCATCTTTCCATATAAATTATTTAGGAAGAGTTTTGCCAAACTACGAATAGCACCGCTTGAATTTTGTTTTATCTTTTTGTATTTATTTATATATTCGTCATATAGTCCTTTTACACTCTCAAACCAACAACCAGATAAATATACTGTATCTTCTAAATTATAATGTTCAAGTAAAAGATAATAGTCTGTCATTGTTAGTGTTAATTCTACTGTCGAAGGTTTGATACTCCCATCTAAAGACTTATAAAACCTGTGATAGTTACCATTCTTGTCTCTTAAATCGGAAGTTTTTAAACATTCTGTTGCCTTGTATTTAAAATCTCCCTTAATTTGTATGAAGGGTAAATATCCTTCCTTTAAATAAAATCTTGTTTTTATCTTTATGAAAAAATATCTATGGTTCATTAAAGCAACCTGTGGTATCTTACCTTCCCAAAAATGTGGTTCACCTACTGGAAAATAATTACCGCTTTCCGAACTCATCATAGAAGGGTATAGCGAATTAACGTCTATCGTAATTCCATTTTCAAATAATTTTTCTTCTTTTCCTTCAGCTAAATAACACCAACCACCTTTATATGATTTGCGGATATATTCTCCTGCTGTCTTTTTGCCATATTTTTCTTCATCTATTGGAATTTCATATAGGTCTGGAAACCATGACTTAAATAATTTTGATGATAACAGAGATTTATATTCATCAAAGCAACATGAACCTATTGTTAATTTCTTGTGCCCTTGTTTGAACATAATCTCAAGTGCTTCTTTAACTACTAATACGTCATTTGAAATGTATTCTTTTTCCTGCTCTGTTATTTCGCAACCGGCATATCTGAAACCTTTATATTCCATATCAAGTTTTTTGTGCTTCGTATCAAATGCCTTTCCAATTACTTTTACGGAAAATGGAAGGAGTTTTAAACTATCACGCAGTTCAATTATTTTATCATCATGTTTTATTTTTATATCATACCATTGTCCCATATCTGATATTAGATATTTGAATGATTTGCTGTCCATATATTTATCTGATTTCCACTCAACGTCAAATTCTTTATCTGATAATTTTTTAACTGCCTGTTTATAGTTGAGTTTACGAAGTAATAAATCTAACCAAAAATTTCCATCAAATTTTAAATTGTGATAATATACTATCACATTTGTATCTAAAGATTTAAGATATTTAAATGTGTCTTCTATGGAATGAAATATTATTACATCTTCTGTGAACAGTTCTACCAGAGCAGAAGCCCACACTTCTGTGTACTTCTGCCCTTCGTATACTGTTGTTTCAAAATCACCTACAAAATATCTTATCTTCTTTTCTCTGCTCATACTGAAAAATATTGTGCTAAATGACTTTCTAATTCTTCTAATCCTTTTTCAAGATTTGATTGTTCGCCAGAATAATATAAAACTTTTTGTGCATCTTCTTTAAATTCGTCTGGTGCTATACCTATTGCAAGTAAAGTATCTTCTTTTCCATATTCGGATATATATTCATCTATCTTATTTTTAAAGTGAATACCAAACTGTCCTGCACCTTTAAGGGAACTATCGTCAATAATTGAAATTATATTATCGTATAAATTTTCACCTTCATCATATACTGATTGTTTATCCCAATATGTATTATTTTCACTATCATAATAATACCCATCATCATTAATTTTTTCGACAATACTTCTTTTATCGTTATAGGAATAATCATCTGTATACCAATTATAATATTCTGCTTGATTATATTTATATTCCTGCTTTTTTAATTTTCTTTCTTCTGCTCTTTTTTCTTGTGTTTGAATGTATTTTAATGCTCTTTGTTCACCTGTCTCAAGTTTATAATCTTTTAACTTTTTATTTCTTTGAAGTGATAAAGCCCTGATTTTTTGTGGTGAAGCTGTTTGTATCATTTCAGTAACCGCTGATGAATATTCACCACTTCGGTTTACTGCTCTAATTAGATTTTTTCTTCTCTTTTCGGTTATAGTGACTTTCTTTTTTCTCGGCTTTTTAGGCAAATAAATCACCACCTTTAGAATAAATTAGTGGGGCATAAAGCCCCACTTTAAAATTTAATATTGTTTCTATTTATGCGAGGGAGCATGAAAGAAAACTTCTACCTTTATAATTTTTACTTTCAATTCCGTAACACTTAATTACAAATTCTTCATCAGTTCCTTCCAGTTCTGAAGCTATATTCAGGAAACTTTCAATAAAACTCTGCGAACCTGTATAATATTTTGTTCCTGCTTCGTCAACAATTACAAACTGCTGATAGTCAGTATCATCTGAATATTCGTTGTGAATATCAAGTGTTGCGTAATAGTCTACTTTGATTATTCCTTCGCCTTCATTTTCAACTACTGTATTAATGTTAAGTGCATCTCCGAGGTCTTTAAGTTTAATTCTTTCTCTTGCTGTCAATTCTTTTGAACATTCTTTAATTTCTACTGTGTACTTCTTATCCATTTTTATTTCTCCTTTTCTTTACTCTATAGGCGTTGCTAATTTGATAAACTGTTCTTCTTCCATAGCATATTTCTGTTCAAACTCTGTTAATGTTAGAACTGCTACTGCTTTCTGATTTTCTGGAAGAAGTTTTGAAATAGCTTTTAATGCTTTTTCATTTGAAGTAAATTTTACTCCTACTGGAATCTCAATTTCTGTTACCTTCTGCGTTTCTACATCTACGCAAAGTGTGTTTACAATAGTTCCCTTTACAGTTCTTGATACTACTCTTTTTCTTGCCATTATTTATTTCTCCTTTCTATTTATGGGTTATGGCTTCGCCCTTGATGCTTTAATGTTACTATATTATGGTACTAAATGCAATAACAAAAGTGTTAATTTTTATTAAGTTATGTAATATTTTTGAAATACTTTTGTAATATTTTCTGTTGGTAGGCAAGACGCACTTTATACGATAACTGCGAAGCTGATACGCCATTACGAATTGCGGATAATGCATCACGAAGATATATGTTTTGAGTGCTATCTCCTAATGTGATTGTAATTGTTATATCGTCATTATCATCTGTATAGGTAACTGATATTTCGCCTTTTACAGTGCGTAATAACATACACTTTATTTTGTGTGCTGTTGATGAAAGAATTGTTGCTCTTGCGTCATGATAAAGTTTGTCATGTGATTTATTTGTCCAACTCATAGTCTATTTCCCCTCTTATATGTTCTAATTCTTCTGTTACTTCTTTCCAGTTATCGCAGGAACAGTAAAATTCATTGTTTAGAAATATGGCATAGTAGCCATATTTCTGTAAGATTGTAATTGAATGGTCTGCGTAAAGCCAATTTGATATGTTCATAATTTTTTCCTTCCTTATTATATAAATGCATATACATAATCGAGTTCAAGTCCGAGTTCTTCGGCAAGTATATCTTCTACTGCTTCATAGTCTCCTGCTTCAATAGCTTCATCTATCATTAGTTTTGTTTCCTGTACGATAGAGATTGCTTCTGATTTTGAAATGCCATCACGTTTCATTAGAATGTTTACTATTTCTTTCATTGTTTTTTCTCCTTATAAGATTGATAATATTGTTTCAAGCGTTAATATAAAAATGATAAAAATTAATGGTGGAATTACATATAAAAGGTCTGGAAATAAAAAACGTAAAATTTTCTTAATGCTCAAAATTTTGTCCCCCTACTTTTTATTTTTGGAAAAATGGTTTTGTTATTTTTAAAAGTTTCATAATTTTTATGGCAAAAAGTTTTTTGAGTTTCATTTTTTCTGAACACTTTACTCAAGTAAAGTGTTAAAGTGTTAATGCTTCACAGTTTTTAATGCTTTACTACTTTAAAGCGCTATCGCTTTAAAACTATACTACTGCAAAGTCTCAAAATTTTCACGCTTTAAAACCTTCGCACTGTGAAACTTTACAGTACTAAAGTATCACTACTAAATGAGCGTGTCAATTAACAAACTGTAAACATATTATGAATAAACTATGAACGGAATAATTGCTTGGTGTGGATATGTGGATAACTTATTAAGAAAGTGTTAAATATCGTATATACGTTTGTGCAATATGTATAGATACGGTACTTTTTTAATGTATATAGTGTACGGTATGCACAAAATTAGTGTGGATAACTTGCATATCTCATTTTTTATGCAGCAAATCACGAATTTCGGACTTTTAGGGTGATAGTGGTACTATGTACCATATATGGCTATTTTCTAAAATAGAGCAAATACAGAGGCGCTCGTTATATTTTTAACAATGAACGTGTTTCTTCCTTATTATATACGCACGTGTACAAGTGGTGACAACTAAAAGTTGTTATTAGTTACAACTAAAAAGTACTTGCAATATCTAACATTATAGTGTATTATGACATTGTAAGGAAAACAAAGAACTTACAACAAAAAATAAAATAAAGCAAAAATGAAAGGAAGAAAAAACAATGAAAAACATCACAAGAACAATTAGAGAAATTCAAACAAACGTAAAGCTTTATAACAAAAATACAAAAGAAATTGAAGAATGTTACCATTGGATATATGGCAGCGAAAAAGATTTTAATGATGAAAAAGAAATAAAGGAAGAATTAGTAAAATTCTGGAATAATGATGAACATATTTTATTAGATTATGAAAAATGCAACATTAAAACGTATAAATGCTCAATGAGTGTAAATGAGTTTTTTAACCGCTCAATGTTGGAAGAGATAGGATAAAACCCTATCTCTTCAGAAAAAACAAACATAAACAAAAATATGAAAGGAAATAAAAAACAATGAATAAAAGAGACGAATATAAAAAGAGATGTGAAGAACACTATGGATATGAGGATTTTGGGACAGCGAAATATAACGGTTATAATTGGTATCCTACATATGCATTAACGAATGAAGAATTACGAAATTTGCGAACATTTTATAAAACGTATGATGAAAATAACACATTGATTGAAAGTGGTAACAGGTATGCAATATTTGAACATAACCGTAACAAAAATTGGTTTTTAATATCGTATGATACAATTATAATTGAATACAATCCAGCAAACAATACATATACAAAAAATATAGATTTTTATAGCGTAACAACTATGAAGCATATTAATAAATTTTTAGAACTATGCACAAACGACCACATAAATAAGCATGAATGGATTATGTGGAATGAAAACGAAACAAAAACTGCTAATTGG